>CACLGX010000076.1 GCA_902606585.1 Paracoccaceae bacterium | reverse complement strand
TATCTCGAAATAGAGGCGCCGAGGAATAGCAAATCATCAAAGGTTGGAAGCTTTCTTTTTGCTCCGCCACCCCTGATATCATAGATACCTGTAGCGGCTGCACGCCGAATATCACTGTTGACATCGTTTGAAAATGTTGCCGAGTATCTTGGAGTGGTAAGCGGTCTGGCCAACTTTTCCGATTTATTCATCAAATCTATCCTCAGTATGCATCTGAATTATCGATGTTAAAATTGTATAATTTTCTTGCAGATCCATATCGCTTAAATTCTTCAGGTTTTGCATCACATTCAGCTTCCAAAAGTAATTTTTTAAGTAGCTCTACGTGTTCGGGGCGGATTTCCTTCTGTTCACAATCAGTCCCCAAACTTTTCACACTTCCGCGGACAAATAATTTTGCTTCGTAGAGACTGTCACCTAAAGCATCTCCAGCATCACCACAAACAATAAGATTACCTGATTGAGCCATAAACGCGGACATGTGCCCAATATTTCCATGAACTACGATATTTATGCCTTTCATTGAAATTCCACAACGAGAAGAGGCGTTTCCCTTTATGACTAGTAGACCTCCTTGACCAGTAGCCCCGGCATATTGACTGGCATCACCCTCAATTACAACTTTACCACTCATCATATTTTCTGCCACACCAGGACCCACTGAGCCTTTCACCGTTATCTTAGCGTGCTGATTCATTCCACCGCAATAGTAGCCGGTAGAGCCTGTAATGATCACTTCGATAGGTGAGTCTATCCCAACAGCAATTGCATGACTACCCTTTGGATTAATTACCTCCCATGATATTTCGTTAGTTTCCTTTTTCTTTTCCTGTAAGACTCCATTAAGACTTCTAAGACCATGTTTTTGTAAATCAAATTGTGGCATTTTAATGTTTCCAAAAATATACTGTTGCAGGCTCAGGTTCCCAAACATGGGCACCCTCAATTTTTGGTAAACCCACCAAAGCTTGATACTCACTTCCGAAGGCAACATACTGTTCGGTTTCAGCCATAACCGCTGGTTTACACGCTATCTGATCCCGAACAACCCCAAATCCGTTCTCAGTTCCAACTAAAAAAGTGAAAAAACCGTCCAAATCATTTAGAGCGCTTTCAAGCGCTTCACCTAAACTTGCACCGTTTTTAATTTTCCAAGTTAAATACGCAGCTCCTACCTCAGTATCATTTTCTGTTTCTGTATGAATTCCTTCTCTCTTTAATTTGCGACGTAAGGAGTTATGGTTGGAAAGTGATCCGTTATGTACGAGACATTGATCTACACCTGTGTTAAATGGATGCGCTCCCAGAGTTGTAACGGCAGACTCTGTTGCCATGCGCGTGTGACCGATCCCATGCCGACCAGACATTTGCGCAATTTGGAATCTTTTAGTAACCTGTTTAGGTAATCCAACTTCTTTGTAAATTTCTAGTGCTGAACCATGGCTCATAATTCTAATTTCAGGATTGAAAGCCTTCAATACTCCAGAGAAACTACTCTCCGCACTTTGATCTAAAATGACCACTGCATGGGTGTCGTTTATTCGAAAGTCCAAAATGCAATCAAGATGCTTGTCTAGATAATCTGGTAAACCTTGAAAATCCCTTTCAGCATTTTCAGATTGGATAGTGAATTTTGATCGATCTGCATGTTTATCAGTGTAGATTGCGATCCCAGCGCTATCGGGTCCTCGATCGGTCATAGTTATTAACATATCGCTAAGAAGTCTGCCAAGAATAGGCTGTAAGCTGTTATCCTTCAAAAACAATCCTACTATACCACACATTATTTTTTTCCATTTCGATAAAGGGGAGACTTTACACGTTACAGAGAAATTGCTGAAAATCTTATATCAAGTTATATAAAATTTTTTATAAAAAAATCAAAAATGCCAAAAAAATTATAGTCAATTAAGTAATTTCATTAAATCACTTTGTAACCCATTCGCTATCAATAGGTCCCAGTTCAAATAATGCATGGCTCGCCCCTTAAAACCTTTGAGTTGGCAGAAATTACATTTCAACTCTGAAAACCTTCAGTTCCAGAGACAAAATTTTTTAAACTGAGTAATTTTTCGACTTTAGGTTGCGATAGTGGCCTCAAATATCTGAACTCAGGTTCTCTGTATTCTCAACAAAGCTCTGCGCGCTTAGTAACCTAACCACTGCTAGTTTTTGCCCCC
>CACLGX010000075.1 GCA_902606585.1 Paracoccaceae bacterium | reverse complement strand
ATCGCTTCAAGTGACCCTCGTCGATCATCTGCTGAAACATTTCATTAATGGAAGACCTAATAGAACGATATTCAATTCCAAGCTTTTCTCTACTCTTTCCATTATCTGCTCGCCAACGATGGCCCATGTTTTTTGCAATTATTTTTCTGGTCATCGTTTTGTCTATAAATGGCCCTACAAACCATATTAACCATTTTGGTAACTCTTTATTTGGTAGAGGAAAATCTTCACCGTATTTATCTTGCAGCATCCGAGAAAGTTTTAACGGTGTACTGCTCTCGTTTGATACGATGTGTCGCCCGCTCGCGCCTGAAATATAAGCCGCTCTTATGTGCGCCTCAGCCACGTCTCTTACATCGACCATACCAATTTCAAAGGGTGGAGCACCTGCCTTCATGGTACCATCTCCCATTTGCAGGCAAATATCATGGCTAGCCGATGTTGATTTTCCAGAGATAGTTGGGCCTAGTACCAGTGAGGGATTAATAACAACTAATGACCACTGATCTTGGGCTTTCGCTAATTTCCAAGCTTCTTTTTCTGCGATTGTTTTGGAGTAGGAATATGGTTGATGAGAAACTGAGGATGTAGTGTTCCATATTTCTTCATTGAGAGTATTATTTGGAACAAGCTCGCATTCATTAGCATCGCCGTAAATGGCAGTGCATGAACTTGTGAGTACAACTCGTTCAACTGAAGCCGTTGATTTGGCAGCTTGGATAATGTTTTGCGTTCCTTTCAAAGCAGGTTCAATAAAATCTTTTACAGGATCTTTGTATTTAAATAAAAATGGTGATGCAGTATGAAAAACAATATTACAGTCACTCATAGCAGTATCAAAACTTCCAGGCTCTAAAAGGTTCGCTTTGAAAATTATTACTTCGCCAGGACCCTTTTTTGATAGCTTTAGAAGATGACCAACTTTATCTTTATCATTCGGGTCTCTAACGGTAGCATGAACGCTCACTCCTGCTTCTACTAACTGTTTAATTATCCAGCCTGCAATAAAACCTGTACCGCCAGTAACGAGCACTTTCTTTTCTTTAGCTATCTCGAAATTCATTATGACATAAATCCTTGGGAAATTACGCCAGCTATACCTAAGGATTTTAATTGGGTTTTCAATATAACAACTTCAGATTTTGTCAGAATCGGTTCATGTGTTAATCTCCAAATCCTAGCCAGCAGAAGACTGGTAAAAACAGTTAGATCAATGCAAAATGTGACACCACAATACGGGAATAAAACGACAATTCTTGATCGTATCGTTAGCGTTTTTTCCAGCTTTGCAATGCTTCTAATCCTAATCGGCGTCTCGATAACCTTGTACGAAATTGTGCTGCGTTATATTTTTGAAAGCGCAACGTCTTGGGTGCACAAAACTACCCTTTGGCTCGCTGCCGTAACCTACCTGGTCTCCGGCATATTCGCGATGCAGCGGCGTGAGCACATTCGGGTGACTATCATCTACGATGCGGTCTCTCCCACGCTACGTTTGATCTTTGATTACTTGGCTCTCTACGTTATAATTGTTTATGCGACACTGATGTTGGTTGGCGGAGCCGATCAGGTTTGGGTAGTTTTTTCGCATGCCGTCAAAACAGGCGCTATTTCGAGTCTCCCGTTTGGACCAACTATCAAACCTCTTGTGCTCTTAGCAACTGTAGCGGTTGTGATAGTTGCGATTAACAATTTTTTACTTGATCACCTCAATATTGGTAGATCCAATAATTCCATCTTGTCGGACAATAGCACCGAATGACCTGGAAACTAGCATTCATGCTGGTCGTTATCATTGGCGGAGTACTGACGGGACTCGCACCACTATTCTTATTTACGGATTTTCGCGCTGAGTTGGGTATTGGAACGATGCTTCTCGGGTTGTTTGTCGGTATCTTGATTTTGTTGAGCGCAGGCGTGCCTATTGGGTTTGCATCCGGCGTGTTGGGGGCCGTGGTCATATGGTTGAACTTCGGTCTGCCAGGGCTTGGCCTAGTGATGATAAGGGTTTCGGACTTGACTAGTACTGCTTCATTAGTCGCGATCCCGTTTTTCATATTGATGGCTTCCTTATTAGAACGGTCTGGAATTGCGCAAGATATCTTCGACGCTTTAAGCCATTTGTTGAGGCGTGCTCGTGGAGGTGTTGCCGTTGCGACTGCTTTTCTGGCAGTCATCCTAGCTTCGATGTCAGGTATAATTGGAGGCGAAATCGTATTGCTAGGATTGGTGGCGTTACCTCAATTACTACGCTTGGGCTACGACAAATACCTTGCC
>CACLGX010000074.1 GCA_902606585.1 Paracoccaceae bacterium | reverse complement strand
AAGCTGATCGAGACGATAAGTCAAATCGATGTTTTGAATTAAGATAAATTTATCGTCAAACTGGTTTATTATGCAAAAAAAATGGTAAAATTCTGATTTTCCATGGTTTTGGACTATATTTCCAGCAGGGACCTGCGTTGTTTCCTGGAAAAACCTCACAAGTGGATAACCTTAATAGACATTAATGAAAAAATTTATTCCAGTCATAGTAATCGCTTCGGCTTTTTTATTAGCATTTCTTTGGGGTGCTAAAACTATTACATTTGATGAATTCATTTCAAATCGTGAGCAAATCTTAATGTTCCGCGATATCAATCTGACTATTTCTGTAATGATTTTCATGCTCATTTATATTTCTGTCGTCACCTTTTCAATTCCAGGTGCTACTGTTTTGTCTGTGACAAGCGGTTTTATATTTGGGCTAGAGGTGGGGCTAATTTTAAATATTTTATCTGCTACGATCGGCGCCACATTTTTATTTTTGGCAGTTAGACTAGGGTTTGGAAATCTTCTTACGAGGTTCGAAAAAGATTCTGCTAAGTTCAACAATTTGACTGAACAGCTCAAAGTTAACGAAATAAATCTTCTATTACTTTTACGATTAATTCCTATTGTACCCTTTTTTGTCGCTAATATTTTGCCTGCTATTGCCGGTGTAAGTTTGAAAAACTTTTTTTGGACAACATTTTTAGGAATTATTCCTGGTGGATTTGTTTTTACTTTGATCGGTGCTAATGCGGGGAGTTTCTTTGATCGAGGTGAGGCTCCAGACTTAACAGTTTTATGGTCCTTTGAATTCTTGGGGCCATTAATTTGCCTGATAATTCTTGTCGCATTCCCAATGTTTTTCAGGGTTGCAAGGTATAATCATGAATAAAAAAATTAAAACAGACTTGTTGGTAATAGGAGCTGGGGCGGGAGGTTTATCCATTTCCGCTGGCGCGGCCCAACTTGGAGTTAAAGTTGTTCTGCTAGAAGGAGATAAGATGGGCGGTGACTGCCTAAATTATGGCTGCGTTCCATCCAAAGCATTAATAGCTTTCAGTAATCAGAAAAAACCAGAGCAGTTTATTGAGGCAATGAGTTTTGTGAGAGAGGCAATCAAAGAGATTGAGCCGCACGATAGTGAGGAAAGGTTCCGCTCCCTGGGGGTCAATGTGGTCCGAGAATATGGACGTTTTGTAAATGCAAAAACGGTGGCTGCTGGAGACTATGAAATTCAATCTCGTAGAATAGTAATTGCGACAGGCGTTCATACGTCAGTTCCTGAAATAAGTGGACTGTCGGATATTCAATATTACACAAACCAAACTATTTTTGATTTAATACAGAAGCCTGAACACTTGCTTGTTTTGGGTGGTGGCCCTGCTGGTGTTGAATTGGCCCAAGCTTTTACTCGAATTGGGATAAAAGTGACAATTTTTGAAAAACAAAAAATTTTATCAAACTTTAATAGTGACCAAGTTGAAATTTTAAGAGGTAAATTAATAGCTGATGGCGTTCAATTGAAAGAAGGAGCTTCAATTAAAGACATTTCTAAAGCCGGCAATAAATTAATCGTTCAGCTTAAGAGTGGCGAAAAAATAACTGGAAGTGATCTTCTAGTCGCAACAGGAAAAAAGCCAAATTTACAAAGACTCAATTTAAATGTTGCTGGAGTTCGTTTTTCAGATAAAGGAATTGAAACCGATCAATACCTACGTACAAGCAATAAAAAAATTTATGCAATCGGTGACGTTACCCAATTTGAAAACTTTACGAACGTAGCAAATCATCATTCTGGAATAGTTCTCAAGTCAATTACCATTGGGTTAAAAACTAAAGTGCAAAAAGAAGTTCAACCACGAGTGATTTATACGACGCCAGAAATTGGTTCAGTTGGTCTTTCAAAAGTCCAAGCTACAAAAGAATATGGGGACAAACTAAAAATTAGTCGTGTCAATTTTTCTGAAAATGACAGAGCAATTACAGATAATAAAAAGCTCGGCTGGGTAGAAATATATATTTACAGAAACCTAGTGGTTGGGGCATCTGTTATTGGTATAGGTGCTGGCGAATTATTAAATTTTTGGTCCTTTATGATTTCCAACCGTATTTCAATATATAAAGTTGCAAAAACAGGTTTTGCCTACCCGACGCTGGGAGAAGTAAATAAAAAGCTAGTAACAAATTATATTAGCCCAAAGATTTTCAAAAATCGTGGGATACGAAATTTGGTATGGCTTGCCCAAAGGTATTTACCCTGAAATAGATCAAAAAGTTAAATCAAACACTTTTATACATTCATTTTATTTCTTTATGTCGAATAAAATTTGCTCTTGCATTAAGGCATTGCAAACCTTAATTCCTTTTGGAGTGGACCGATAGCTCAGCTGGATAGAGTACTTGACTACGAATCA
>CACLGX010000073.1 GCA_902606585.1 Paracoccaceae bacterium | reverse complement strand
ATTTTTTCAACAAGGACGCGGACATTAATATTGTTCACCCTTTCAATCAGGTGATGGGTTCAAATGCTTATCTGGAATTATTTCTATTGCCTCTTCAAGATTCATTCAAAGGACTTTATCGCCGTGACGATATCTTCATGCTTGGCGAATTCGAAGGACAAAAGTGGATTAGCGCAACAGGTTACTATGTTGGACAATTTGCAAAAGATTGGATTGGTCTGACTGCAACGGAAAAACTGTCTTACTTACGTTATGGTGAATTCCACCGTATTGAGAATGGTCAAGCCGTTGAAAGCTACATTTACCTTGATATCCCAGAACTCATGATTGCCTGTAATCAATGGCCTTTAGATATGGGCCCCGGAAGGTCACGTGGTTACACGGGAATGATCCAAGGGCCTGCATCACGAGACGGTTTCCTGACAGAAGCCTCTGACCTTAACGAGGGGCAAATAAGTTATCAAATTGTTACTGAAATGCTTGCTAAACTAGCAACAAAAGATGAGGCTTGGCGCCCCTATTGGCATGATAATATGATGTGGTATGGACCAGGTGCTTTCGGCTCCTTTGTTGGTGTGGATGAATTCGCTTCATTTCAAGTACCCTTTGAATCACAGTTTGAAGGTTGGTCAGGTGGATCAAAGAACAATGGACTAACCAAACATTTTACCAGATTTGGTGATGGAAATTATACCTGCTCAGGAGGTTGGCCGTCCCTAACGGGTGTCAACATTAAACCATTTTTAGGGCAAGGCCCATCAAATGAACGCGTTTTCATGCGGGTATGTGATTGGTGGCGGAGGGAAGATGAGCTGCTTATAGAAAACTGGGTTTTCGTCGATGTTCCTCATGTCTTGTTGCAGTTAGGATATGATCCACTGCCAACTTGGCGCAATTTGTAACACTTTATTAAAACAGAAGAATAATGCATATTCTTAATGTGTACCGGTAAATTAGCTGCTTACACTTTTATTCCGACGTTCAGTCCCTCCAATATGGCTTCCTCAACCGTTCTCGGGCTGATACAGTCACCAATAATATGATGTGAAATACCATATTTACTCAAATCTTCCTCGAGTTTCGTTTCAGCAAAATGGCCCAATGAAGTAACAAGAGTATCAACTGAATTTAAAATAACTGGCTCTCCGCTGAGCGTGTGTTGAAAATAAACATCCTCTGAATCTGCACCAATGACCCTAACGTGCGGAATTATCTCAACACCAAGTTTATGGAGTTTACCAATCCAAGCATCCCGCGCATACTGTGGGATATTTTGACCGGCCACCATACCGTTTACTGCAAGTCGAACCCGACAACCATGCTTCACGAGCAATTCAGCCAGTCCTAGGCCAATCCAATCACACCGCCAATCAGCAATTACAACACTCCCGCCGACATTTGCTTTCCCCTCTAAGACTTGCCATGCATTGACAACATGAGCTTCCTCACTACCTTGAATTTCTGGCATATAAGGACTTGCACCTGTAGCAGCAATTACAACATCAGGTGCAAGTTCTTCAATTAAATCCAGGTTCACAAAACTATTAAAGCGCACGCTTGCCGTAGTTTTCTTAAGTTCTTTGTTTAGATTTGTAATAATTGCACCGAACTCAGACCTGCCCGGCAGTGACTGCGCCAAGTTAATTTGTCCACCAAGTGAATTTGATTTTTCACAAAGGGTTACGCGGTGCCCGCGGTCTGCGGCTATACAAGCCGCTTTAACACCCGCAGGCCCACCCCCCGCGACTAAAATACTTTTTTTCAGTTTTGTTTTTGATATATTTGCATATTGTAATTCACGGCCTGTTTCGGGTCTTTGTATACATGAGATCGAACAAGCATTAAGCATATGATCAATACAGGCCTGATTACATGCAACACACGCACGAATATCATCTAGGTCTCCGTTAGCGGCTTTAAGAGGCATCATGGGATCAGAAATTATGGCCCGGGTCATTCCACACATATCAGCCTGCCCCATCTTAAGAATTTCTTCAGCTATCTGCGGTTGATTTATTCGGCCAGCCACAAAAATAGGTTTAGTAACAACGGATTTTATGGATGCTGAAATCGGAGCCGTATAACCGGTTTCATACTCCATAGGCGGAACAATGTGAGTTGAGCCAGCAAGCCCAGCAGATGTTCCCACCGTGATATTAAAATAATCCAGATCTGGTTCACTATCCAAAGCAGAACAAATTTCAAGCATTTGATCCAAGTCATTTTCAGTATAATCTTTATCTTCACCAGAAAGCCGCACTCCAAGTACCATTTCAGCTCCAGCTCCACGGCGAGTTGCCTCAATTGCATCTTTTAAAAAACGTAGTCGGCCTTCAAAATTACCTCCATATTTATCAGTTCTTAAGTTAATTTTTGGATTGAGGAATTGGCCTAAAAGATACCCATGAGAA
>CACLGX010000072.1 GCA_902606585.1 Paracoccaceae bacterium | reverse complement strand
AACCTCATTGGTTGTTCGCAGCATATGATTTTAATTGGGTTGAATGGAATCCAATCGAAGGTAAGTGCATCGAAGAATCTCAAGAAAAAGAAACTGCATGTGGCTTCGAACAAGCTAAAGTGCAAAAAATAGTTTCGAAAGGGTTTGAAGATAAGTGGCCTGCTGCCTTCAAAATGTTTAAAGCTATGCAGCTGACGAATGCAGATGAAAACGCAGCAATCCTGGAAGTAGACGAAAAAGGTAGAAAAGTAGAAGAAGTGGCTGCGGAGTGGATCGCAGAAAATAAAAATATTTGGCAAAATTGGATGAACTAAGTCACTTTTTATGTCAATAAATAATCTGAGGGACCTTAGTGTCCCTCAGATTATTTTAATATGTAGATATATAAATGAAGAATATTCAAAAAGTATCGAAAAAGGTAAAAATGTCCTGCCAAAACGTGTGGAAAGTTTATGGTGACAACCCTGATCATTTTTTTTCAAATGGCTCCCACTCGGCAAAAGATCCTTCAGCTTTAAGTAAAGACATATCAAATCAAGGTCACATAGTGGCAAACGCTGATGTGAGCTTTGACGTTCATACTGGCGAAATTTTTGTAATAATGGGGCTTTCTGGTTCTGGCAAATCTACTATTGTCCGCTGTCTCTCGCGTTTAATCAAACCAACCGCTGGTCAAATTTTTCTAGATGAAGAGAATCTCTTAGAAAAAAGTGAGAAGGAATTAATTGATATAAGAAGACATAAAATGGGGATGGTCTTTCAAAACTTTGGGCTTTTACCGCATTTAAATGTAATCGAAAACATTGCATTCCCATTAAAATTACAAGGTCTAAAGGAAAAAGAACGAATTAAAAAAGCTGAAAGAGTGATTGAATTAGTAGGCTTAACTGGTCGAGAAAATAATTTCATTAAGGAATTATCAGGTGGTCAGCAACAGAGGGTTGGAATAGCAAGATCGCTCGCCGTTGAGCCGGATGTTTGGTTTTTGGATGAACCCTTTTCCGCCTTGGATCCTTTGATCAGGAAACAAATGCAAGATGAGTTTTTACGGATACAGTCAATTCAAAAAAAATCTGTTGTCTTTATAACTCACGACTTTCAAGAAGCATTAAGGATTGCGGATAGAATAGCCCTAATGAGAGATGGGCAAATAGTACAAATTGGAGAACCGGTAGATCTTATTTTAAGCCCAAAAGATAATTATGTCAGAGAATTTACTAAAGATGTTCCATGGGAAAGCGTTTTGCGTGCTTCCGATATTATAGACAAGGGCAAGAAGATATCAGAAACAGCCGAAAAAGTATCATTTGATATGCCTGTGGCGAAAATGCTCCATTTACTTTCAAAAAAACCTACTGGTGTCGTGGTTATTGACCATATTGGAAAAAAGATTGGTATGGCAACTGCGCAGAGTTTTGTGGCTGCTTTAGCCACGGCTGAAAATTAAATAGAAAAGAAAATCCTATGAGATCGGTAATCCTTAAAAATAAAACCTTAAGTTGGATCGGGATAATTCTAATAACTGTAATTTTTTTAATTTTTAAGGAAGAATGGAGTTGGTCAACAAAATATCCGAAGGAATTTATTATACCATTTTCGGATTGGATAAATTTTTTGATGGAAAAATTTGTTAGTAAATTTGGCTGGTTTTTCTTAAATATATCCTGGGTTTTGAGTTTACCCATAAACGCTGCGCAATGGCTTTTACATAGTTTGCCCTGGATAGTGGTCATTTTTTTGGTAACCCTCGCAGCCTATTTGTCTGCAGGTATCAGATTAGCCTTGTTTAGCTTATGCGCTACTTTTTACATGGTGCTAATAGGGTACTGGGAAGAAAGTATGAATACCCTTTCCCTAGTAATTATATCTGTTCCAATGGCAGTACTAATTGGCTTTGGACTAGGAGTATGGGGATATTTTTCAAAACGGGCGGAAAAAATAATAATGCCAATCCTTGATATTTTTCAAACCGTTCCCACCTTTGCGTATCTTCTGCCAATTCTACTATTATTTGGGTTTGGAACGGTAGTTGGTTTGATTGCTAGTATTTTATACTCGTTTCCTCCTATGGTGCGAAATACAATACTAGGGCTAAAGAGAGTTCCTAATAGTATTATTGAGTCTGCAATTATGTCTGGAGCAGATCCCAAACAACTTTTTTGGCAAGCAATGCTGCCCTCATGTAAAAAACAAATCCTTCTGGGGATTAATCAGTCAACAATGGCAGCCCTCAGCATGGTCATTATTGCTGCAATTATTGGAGGGACAGCCGACATTGGTTGGGAAGTTTTGTACTACATAAGAAAAGCTGAGGTTGGACAGAGTTTAGTTGTAGGAGTGGTTATCGCTTTAATGGCTATAATTATCGATAGAATAACCTCAGGTTTTGCCCAGAAATCTGATCAAGAAAAAAAAGAT
>CACLGX010000071.1 GCA_902606585.1 Paracoccaceae bacterium | reverse complement strand
AGAATGCGAACGTCGCGACCGAAAAGGTCTTTACAAGCTTGCTCGAGAAGGAAAAATCAAAGAATTTACAGGTATTTCCGATCCTTACGAAGAGCCGAAATCTCCCGAAATACGCATTGAAACGGAAAAAATAGAGGTAGATTACTGTGCTCAGCAGATCCTTTTAAAACTTGAAAGCATGGGCTTGATAGCCGGTTAAAAAATCCAAAGTATTCTCAGCAAGGATTTATTCTTTTTCTTGAATAAAGTTTGCAGCCAATTTTAAAACTAATATTGTTAAAATTATGGGAAACTCAGTAATTATTGTTGGAGCGGGTGTTGTGGGTTTAGCTTGCGCTCAAAAGTTAGCTAAAAATGGTTACGAAGTTTTTATTACAGAGCAAGAAAAATATATTGCCACTCAAACGAGTGCCAGAAATTCTGGGGTCATTCACGCTGGAATTTATTATCCACCCAATAGCTTAAAAGCCAAGCTTTGTATTCGCGGAAAAAACTTACTGTACGAATATTGTGAACAATTCAATATACCTTATTCTCGTACCAAGAAAATGATAGTCGCAACAACGAGCGAAGAGACGCAAATTTTATTGAAGCTAAAAGATACAGCATTAGCGAATGGGATAAAATTAGAGCCTATAAGTGGCGAAGATGCAATTGAAAAAGAGCCAAATCTGTTTGCCGTATCTGCACTCGTTTCACCAACAACAGGTATTATAGATGCTTCAAAACTAGCAGAGTCTTTCCAACATCAAGCGGAAATTAATGGTGCTAATTTAGCCTTAGAAACAAAAATAACGAAAATAACCCAAGCCTCAAAGATATTGGTGAATGGAATAAGTGGCGGAGAGGAATTCGAGGCTGAGTTCGACTTTCTTATAAACGCTGCCGGACATGGAGCACATAAGCTCACAAAGTCGTACTGGCCTGAGGCACCATCTTTACCCAAAAATTTTGCAAAAGGAAATTATTTTTCAATTTCTGGAAAAGCCCCATTTCAAACACTTATTTATCCAGTACCTGGCCCGGAAAGCCTCGGTATACATTATACGATTGATACAGATGGGAGAGGGCAGCTTGGCCCTAATGTTCAGTGGATTACTCAACCAACTTATGAAGTAGATAAAAACCTCGAAACCGAATTCCGAAATGCCGCAAGAACATATTGGCCTGGCGTAGAAGGTCGTGAGCTCATACCAGGATATTCAGGTATTCGTCCTAGAGTAGAAGCAAAGGATTTTGTGATACACTCAAAGGATAACATTATAACCCTTCTAGGTATTGAGTCACCTGGACTAACATCTTCTCTTGCGATTGCTGGTCTAGTTGCTGAAAATCTTCAGTAATATTATCGGGTGAAAATTTTTTTAGCCTATACTATTCAGCCATTTTTCCCCAAGTTTTGCCGTAGTTTCAGCAAACCCTGCTGAAAGCTGTTGCGGTTCTGGGGCCTCAATATGGCTACCTATCCAAGCCAGAAGGGCCATGCGGCGTAACATTATAAATGTATCAATTTCCTTTTCATCTTCAACCGTCAACTCTCGAACGGACTTATAACCCTTAATCCAAGATGATTTAAAACAAGGAACCATCGGGCTATCTTCTATAAAACTAACTGCAGAAGCAAAGTCATACATAAACCACCCAAGACCACAGTCATCAAAATCAATCAGCCTTATGCTTTCTTGATCAATTAAAAGGTTAGCCAATCGCATATCAGCATGAATGAGATTAAAGCGATTTTCGCCCTTCCCATAATCTAATAGCCTATCTCGAATCTTTAGTTCTACCTTCTCAAGTTTGTCCTGTACCTCTTCAGTAACTTCTGGAGCCAAGCGCCAATTTCCCCATAAGGCATTACTTCCAAATATAGTATCTGTATCCCATGTAAGTCGTTCGAAGTTTTCAGGCTTTTCCCAGGACAAAACATGGTTATGGCAAGTACCTGCAAGTCGCCCTAATCTGTCATATAAAGTATCTAAATTTTTATTTTCTGTTGGCGCCGATCCACTAACAAAATGGAATAGAACTGCATAACGTGATCCATTAATGCTATCGACCGAACACTCTTGGATTGCGGAACCATCTTTACCGAAAAAATAGCTTGGTGTTTCAATCAGTCCACTTTTTGAAAGCGCATCAATCCAAGCAAGCTCACACTCAATTGAGCGTCTCGAATGATAGTTTTCTCTATGAACCCTAAGAATAGCCTTGAAACCAAAGGAGTTCTCTATGAGATAAGTGAAATTTTCAGAGACATTTATCAGCTCAGCAGTGACATCTTTTGGAAGATCCCATAACTTTAGGGATTTATTTACAAGCTTCTCTAATTGAACCAATAGATTGGAGAGCGGCACATCATTCAACGTCATTTCTTAGCACTTTTTAATCAAATATGTGTCCATTATCCACCCGTGTCGATCCCTAGCTTTTTCACGTTCATTTACGATCAAATCTGCAACATCATTCAAGTTTCCAGACAAAATAATTTGATCGGGCATCCCTAAATACGC
>CACLGX010000070.1 GCA_902606585.1 Paracoccaceae bacterium | reverse complement strand
GGGTCAAAAACTAGCAGTGGTTAGGTTGCTAAGAAACTGCTCTCACATTTTTTTCGCATAGAATTTCTTCGTTCTTGCAATAAATTCGATTCAGCTCTTTTATATTTTTAACTTTTCAAATGGGTAAAAGAGATGGCAAAAATAGGTGTTCCTACTCCACAAAAAACTGGACCTTTTATCGGTCCTGCAACTTTTATGAACATTCCTCATTCTACCGACTTCTCAAAAGCTAAAGCAGTTGTTCTGGGAGTTCCATATGATGGAGGGCTTCATCCAACACGTATTGGGTCTCGTACAGGACCTGCTGCTATCCGTGAACAATCTCAGTTAGTCAGACCTTTTCAGCCACCTCATGCTAAGTTTAATCCTTTAGAACTACTGAACGTGGTTGATTGTGGAGATGCGGATACAACACCAAGTATTATTGGAGACAGTTTTAAAGAAATAGAAGAAGCAGCTCATGAAATTTTTATGGCCAATGCTGCGCCTTTGGCCTTCGGGGGAGATGGTAATATTACCCTACCATTACTTAGGGCGGCACATAAGTTTTATCCAAATCTTGTAGTGCTTCACGTGGATGCTCATACCGATACATATCGTGGTGACGGTAATCAGGATTTTATGCGCTATAATGTTGCTACAACCTTCACCCGTGCAGCTGAAGAAGGTCTCATTGACACTAAAGCTTCTCTGCACATTGGTCCGCGCGGACCAACTATGGACAATAGCGTCTTTGAACATACTCGCGACGTGGGGTTTCAACTTATTGATGGCGATGATCTTTTTGAAACTGGTTTATTAAAAACTGCTAACAAGCTGGTAGAGCAATTAAAAGATCGGACAGTCTATTTATGCTTCGACATGGATTTTTTTGACCCTTCGTGCGCGCCTGGTGTCTGTACTCCCACATGGGGTGGCGCAACTGCACGCGAAGGTCTTGGATTTTTACGCAAGTTAAAAGGGTTAAACATTGTAGGCGCTGATATAAATACTGTGTCTCCGCCACATGATGTCGGCGGGATGACGGCATTTTTAGCTGGTGCTGTCGCGTTAGAAATACTGACTTTATTTTGTTATGCGCAGAACTTGGTTCCTAGATAGCTATCCCATATCCCTAGTATTTTGCCATAACTGATTCATGTGATAATCTCTGATTCCTAGCCAGCAGAAGACTGGTACGAAGAGGCAGATAAAATGAGTAATTCAGCAGTAGTGCGGGCTTTGCGCCGTCGTTTTAATTTTTATTATAATTCCCCAATATTTAATAAGTATGGCAGGTCTTTAAGGGACTTCTTAGCAGTCGCGGGTATGGTAATTATCTTTACCCTGTTTGTTTTGATCGCGTTTGTTATCGGATTTATTGATGATGTCCCTTACGACTATCGCTCAAGTTGTGGCACTCCAGAGTGTATAGACCAATGAGTACTGAGACTAGTGTTTAGCCCTGCTGTTTTCGATTTGATAATAATTTGTGCATCTGACTGCATTTATTAATAAATTTCTTGCAACTCGTGATATTGAGCTTGGCATTGTTTTCATTTCAGTAGACATCTCTCATCAAGTAAAAATCATTTTCACCTGAGATGAGTTGAATGTGCAGTTTTGTGCGAGAAGGGGAAGCAAGTGAAACTTGATATCAGTACGAAAAATCCTGTTTTGGTCACTGGTGGCAATGGTTATGTTGGAAGTTGGGTTGTTCAAAAACTTTTGGATAAAGGCTTAACGGTACATGTAACAGTTAGGGATATCACAAATAATACAAAAACTGGCCACTTAAAAAAGATGTCTGATGAAAGCAAAGGTACAATTAAATTTTTTCAAGCAGATTTACTTGACGAAGGATCATTTGAAGAGCCAATGAAAAACTGTGTAACTGTTTTTCATACAGCTGCACCTTTTAATTGGAAATATAGTGATGCAGAAAATGAGTTTTACAGGCCTGTTGTTGAGGGTACAAAAAACGTTTTGGAAGCAGTAAATAAAACCAAGACTGTTAAAACTGTTATTTACACTAGTTCTGGGTTTGCTGCTTACGGAGATAACGCTGACATTGCTCTTACACCTAATGGAACTTTGAATGAAGATTGCTGGAATACTACTTCTACATTAGATCATAACCCTTACTCGTATTGCAAAGTGACTGCTGAAAAGTTAGCTTGGGATTATGCTGGCAAGCAAAGTAATTGGGTACTAAAAGTTATAAACCCAATTAACCCAGTAGGGGCAACTAAATCAGGTTTTTCGACCTCAGGTACTCATGAATTGTATGTTCAACTTGGTAACGGTGCCATGAAATCTGGAGCTCCGCCTGTGGAATTTGGGATAGTTGATATAGAAGATGTTGCAGATGCACACGTCAATGCTGCTTTTAACAAAGATGCAAATGGTAGATTTTTAATATTTAGTGAAGTGATGTCATTACTTGATCTCGCAAACCTATTAGGCGAAGAGTTTGGCAAAAATTATCCAATACCCAAAAAAGAGATGCCGAAGTGGCTGGTTTGGTTGGTAGCACCAATTTTAGATAAGACGCTGTCGAGAAAATACATAGGTAAAAATATGGGCTATTCTTGGAAGGGAGATAACTCCAAAAGTATCAAAGAACTTGGAATGGAGTATAGGCCTATAAAAGGTAGTGCCATAGCCATGTTTCAACAGATGATTGATAATAATTTTTCTTTCTGAGGGTTTTTAAGAAATCTGTCTACAATCTTCACAGGCGCACATTAATAAAAATTTTGGTGATAGTTCATTTAATTTTAAACTACATGCACCGCAGTGACATGAGATAGTATTCTTTACATTCATTAGCTACTTAACCTCATCACTCTTCAGTCAGCAC
>CACLGX010000069.1 GCA_902606585.1 Paracoccaceae bacterium | reverse complement strand
TATGTTTTGATGAGCTGGGATAACAATAAAACAGACGAACTCGCCAAAAGACCAAATCTTGAGAAAATATTTAATCAGGTTAACGAAACCGCATCAGTCCAAAAAGTGCTAAAAAATCAAACTTCGTAGTATTAGGTCCAATGATATATCCGTCAGAACCAGCTTGTTTGAGTTTAGCTTTTAGATAGACCATGTGTTGTATATTTGCATGGTCTATTTCCTTGTATTATAGAGATATTGCTGTGTTATATAATTTTTGCGCTTTCAGAGTTTATATCTCTTTGTTCAAATATTATTTGTATCTAAGGAGAGCTTAGATGACTGAAGATCAGATTATTCGCAAAATCGCAGTTATATTTGTGACAGACGTGGTTAATTTTAGCACCCTTATGGAAAAAAATGAGAATTCTACACTTAGAAGTCTTCGGGCCTGTCGTGATATCCTGGACCAACTTTTCAAGAAATATGATGCTCGTATTTTTAATACAGCAGGAGATTCAGTTCTTGCTGAATTCCAGAGTGCAGTAGCTGCATTAGTTTGTGCTACTGAATTTCAGGAAATGATTAATAAACGTAATCTCTCTGTATCAGAAGATTTACAGATGCAGTTTCGTATCGGTCTTAATGTAGGTGACGTTATTGTCGAGGGGACAAACCTTTATGGCGAAGGGGTAAATAATGCTGCACGGCTAGAAGTATTAAGCCAACCAGGGGGGGTGTCTTTATCAAAAGCAATATATGATTTTGTAAATAAAAAAGTGGAATTTAAATTTACTGACCTCGGTACTCAGAAAATAAAAAATACTGTATTACATGCTTATGACGTGATCATAGAAGGATTAGAACAGCGGGCCTTAGGGTCTTTAATTGATTCAAGCGAAACAACTGAAAGCAAGCCACCAACAATTGCTGTAATGCCGTTCAAAAATATGACTTATGATGAAGAACAAGAATACTTTGTTGATGGGGTTACAGAAGATATAATTGCTAATCTCTCTTCTTGGAAATCTTTTCCAGTTATCGCTAGAAACTCTACCTTTAGCTTCAAAGGACAAGAGATAAAACCCTCAGAGCTGGGTCAGCGATTGGGAGCGGATTATATCGTTGAGGGAAGCGTACGCAAAGGTGGCAATAAGATAAGAATTTCAGCAAGCTTAGTAGACTCAAAAGATGATCAACAAGTTTGGTCTAAACGCTGGGATCGCTCATTGGATGATATTTTTGAGGTGCAAGACGAGGTGTCACAGGAGGTTGCAGCATTAATTTTTCCAGCTCTTAAAGGAAAAGAGCACGAACGCATACGAAACAAATCGCCTTCATCTTTGTCTGCTTGGGACAGTTACTTGAAGGCGCTGGCTATATATAACCAGACATGGGCTGGTGACGACCCAGATGAAGCTGCAAACAAGGCATTTTTCGAACTTTGTGATAGAGCAATAGATATGGATCCAGATTTGTGCGACGCTTACGTACTTAAAGCTCGACGCATTTATGGCAATTTATTTGCGTCTGTGCATCAACATCAACGCACAGAAAACGAGGTTTTATTTCATGATCTGTCTTTCAAGGCTTATTCTATCGACCCCAATAATCCTGAAGCAGTCGCTATGTATAGTAGATCTTTTAATCTTAAAAAAGATTACCCACAGCGATTGAAATATGCCAGACAGGCTTTGGACCTGAACCCGAGCCACGATGGGTCAAATAATGACTACGGCTGGGCTCTATGTAATGAAAAGCGTTTTGAAGAAGCAGAATATTATCTATTAAAAGCAATGGACATGAATCCAATTGGCAGGAGAAGCTATGAGGGATTAATGCCTTTTCTTTACATGGCAATGGCTGATTCAAATAAGAGCTTAGAGTGGTGCAATATCCTTTATGATAGGGGTTCGCATAGTCGTTATAATGGTTGGAGGGCAGCAATCTATGTTCATCTGGGAGATTTTGAGCGCGCTAGAATATTTTTAACAAAATTTCGTGAAGAGCGTCCAGAAGTGAAGACAATAGAAGATTATAAAAAGGTTGCTCCGTCTATTTGTAAGGACTACCTAATTGACGGACTTAGTCAAATTTGGAAAGATTGAGAACCTTAAACTTTCTCGTGGATCATGAATTAAATGGTGCCCCACACTGAGGAAACATTTTCCTGTAATACCAGCATATTAGGGGGTGGGGGTCAAAAACTAGCAGCGGTTGGGTTGCTAAAATACTACTCTCACATTTTTATTCTTCAGGGTACGAGCAAATTGTAATGAATATTTTCTGACTCCAAATATGTAAGTGATCGGTTATCATCCATGCATGTCAAAATTGTTTGGATTAAGGCAGAGTAGGCAGATGCAAGCATTCCATAGTGCTTGGCGAAGTAAAATGTAAAAGTTGCCGTCTTCCACGCTGAAACTTTCATTCCGCTATGGTTAGAAGAACTTATGAAACTGACGCTACAAAGATAGAAGATGTAGATGATCTTGATGATCTAGTGGCTGATAAACGTGAAGCTTGGAGAGCAACTTCTGATAACGCAAGACGTAGGCAGCGTAGGTATAAGAAGCGTTTAACTAATAGGCTCGTAAGGCAAGATTACTTTGAAGACGAAATAGAGTAATTTTTCAGCATTAAATTTCTTGAAAATATAATACTGCGTCATAATTTTTAGTTTGTAAGAGTTGCTTACATTTTCGGAACTTGCACATGAGAATGATGACGTTGGAAGGACTGCGTCACAAGCGTTACGTAGTCTATGATGATAAAGGTAAAGTTGTGATAATAACACGTCAGAAGAACGTGGCTAGATATTTTTTCCAAACAGGAGATAAACCTTAGTTACTACTGTTTAATCTACTTCACCTCGTCACTCTTCAGCCAGTGC
>CACLGX010000068.1 GCA_902606585.1 Paracoccaceae bacterium | reverse complement strand
ATGGAACTTGATCCTCTTGGGGTAAATTTTCGTTGTAAATCCTGTCTACACACAAAGTACATTTTTTCATTACTTTTTCGACAGGGTCCATCTCCCTGGCTCCATAAGGGCAAGCCCATGCGCATAATCCACAGCCGATGCAATCGCTTTCATTAACTAGTACAATACCATCTTCAAATCTTTTATAGCTCGCCCCGGTGGGACAGACGGTAACACATGGAGCATTTTCACAGTGCAAACATGACTTTGGGAAATGTACCAAATGCGCAGGTTTATCGGCTGGTGTAACTTCATAGGAATGAATACGGTTAAGAAATGATCCAACTGGTTCAGCGCCAAATGCATTTTCATCTGACAAAGGTGCTCCATAATTTTCAGTGTTCCAACCTTTGCAGCTAACCACGCACGCGTGACAGCCGACACAAGTATCTAGGTCTATAACAAGGCCAAGTTTCTTTTCAGTCTTTTCTGGAAGTAAAGTCATTAATTCTTCACTTTCCACGAAATATTTTTTGGACCGGTTCCAACTGGAGACTTTATCTCTCCAAAATTTGGCTGACTTTCTTTAGGTGCCGTCGTTTTTTCTAATTTTACTTTAAGGTCGAACCAGGCAGCTTGGCCTGTCACTGGATCGGAATTAGACCATCTGAGACCATCACCTTTAGAAGGTTGCAGTTCATGAATAAGATGATTTAGTAAAAATCCTTTTGTTGCTTCTGGGGCATCGGGATCTAGGGCCCAAGCCCCTTTTCTTTTACCAATTGCATTCCAAGTCCACACTGTGTTTTCGTTTAAAGAAGCCATCTCTGCTACGGGAACAATGATAGTGTTATGAGTAGAGCTGAGTTTAACCCAATCACCTGTTTTCAAATTTTGTTCTCTCATGATTTTCGTCGGAACGTAAAGTGGGTTCGATCCGTGAATTTGTCGAAGCCAAGCGTTTTGGCTTCCCCAGCTGTGATACATCGCCATAGGTCTTTGTGTTAACGCATGAATTGGATATTCACTATCTTCTTCAATGCTAACTTCGTTAGAATACCAAATGGGGAGTGGCGACATTACCGCCTTTAATTGGTCTCTCAAATGGTCGGGTGGTTGGTGTTCTCCGAAACCCTCAGCCGCAAGCTGAAATTTGCGCATTGGTTCCGAATATAGATTAAAAATATAGGGCGTTGGAGTATCATAAAGTCCCAGCTCAACTGCCCAATTTTGATAGGCATTATTCCACGGTTTAAAATACTTAGCGTCTTCAGGAATATGCGCTACGTAGAACCCTCCATTTTCAATATAGGATTCTAATTGTTTAGGGTTCACTGAGCCCCTTCCTACACTAGAGCCATCACCACGAAATCCGGCTAATGGACCAATATCAGGCTTTCTGAGGTGATTAACTATGTAGTCAGCGTAGTCTTTGTATTTGGGAGAACCGTCCTGGTTTATAAAACCTGGAAGGCCTAACCTAGCGCCAAGATCTACTAGAACTGATTGAAAACCTCTTACATCACGGTCCGGTTCAATAACTGGCCATCTTATAGCATCTGCTGCACCATCAGCTTCGCTAATTGGTCTGTCAAGTAACGAAATACAGTCATGCCGTTCTAAATATGTTGTATCAGGTAAAATTAGATCTGCATAAGCGACCATTTCTGACGAGTAGGCATCAGAATATATTATTTTTGGAATGACGTAATCGCCTTTTTCGTCTTTATCAGTAAGCATCTTCATAACCCCACTGGTATTCATGGAGCTATTCCAGCTCATATTCGCCATATACATAAAAAGAGTATCAATTTTATATGGATCACCTGCATAGGCGTTCGAAATGACCATATGCATTAGCCCATGCGCACTCATAGGGTTTTCCCAACTAAAGGCTTTGTCGATCCGAACTGGTTTTCCATTCTCGTCTAATGCTAAATCTTCTGGACCATGGACAAAGCCTAAATGTGGGCCGTCCAAGGGAGCATCTGGTGTCACTTTAAAGTGCGGTTTAGGATGAATAGAGGACGGCTTTGGATACGGCGGCTTGAAACGAAAACCTCCGGGCACCTCAACAGTTCCTAGTAGAATTTGGAGAATATGTAAGGCTCGACAAGTTTGAAAACCATTAGAATGGGCGGAAATACCTCTCATAGAATGAAAACTTACTGGCCTTCCTTTCATTGATGTATGTTTTTCGCCTCGAAAATCGGTCCACTCAATTGGTAATTCAAATTCTTCTTCGAATGCTACCTTTGCTATTTCATTTGCCAGCGCGCGAATTTTCTGTGCCGAAATACCGCAAACACTGGCAACTTTTTCGGGATCATATTCCGATGAGATATATTTTTTGATAATCTCGTGAAACACTGTAGTACTAGTAGCGCCTCGTACTCGATAAGTTGCATTAAGGTCAGGATAAATGCCTTTAGTGTCGAACGCACATACTTTGCCAGTTATTCTGTCTTTAACGAGTGGTTTTTCGTTTTTATCTTTTAAAATTAACCCTGTTACCGGATCAATAAAAACTGGAGCATTTGTATATTGGGCTAAATATTCTAAATCAATTTTACCTGCCTTTATCAGCACGTTGATCAGTGATAAAATTAATAATCCATCCGTCCCGGGGGTTACCCCTAGCCATTCATCAGCAACGGCATTATATCCTGTACGAATTGGGTTGACACCTACAATTTTCGCTCCTCTTTCTTTGATTTTTCCAATACCCATTTTGATTGGATTACTGTCATGATCTTCCGCTACTCCAAATAATATAAAAAGTTTGGTATAATCCCAATCAGGCTGTCCAAATTCCCAAAATGCACCACCCATTGTGTATATTCCAGCTGTAGCCATATTCACGCTACAAAACCCACCGTGTGCTGCATAGTTAGGAGTTCCAAACATTTGGGCAAAGTAACTTGTAAATGACTGTGACTGATCGC
>CACLGX010000067.1 GCA_902606585.1 Paracoccaceae bacterium | reverse complement strand
GTTTTATTATATCATCCAATTAGTTTTTTCTTGTTAAAGATGACGAAACGGAACTTAGGTTCTGTTAAAAGTAATTAATTAGTTTAGCTGTCACAAGAAACCATTTGCTTCACCTCAATCAATTAAAGTCGATATTTAAAGTATGTTCGTAGAAATATTGACGATGTTTCAAGGGGTTAAGTAATCGACCTTTGTCTTAGTCAAAGTTTTTTAACTTAACCTCTTGATAACATCACTGAAAACCAATAGTCACCTTGCTGTCGGAGGAGTGGCAGAGTGGTTGAATGCACCGGTCTTGAAAACCGACGTAGGTGAAAGTCTACCGTGGGTTCGAATCCCACCTCCTCCGCCATATATTCTAAAATATAGCAATCAAAACAATAGCTTGATAATATAGATAATTGTTTGGCCCCACAAATGGCCCCTCAATGAGAGGGAAAAGTTTCCTCAGTTTGCCTTAAATAAGGGGGTGGGGGTCAAAAACTAGCAGCGGTTAGGTTACTAAGATACCGCTCTCACATTTTATTTCCTCAGGGTACGTCAGCTTTGAGTTTTAAAAGTTGCGACATCTTATGACCAACTTAAAGATGCATATCAGTACTTTTCCACGGCGAACGCTGAGGTTGTATTATTATTTCAGTTGGACAGGCTGTTGTGGAAGTGCTTAAAATAAATTGAACAACTTGCGATATATCGTCTGGTTGCATCATCAGTTCTGGATTTAAACGTTCAGGATTAACCATCGATGTATTAACAAATCCAGGATTTATGGTGCAAACTTTAGTACCGTATTCCCTTACATCTTCAAAAAGAACCTCCATGTAACCATCGATAGCCCGTTTTTGAGCGGTTTGAATACCTATGCCCGTATGTGGTGCGTCTCTAGAGTTTATTCGAATGACAGCACCACCTGGCGCCTTATTAATTTGTGGAAGTAAGTGCCTTGCGAAGTGATAAGTGCTACGAAGATTTGCATCTAAAATATCATCCCAAACTTCCAAGTTGCACTCGTCAGCTGAAGACTTATTATAGTTTCCTGCGCAGTGAATTAAATAGTTTAATCCACCAAGACTATTGATTGCCTCTTCACAACATTTTTTGATTTCTGAACTATTGGATATGTCACAGGAAAAGGTAAAACATGGATTGCCAGACGAAGAGCAAACTGAAAAAACATCTTCAAGTTTCTGTTTGTCACGGCCAACTAAAGCGCAATGTACACCATTTTCGGCAAGCATGGTTGCTACTGCACTTCCCATTCCACCACTTGCACCAATGATTAGAGCTTTTTTACCAGCAAAATTGTTCATACTCTCCTCTAGGCTCAGTAACCCAACATCACAGTGTCCAATCTAAATATTTAGTAGTTAAAAGCCAGTCTTTTCGGAAACGCTGGGGAAACATTCTACCGTACTTTTAGTCAACTAAGGGGTGGGGCCAAAAACTAGCAGTGTTTAGGTTGCTAAGATACTGCTCTCATATTTTTTGTGATAAAGGATACGTTGATCGATTATAAATATATTATGTTTAAATCTAAGCTGGAATGCCAGATTCAACCAAACTTTCCTTTATTTTTTTCATAAAAGCTTTATCCATTATTATAAAAGTTTTCATATGTCGCCTTAGCTTATCAAAGGTCATATTACCATCAATTTCTAATATCTTGTTTGCCAATCTTTTTGCATCATTCCTACGATCTTCTTGCATTGCAATAAAGGTGAGTATGCCTAAGCCTCCAAGCTGTGATCCGCCGAAATACTGTTCATTTTCAGAAAGTTCGTTGGCTAGCTTCAATGATTTTTCATATTTTCCTAAGTACATTAATGCTAAAGAATAGTTTAATTTTACATTGCCAGGAGGGTGAGGTGCTACTCGAAGTGCTTTTTCATAATTTTCTAAAGCCTTTTCATGTAAACCCAAAGTAAAAAGAGCATTAGCTGAAGATAATATACTGATTATATTCTTGGGATTTAAGTCTGAGGATTTAATAGCATATTCTTGCGCTTTTTCTTTAAGTTTCTCTTCGCTGTATTCATTAAATTGACCAGGGTTTTTGGGCATTAGAGTTGCTAAAAGGCTGTAAGCGTCAGAAAGCTCTGGTCCAAATTCAACAGCTTTCTTTGCTGTCTCAACCATATCATTCCCTATGTTCCAATCTCTTAATCCTGCTGAGGCCTCTGCCGTAAAGTACCAAGCATACATAGACAAAACTACTGGATTGTTTGGTTCTGTTTCAAATATTGTATCAAAAAGAGTTCCTGCTTCTTTTACTTGCTCAGGAGACATTGTAAGCCATAGTGCGTTTGCTTTGAGGTAACGTTGCCAGTTCTCTGGGTATTTGAAATATTTCCGTGTATCGTCAAAAGACTCACCCAACGTCAATTTGATTTGAAGTTTATTTAATATTGACGATGATATGCTGTCTTGGACTTCAAATATATCATCCAATACAAAATCGTACTTTTCAGTCCAGATAATTTTCTTTTTAATTATATCAGAAAGCTCAACGGTTGTTCTTATTTTATGGCCTGAAACTTGGTTTGAGCCTCTTAAAATGTAATTTACTAAATAATTATCTAATATTTCGCTGTCTGAATAACCTTTGTCTCTGATAAAGTTACTAGTGCTACTAGACTGAACTGAAAGACGAGGGTAACTTGCGAGGGATGAAATAATAATATCGGTCATTCCATTACTCAAGTAATCATCTGATTTGTTTCCAGACCTATTTTCAAAAGGCATCACCAAGACGTTTGCACGGTCAGATTCTGCAATCAATTGTTCGACACTTTTTGTGTCGTTACCCATCAAGAAAAAATAAGAGGCACCAACTAATGCAATTAAAACTGCAACTATGCTGGCAGCATAGATATTTGTTTTCGTCTGTTTAGCATTTTCTAATTTTCGCCTATGTGACTCATCTATAAGCAGGTCATAAGCATGAAACTCG
>CACLGX010000066.1 GCA_902606585.1 Paracoccaceae bacterium | reverse complement strand
GGAAATCGTAGCTCGTTGCTAGCTCTTCGAGTATATCGGCTCCAGTCGCATAGGCTCCATTTTTCCCTTTTTTTCCTCCTTCGTAGCCCAGTTTATCAAACATAATTTCGCCCAATTGCTTTGGACTTCCCACATTAAAAATCTCACCAGCCATTTCATAAATTTCAGCCTCAAGGCCAGCCATTTTTTGGGCAAACGCATTTGACATTCGACTTAGCGTTTCTCTATCTACTTTAATCCCATTTCGCTCAACTTGGGCTAAAACTGAGACTAAAGGACGTTCCAAAGTTTCATACACTTTAGTAACTCGCGATTGGTGTAGTTTCTGCTTAAAAATTTTCCAAAGTCTTAGAGTTATATCAGCATCCTCAGATGCATAAATAACCGCATCTTCTATCTTAACTTTATCAAAAGTAATTGCCGATTTCCCCGAGCCAATGAGCGTTTTGATAGCAATTGGTGAATGGTCCAAATATCGCTCTGATAAAGCGTCCATTCCATGATTGTGCAAACCTCCATGCATGGCATAAGACAAAAGCATAGTATCATCAAAAGTAGTCAGCATTACTCCGTATCGGCTAAAAACCTTTGCGTCATACTTAATATTTTGTCCAATTTTTAGGATACTATCATCTTCTAAAACCGGCCTAAGCCGAGCCAAAACAAACTCTAAATCGAGCTGCCCCTTGACCAATTGAGAATTTTCGAAAAGATCATCATTTTGCCCTTCTTTATGACCAATGGGAATATAGCAAGCAGCACCTATCTCTATCGCTAACGAGATACCAACCAACTCAGCCAACATATCATTCAAAGAAGTCGTTTCTGTGTCTACGGCCACATACCCAGTTTCATAAATTTTATTAATCCAAGTTTGGAGCTGTTCGGAAGTCTTGATGTGCTCATATTTTTTATTATCAAATCCAATTTGTTCTGAGTGGCTGATATTTTTATTGGGGTCCAAAGTATCGGATGTTGGTGTTTCTACGTCAAATTTTTGCGCAATACGCTTCGTTAGCGTTCTGAATTCCATTTTTGTCAGAAAATCTAATAATTTTTCTGGAACAGGTGCACTAAATTCAAGATCGTCAAGTTCGAATTCTAATGGCGTATTGCAATCTAGTGTAACTAATTCTCGTGATATTTTAATTTGCTCCTCGTTATCTATTAGCGTTTGGCGCCTTTTAGGCTGTTTAATTTCATCTGATCGACGTAATAGTTCATCGAGATCACCAAATTCATTGATTAAAGTAGCAGCAGTTTTAATGCCTATTCCAGGAGCACCAGGCACATTATCCACGCTGTCACCTGCGAGCGCTTGAACATCAATAACTCGGTCTGGATACACACCAAATTTCTCAAATACACCTTCTCTGTCGATACGCTTATTTTTCATGGCATCATACATTTCAATGCCATCGCCAACCAGCTGCATTAAATCTTTATCAGAGCTTATAATTGTAACACGACCACCCGCGTCACGGGCCCTGATGGCTAGAGTAGCGATCATATCATCTGCTTCAAAACCCTCCATTTCTTCACAAGCAATATTGAACGCTTTCGTCGCCTCTCGCGTCAATGGAAATTGAGGAACTAGATCTTCGGGAGCGGGCGGGCGATTTGCCTTATAACCGTCATAAACGTCATTTCTAAAGCTGTGGCCTGAATGATCAAAAATTACTGCGACATGCGTGGGGGCATCAGGCCCATCATTATCCTCTATGTAGCGATTAAGCATATTACAAAAGCCACTTACAGCACCAATGGGCAAACCATCTGATTTTCTTGTGAGCGGTGGAAGTGCATGGTATGCTCTAAAAATAAAAGCGGATCCATCAATCAAGTGTAAATGATGCCCTTTTCCAAAACCCATGATCAACTCCCGATATTCCACATAGAATAGACTAGTCTCTAAAAGGTGACTATTACTTTTAGTTTTAAAATTAACTTAGGCTATTTTTTTTCTTTATCACACTGATTAGTCTTTAAGGGCAAAATCTTTATGTTGTATCCTACAATCGCAGTAAGGACATTCTACCCAGCCTCGCTCTTTGGGAATTTGAAGCCAAACTCGCGGGTGCCCTAGAGCTCCTTCACCACCATCGCAGGCCACTCTATATGTATCTACAATTTTTACTTCGGGCTCCTCTAGTGACATTTAATTTCTCTAAATCTAGTTAGTTAATTTTAATAGTTTTTGCCTGAACGCTTTTTAGGCTTGGGATATCATTCTACCTAAATTGCGTCCACCTATTATATGTGTGTGGAAATGTGGAACTTCTTGAATTGCGTCTGAGCCAGTATTTGCTATCGAACGAAATCCTGTTCCGCCAGATGAAGGTTGAACACCCGTAATTTTGCAAACCTCACCAATTGCCCTGGTGTAATCAATGATCTCTTCATCAGTTGCCTCATCAGCAAAATGATCAACGGAAACATATGGTCCTTTAGGTATTATCAGAACATGAACAGGAGCAGCAGGGCTTATATCCTCAAAGGCTAAACTGTGAGCTGTTTCAAGAACAGTTTTGTTTGGAATTTCTCCTCGTAAAATCTTTGCAAATATGTTGTTTTCGTCGTAACTATAACCCATTTTCTCTACCTTAGAATTTCTACTGTCTTGGACAGTCTTAACTGATATTAACTAACAAATTTTATTTTTTCTAAATCAAGCCCATTTCTGAAAACTTGCTCGTTAAACTTATCTCAGGTCTAGGTCCCACATGCCCTATTACCTCTTCTGCACAAATACAACCCATCGAGCAGGCTATTTCTAAATCACTATTCTTTGCTAAACCATATAAAAAACCTGCAGCAAACTGATCGCCTGCCCCAGTTGCATCAACTGGAGTAATAGACTTGACCTTAAAATCTACACGATTTCCATTTTGGATTGCCGTTACACCCTCTGAAGATCGCGTGCAAACCACGAGAGGCGAAATATTGGCAGCTTTTGATAGAGCGTTTTCAAAATTGTCTGTTTCGAATAAAGCCATTATTTCTTCTTTATTGCCGATCACATAATCTAAATCATTTTTTATTAAACTTAGAAAATCTGACCTATGTCTTTCTACACAGAAT
>CACLGX010000065.1 GCA_902606585.1 Paracoccaceae bacterium | reverse complement strand
CGACCCGCCTGAAAGGCCACTTAAATTCCCAGATCACTTTATTAATATTTCGAGGGGCCCGTTTACTATCAAAAATGACACAGCATTGTTCGAAAAACACAAAATTGAATTAGTGATAGCCAAAAATTCAGGAGGTAGCGGCTCATATTCCAAAATAGAAGTTGCAAGAAATTTAGGTGTATCCGTTATCATGGTTGAAAGGCCTAAGATGCCTAGTCGAACGGAAATTTTCCAAGTAAATGCCGCGCTTAATTGGGTAAATCAAGTTTAGAGTATCGCGGTGTATATGCAAAAGTTTTTCCGTTTTGTAATAAAACTTTTGTTTGGCTAGATCCTATGATTACAACTGTCTGCATATCTGCCATTTCTGGTTTGGCTTGTGCTAGGTTCATAATTTGAATTCGCTCCTCAGGAGTAGAGATAGCGCGGGCAAATACTATTGGTCGATCTATGGAACATTCACGCTTTAATATAGTTAGAACTTTCTTGAAACCCTCCGGTCTTGATTTGGACCTGGGATTATAGAGCGCCATAGCAAAATCAGCCTCAATACCAAGCAAGAGTCTCTTTTCGATCAATTCCCAAGGTTTAAGATTATCACTCAAATTCAAAGCACAAAAATCATGACCCAGAGGTGCACCAATTTTTGCAGCAGCTGCCAACATTGCCGTTATGCCAGGAAGAATTTGTACATCCACGTCGTTCCATTGTCGTGGATTTTTATCCAAAATTTCAAATACTGCCGCAGCCATAGCAAAAACGCCCGGATCACCAGACGATACTACCAAAACTTTCTTTCCGGAAACCGCCAAATCCAGCGCAAATTCAGCCCTCTCGAGCTCAACTCTATTATCAGAAGGATGCAAAACCAAACCGTCACGTGGGGGTATCCTGGCCACATAGGGAATATATCCTACAACATCTGTTGCAGATGAAATTGCTTCTTGCACATTAGGTGTTACCAGATTTGGATTACCGGGACCCAAGCCAGCTATAGTAAGTAATTTTACCATTTTATTTTGCCTTACCATGCAAAATAATAATAGAAAAATAGGGAGCAACTTCTTTGGTATAATCTAACAATCTGCAAACAAATTGATTTGACATAGCAGCAAATTCAACAATAAATGCATCTCCTTCACGTTCAGCCAAGGTAATTGCGTTTCTTATCTTCCCTAAATTTTGGCCAACTTTCATAATGACAGCTGCATCAGTTGTGCTAATTTTATCAAATAGTTTTTTTTCAGATAGTGTACCCGTTAAAATGGTTAGGATATTATCACCCCAAGTTATCGGTACCCGTGTTGCGGTCCATGCTGCTGACATTCCAGTGATTGCCGGAACTACCTCGATCGGAACTTCAAGTCGAAGCCTTTCATAAATGTGCATAAAGGAACCATAAAAAAACGGATCGCCCTCGCAAAGAACGCAAACATCTTCTCCGCTTTCGATTACAGATTTTAGGTGCCAACAACACTCATCATAGAAAGATGTCATGACTTTTTTATATCTTGGATCAGTAAGTGGAATCTCCGTTGTAGTGGGATACTCCATCGCATACTCTTTGACATTTTCAGGCAAGATTTCAGAGACTATTTGGCGCGCATGACCAGGCCTACCAGCTTTTCTAAAAAACGCTATAAAACTACAAGATTTTATTAATCTGTCTGCCCTTACACTCATTAGATCAACTGATCCGGGTCCCAAACCAATACCATAAATTGTCCCTATTTCCGAGCTTACATTTTTCATTCAATTCGGCTCGCTAAAGCATTTATCGCTGCCACAGTAATAGCACTTCCTCCTAAACGCCCTTTCACAATACAGCTGGGTACTAATTTTGAATTCATTAATGCATCTTTGCTCTCGCTTGCACCCACAAAACCAACTGGACATCCAATAATCGCAGCTGGTTTTGGACAGTTTTTATCCTCTAACATATTCAGAAGATGGAACAGGGCGGTAGGTGCGTTTCCAATTGCTACAACAGCCCCATCAAGATAGGGCCGCCATAGTTCAAGAGCCGTTGCGGAGCGAGTATTCCCAAATTCTTTTGCCATTTGAGGTACTTCAGGGTGCTGAAGGGTGCATATAACCTCATTATTTACGGGTAATCTAGAACGAGTTATGCCCTCACTTACCATGCGGGCATCGCACAAAATTGGAGCACCTGCTTCCAAGGCAGCTCTAGCTGAAACAGCAAAATTTGATGTAAATTGAACAAATGGAGCCAAGTCAACCATTCCTGCCGCATGTATCATACGCACCACAACGACTTCTTCAATTTCACTGAAACGCGCCAGATCAGCTTCATTTCTTATAGTTGCAAATGATTCAGCATAGATTGCTGCTCCATCTTTTTCATAAGTATGTGGCATAGTGAATCTTTAAGACCTTATTTCCTTTAAATGTTCTAAAACTGAAGTCTGAGATGAACATTTAACGACTGGTTTATCCCAAGCATAACCTTTCTCGACAATATCATATGTACCCTCATTACCCACTATGCACATATCTTTAGAGTTAGGTGATGCACATCCTTTGGAGCACCCTGAAATATGAATATTTCCTCTAAGAATAAAGTCTTTTTGATGCGCTAAACTTTCTGCTAAATGCCTAGTTTTTATGGTTGCCGACGAGCAGTGTGGAGCTCCAGGGCATACATTCATCTTTAACCGATTATCATGCGGCTCATTTACTAAGCCATGATTTTTTTTTGGTAGGCTTTCAGTAATCAGCATTCTATTAATTGTGAACTGAATCTTTTGGTTGACAGCTGCCAGTTTTCGCAAATGTTCGCTTTTTAATTGGCCAAATGGCGCAGCTAAAACAAAATATCCTTGATAACTACCAACGGTTACTTCCTCTAATAGAGGCTTTTTTAATTCATTACTCGTTTTCCATGGAAATTTATTTTTTGACACAACATCTCGCATCCGCATCGGTCGTTCAGTCTCCTCACTATTTTGTTTTTCGAGATACCAACCAATGATTTTTTTTACATCGCTAGTCAAATTGCTCTCATCAGTAGAAAAAGCCTTTTTTAGACCTGCACATCTTAATACGAGCCCAGAGCCAGAACTCCTTTCAATAAATATATCGCCTGACTGATTAGCAAGGTAACGACTTTCCTCGCAATCGATGCAAAATCCAAAT
>CACLGX010000064.1 GCA_902606585.1 Paracoccaceae bacterium | reverse complement strand
ATCAGGTTTTAACAAAGATATTAAATGTGTGATTGACGTTAAGTCAGTTCATAAAGCGTAAAATTTTCCCTATTTATTGTACATTCTCTAAGGCCTGAGTCTTTCCTCTATCTCAGTAAGCTCTAGAATATACCAAATGCGAGTATTTAAACTGATATGGAGATGTGCTGTTTTTAATCCGATATTAATTTGTGCATTTGAGAGTACTAATTGATAAACTTTTTGTTCCAAGTAGTATTAAGTTTGGCGTTATTTTCATTTAAGTAGACCGTGAGCTTAAAAAGCGCCAATAAACATGGAAGTCCATTTATTTGTAAGAAAAATTTGGCATAATCTTTTGGGCCAGATTTGTGATAATTTTTACATAAAAATGGGTTTTTAGATGACTGAGAAGCGAAAAGCGAAAAGAATTGAATATTCTAATTTAAATATTTAAAGGGACATATATTTTTGGAGACAATACTAATCTGGATCTTGGGAGCTTTTCTTGCAGGTCACATCTGTAAATTTCTTTCAATTCCAGTTATCATTGGTTTTATTTTTTCAGGCTATCTCTTCCAGTCATTTGGACTGGGAGACCAGCAAAATTATCTTAGTTTGCCAGCTGAACTAGGCGTCGAATTATTGCTTTTCTCAATCGGTTTGAAAATTAAACCTTCATCTCTTTTAAATCGTTCGTTGTTTTTTGTTTTTCTTATCCATACCGCAACAGTTTTAATGATTTTATTTTTTCTCCTAATCTTAAAGTTGCCGCTGCATTCAAAAATCTTAATATGTTTGGCGTTAACGTTTTCTAGCACAATAATTGCCTCAAAGGCATTAGAGGGACGCCGAGAAGCAACTACTTTTCATGGAAGACTAGCACTAGTTGTATTAGTCTTCCAAGATATACTAGCACTGGCTCTTTTGATTTATACCAGTGAGAATAATTGGAATGTATCAACTTTGTACCTTTTATTTTTACCGATACTCATTCCATTGGTTAAGTTGTCATTCGAAAGAATGGAAACTTCTGAAGAGCTTGAGCTTCTAGCTACGATATTGGTAGCGTTGCTATTGGGTGCTACACTTTTCAAAAACGCAGGTCTTACCGGTGAAATAGGCGCCTTAACTGTTGGCATGCTTTTGGCAAATTACAAAATAGCGGACCGACTAAGCAGCCAAATTTGGAGCGTTCGAGAGCTACTACTTTTGGCATTCTTCATCGACTTAGGGATGAGTTTGAATATAAATTTTGATATTACCGGACATTCTCTTTTGGTGGTAAGCTTTCTATTTATAAAAACAATAATTTTGTTTGGCTTACTGTTAGCCTTTAAACTTCGGGCATATACATCATTCTTAATTGTTATTTCACTTGCAACGTACTCTGAATTTTCAATCATTTTGATTTCTGATTTTTTAAAAAGTGGAATGCTTTCGCAGCGCGAATATTCAATTTTGATTTTTAGTGTTTGTATGAGCTTCGTTATTGGTGCAATTTTAAATAAGAATGTGCACAAGATTTATGAGTTTTTGGAACCATATCTGGTAAAATTTGAACGAAATAAGCATCATCCCGATGAGCAACCGCATACGTGCGGTGGCGCGGATGTCATGTTAATAGGTATGGGAAGAGTGGGGCAACCCATTTTTGAAAATCTAGTACGAAATAACATTAAAGTCGTAGGTTTTGATGCTGATACCAATAGAGTAAAAAGGCATTTAGAAGAGGGTAGACGAGTTACGTATGCCGATGCAGAAGACCCCGGTTTTTGGTCAGCTTTTAGATTTGGAAACTTAAATGCTATTGTTCTAGCTTTGCCCGAATACGCTGCGCAAAATTGGTCAGTTAAGCAAGCTAGAAAGTTTGGATTTAATGGAAAAATTATTGTTGCAACTAGATCACAAGGTGATCCCGATATTTTAAGAACATCAGGAGCTGATGAAATTTATGATGCCTATCAAGCAGCTGGTATCGGTGTCACAAAAATTTACATGAAGGATTAAAGTTTAAATTGAAATAATGAACGCTTATATTCTGCTCTTTGGCCAAAACTTTAGAAACGTTCTTGGTTCGCATTTAAACTCATTGATTTTGTAAAATAAAGAAATATTGGCTATGCCTGGGGCCAAAATGGATCTACATTTTCTACCGTGGCTAAAGAAGGGTATTGCGAGCAAAAACTAGCAGCGGTTAGGTTGCTAAGTAATCGGCTTTTATATCTTTTTTATTCCAGGTTACCTAGTTTTATTAGTCCAATGATAGTTTTTTCTAAAAGCTCTTTTTGCGAAGAATTAAACTGGCGCTCAAATTTTTTTCTGTTGAAGTTATTCTTTTTAGCCCTCTCAAAGTATTCTTTTGCTTTTTGCATGTTACCGTCTTGCTGCTCAAGGAATGCATAAATGGCAAGAATCCTTGGCGCCATATCTTCCGCTTCAATATCTTTCCCAATAACTTTATAGATTTCACTGATCTGGTTATCTTTGTACAGCGACATAACAAGATTTCTGGTAATAAACCAACCTGTGTCGTTTGGTACTAACGATAGCGCGTCTTTTTTTGCTTCTATACCACTTTTTATGTCACCGCAGCGTTCGTAAACATCTCCAGCAATAGTCAGTGTATCAACTGTACTTCCTATTTCTGCGGCTTTTTCTAGATCCATCAAAGATTGCTCACAAGTTCTATCTAGAAACCTAATTCCTATCATGGATCTAGCAGCAAAAGCATCTGGAGAAGTGGGGTCTAATTCTATTGCTCTATTTAGAGTAAACGATAGTCTTTCTATATCTTTTTGTTTATTAGTACTTAGCCCAAGCAAAAGTTTTTGGTGTAACTGCCACGCTTCTAGTACTAGAAGTGGTCTTGTTTCATCGGGATAGGAAAGTTTTAACTCATCAAACATTCTTTTTGAATTTATATATCCACTCTTAGTAAATTTTCGCCATTCCTGACGCCAATTTAAAAACAAATTGAAATCTTCCATGGACTTATAATCTTTTGCCCAGTTACTTCCTTGACCAGAACCCACTCCGAGGTTTATTTGAAGTTCATTCAAAATTTCGTTACTTAGTTCATCTTGGATTTTAAAAACGTCATTCAAATTAAAATCCCTTTTTTTGGAAACTGAAACTTTTAAATCTTCCAAGTCAGTTATTTCAAGATTGAGCCGTGCATCACCACCCATTATTTGCATTGAGCCTCTAATTAAAAAATTTACTCCAAATTCATCTCTAATTTTCTCATCAATCATTTTTGTTTTTTCAGCGTGAAAGCTGGTGCTACTAGATAATACATTGATCGCTTTATATCCCGAAAGTGTGGCTATCATGCTTTCCGTAACACCATTTGCAAAACCCTTTTGATCTTTGGATAAGCCAGAGGTTTTAATTGGCATAACTAAAATTTTAGGTTTAGATGATTTTTCTACTATCATAGGTGTAGTAGTCGTATCGTTCATAGAGTTTAAATGAAACATTGCTAATGTTGCTATAAAAATAATTATTACAACAGCACCTAATATAAATAGGTTTGATTTAGGCTTTGTTGTTAGGCTCCTCCTATGTGTAGAATCAAGGAGTATGTCAAAGGCGTAAAATTCGTTTTGCTTTACCTTTTGTATACCG
>CACLGX010000063.1 GCA_902606585.1 Paracoccaceae bacterium | reverse complement strand
GAGCTCCAGGCCGAACTTCAGGGTAAAGTCCTGGAACAGTCTCCAAATTATGATTAAACACGTCCGGCTTTGCCTTAACAACAATTTCTAAGGTATTATCCTCACACTTTAAGAAATCAGGCGTCAAAATTTCGATCGTCGTACTAGGGCTTTGTTTCCTTACCGCTCTGATTGTTTGAGCAAAGTGATCTGCGCCACCATCATTTAAGTCGTCTCGGTCAACAGACGTAATTACGACATGCTTTAGCCCAAGTTTTTTAACAGCAACCGCCACTCGACCTGGTTCAAAAACATCTAAATTGGAGGGCTTACCCGTTGCTATGTTACAAAAAGAACACCCTCGCGTACATATATCGCCCATAATCATCATGGTCGCATGACCTTGGCTCCAGCACTCGCCCACATTGGGGCAACCTGCCTCCTCACATACCGTCACCAGGCCATTATCACGCATTATATCACGAGTTTTCTTGTATCCCTCACTGACAGGTGCTTTAACACGTATCCAATCGGGCTTTTTAGGTTGAGGATTATCAACCTTATGAGCCTTTTCGGGATGTCTTTGGCTAGGAATTTTAAGATCTCGCATAATAATCACCCTTATATGCGGTTGATATAGCATTTTTTTTAATAAATATAAGGATAATTTAATAAAATTACTATGCTTTGTAAAAAATAGTGAATTTACTAAGTAAAACTATCAGGCATTGTGGCTTTTTTATTATTAACATATGCGTTTAAAGCCTCCTCAACTCCAAGTTCTAAGGAAGGTTTGGTATAATTATCTAACAGATTTTTAACCCTTCTTGAAGCCAGAGACATCGTGTCCAACCCCCCTTCCTCTTGCCAGGTTTCAAAAGGTTTATAATCAAATAGATCTGATCTCCAAAATGCAGTTTGAAAATTAGCCTGTGTATGTGCGCAACCCAAATAGTGTCCGCCGGGACCCACCTCTCTAATAGCATCTAGAGCCTGAGCGTTCTCATCTATAGCAACACCCTTAGCCATCTGATGCAAACAACCCAACTGATCTGCATCCATAACAAACTTTTCAAATGAAGACACTAACCCGCCCTCTAACCAGCCACAGGCATGCAACATAAAGTTGACCCCACCAAGTAAAGCCGCGTTCAATGTATTAGCTGATTCATAAGCAGCTTGGGCGTCAGGCAACTTAGAGCCACAAAGCCCTCCCCCAGATCTAAACGGCAACCTTAGACGACGGGCCAATTGACCTGCTCCATAAAGGATATGGCTCGCTTCTGGCGTCCCAAAAGTGGGCGCTCCTGAATTCATATCAATGGACGAAACGAAAGTCCCAAAAATTACTGGCGCGCCAGGTCTAATTAATTGGTTATATGCAACACCAGCTAAAACCTCAGCCAAAACCTGCGTTAAAGTACCGGCAATTGACACCGGAGCCATTGCACCACCAACAATAAAAGGAGATACGATACATGCCTGATTATTTTTGGCGTAAACCTCCATGGCACCCATCATGACATCATCAAAAGTCATTGGAGAATTAATATTAATCAGCGAAGTCATTACTGTATTATTTTGAACAAATTCAGAGCCAAATAATATCTCGCACATATCAACACTATCTTGTGCTCTCGAGGGCTCTGTAACCGAACCCATAAAGGGCTTATCTGAAAGCGTCATGTGAGCGAGTAACATATCTAAATGTCGCTTATTGACTGGAACGTCGGTGGGCTCACAAAGTGTTCCACCCGAATGATGCAGCCACTTGGACATATACCCTAGTTTTACAAACTTTTGGAAATCCTCAATCGTCGCATAGCGTCTACCACCATCTATATCTCTAACAAACGGGGGCCCATAGACTGGAGCACACACTAATGAATTACCTCCAATTTCGACAGATCGATTGGGGTTCCTAGCGTGCTGCGTAAAACTAGAAGGCGCCGTTTTTATAAGTTTACGAGCCAAACCCCTGGGTACATGAACTCTCTCGCCGTCCACATCTGCTCCTGCATTTCTCCATAGCTCAAGTGCCTTTGAATTATTAACAAAAGCCACGCCCACTTCTTCCAACATAAGTTCAGCATTAGCCTCTATTATCTCTAAAGCCTTTTCATTTAAAATTTCGAAAAGGGGTATTTTTCGCTCTATAAATTTTGCTGTTTCGAAACTTATAGCGGTTCGAGAAGCACGACGAGCGGCACCACCGCCACCTCTTGTTCTTTTTTTAAAAGTTACATCTGACAAAAATAAGAACCCTGTGACTTCATTGATAATCCCTTGCTTACTATCAATAGCTCTATTTCAATGTCCTTAGATTTGCGGCTATTGAGAGGTGAAAGCGACATGTCATCAGATAATAAACTGAGTCAATTTTTAGCTTATAAACTTGAATGATGTTGAGATAAATAATAGACGGCGCTTATGAATAATAATTCTTACGATTGCCTACTCATTGTAGATTTTGGAAGCCAAGTTACCCAATTAATAGCAAGGCGACTGCGGGAACTTAACGTTTATTGTGAGATACATCCATATCAGAATGTAAATGAGCATTTGGTCGATCAACTTTCGCCAAAAGCAATAATTTTGTCCGGTGGGCCAGACAGTGTTACAAGAGATGGAAGCCCAAGAGCGCACCCAATTATTTTTGAAATCGGAGTTCCCCTATTAGGGATTTGCTATGGCCAGCAAGTAATGATGCACCAGCTTGGTGGTGAAGTAAAATCTGGAATAGGAACTGCTGAATTTGGAAAAGCTTTCGTTGAAAGAAAAAATTCGTCAGATTTTATGAAAGGATGGTTTCTTGATCAAAAAGAACAGGTCTGGATGAGCCACGGCGACCACGTCAGTAGCATCGCACCAGGCTTTGAAGTTTTTGGTTTTTCTCCAAATGCTCCATATGCAATCATTGGCGATACAGAGCGCCATTTTTATGCTGTCCAGTTTCATCCCGAAGTTCATCATACACCCAATGGACAGACTTTGTTTGAAAATTTTATCTCAATTGCAGGCATTAACCAAAATTGGACAATGGAAGCCTACAGAGAAAGAGCAATTAAAAAAATTAGAGAAAAAGTAGGGTCCAAAAGAGTTATTTGCGGGTTGTCGGGAGGCGTAGATAGCTCGGTAGCTGCTGTCCTCATTCATGAAGCTGTCGGAGATCAACTTACCTGTGTATTTGTAGATCACGGTTTACTCCGACAAGGAGAAGCCGAAGAAGTCGTAACAATGTTTAGAGAAAATTATAACATTCCTCTTATACATGCAGATGAATCAGAACTTTTTTTAGATAATTTAGAGGGGCAATCTGACCCTGAAACCAAACGTAAAATAATAGGACGATTATTCATCGATGTGTTTCAAAAGTACGCAAATGAAATTGAAAATGCTGAATTTTTAGCACAAGGGACCCTTTATCCAGACGTTATAGAGAGTGTATCATTTAAGGGCGGTCCTTCAGTTACAATCAAATCGCATCACAATGTCGGCGGTTTGCCGGAGAAAATGGGTTTGAAATTAGTCGAACCATTGAGAGAACTTTTTAAAGATGAAGTCCGGGCATTAGGAAGAGAGCTAAAATTACCTAAGAATTTCATTAATCGACACCCTTTTCCCGGTCCAGGTTTAGCAATTAGATGTCCAGGCAAAATAACAAAAAATAAACTTAAAAT
>CACLGX010000062.1 GCA_902606585.1 Paracoccaceae bacterium | reverse complement strand
TCTTATCCTTTTAGAATCAATCGAGTAACGTGCGTCATGCCCAGGACGATCTATAACAAATGTAATGAGGTCGGAATACGGGCCTTTTAATCTAGGCTTAAGCCTATCTAATATCTTGCAAATCATATGAACCAATTCAAGATTAGTACACTCATTTCCACCACCTATATTATAACTTCTACCAGCTTGACCTTTTTTAATAACAGTTAGCAATGCATCAGCATGGTCCTCAACATATAGCCAATCGCGGATATTGCTGCCATCGCCATATATTGGAATAGATTTATCAGCAAGCGCGTTAAGAATGACAACAGGAACAAGCTTTTCTGGAAAATGAAACGGACCATAGTTATTGGAGCAGTTAGTAACTAAAATTGGTAGCCCATAGGTTTCATGCCATGCACGGACCAAATGATCGGAGCTAGCTTTTGATGCGGAATAAGGGCTTCTAGGCCTATATGAACTATCTTCCGTGAACTTAATATTTTTGTCGTCAGGAAGACTACCGAAAACCTCATCTGTGCTAATATGGTGAAAACGAAATGTTTTTGAGCGGTTTTTAGCTTGCCAGTAATATCGCGAGGCTTCTAGTAAATTGTATGTTCCCAAAATATTAGCCTCAATAAAGTCTATGGGGTTGTCAATAGATCGGTCAACATGGGACTGGGCGGCTAAATGCATTACAGAATCTGGTTGATAGGTAGAAAAAATGTTATCCAAAGCTAATCGATCCGTGATATCCACGTGAGTAAAAATATAATTTTTATGGCTCGCGATTGAGGATAAATTTTCAAGACATGCCGAATATTTCAAGGCGTCGACATTAATAACCGAGTCACCCTTTTCTATAGCAAGCCGAACTACCGCGGAGCCTATAAAGCCAGCACCACCAGTAATAAGAATCTTCATGAGTTTACACCAAAGATAAAGGGAGTTCTTAAATCTTTAAAAGAAGATGCAATACTGTCCTTATCACTTACAATTGGCTTTTTATCTAATGGCCAATCGATAGCCAAGTTTGGATCATTCCATATTATGGAGAATTCTGCTTCAGGGGCATAGTAATTCGAACATTTGTAAATCACCTCACTGTCTGGCTCTAATGTTATAAAACCATGTGCAAATCCTATGGGAACATACAACTGCTTTCCATTAGTTTGAGTTAATTTAAATGCTTCCCAAGTTCCAAAATTCGGACTTCCCTTGCGAATATCAACTGCAACATCAAAAATTGCTCCACGAATACAACTTATCAATTTAGCTTGTGCTTTTGGAGGAGATTGAAAATGAAGCCCACGCATTGTGCCCGCATCTCGCGAAAGCGAGAAATTGTCTTGAACAAATTCAACATTAACCCCCTTACCCAAATAACTTTCTGCACTGAAAGTCTCTGCAAATAAACCGCGATCATCAACGTGGTTAGTAATTGAAAGTAATTTTAAAGACTGATCTTTTTTCATTTTGGATACTCTTGATTCAAATATTAATACGTCCTTTTTAATACTAACAACGTGTTGAAAAATGTGAAAAAAATAATCCTTATGTTAGACTGCAAATATTGGCAAGTATTTGCATATATTTCCAAAAGATAGAACTAATCTCATTAATGATTAAAATGTTTTTAATTTCGAACAATAATTGCCCCAGTCTATCATCTTAACTTACCGAAAAAATATACACAATCCAGTATCCTTTTTGTATAAGTTAAATAAAAACCCTAGAGTGTTTAATCAAACTCAACTAATTGGAAAATAGGATTAATACGTTAGGTTGAACCTCAAAAGAATGATAATTGAGCTTTCAAATCTCAGTTTAAAAAATAATCAGTATAGAGATTGATAATTTTATGACATATTAAAATCATAAAAAAGTGACTTCGTTTTGAAAACATTACTAAAAATAACTACAAAATGGGTTGGCAAATGAAGTAAAAATGCATTTAAACTTGTCTTGTAAATACTAAAAGAGTAACTTATATTGCACGAAATTTAAAATGTGTTTGGGTTGCTTGGATACTATGGTTCGAATAACACTTTCAAACCCATTTAACATCAGTATAGCGCAATTTAATTTTCAGAAAGCCTAAGGAATTTTGTTTAATGGAATGTATTTTGCCGGTACTGTTAGCAGGTGGTGTGGGAAGTCGATTGTGGCCACTCTCACGCAAATCTTACCCAAAACAATTTTCAGAAATATTTGGAGACCATAGTCTTTTTCAGCAGACAGCTCTTCGTCTAACTTCATCAGAATTTATTAAATTTGAACCACATTTAACTTTAACACACGAAAACTTTCGTTTTATTGTTCAAGATCAACTGAATTCTGTCGGTTTACAGTCAGGCCCAATTTTGATTGAACCACAAAGCAAAAACACTGCTCCAGCAGTTCTAGCTGCGAGTCTTTACGCTTTCAAAAAAAATAGAGAAGCAATTGTATTAATTGCTCCCTCCGACCATCTAATGCCAAACACTGAAAGCTTCCATAAGGCCATAAATGAAGGGTTAGAAAGTGTTAAAGAGGGAAACATTATAACATTCGGTGTGAAACCAACTCGAGCAGAACAGGGTTATGGATATTTAGAGGTACATAGCGATCAGGGTAAATTCCCAGCCAAGCTTAAAAAGTTTACAGAAAAACCAGATCAGAAAACAGCCGAACAAATGGTAAAAAACAAAAATTTTATGTGGAACGCTGGTATATTTTTATTCAAGGCTGTCGACATGATCAACGCCTTCAAAGTATTTGGAAAGGATCTTTTGGAACCAGTGGCAGCTTCTTTAGAAGCAGGTCACGACGACTTGGGTTTTTTCCGTTTAGACCCAGATCCATGGTCACGGTGTGATAGTATAAGTATAGACTACCAAATAATGGAGAAAATTAAAAACCTAATGGTGGTGCCTTTATTAAGTAGTTGGTCTGACCTTGGAGGTTGGGATTCTGTTTGGGAGGAAATGGCCCCAGATAAGGATGGAGTATCAACTTCAAAAAACGCTCATGCACTTGACTGTAATAACACTTTACTGCGTTCAGAAAATACAAATCAACAGATAGTTGGTTTAGGTTTAAATAATATAGCTGCGATAGCGATGCCAGATGCTGTATTAATTACCCACAAAGATCGGGCTCAAGAAGTTAAAAGAGTAGTGGAGCATCTTAAAGAATTTGAGGTAGATCAGGCAGAGGTTTTTCCCAAAGAACATAGACCTTGGGGCTGGTTTGAAAGCTTAACGATATCTCACCGCTTTCAAGTCAAAAAGATTTTAGTACATCCTGGCGCAGCTTTAAGTCTTCAAAGTCATTTCCATAGATCAGAACATTGGATTGTAGTAGAGGGCACTGCAAAAGTCATAATAGGAAAAAATGAAAAACTTGTCGCAGAGGGAGAGTCTGTCCATATTCCATTGGGCACATCACATCGATTGGAAAACCCCGGAAAGCTACCAATGGTTCTAATTGAAGTACAAACGGGTTCTTATCTTGGAGAGGATGATATCTTAAGGTTAGAGGATCGCTACAAAAGACCTTGATTATTCCCAGATTAGAAAACTTCTAAAACTCATTATTATAGCAACAAGAGCCAAATTTAATCAAAAGCAAAGATTTTTCTGTGCCAAATAGTCAAATAATAAATAGAAAGAGAATAAATGACCAAAAAAAGAATAATGGTAGATATGTCAGCTACGCTGATACATCATGGGCATGTAAGATTG
>CACLGX010000061.1 GCA_902606585.1 Paracoccaceae bacterium | reverse complement strand
GCACCACCATGTGCCTTTGCTCCATGATAGGCCGCAAGTCTCTGAGAAGGTGTTCCATCATCAAGCATAACCGCCATGTGGCCGGTAGAAAAAATGCGATTTTTAAACTCTTTACCCCGTATCCTAAGGGATTGAAAAAGATTATTTAGTTTAACCAATTTAACTCTTTCTTAAAGTTTAGAGAAATACCATTTACACCATTGTCTTACCTTAAACAAACAACAACTGTAGGGATATTTAATCTTCTTACTCTCAGACACTATCACACCAAACTGAAATTGTGCAGTTGCCATTATTTATAATAATTTGACTACCGATACCGTCTACCCCTTGCTCCAAGGATAATTGATACTTCCATAGATAATTATTTTCATCTCTAAATTAGTTTTGTCCTGTAATAAACTGGCTTGAGTTAGATGTACTAAAAATTATAATTGAGAAATGAAATAAGGATGAAAAGCATGGATGAGCTTGTAACAACTGTTACCAAATTCAAAGCCAAAGTAGGTTCAGAAAATCAATTGATTGAAGAACTCAGAAATTTTGATAACTCAAGTTCCCAATCTTGGCAGGTACTTAGTTTAGGTGACAACGAATATGCAGCAATTAATACTTACAAAAGCATAGAAAACCGAACTGAAGATATTGCATCTGGTTTGGACTGGTTAGATAGTATAACTCCATTGATTGACCTTTACGAAAATGGCAGTCGAACTGAGGCTTTCTCTGGTATTGTTTTGTATGAGAATGAATAGATGAGCAAAAAGTCATTTATGGAAAATCGGGCTTTAGTTGCAAACTTATGGAAACAATACCAGATCGATAAAGACCCAAAATGGCTAGCTGAAATTAGCCTCAATGTTCCTTTCTTTGATCATCCTGAAGTTGGAAAAGAGATAGCCAAACTGCTAGTAGGTCAATTCCACAAAAATAATCAGAATTAATGAAAAACGCCACGAAAATGAGACTACTAATTCATTTATTGAGTTAATTCGTTTGCAGCCAATGTAGCGTCAAGTGTTGCATGATCCGTAGCTTGAGTTAAGCTGTCGAAAACCTGAGGGGAAGAATTAAGAATGAAAAAACTAATAATATTTTTATCAATAACTTTGGGGTTAACCTGCGCAGCTAGTGCTAATGCTGTCTACGAATGTTCTCTTCTTGACGAAGGTCAACCCTATGCACAGATGATTAAATACGAAAATAAATTTGTAGAGATTTTTCCAACGGGAGAAGTAGAGGAATTTTTTTGTACCTCATTACCTTTTAATTATACAGAACGACCTGTTTGTATAAGTAGAAAAGATGGGTTTCAAAAGGGTGATTATATTTACACACTCGTTACACTTGATATGGATAATAATTTCCCAGTTTCATTAACTTATAACTCTATTGCGGATGACGACAAAAATTGGAAAAACCCCATATCACAAAAAACTCAGGTAAAGGATTGTAAGGCTTTTTAATTAATAGCATTACTGGTTTGTCACCTAAATTACAGGTACAATATCGAGGGTAAATATGATTTATAAATTGTATTATGTGGATGGAACTGCATCGATGGGGATCAGAGTTTTGCTTGAAGAAATTGGTGCATCCTACGAGTTGATCCAAACAACCACAGACAGACGAAAACCCCGTCCAGCGGAACAATTGAAGTTAAACCCAAATGGCTGGGTTCCGGTTCTTCTTTGGGACGATAGCGCGATGTATGAATGTGCCGCTATTACCATATTCCTTTGCGATCGGCACAGCGGGGCCAACCTAGCACCAGCTGTAAATGCGCCAGAGCGCAGCCTATTTCTTCAAACAATAGTTTACTTCTCGAGCTCTATTCAGACCGCGTTCCAGCTAGATTATCATGCCCACAGATTTGCCAATACACCAGAAGATGAACCAAGCGCACAACGAAGAGGGTGTCGAAGACTGAGAGAAACATGGCAAGTTATCGATGACCAAATTGGTGATAATCAATGGATATTAGGTCATCAGTTTAGTGCTGCAGATATCTACCTATTTATGCTGACAACTTGGCTTGAAACATCACGAGGCCACCCAGAAATACATGAATTTCCAAACGTGCAGCGGATCGCCAAGGCAGTTATGTTGCGGCAAAGCGTTCAACTCGTTTATGGTAATTGAAGCGGTATATGTTTACATGAATTCCGAATTACAAAAAAACCCCTTCCCGCTTGCCCCTCGCCCTGCTTAAGTAACAATTCTTGCCAAAATGCTAGCGTTCGCCTCCAACGAGCAAACTTAATTTATTCGTATATCCCAGTGAATATGTGCTTCCAACTTTACAGAGTGACCTCTGGTGACTTTAGGTGAGATAGTGGAAGGGCTTGCTCATTCTTTAGTTCTTTAAGAGAGATCTTTGTAGACATTGCAGTAAAGTCAATCTCACTTATTAGTTGTTGTTGCAATTTGTCATATGCTTCCATTGATGGGCAAACAATTTTTAACTGATAATCTGCACCCTCTCCCGTTAGCCTATGTGCTTCGGTAATTTCTGGAAATTTTTCAATAATTGCTAAAAATTCTTCAACCCAATCCGGAGAATGTCTACCCACACTTATCGCGAGAAAAACAACTATTGGAAGATTTATAGCATTCCTATTGAAGAGAATTTTCCTACCCAAAATAACTTTTTCCTCTTCCATTCGTTGCAAGCGGTTCCAGCAGGCAGTTTTGGATATCCCAACGCTTTTAGACAGCTCCAAGAGTGACAACTCGGCCTTTTCTTGCATCCTTTCTATAAGTTTAATATTTATGCTATCCATTCTAAAATACCCTTTAATTGTGAATATTGTTCTATGTTAAGCTATTTGAAGAAAAACAAAAGGAATTTTGTTCATTAATTTGGTTTTATTTATTACCAATGTTCATATCTTTATTAGGCAAAAAAATATGCGAAAAGACGACGGCTGTTTATGAAAACAAAGAATTACTAATTCAAGCTCAAGTAATTGCTGCGAAGTGGTGGAAAATGGGCGTTCATCATATTTACAAAACTATAGTTTTTGATGGCCCAGTTATTGACTAAGCGGCCACCAATACATCTAGTGGGTCTGATGAGAGAACCGCGTCGCACGGGTTGAATGGCTTAATTAACCCGGTAAAAATGAGGAGCCATGGCAAGTCAGAGTTACGTCATCAAAGGGGCCAGTAGGTTTTGGAAACGCCAAACTCCTGTAATGCGAGGGATAGTTTTGATGTGCCTGTCCACTGTTGCGTTTTCAATTATGCATGGATTAGTGCGCTTCGTCTCAGAAGTCCTGCCACCCTTTCAGATAGCCTTCTTCCGCAATATCTTCGGCCTAGCATTTCTTTTGCCACTTTTGATGCGCTCTCGATTTGCAATTCTTCGCACAAAGCAGATTGGTTTGCACGCGCTGCGAGGCGTAATCAATATGGCAGCGATGTTGATGTTTTTCACAGCACTATCGATTTCACCAATTGCTAAGGTCACGGCTCTGGGCTTCACGGCACCAATTTTCATGGCCATTCTCGCTGTTATAGGGTTAGGAGAGCGTTTTCGCATCTATCGGTGGAGCGCAATCTTCTTAGGATTCGTGGGGATGCTAATTATTCTCCGGCCTGGTCTCATTGCCATCGATACAGGTGCGCTATTGGTCACTGGGTCAGCAGCACTTTGGGCTGTCGCAATGATCATTATCAAGATCCAATCGCGAACAGAGTCGAGCCTAACTATTGTTGCTTATATGAGTATTTTCCTTGGAGTTTTCTCAATCGCTCCCGCGCTTTGGGTTTGGCAGC
>CACLGX010000060.1 GCA_902606585.1 Paracoccaceae bacterium | reverse complement strand
TATCATGGATGCTTTGAGTAAACTTGATCGCCCTGATGCAGTTTTTATAGGTGGTGGATTTAGCGCTGAGTCGTTTGAAAAAATATGGAAAATTATTCCTGCTGGCACTCGCTTAGTCGTTAACGGTGTAACAATTGAAACTGACCGTTTGATTATTGAGTGTGCCGAAAATTTTGGCGGCCAATTATTGCGTTTTGAGTATTCACAGCCAAAGCAGATTGGTGGAAAAAGTAGCTGGAAAGCGTCTTATCCTATTACTCAGTGGGTGGTTATACGCTGATGGCACTAGTCTGTATCGCTGGTTTTGGTTTTAGATCAATGGCAAATATTGATAGTCTTGTTAATGCTCTGAATAAGGCCAGTGCTCAACATAAGATCGCTGGTTTTTCTGCTCCCGAAGATAAGATTAATCATTCTGCATTGAGGGAACTTGCTCGAATATATGAGTTACCATTGTTTGCAGTTGAAAATGAATTAATGAAATCAATGGAAACAATAACAAAATCAACAGTTGTAATTGAAAAACGACAGACTGGCAGTGTGGCAGAAAGTGCTGCACTAGCTTTTTTTAAGGGTCCAGCTAAACTTTTGGAACCGAGAAAAATTTCGGATGATGGGTTAGCTGTTTGTGCCATTGCTGAAGGAGAGAACTCATGACGGTTCATTTTATAGGAGCAGGACCGGGCGCTGCCGATCTAATAACACTGCGAGGACAAAGGTTAGTAGCAACTTGCCAAGTTTGTCTTTATGCCGGATCTCTTGTTCCATCTGAGATACTTACTCATTGCCCAGACGGTGCTCGTATTATCAATACTGCTCCACTCGATCTGGATGCTATTATAGAAGAATGTAAAAGAGCAACTGAATTAGGTCAGGACGTTGCACGGCTTCACTCGGGAGATTTATCCATATGGTCAGCTATGGGTGAGCAGCTTCGGAGACTTCGAGAGGAAAAGATAAATTTCACATTGACACCAGGGGTCCCAAGTTTTTCTGCTGCCGCTGCGGCTCTTGGTACAGAATTAACTTTACCTAGTCTTACGCAGTCAGTAGTTTTAACCCGTACTTCGGGTCGTGCATCGGCCATGCCTGACGGTGAAACACTAGAAAATTTTGCCCTAACAAAAGCTACTCTCGCTATCCACCTTTCAATTCATAATTTAACTCAGGTCGTTGAAAAACTTATTCCATTTTATGGTGACGAGTGCTCAGCAGCAGTAGTATATCGGGCCAGTTGGCCAGATCAAAAAATAATTCGTGGCACTCTTGCGAGCTTTAAAGGTGGGCTGTCTGACGGCATCGAAAGGACTGCCCTAATTCTAGTAGGAAATGTGCTTGGAAATGAGACATTTTCTGAAAGTTCTCTATATTCCGCTGACTATGACAGACGTTTTCGTCCTCAATCTGCATATGAGGAAAAAAAATTATGAGGCAACCACCTGGCCTTTTGATATCAGCGCCAAGTTCGGGCACTGGAAAAACAACGGTAATGCTGGGCTTATTAAGGGCTTTAAGAGACAAGGGTTTGGAAGTGCAGCCATTTAAGAGTGGACCCGATTATATAGATCCAGCTTTCCACTTAGCAGCAGCTGGTAGGAATTCATATAATCTTGATAGTTGGGCTATGTCAGATGCGTTAATGGAAAATCTCGTGGCATTATCAGATGGTTCAGATTTAATTCTTACAGAAGGTTCTATGGGGCTTTATGATGGGGTTGCTAAGCGGGGACAATTCGGCCACGGCTCAAGTGCTGAAACAGCCTTAGCTTTTGGTTGGCCAGTAATTTTGATAGTCGATGTAAGTGGGCAAGCTCAGTCCTCGGCAGCAACGGCGCTTGGTTTTTCTTATTATAATAAAAAAATTAATATTGCTGGTGTAATTTTAAATCGTGTCGCTAGCCCTCGCCATGAGCGTCTTGCGAGGCTTGGATTTGAAAAGGCTGGATTGAAAGTTTTGGGAAGTTTACCTAGGCGTGGCGATTTGGTTTTACCAGAAAGGCACTTAGGGCTTATACAGGCAGTTGAGCACCCAAATCTTGAACAAGCTATTGCTGACTATGGAAATTTTTTAGCATCAAATGTCGATCTAGATCTGATGCATGAGTTAGCCCAGAATGGAGTAAAATCAGCTGAATCTAAGTCACAGCTCAACTTACCCAATCCTCCTGGACAACGCATTGCGCTTGCGCGAGATGAAGCATTTTCATTTACTTACCCTCATATATTGCAGCACTGGCACGCATCTGGAGCCGAATTGAGTTTTTTCTCTCCACTTTTAGATGAAAAACCTGATAAATCAGCTGATGTAATTTGGATGCCAGGCGGCTATCCAGAGCTTCACGCAGGAAAACTGGCAGCAGCTGAAAATTGTTTTTCTGCGATAAGGGATCATGCGCAAACACGGCCAGTCCATGGTGAATGTGGTGGCTACATGGTGCTTGGTAGCCAACTCATCGATAAAGAAGGAACATTACATAAAATGGTTGGACTTCTTGGGCTCGTTACGAGTTATGCTAAACGAAAATTTAATCTTGGATACCGTCTGGCAGAAACTAATTCACCTGTCGAAATTTTTTCATCAAATAAAAAGTTGAGAGGACATGAATTTCACTATAGCAGCATTATTGAGCAGCCTGACGAGCCATTATTTTTTGTCAAAGATGCTGAGGGAAATGGGGTCTCAGAAACAGGGTCGGTTCGTGGTAAGGTATCAGGAACATTTTTTCATATGATTGCCGAGGCAAATTAATGGTAGGGATTGTAAGTTTTGTAAGCTCTGGGCCCGGTGATCCGGAATTATTAACACTTAAGGCAGTAGACCGCTTGGAACGCGCCGATGCTGTGCTGTTTGATGATTTATCTTCAGGACCAATTTTGAGTTATGCTAAAGCCGGTGCAGACTTGATAGGCGTGGGAAAAAGGGCAGACCGGGCTTCGCCTAAACAACATGCCGTTACGCGACTTCTACTTGACTATGCTAAAGCTGGTGGACGCGTTGTTAGACTGAAGTCTGGTGATGGAGGATTATTTGGTCGACTAGAAGAAGAGCTATTTGCCATGCGAGACGCGGGTATTGAATATGAAATTATTCCAGGTGTACCATCTGCTTTTGCAGCTGCCGCAGCAGTTGGAATACCGCTAACTCGAAGATTGGTCGCTAGGCGTATTCAATTTGTGACTGGTCACGATATAAACGGAAACTTACCTAAAGATATTAATTTGCATGCTTTGGCTGATCCTTTTGCTACGACGGTTGTATTTATGGGGAAGAGAACTTTCAGCCAATTACAAAAAAAACTTTCGAGCCAGGGCCTTCCAGACAACACACCTGCCCTTTTAGCGGAGTCAGTTTCGACGCCTCAGCAAAAGTTGACCTTAATGACTATCAAAGAGCTTGCCCAGAAATTGGATAAAGAGATTTCGTCTCAACCTGCTCTTATCTTTTATGGTCCATTAGCAGAGGGATACATGGATTATGAAAATTGATCTTTATCTGGTTGGCATAGGGACTGGCAATATTGAGCATGTTACAAAACAGGCTGTGAATATTTTAGTTAGCTCAGATATCATAATGGTTCCTAAAAAAGGCAGTGAAAAAAGTGACTTGGCTAACTTGAGATATCAGATTTGTGATCAACTTTTGGGCTCAAAGACGCCACCTATATTTGAATTTGATATACCAAAACGTTCATCTGAGGGAGAGTATTTGGAAGCTGTTGACCAGTGGCATGAAGCTATTGCGAATGTCTGGCAATCGACAATTGAGCAGGCGCGGTTAACTTTCAAGCACTCAGTCAAAAAGGTTTCTTTAATGATCTGGGGAGACCCTAGCTTGTATGATAGTGCTTTAAGAATTGCGGAGAGATTGAGCCCAACGCCATCTATTACAGTGGTACCTGGGATAACTTCTATTCAGGCGTTGGCCGCGGCGCATCAAATACCTATCAATGA
>CACLGX010000059.1 GCA_902606585.1 Paracoccaceae bacterium | reverse complement strand
ATGAGACTTGATTTTCCAACATTAGAACGACCTGAAAAACAAACTTCTATTTTGTCCGGATTTGGTAACCCTTGAATGTCGACAACACCTTTAACAAAGCTTGTCTCCTTGGAGAATAATAGGCGCCCCAGTTCTTTTTTGCTTTCGTCCAACTCCTCATAAACAGGAAATGAAAGTTTCAACTGATAACCTCCACAACGTCACCGGATTTTATGTGCCCACTAGAAGTAGCTATCGCCGCCACGGTGAAATCCTCTTGCCCCATAATTTCTAAGGTGCCAAGGGTATCGACATCTCGCTCACCTGACATTGGATTTGCTGTTGTGGCGAGGCACCTGACGATCTCCTCTTTTATTTTAAAAGTGACATCACCAATCTTTAGACTTTTGCCAATCCAATTGTGTTCATCCCAAGGTTTACAATCATCTATCCATAAATTGCATCTCCAACGTAACAAAGATAGTTTTTCTCCAACTTTTTTTTCAATTTCCCGATGGCTAGCTAGGTTTCCAATACTAATCGAAGGAAAATCAGTATCAGTCATTCCTGTCTGAACTGACCTTACCAACTTGATTGATGCCGCCCGGCCTTCTGGCATTAAAGGGCTAACCCATTTTATAAATTTAGAAGATTCAAAATCAGGATCGATACAGATTGTTCCAATTGACGGATGCCTTAATTCTAGTTTCTTTTCTGATGTCCAGGTCGTTGAGATTGCAGCCAGTTGAGGTGCTTTGGCAACACGTGAAAAATTCCTACAGGGTACCCAGCTTGAGCCGTCTGCATCGCTTTGATCATGTACTACCGCCCAATTGCGGTCTAGGGGCAATGTTTTTCCACTGTATATATCTATAGAGTTAAGGTTTTCGGAGCCATGAGATTTGATAGGGTATCTCCAAATCTGGGCTAAATTCACTCTACACCTTTTTTCTTCTTAAAACTGGCTAGAATATTGCCAAAAACATCTGGTTTGTATCCTTGCCGTCGCATAATCAGATATTGTTGAATAAAAGTTATCGTATTGTTTGCGATCCAATATATAACGAGGCCACTAGCAAAAGTACCAAGCATGAACATAAATACCCATGGCATCCAAGCAAAAATCATTGCTTGAGTTTTATCGGTTGGGGCAGGATTGAGTTTTTGTTGTAGCCACATCGAAATACCCAATAAAATTGGAAGAATTCCTAATGATATAATTGCCAAAATTGACCCGGGAGTCGTTGGATTGGCCCAGGGTAACAAACCAAAAAGGTTTAAGATTGTTGATGGATCTGGTGCAGATAAATCTCTAATCCAGCCAAACCATGGCTCGTGCCTCAGTTCAAGTGTAACAAATATCACTTTATAAAGAGAAAAGAAAATTGGGATCTGGATCAATATAGGTAAACAACCGCTTGCTGGATTAACTTTTTCTTTCTTGTATAACCCCATCATTTCTTGTTGAAGTTTTTGGCGGTCATCACCGACCCGCTCTTTAATTTTTTCCATTTCAGGTTGCAGTTCTTTCATCTTAGCCATCGAAGCGTAGGATTTATACGCTAATGGAAAAAGTACGGCTTTAATAATTAATGTTAGCCCAATTATGGCCCAACCCATGTTTCCAATGATCACATTTAACCAATGAAGAACAGCAAACATAGGTTTTGTCAGAAAGAAAAACCATCCCCAATCTATACTGTCAAGAAACCCTGTAACACCAGCCTTTTCATATTTGCGTATCGTATCCCATTCTTTTGCTCCAGCAAAAAGCTGGGTACTAATAGATGTCGAGGTGCCATCAGCGATCACTGTGGAAGGCATTACTGCTTCGACTTGATAGATATCCTGCGCAGCAAAATATTTGGTTGTTGATCTGAAAGATGATGACTGATCTGGAATAAGCGTCGTCATCCAGTAATGGTCGGTAAAGCCTGTCCATCCGCTGTTTTGGACTTCAACGCGCTCGGCATGTGTTCCTTCTTTTTCTAAGATTGGGAGATCAGCAATATCCCCATAATCTTCCTCGGACAATTCTCCGTCCGACATACGGATTATACCTTCATGCAAGATGAAAAAGTTTTTCATATCTTGTGGCTCACCATGGCGACGCAATAGCCCATAGGGTCTTAAAGAAATTTCAGAACCCGAATTGTTTTCGATACCCTGTTCCACGGTGAACATATATTTTTCATCAATGGATATTTTACGCATAAATTTTACGCCATTCCCATTATCCCATACCAAAGATATTGGAGATGAAGGTGTTAATATATTATTGCCTACGACTGTCCAAATTGTGTTGGGGTCAGGTACTTGATTTGGTTTAATTCCTACGGCTGGGGCCCATCCAAATGCCGCATAGTAAGCTTCAGGTTGACCCACGGGACTCAACAAAGTGACGATGTCGGAGTCTTCTGAGATAGTATTTCGGTATTTTTTTAACGAAAGCTGATCAATTCTTCCACCTTGCGTAGAAATAGCGCCAGTCAAGAGTTCGTTTTCAATCTGGATACGCTCAGCTTCAACTGCAATTTCAGTTTCACCAGTTTCAATCAATGGTGCGTTCTCTGTGTCTGCGTTGGGGGCTAGGTTGCTTTCTTCTGCTTGCTGCTGAGTACTTCCTACATCCCTATTAACAGGTTCAGGCGGCGGGAATAAAATAAACCACGTGATTATCACTATAAAACTCAGAACTGAGGCTAAAATCAGGTTTTTATTTTGTTCGTTCATTAAGCAAGCTACCTATTCGAAATACTTATCAGGTTTCAACAGAGTATGTAACAAAAGGTCAAGTGCAAATCTTTGGATTGTTAATCTGTATTTATAATTTATTTGATCTGCCAAGCCCTATTTTTTTAATGTTAAGCCCTCAAAATCAAACAGATGAGGATCAAGCAGATGTGATGGCCTAGTATTCATAAGAGCCTTAAACATGACCTGCCTTCGTCCAGGATAGTTTTTTTCCCATCCATCCAAAATTTGCTTTACTTGTTGTCGCTGTAATCCATCTTGAGAACCGCATAAGTCACAAGGGATAATTGGATAATTGAGTGCACTTGAAAATCTGTAGCAGTCTTTTTCCGCCACATGCGCTAATGGACGATAAACAAATAAGTCGCCTTCTTCATTTACTAGTTTGGGAGGCATTGTTGCTAGTCGTCCACCATGAAATATGTTCATGAAAAAAGTTTCCAAAATATCATCTCTGTGATGCCCGAGAACGACGGCACTGCAATTTTCTTCGCGAGCTATCCTGTAAAGATGTCCTCTGCGCAATCTGGAACAAAGAGCGCAATACGTTCTACCGGCAGGAACTTTATCCTTCACTACAGAAAAAGTATCTTGAAACTCTATACGATGAGGAATTTCCATTGCTGCCAAAAAATTTGGAAGAGTAGTTGCTGGAAAATTAGGCTGCCCCTGATCTAAATTGCATGCCAATATCTCTACCGGTAATAAGCCGCGCCATTTTAGCTCATATAATGCGGCCAATAGGGTATAACTATCCTTTCCTCCAGACATACATACGAGCCAACGTGCTCCGGTTTCAATCATTCCATATTGTTCAATAGCTTCACGAGTATTTCTAATTATGCGCTTCCTAAGTTTCTTGAATTCCGTAGTTGTTGGAGCATTTTTAAAAAGTGGGTGAATTTCGTTTATTTCGTCGAGCATAATGATCAATAATCCCTAATCTCGCAAAGTGGCGATAATTTCTCTTTTTCAATTTTGAGAACAAAATCAAGGTCAATCTGGTACATTATCAATTCCTGAACCTCCTAAGGGATGACACTTAATTATTCGCTTTACAGCAAGGCGCCCACCCTTTATCGCCCCGTGCTTTTCGAGTGCCTCTAGTGCATAAGAACTGCAAGTTGGATGATAACGACAATTTGATCCGATTAGAGGTGAGATAACTAAGCGGTAAAAGCGTACTGGAATTGAAACAATATATGCTGTTGGTCGCATTAAGCTTCTCCGGTTGACTTAAGATGTAACGCTTCCAAAGTTGATATGAAATCGTTTTTTAAGGTTTTAAATTCTGATGAAACTGTAGAGCCGAAGCGACCAATTAAGACGTAATCAAAACCAGTGCGGCCTAAAATTGGTAATGCTTCGCGTGCTATAGCTCGCAAACGTCTTTTGGCGCGATTTCTAACAACTGCATTTCCAACTTTCTTTGAACAGGTGAATCCAACTCGAATTATCCCTAAGTCATTTTGCTTTATTTGGACAATCATAGTCTCGCAAGCGTGCTTTAGGCCACGAGACGCCAAAATGAAATCT
>CACLGX010000058.1 GCA_902606585.1 Paracoccaceae bacterium | reverse complement strand
GGACACCACAGGAGCTAGGAAGAAAACAAATTTATCTGACCCAGCTGGAACGACAATTTCTTTGAAGACTAATTTTAACATGTCGGCACCAGACTGCAAAAGCCCGAATGCTCCCACAACATTTGGACCTCGCCGCAATTGAACAGCCGCCCAAACCTTCCGATCTGCATAAATTAAAAAGTATGCTGAAAGTAGCAAAAATACAGCCATCAGAAAGCCCTGGCCCATCAAAATGAGCACAAAACTAAGGTCATAAGACATCAGACCCGAAAGCACACTCTCAATCTTTAAAAATAATTGTGAAAATATTTCTGTCATTTTAAATCAAAACATTTCATTCCGCGGCAACTTTCGAATTATTTCTGGCCTTTGCGCCAGCGGACAACTCTGCCATTACACTTGAGGCGCGCGCGATGGGGTTTGTTAGGTAAAAATCACTGATAACACATAAAAAATCTCTCTCAAGCAACTTACCAGCTTTCAATGGCTTCCATTCATTTAATGGAACCTCATCAAAGTGTTCTAAGTTAGGATATAATCCAAACAAAAGTGCTCTCAATTGACTGAGATTATCAAAGGGTAAACTATTGCCTAACTCTCCAGATAGGGCCCTAAAAATTGCCCAGTTTTCTTTTGCTTCTCCAGGTGCGAAATTTGCTCTGCTACTTAATTGAGCACGGCCTTCAGTATTCACAAATATTCCGTTTTCTTCTGTATACGCCGCGGCTGGGAAAATAATATCTGCATTATTTGCGCCTCGATCGCCATGGCTTCCTTGATAAATTTTAAAAACATCCTCAGGGAGTTCAATTTCATCAGCACCTAAATTATAAATCACATCTGCGTTTGCAATCTCAGCGTTTAGTTCACCATCTGCAACGGCGCCAATATCCAAAGCTCCCACTTTCGATGCTATTATATGTAAATTTAAAAACTTCGACCCTGTTTTTTCTGCTAATTCCATTGCCTTAGATAAAACAGACAGTCCGTCTTCATCCTGAATGGCACCTTGCCCCAATATCACAACACTTTCCTGGTCCCCGGCCAAAGAAGCATCACTTTTGATTAAATCTTTTAAAGATTTTCTACCGGTACCGCAGTGTTTATATTCATAGGTTAGGTCACAGGGCTCTCCTATAAGTTTTACTTCTGCTCCATTCAACCAAGCTTTTCTAATACGGGCATTTAACGTTGGAGCTTCATTCCGTGGATTGGAGCCAATTATATATATAGTTTTGGCCATATCAATATCGGCAATCGATGCCGTTCCAACATAAGCACTACGATTATCGCTTGGAAGCAGAGTTTGATCCAAGCGGCATTCAACTGAACCTCCCAAGCCCTCAATTAGCTGTTTCAGAGCAAACGTAGCCTCTACCGAGACTAAATCACCAACAAGACCAAATATTTTCTTATCAGTTATTGCTGATTTTGCTTTCTCTAAAGCTTCTGCCCAAGTCGCTACGCGTAGCTTGCCATTTTCACGTAAATAAGGTGTATCCAGTCTTTGACGCCTCAATCCATCCCAGACAAATCGAGTTTTGTCTGAAATCCATTCTTCGTTAATTCCATCGTGGTTACGCGGCATGATGCGCATGACTTCTCGACCCTTGGTATCAACCCTAATATTCGAGCCCAACGCATCCATAACGTCTATAGTTTCAGTTTTACTAAGCTCCCAAGGACGAGCTGTGAAAGAATAGGGCTTAGAAGTTAGAGCTCCAACCGGGCATAAATCAATGATATTTCCCTGCAAATTGCTTTCTAATGTTTCACCTAAATAACTTGTGATTTCGCTATCTTCACCACGCCCCGTTTGCCCCATTTGAGATGCCCCCGCCACCTCAGTTGTAAAGCGGACACACCGAGTACAGCTTATACAACGGGTCATGTGTGTCTCAACAAGAGGGCCAAGGTCCAAATCATCCGAAGCTCGCTTTGCTTCCCTAAAACGCGAAAAATCTACTCCATAAGCCATAGCCTGATCTTGCAAGTCACATTCTCCACCTTGATCACATATTGGACAATCAAGTGGATGATTAATTAATAAAAACTCCATTACACCCTCTCGGGCTTTCTTTACCATCGGGGAGTTGGTCTTCACTACTGGAGGCTGCCCATCTGGACCAGGGCGAAGATCTCGAACTTGCATGGCGCAAGACGCGGCTGGCTTGGGGGGGCCCCCAACTATCTCAATCAGACACATTCGGCAGTTTCCTGCAATGGAAAGACGTTCATGATAGCAGAAGCGTGGAATTTCTATGCCAGCCTCTTCACAAGCCTGTATAAGGGTCATTGAACCATCTACTTCCAATTCGACGTCATCAATTACAACTTTTCGCTCATCAGCCATAATGCTACCAATCGAAACTTAATAGATTGTATGAAAACGCCCAAACTTTGAGCTCACCAGTTTTAGCGAATAAAAAATTTATGACAAATAAATTTATAAAATTTAGGATTTTAAATTTCATCATACATCACACTGTCCGTTGAGTTTTAAAACTTTGCCAGTCAGGCCAATACTCTGATCATCTGGACCCAAAACCCATTTGATATCCGAAGTTCCAAAATTTTTGATACAAAAACGTGTCGCTTCATATCTCCCAGCCTCACGAGCTCCCAAGAGCGATCGATTTGCACGCCTAACTGTTAAATCAAATGACCGGTCATCCAACTTACTTCGGCTTAGTTTAGATGAGAAATAATATCCATCAAAAGAAACTTTATTTTCTTCAAGTTCAAATGGGTTTGAACAACCCGTCATCATCAAAAAAGAAGACGTCGCCAATCCCATAATAAAATATTGGCTTTGAGGCCGAGTGATGCCTTTAGCCAGCTTCATTGAGCGGCCACCAAACTGTTTTGCATTGATCTTTGATTTTTTAAACGATCTTCAATTTCGTCTCGAAAATTTTTTATAAGTCCCTGTATAGGCCATGCTGCTGCATCACCAAGTGCACAAATTGTGTGGCCTTCAACCTGTTTGGTAACGTCCAGAAGCATATCAATCTCACTAGGGTCTGCATCGCCGTTTACCAGCCGTTCCATAACCCTCATCATCCATCCAGTACCCTCTCTGCAAGGTGTGCACTGTCCACAGCTTTCGTGCTTGTAAAATTTAGAAAGACGCCAAATGGCTTTGATTATATCTGTACTTTGGTCCATAACAATAACGGCTGCAGTTCCCAAGCCAGAGCCCAACTCGCCCCTAAGATAATCATAATCCATGAGTGCTTCTCGCATTTCTCCACCCCGAACACATGGAACTGAAGCGCCTCCTGGAATTACGGCCCTTAAGTTTTTCCATCCACCACGAATACCGCCACAATGCCTTTCAATAAGTTCTTCAAACGGGATAGACATCTCTTCCTCAACGACGCATGGATGGTTTACGTGGCCGGATATGGCGAATAATTTTGTTCCGGCATTATTTTCACGACCGAATTTCGAAAACCAATCTGCCCCACGGCGAAGAATTGTTGGAACAACGGCTATAGATTCAACATTATTTACGGTTGTAGGGCAGCCATACAAACCAGCGCCAGCTGGGAATGGTGGCTTCATCCGAGGCATTCCCTTCTTGCCTTCTAAACTTTCTAATAAAGCCGTTTCCTCACCGCAAATGTAAGCACCAGCACCGTGGTGAAGAAATAAATCAAACTTCCAGCCGGATTTTGATGCATTTTTACCGATTAGACCTGCATCGTATGCTTCATCAATTGCAGCTTGAAGCGCTTCGCGCTCGCGAATGTACTCGCCTCTGATATAAATATAGCAGACGTTTGCGTTCATCGCGAAGCTGGCTATTAAACATCCTTCAACTAACGAATGAGGATCATGGCGCATTATTTCTCGATCCTTACATGTACCAGGCTCAGATTCGTCTGCATTGACAACCAAGTACGCCGGTCGGCCATCACTCTCCTTGGGCATAAAAGACCATTTTAGTCCAGTTGGAAAACCCGCGCCGCCACGACCGCGTAAACCCGAGGCCTTCATCTCGTCCACGATCCAATCACGGCCCTTCTTTATAATTTTAGCTGTATTGTCCCAGTGCCCTCTGGCTCTAGCTCCCGAAAGCGATCTTTCATGCATGCCGTAGATATTTGTAAATATTCTATCTTGGTCTTTGAGCATTACAAAACTATCCCCTTCTTTCCCGGCTAGATCTGACTATTTTATACAATGAAATCATCGCCCAAGCTAACGCAGCTAAAGTAAAAAAATCTATCAACAGCATATAACGAGCTGATATCCCAAAGGAAGGGGCTGCGCCTTGCAA
>CACLGX010000057.1 GCA_902606585.1 Paracoccaceae bacterium | reverse complement strand
GTGGAAACAAAGAGTGCAACTGTTCAAAAAAAACTGTGTAGCACGAATACCGCCTGCGGCCAGCCTGACCAAAACGAGTGAAAAAAGGTGTAGTTATGAGTGATGTTCTTAAGGTTCCAGTAACCGTTATAACCGGTTTCTTAGGCTCAGGAAAAACTACGCTAATTACTCAGCTAATGCGTAATCCAAACGGTAAAAGATTAGCAGTTATTGTTAATGAGTTTGGTGACGTTGGTGTTGACGGGGAAATATTGAAAAGTTGCGCAATCCCAGATTGTCCTGCCGAAAACATAATGGAGCTGGCGAACGGTTGCATTTGTTGCACTGTTGCTGATGATTTTATACCCACAATTGAGGCTCTTATGGAACTCAATCCAAGGCCTGACCATATTTTGATAGAAACTTCAGGTTTGGCGCTCCCAAAGCCTCTTCTTAAAGCTTTTGATTGGCCGGATATTCGTTCACGAATTACAGTTGATGGTGTAATCGCGCTAGCTGATATTGAAGCTGTAGCATCTGGGCAATTTGCACCAAACCTGGCTGGAGTAGAGGCGCAGCGTGATGCGGATGAGTCTTTAGACCACGACACACCTTTATCTGAGGTGTTTGAAGACCAGATTTCATGTGCCGACATTGTTTTATTAACAAAATCTGACCTTGCAAATCTTGCGGCAAAAGAAGTGGCTAAAGATAAAATTTCAAAAATTGCTCCGCGACCTCTTCCAATGATTGAAATTACTGAAGGCCAAGTTGATCCCCGTATTATTCTGGGCTTGGAAGCTGCAGCTGAGGATGATCTCGCTGGTAGGCCATCACATCATGATGGAGTTCCTGATCATGATCATGAGGATTTTGATAGTGCAGTTTTTGCGATTGATGATTTGTCCACTCCTGAACTATTAGTTGATCGGATCAAGCGTTTGGCTGACGAGGAGCGAATACTTAGGGTCAAAGGTTATGCAGTTATCGCTGGAAAACCAATGAGGCTCTTGGTTCAAGCTGTTGGAAATCGAATTAGAACCCAATATGATCGCATGTGGTTAACTAATGAACCAAAACAAGGGCGACTAGTAGTTATTGCAGAGCACGATCATCTAAATACTTCTGCAATAAAAAAAATTCTAGCTGGTTAAAAGGCGCTCATGCACGTTCTATTTTTTGAAAGACACGGTTTAGAAGAAACTGAAATCCCCACAGATCTAGATCAAACCGGGGCAGATCTCGTAGTATTGTCTTTTTCAGATAGTGATCTTGGAGCTTTTGCAGAGGGCTGGAAACGAGGATTTGATTTACAAGGTGACGAATTTCCAACGTTGCGCCTTGCAAATTTGGAAGCACTGAAACATCCGGTATCAGTCGATACATATATCGAAAAAACGCTAGCTCAAGCAAAAGGTATCCTCATTCGGCTCATAGGTGGTGTTCCTTATTGGTCCTACGGGCTTCAAGAAGTTTTAAAGCTGGCTAAAAAAAATAAAATAGCTTGCGCTGTGTTGCCAGCGGATGGGCGAGAGGATCTCCAATTAGACGAGTTTTCTACATTACCGACTTCAACACTTAGGCGATTAAAAGAGTTTTGTGACACCGGAGGCGCAGTTGCAGCGCATGCAGCTCTAGCTCAGCTTGCTTTAGCGGCAGGTCTATATGTTGCACCCGTTCGTGGAACCAAAACATTAGATAAATATGGTGCATGGACGCCAGAATTACAGGTTTGTTCTGCCCTCGATGCTTTCAAGGAAATAACCACTAATAAACCACTTATTATCTTAACTTTCTATCGTTCCTTTATAACCGCAGCAGATTTAAAACCAATAATAGCACTTTTTGATGCATTGCGCCTCAGAGGCTTTGAAGTGATCGGCTTATTTACTCCATCACTAAAAATTCCTGATGCAGCAGATTGGATTATTTCTCAAATTAAAAATTTTAAGCCAGTTTGTATTGTAAATGCTACTTCATTTTCTGGCAAAGGTGCCTCTGGCAACTCTCCTCTAGATGCTGGTGACGTTCCGGTTTTTCAAGTTGCTTTATCGACCTCAAAACGCTCTGCCTGGAAAGGGGCTGACCGTGGCTTATCGCCTGTGGACATGGCAATGCATGTTGTTCTTCCAGAAGTTGACGGAAGAATTTTTTCTGGTGTTGCGTCCTTTAAAGAGGCTGGAGAAAAAAACGCAAAACTTGAGTTTTCCAGAGTAGAACATCAGCCAGATCAAGAAAGAATTCTTGCCATAGCTGACAAAGTTTATCGCTGGCATAGGCTTCAGACTATACCGCTCGAAGCCCAACAGCCGGCGCTAATACTATCGACTTATCCTGGCAGGCCCTGGCAAATGGCGCACGCCGTGGGCTTAGATGTTCTGGCCTCTGCCCAATCTATTCTAGAAGATTTAAGACATATTAGCGTTCCACTTCAAAAGCCCTTAGAAGTTAGTTTGAGGCAAGATAAAATTAAGTGGCCAGTAGAAGAATACAAAAACGCTTTAGGCCAAATTTCGAAAAATTTGCAATCGGAGCTTTTCGACGCATGGGGTGATATAAATGATGACTCATTAGTATCTGATGGAGCCTTTAATTTTAGTGGGCTTCAAATTGGTGGGGCGATTGTCGCCTTGCAGCCAGAGCGTAGTGACCCAGCTTATCGTGACAATGACTATCATGATATTTTGCGGACGCCTTGCCATGGTTTTGTTGCTTTTTATCTGTGGCTGCAAGAGGCTTTCAAAGCTGATGCAATTATTCACGTTGGAGCTCATGGAACCTTGGAGTGGTTGCCAGGAAAATCTGTAGCATTATCTGAAAATTGCTGGCCGGAAGTACTTACAGGAAATTTACCTGTAATTTATCCGTTTATATTGAATGATCCGGGAGAAGCAGCCCAGGCAAAAAGGAGAATTAGCGCCCTTACTATTGGCCATATTCCTCCCGCTTTGCGTAAATCAGAAGTGCCCGCTCAGTTTTATTACTTGGAATCTCTCTTAGATGAGTTTTCTAATGCTGACGGTTTGGATCCAAACAGACGTGAAAGATTGAAGGAAAGCATTCGCGTTGAAGCGGAAGCCTTAGGCATTGAGGCGGATTTAAGTATAAATGATGAGTGCAGCCATTCAGACGCTTTAAGTCGGATTGATCGATTTGTTTGTGATATCAAAGAAACTCAATTTGGTGATGGTCTGCATATTTTTGGTCGCAAATGTCAACAGATATTACCCTTTAAAACCGAATGCTCTGAATTGGCAGAACAGCAGGCGATACGCAATGCTCTGTCAGGCAAGCGCATATCAGCTGGTCCATCTGGTTCACCCTATCGTGGGCGGATGGATGTATTGCCCTCTGGACGCAATTTATTTGCTACTGACCCATTGTCCGTACCCACACGTGCTGCATATGCGCAAGGAATTAAATTAGCCGAAGAATTCATTCGTCGTCATTTACAGGATAATGGCGACTGGCCCTCAGGAGTCATAGTCGATTTATGGGGTTCCGCCACAATGCGCACTGCAGGCGAGGAGTTTGCAATGGCATTGCATCTCTTGGGCGTGAAACCATTATGGGCAGAAGGATCTGAAAGAGTATCAGGATTTGAAATTCTACCACTTGTTACGCTAGACCGCCCTAGAATTGATGTTACTTTGAGGGTGTCTGGTTTATTTAGAGATGTGTTTCCCACTCTGTCTAATTTTTATCAGCAGGCGATTTTAGCAGTGTCGAGGCGTGAAGAGGCAGCAGATTGGAACCCGTATATTTCTGGTGCAGAATCTGCGCGTGTATACGGTCCGGCTCCAGGCTCTTATGGACTGGGGATGGGTTTTGCGCCTGAACAGTTTTCAGATGATGGAAGAAAAGCGGCTGCAGAGGCTTGGTTGGAGGCAAGTAGTTACGCAATAAATGGAGAAAAGATATATAAGGATAAAGAAGGTCTGAAAGATCGAGTTGCTAAAGCTGATAGCTTTGTTCATCTCCAAGATATGCCGGAAACTGATCTTCTCCTTAGTGCTGATTATGCAGCACATGAAGCCGGTTTTGCAGCAGCAAAATTCTCCATTGGCGGCAACGTGTCTTTATATCATTTGGACAACACCGATCCTGAAAACCCAACATCTCGCACATTGACTGAGGAAATTGCCAGGATTGTCTATGCGCGTGCCTGTAACCCTAACTGGTTAGATGGAATGAAAAGGCATGGTTTCCGAGGAGCAGCTGAAATTTCTGCAACTCTTGTTCATATGGCCGCTTTTGCAAATTTGGCGGATGTTGTTGGGTCACATTTATTTGATAGTTATCATGATGCAACAATTGGTAACGATGATATTATT
>CACLGX010000056.1 GCA_902606585.1 Paracoccaceae bacterium | reverse complement strand
TGAAATGGAAGTTAAGAAGCTTATTTAGCTTTAGCCTTAGCCTTCATCGCCATTGAGCCATCTTCTCTTTCAATCCAAAGAGAATATTCGCCTGGTTCTTGCTCTATTCCTTTGACCTGAAATTTCATATTATCAAAAACTGGTGCCATGGCTCTGAATTCAAAATTTTCAACGATAGTATTCGGTTTGTGACTGGCCAAACCATCCAACAGCAAGGTTGCCAAAAGAGGACCATGTACGACCAATCCATCATAGCCTTCCGTGTCTATACAGAAAGGATGGTCATAATGAATTCTGTGACCATTAAAAGTTAATGCTGAGTATCTAAACAGCAAAACAGGATCAGGGTTTATATCAACTGAAAAATCAAAATCTTTAGGAGCCTCTATCAATTTAATAGGTTCCGAAGAACCCGTAGCCTTTTCGCGATACACAATATCGTGCTCTTCATTGATATGTATTGTTGGCCCATTACTTACTTCGTGGGAAACGGTTACGAAGACTAAATCTCCAGAGCGCCCTGATTTAGCCGTGACATTTTTAATTTTGCTCGTTTTCTTGTATTCATTGCCTACTTTTAATGGCGATGAAAATTCTATTCTGCTGCCCGCCCACATTCTTCTGGGTAGTTGAACTGGCGGTAGAAAGCCCCCTAACGCAGCATGCCCATCATAGCCGGCTTCAGATAATTTAAAAATTGGCAGAAAATACAGCCAATGCCAAAGTGGCGGTAAATTTTTGTTCTCCGAATAATCTAATTGTTTGTGGTTTAAAGTGGCAGCCATTGCGTTGGCTGGGAAAGCGTTTAGAAGATCACTACTCTCCTCAGTTTTTCCAATCCATTCCTGTAAATTCTCTGTCTTCATATCAATCCGTCGGTATTGTTTTAATTAATGCTGGAAGCTTCATCATTTTATCATTCCAAGAAGCTAAGTTTGAGTGCCCAATACGCCACTGTCTAGGATCATGCCGAAAATCTAAATAACCCAGGGCACAGGCGACCGCTATTTGCCCCATATTCATTTCGCCATCCATAGCTTTGAACTCTCCTTCATCAAGAGCTTTGACTGCATGTAAAACCTTAGACCATTGAGCTTCCATCCAAGATGGAGATTGCTCATTATCAGGTCTCAATTTACTTTCGTATGTAATTGAAACAGCGCTCTCCATTATCCCATCTGCTAAAGCTTCTAGTGTTAGAATATCATAAATTTTTTCCTCCGGATAAAGGTTTGATCCGCCAAACTTGTCGAGATATCGAGTAATAACGCGACTATCAAATATAGTTTTTCCATTCCCCAAAATCATAATGGGAATCTTCCCCAGTGGATTGGCTGCCCTTGCTTCCTCTGCCACAGAAAGTGCTGTTGTTTTGACATTAATGAGCTCAATATGATCATTCAGACCTAAATGATGAATAAGTGTTGTTACTTTACGAACGAATGGTGATGGTGGTGAGTAAACTAGCTTCATCAAATTGCTCCTGAATAGCGTTTAGCTTATTGTATAGATTTCTGATTTACCAGAAAATTAGCGAGTCAAAAATGCGAAATAAGTCATATTTAGATATCAAGGAAATAAAGTTACTGGATCATTTTCTTCCCACTTGGGATATTTTTTCATTACCAAACTGAACATCTCAGAATTTTTGAAATTTTCCAGCCATTGTTCGGTTTTTGGCCAAGGTTGGGATAAGAACCAATCAAAATCAATATGAGCAAATTGTCTGATAAATGGTAAAATAGCTATATCGGCCAGATTAAAACTTTCTCCAAACAAACAGGGGTTAAGCTGGCTTTCAATTAAATCTAAAAAGTCAGTGGCCAGTACTCGATTTTCCACTGCATTCTCATCAGGATACCGGTTGGGATATTTTGTTCGATCAAGCGCATTTTTAAATGGGCCATCACAAGTCTCTATTAATTCAAGGCTTTTATCGGTTTCTCTAAGCCAGTTGTTGGGGTCGTTTATTTTTAGAGCCCAAATCATGATTTCAAGACTTTCATCTAAAATGTCATCGTTAGTTTGCAGGCACGGAACACTTTTGCTTTTGGATACTTCTAAAAACTTAGGAGCTTTTTCTCTCAATAAAACTTCCCGTAGTTCTAATTCTATACCTGCTGAGTAAATAGCCATCCGGGCCCTTATTGCAAAGGGGCACCTGCGAAAGCTGTAAAGTATGGGCGTAGTATTCATTTTCTTAGATTGCAGTTGCGAAAAGTTGCTTTTCATTTGCATCGGTTATTTTACCTAAGACAATACTGCCCTCTATTTGCTCTTTATCAAATTTTACTTCGGTAAATTGCTCTGTTCTACCCATGTAGGCATTTTCCATTAGAATACTGTGATCTTTTCCAAGCTGGGACGAAAGATGAGACTGTATTTGTTTTGCTCCATGACCTCTCAAAATTGCAGCTCGCCTTTTTATTTGGTTTCCATTCACTTGGGGCATCCTAGCGGCTGGCGTGCCCTCGCGAGGAGAATAAGGAAAAATATGAAGCCATGTCAGCCCACAATCGTGAATAAGGTTAACAGAGTTTTCAAAGTGCTCATCTGTCTCGGTTGGGAAGCCTGCAATGATATCGGCACCAAAAGTTATTTCAGGTCTCACCTTTCGGGCTTCCTCACAAAACTTAATTGCATCTGTCCTCGAGTGACGACGCTTCATACGCTTTAGAATTAGATCGTCCCCGTGTTGTAGACTCAAGTGTAAGTGGGGCATTAACCTTTTTTCAGTTGCAATTGCTTGCATTAGATTTTCATCAACCTCAATACTATCAATTGAGCTAATTCGTAGTCTTGATAAGTCGGGTACTAACTTTAAAATTCTCATCACCAAGTCGCCTAACTTTGGAGCGCTTGGAAGATCCGCACCCCAACTGGTTAGATCAACACCCGTAAGGACCACCTCATTAAAACCTTTATCAACTAGTCGATTTATTTGATCAACGATGACACCTGCTGGAACAGAGCGCGAATTGCCTCGACCGAACGGAATAATGCAGAAAGTGCATCGGTGGTCACAACCATTTTGCACCTGAACATATGCTCTACTTCTGGAACCGAAGCCGTCGATTAAATGACCTGCAGTTTCATTAACCGACATAATGTCATCGACTTTAATTCTTTCAGTTTCAAAGCTTTCTTTATCTGAAAGTTGTGCCCAAGTCTCTTTGGCTATTTTTTCAGAATTACCGATTACAAAATCTACTTCGGCCATACTAGCGAAACTATTAGGATCAATTTGAGCCGCGCAGCCTGTCACAATTACTTTTGCACTTGGGTTTTCTTTTCGTAGTTTTCTAACTTCTTGTTTTGATTTTCGTACTGCTTCCGCAGTCACTGCACAGGTATTAATGATAACCGCATCGCTCAAGCCTGAAGATGTCACAAGCTCTCGCATCGCTTCAGTCTCATATGCGTTGAGCCTACATCCTAGTGTTGATAATTTTGGCGTGGGAAAAATCATAAGCTATTTAAAAACTCTTCAGAAAAGCTACCGGCAAAAACTTTCATGGTGGGCCCGGTCATCCAGACCCCCTCCTCGCGCCAACTAATATTTAAAACGCCGCCGTCCAGTTCTATCTGTACTTCTTTTCCAGTTAACCCTCGTCTGTTTGCAGCAACGGCCGTTGCACAAGAAGAAGATCCAGATGCCAAAGTTACGCCTACACCTCTTTCCCAAACGCGCATTCTAATTTTGTCTAGGGCGGATATAGATGCAAATTGCACGTTTGTCCGTTCTGGGAATAGGGGGTGATTTTCAAATTTTGGCCCTATTTCTTCTAGATTTATTTTTTCTGCATCTTCAACAAAGAACGTACAATGAGGATTGCCCATTCCTGTAGCAGTTGGTGATCCTTCTATCGGTAGTTCCAACGTTGGGATATTTTTAGATATAGGTACTTTGTCCCATTCCAGTTCAGGTTGACCCATATTTACTGATGTGACGCCGTTCCCTAAATCTACAGCAGGTATTTGCCCATGCATTGTGGTAAGAATCAAACTTTCTTTAGACGCTTCATCCATCAAATGACGGGCTATGCATCGAGTTGCATTTCCACAAGCCAAAGACTCAGATCCATCTGCATTATAGAATCTAAGATGTGCATCACATTCACCTTTGGATATTACGGCCAGTTGATCGAAGCCTACGCCAAAGTGCCTATCTGCAATACCAGATATAACCCTTTGAGGGAGTTGGATATCCTTTTCGCGGGCATCAATTACGACGAAATCGTTGCCTAGACCGTGCATCTTGAAAAACGGCAAATTATTTGTATTTATTGAGTCCATACGCTGCGTATACGCCGCCAAACCATATGAATCCAGTAATACAGTGATTATTTTCGTTTTCGGGGTTGACCAGATGATCTGTGCTTCCTA
>CACLGX010000055.1 GCA_902606585.1 Paracoccaceae bacterium | reverse complement strand
CGGTCCATTTTAAGTCTTTAAAGTGCTGCTGATAATGATATTTGAGCTGTCTATCTCTAATATTTGATAATCCTTGATCTAATTTTTTATCAAGAGCTGCTCTTGCTTCTGGATTATCAAATGAGAGCCCTGCTGTTTCCCTTTTCCAAAGAAGATCAGCTAACGAGATTGCCTCATCAACTAAATTCTGCATGGCATCCCTACCCCGCTCTTTTATTAGATCGTCGGGATCATATCCTTCCGGCATCAGTGCAAATTTGATCGTTTTCCCAGTCTCAATTAACGGAAGCGCAAGATCTATGAGCCTGTAAGCAGCATTAACACCTGCTCTGTCTCCATCAAGAGCGACCACAGGACTAGGACTTATTCGCCATATCAAAGCCAGCTGGTCTTTTGTTATAGCTGTTCCCAATGGAGCAACCGAAGCTTTAAAACTCGCCTGGGAAAGAGCAATAACGTCCATGTAACCTTCAGCAACAATCAATGATGGTTGTGTCCTCAGGGCAGATCTAGCAGTGCTGAAATTATAAAGACTTCTACCTTTATCGAATAATTTAGTTTCCGGGGAATTAAGATATTTAGCGTTAGCATTTTGTGACATTGCTCGACCGCCAAAGGCTATACAACGTCCTCGAGAATCTCGAATCGGATACATTATCCGATCTCTAAACCGATCATATACCGCTCCACCATCATCAGGACGCAGACACATTCCAGTATCAATTATCTGCTGCTCTGGAATGTTTTTATCCGAAAGATAATCAAACAGTTCAGTCCTACTATTAGGTGCAAATCCAAGTTCAAATTCGTCAATAATTTCCGAGGTTAATTTTCTACTGTTGATGTACTCACGAGCTGTTGCACCTTTTGCCGAACTGAGTGAACGCTGATAAAATTTCACCGATAATTCCATAATTTTAAAAAGTTCATCTCTATAGCTAGACTTTTCTTTTGCTTGTGGATCTTGCTCAGGCATTTGAAGACCAGCCTCTTTAGCCAGTATTTCAACAGCCTCGATAAAATTTACATTTTCAGTTTCCTTTACAAAAGAGATAGCATCCCCTTTTGCATGGCATCCAAAGCAATAGTAAAATCCTTTTTGATCATCTACATGAAATGATGCATTTTTTTCCTGATGGAAAGGGCAAGGAGCCCACATATCACCTTTACTCTGGTTTGATTTTTTCAAGTCCCATGACACTTTGCGACCAATAACTTGGGTTACACTTACTCGTGCACGCAACTCTTCAAGGAAACCAGGTGGCAAACTCATAATCTAAATATCGGTTTAGATTTACTTAGAGTCCAGTCTATATTGACTTTTGACTAACTTAATATTTCTTAATCGCGAGCAGCCACTGAGGAAAGTGCTTGGGTCAATTCATGACAAAGTGTTTTTGCCATTGAACGAAAACCATAAACATCAATTGTGTTTGCTCCTATCCGATGCATTGTAACATTAACGTGAAGAAGACCTGTGCGAACAACTCTGCCAACTTTAAATGTTTTCAATCTGACATCAACAGGACTTAACCGCATGAGAACATCTTCCATTAAATCACCACTCATACGCAAAATAACCCAAGCATCAGTTTGATCTGTTAAAATCGCAAACTTATTTAATTTCACATCACATTTTGGGCCTACTAAAAGGGTGTGCTGTCCAAACCACAAAGCTCTTGCTCCTTCTCGACCACTTGCACGTCCGCTGTGGGGAAGAGACATTCCATGCGATTTTTTTAACTGTTCAGATAACTTTTCAGACTTTCCTTTATTCGCAGAAATTGAGGTAAGTGTTAGCGTATCAATTTCTATTATTGTAGTATTTGAAATTTTTATGGGTGTCAGCCCAGCAGCAGCTGTTTTGGATAATAACTTAATCACGAAGCCTGTCTCCTTTTGGATCAAAGGAGACAGTATTTATAATCTCACACTCAGTCTCAACACCTCTGAGGTGATCCACCATTTTTATTTGCTCACCTAATCTAGCTTGGCCACCCTTAAAAAAACCTAAACCTATGAAGTGTCCAAAAGTTGGAGAGAAACCAACTGACGTTACATAGCCTCTATCATTTTCCCGTATAGGTTCATCATTAATATCAAAAAGATGAGCACCTGCAGTTATTTGTTTAACCGAGCCAACTGGTTTAAGTGCAATAAGTTGCTCTCTTTCACTATCAAGCAAACCTGGGCGAGAAGCCGAAGTCTTTCCAATACAATCCTTTTTTTCGGAGACCATACGTTGCATACCTAAATCAAAAGCGGTTATCCTTCCATGAATTTCAGCGTGCGTTATAAAGCCTTTTTCTATTCGAAGAACATTGAGCGCTTCCATACCATATGGCCCACCACCTATTTCCTCTGCACGTGAGACCAATAAACGAAAAAGACTTTCGCCAAATCTGGCCGGCACTGCAATCTCATAGCCATGTTCTCCACTAAAAGAGATCCTAAAAAGGCGACCTGCTTCTCCCAAAATACCAACAGACGCACAAGACATGAAGGGAAAAGTTTCTGAAGAGATCGGCTTATCCAATACAGCATTAATCAATTCTTGTGATTTTGGTCCAGCTATTGAGAATTGGGCCCACTGCTCAGTAACTGAAATAAAACTTAAATCCCACTCAGGATGCAGACATTGGTGAACAAAATCTAAATGACGCATTACCTGCGCCGCTGCAGCGGTAGTGGTGGTCATCACATAGTGGTTCTCAGCCAAACGTGCCGTTGTTCCATCATCCATCACATGTCCATCTTCGCGAAGCATCAAACCATATCGAACCTTTCCAACTTTGAGCGTGCTAAACATATTTGTATAAACAAAATCTAACAGCCTATGCGCATCGGGACCCTGAATATCTATTTTTCCCAGCGTTGAAACATCGCAGACGCCTACACTCGAACGAACCATTTGGATTTCTCGGTCACATGACTGACGCCAATTAATTTCACCCACTTGTGGAAAATAACTTGGCCGATACCAAAGACCTGCCTCAATCATAGGAGACCCACGGTCAACTGATGCCGCGTGGGAAGTCGTAAAACGCTGAGGAGCAAACCCTGAGCCTTGCGCATTTTTACCCATGGAAGCAATTGAAACTGGAACAAAAGGAGGGCGAAAAGTAGTTGTTCCTGTTTCAGCAATTCCTCTACCCGTTGCGTCTGCCAATATAGCCAATGCAGCCACGTTGGAATTTTTACCTTGGTCAATAGCCATACCCTGTGTCGTATAGCGTTTCATGTGCTCAACTGATTTAAAGTTTTCCTGAACAGATTGGCGAACATCTTTGACAGTAACATCATTTTGATAATCAAGCCATGCTCGCCCTTTTCCTTCCACAGCCCACTTTGGAGAAATTTCAAATTTTGTTGACTCAACCTTTGGTATTTTCTTTGTTTTTGGTGATTTTCCAAAAGTTTTAAGTAAAGAATTAATCTCTTTTTGCGTTGACTCAAAGCACTTCTCAGTATCCATGTGGCCGTTGGCTGACCCCACAACAGCCATATTTGGAATTGCGCCAATTTCTGGAACAAAACTTAAAATTTCATCATTCCAAGTGGGCCGGCCATTCATGTGACAGGTTAAATGCACTGTCGGGTTCCAGCCTCCAGAAACAGCCAAACAATCAGCTTCTATTTTTGTTTCCACATTATTCTTTTTAATGTTTATTGATTTAAGACCCTGGCGCCCAAATGTATTTGAAACCTCAGCTCCTTTATAAAATGGGACATCCAAAGCCGTTTCACTATTTTCACGAGTGTCAATTATAGCAGCAACATTTACACCGCTTTCCAGCAAATCACTCGCCGTTTTGTGAGCAGCATTATTATTACAGAAAATTGCGACAGATTTACCTGCAGAAACCCCATAGCGGTTGAGATAGGTGCGTACTGCGCTGGCAGTCATAATTCCGGGCCGATCATTATTTGGGAAAGCAATTGTTCTTTCAATTGCTCCAGCTGCTAATATACTATTCTTGGCAACAATTCGCCAAAAGCATTCAAGTGGCAGGTCCCCTCCTCTTTTGGATAAGTGATGTCCCACACGCTCAACAGCCGCAAAAGTTCCCTGATCATAGACACCTGTAACAGTCGTTCGTGAAAACAGACGCACGTTATCCATTAACTTAAGGCTTTCTTTTGTTTTAGCTGCCCATGTACTACCAGGCATACCACCGACGTGTTCTGTTTCACTATTTAAGCGTCCACCAAAAATAGGTTCTTGCTCTGCTATAATTACATCGAGGCCGGCCTCAGCAGCCAGCTTTGCTGCCAATAATCCCGAAGGCCCGCCACCTATGACTAACAAGTCACAAAATGCATAGGCTTTTTCGTAAGTATCTGAATTATGTAGTCCACTTAAAGAGCCTAGGCCTGCCGCTCGCCTGATAAATGGTTCATAGAT
>CACLGX010000054.1 GCA_902606585.1 Paracoccaceae bacterium | reverse complement strand
CTATTCGTTTGGCCTTGAGCAACAGGATCATATTCTAATGCCAACAAAGTTAAATCACACCCCTCTTCAGTTTTGCCCGTTGTTAGCAAAATTTCACCGTATTGCTGCAATATTCTTGGATCATTTGGATTAAGGTCGTAGGCCTTCTTTCCATGCTCTAATGCTGATTGCATATCACCCATCATTTTGTTCACAGCGCACTGAAGACGATGACATTCAAAATCGTTAGGATCAATGCTGAGAGCGCTGGACATTAAATTAGTGAACTCCGGCATAATTTCCTGCATCGGCTTATCGGTATAACCTCTCATCATAGCTTGTCCTAAAGTACATGCTTTCCAAGCATAAGCCTGAGCGTTTTCAGGATCAGCTTCAATAGCAGCATCAAACATTTTAAGTGCCTTTGCGTTAGCTTCAGCAGTTAGGGTGTGATGGCCTTCCTTACCCTTAAGGAGAAATTCATAAGAGCTCATATTTTCAGTCGGCTTTCGCTTTGCTCTAGTCAGACTAGCTAGCTCAATTTCACCTAAAATTTCCTTTATAACACTTCTGACAATTTCATCTTGTACCTCAAAAATATCTTCAAGAGTACGATCAAATTTTTTTACTCCATAAAACCTCTTGAGTGTCAGCATCGACGAGAGAAACAGTTATTCTAACACGGGGCCCAGCAGATCTGATTGAACCTTGAATAAGAAAATTAACGTTGAATTGAGAAATGAACTGATCCACGTTTGCCCCACTATCGGTAAAGTTCATACTCGATTGTCTTGAGACAACAGAAACCTGCCTTACCATTGATAGCTCAGTCAATATGTCTTCGAAAATCCCATCGATTAGAAATGCACTATCTTCATTAGCATTCAGATTTTTGAAGGGAACAATAGCAATTATTGGTTTTTGATTTTTTAAATCCCGTGGCATTTCCGATGGCTTTGACGGTGCAGTCAATTTTGTTGTTTTTTCTGTGCAAATTGAAAAAACTTCGAATGCGTCCGAGATATTTTTCAATTTCTTTTTTCCGGCAGCCTGAGAAATTGCCTCGATTCTGGAAACAACTTGCTCATTGATCGCGCGCGATACTAAAATCTGACCTGGTGAACACTGAGCTTCTAGTCGCGCAGCTATGTTTACACCATTCCCATAAATATTGTCATTTTCTAGGATTACTTCATCACAATGCACACCGACCCTCCAAAGTAATGGGCTGTCTCCATTTTCTTCAGTCAGTGTTTCGTTTCTTTCGCAAATTGTGTCTTGGAAACTTATTGCGCAATTTACCGTTTCGATTGGACTATTAAACTCGGCCAAGACGGAGTCCCCAGCTGTATGGAAAATTCTTCCTCCATGTTTCTCGATATATTCATCAATGATTGATCTACAACTGTTTAAACTTGAGAGAGTTCCTTCCTCGTTTTCAGCCATATGTTTGCTAAATGAAACACAATCTGTTGCCAAAATTGTTGCGAATTTTCTTTTAACCTCAGACATTAGCCTTCTCCCAGGGTCTAAATTAACTTACTGATAAGGTGCGTGATCTTCAAAATTTAAGTAATTTTTATATACCTGTGTAATAATAATCTTAGTAAACAGAAAGATCTTAGCAAGCAAAAAATTCATCTGAGAATTATTTAAGTAGGAGTAAGAAAATGTCAGTAATTGTAGTTGCAGAATTCCCAATGACCGAACAAGGAGCCCAGGATTTCATAGATTGGAGCAAAAGTGACGATGGTTATGTCATCACACGACAACATAAGGGATTTGAAGATATTCGAACATTTTTAGCTGAAGACAAAAAAACAGTTTACTTGTATGAGAAATGGAAGAGTAAAGAAGATCATCAAGCTTATTTAAACTTTAGGGTGGAAGATGGTTTAATGGACTTCTTAAAACCTCGACTAAATGGCGACTTTAAAGTTACCTACTTTTCTGAAGAATAGTTTTTCATTGAAGTGAACTCCTTTGCGCTTTTTACTTGCTTTATTTTGGTACTTGAATTTGGATCAATAAAGGACAAGGGAGGAAATAATGAAATCATTTATAAAACTTTGGATAATATCCGCAGTGTCTTTGTGTATAGCACTGCCAGCATGGAGTGCGGACGTTACAATGCGGATATCGCTTCAGCTTCCGCTTAAAAGCCACTTAGGGCAAAATCTACTCCTTTTTAAAGAGGAGGTGGAAAGCAAATCTGGAGGAAGTATAGCCATAGAGATCTATGACTCAGCTCAGTTATACAAGGACAAAGAAGTGCCAGCAGCTGTAGGTTCGGGTTCGATTGAAGCGGGAGTAGCTTCATTAACAAGATACGTGGGAGATATCCCGGCTGTTGATATTTTTTATCAACCTTTTCTTTTTGATACAGAAGCGAAAGTAAGAAAAGCTGTAGCAAAAAATTCAGAAATTCGTGGCCCCATTGATGAAGCCATCAAGGATACAGGCTCGACTGTATTGTGGTGGCAAGCATACGGCGGCGCGATAATGCTATCTAATGGAGGGGCAATTAAAAACCCAGATGATATGAAAGGCAAAAAAGTACGCGTTTTTGGTAAAACCTTGGGCCAATTTGTTGAAGCAACCGGGGGTGCTCCAACCTTAATCTCTGGATCTGAGCAATACCTAGCTTATCAACGAAGGACAGTAGATGTAGGTATGACAGGTGTTTCCGGCGTAAAATCACGAAAATTATATGAGGTCATGGATACAATTACAGTTACTAACCATGCTGATATTGAATTTATCGTAGTAGCAAATACAGATTGGTGGAACAGTTTGAGCAACGACCAGCGAAGCATTATAAGTAATGCCGCAGCAATGGCTGAAACATCAGTTCGGGATAAAATGGCCAGCATAGAAGCTGAAGCATACGATATTGCTAAAAGCAATGGTATGAATATCGTTGTACCTTCTGCTAGTGATATAGCTGCCTTCAAAGCAGCATCAGGCTCTGTTTATGATGCTTATAAAGAAAAAGCGGGAGCTCTAGGCGCTCAATTGCTTGAAGCAGCATCAAACTATTAATCTAAAAATTAAAACCACCCAGACAGGGTGGTTTTTTCAATCAGGACAGAATTTAATGCAACTGTTTGTTAAATACTTTGAGGGTTTAACACTTAAACTGGCTTGGTTAGCCGCCTGGCTATTTGTTTTATCTGGAATAATGCTCAGCTATGAAGTTGTAGCTCGTTACTTTTTTTTGGCGCCAACAAAATGGGCTGCAGAACTCAGTCAGCTGTGTTTAATCTATGGCACACTACTTTCTCTATGTTGGCTATTACAAAACCGAAAACATATTCAAATTAATGCTGTTATTGGACTTATGAGCAATAGGTTTCAAAAAATTACAGGTATTGCAACAATGTGTGTTCTAATATGGTTTTGCATATATGTTACTGTCTTTGGATCGCAAATTTTTTATGACTCGTTTGAAAGAGGTCGAACAACAGGAAGCCTTCTTGATTTGCCATCATGGATTGCTGAGTTACCTGTACCCACTTTATTTGCAATGCTGGCAATTCAAGCCATAATTGAGATTTGGAAACTTCTTACTGATCAGCCTATTCCAGAGGGAGAAACTCAATGAAACTTATTGTGATATTGGGAATAATGTTCGCATTATTATTAGCCAGTCTGCCAGTAGCATTTTCACTCGGAAGTTTAGGTTTAGGCATGCTTTTGGGAGGAGGCTTCTCTCCTTTAATGGCACCACAAGCAATTTTATCGACTTTGGATGGATTTATTTTACTTGCCGTTCCACTGTTCCTTTTGATGAGTAATATCCTTTTGTACGGAGGCTGTGGTCGGGATTTATATGCCGCAGTACAAGCCTGGGTGGGACACTGGCCAGGAGGTTTGGCGATAGCCACAATTATTTCGTGTGGAATTTTTGCCGCAATCTCAGGTGTTTCCGTAGCGACTGCTGCCACAATTGGCGTTGTCGCAATTCCGGAAATGATTGAACGCGGTTACAATAAAAACTTTGTTTATGGCCTATTGGCCGCAGGCGGCACTCTAGGAATTCTCATCCCACCTAGCTTACCTATGATAGTTTACGGATTTATAACTGAGGAAAGCGTGATCTCACTTTTCTTGGCTGGTATTGGTCCTGGGCTTTTCCTCATCGCACTTTTCATAATTTATTCAATAATTTATGCTCATTTGTTTGGAGGATATACTCCAAGCGAAAAAGCATCTTGGGATGTAAGAATTAAAACCTCTATTAAAGTAGCTCCGACCATTGCCTTGGCTGCATTGATACTAGGTGGCATCTATACAGGTATATTCACTCCAACTGAGGCAGCAGCTGTTGGGTTTTCACTAGCTATAATTTTAACCGTTGTTTTAATGAGATCGTTATCATTCAAAGATTTTAAACGTGCTGTTTTCGAGGCTATGATTACAACAGCTGCGATTTTAATTATAATAGCCGGTGCAAAAATATT
>CACLGX010000053.1 GCA_902606585.1 Paracoccaceae bacterium | reverse complement strand
TTAAGCCACTTATTGATATACATGTTCCCGTAAAACAATATGATGATAATATTGCCAAAAGAGTTCAACGACTATTTGACGGTCTGCAAATAAACCGTCCAGTCTGGCGGTTTAACGCGCTGCATTACGAAGATCCAAATCTTTTTCAACCAAGAAGTGTAAATAAACCTCGAAGAAAACCTTCATCCAATAAAGTTAAATATTTCCGGTCTGAGAGACAAACTATAGTTAAGTTGCCCGAAAGTGGAGCAATTATTTTTGGCATCCATACGTTTGTAGTACGTACCTAAAAAGTTGGATAACTAATTCCACAAAAAAACGCTCCAAATCAAGTTGGAGCGTTTTTTTGGTTTCGTTTAAAAGCTTTTAGCAGCTGTAATACATCCCATACTCAACTGGATGAGGCGTATGTTCATATGTCTCAATTTCTTCCATTTTGAGTTCAATGTAGCCCTCAATTTGGTCTTTGGTAAAAACGTCTCCAGCGAGTAAATACTCATGATCAGCTTCAAGGCACTCAATTGCTTCTCGAAGGCTTCCACAAACTGTTGGAATATCAGCAAGCTCCTCTGCTGGAAGGTCATACAGGTTTTTGTCCATTGCTTCGCCAGGGTCAATTTTGTTCTTTATACCGTCGAGTCCAGCCATCATTAAAGCAGAAAAGCACAAATATGGGTTGGAGGACGGATCTGGAAACCGAGCTTCCACTCTTTTCGCTTTTGGCGATTCAGTCCATGGGATACGTACACATCCTGATCTGTTTCGTGCTGAGAAAGCTCTTAAAACGGGCGCCTCGAAGCCTGGTATAAGTCTTTTGTAGGAGTTGGTTGATGGATTGGTAAATGCGTTCAGGGACTTGGCATGTTTCAAAATACCACCGATAAACCATAATGCTTCGTCAGATAGGTCAGCATATTTATCTCCAGCAAATAGGGGCTTCCCATCCTTCCAAATCGACATATTGCAATGCATGCCGGTGCCATTGTCACCTGCGACTGGTTTCGGCATAAATGTAGCAGACTTGCCATAAGCTTGAGCAACATTGTGGATCACATATTTGTACTTTTGTAGTTCGTCCCCTTGCTTTGTAAGACTTGAAAATATTAGACCCAACTCGTGCTGGCACGAAGCAACTTCATGGTGGTGCTTATCGACCGACATTCCCAGTCTTTTCATTGTTGATAGCATTTCAGAACGTATATCCTGACCATCATCAATAGGGTTTACTGGGAAGTATCCGCCTTTTACGCCAGGCCTATGGCCTGTATTTCCAATTTCGTAGTCAGTATCTGTATTCCAAGCGGCGTCCAGAGCATCCACCTCGAACGATACTTTGTTCATAGAATTCGAAAAGCGCACATCGTCGAACAAGAAAAATTCAGCTTCAGGTCCAACAAAAAACGTATCTCCAATTCCAGATGATTTGAGATACGCCTCAGCCTTCATCGCAGTTCCTCTAGGATCTCTGTTATATGCTTCGCCAGTATCCGGCTCTACCACATAGCAATGTGCGCAAATTGTTTTTTCTGCATAAAATGGATCGATGTATGCACTATCTGTGTCCATCATTAATTTCATGTCGGATGCTTCGATAGATTTCCAGCCGGCGATAGATGAGCCGTCAAACATAAAGCCTTCTTCAATAAAGTCCGCATCTACCTGATCAGACATAACCGTTACGTGTTGTAATTTTCCACGCGGGTCAGTGAACCTTATATCAACGTACTCAGCATCTTCGTCTTTGATTAATTTGAGCAATTTCTCTGCGCTCATGTTGTGTCCTTCCTAATTTTCTTTAAAGTGCTTCAGAACCGCTTTCGCTGGTTCTAATGCGGATTGCTTGTTCGATAGTGCTAACAAAAATCTTACCATCGCCTATTTTGTCAGTTTTAGCCGCATCGATGATTGCCGCAATCGCTGGCTCAACTTGATCATCATCGAGAGCAACTTCAATTTTTACTTTCGGTAAAAAATCCACCACATATTCTGCGCCGCGATAAAGTTCAGTATGACCTTTTTGGCGACCAAATCCCTTTACTTCGATTACAGATAAACCTTGTATACCGATTTCTTGTAGAGCTTCTTTAACTTCATCCAGTTTGAATGGCTTGATGATAGCTTCAATTTTTTTCATGGCTGTTTCTCCTTACCACCACGCGTCATGTGATAATCATTTGGTTTTGTTAATTTACAGTGCCATCAGGGTAATTCTTAGCAATTGCAAGCCTAACCGATGCATACAAATCTATTTTTTAACCAACATGCTTAAAAAATAAGCGGATTGCAAAGAATTTATATATGCTTGTGCCAGAGAAAATTTTTTTTAAAAAATTCGTTTTTGCTCTCGAATCCTTAATATCCTTTTGATAAGGACAACCCATATACTTTTTGTATTTTAAAAGCGGGTGTGGCGAAATTGGTAGACGCACCAGATTTAGGTTCTGGCGCCGCGAGGCGTGGGGGTTCAAGTCCCTCCACCCGCACCAACTTTTACCCAACAAATACAGATACTCAACCGATTTTTACCCCTCTGGGTGCCAAACTGGGTGTCAAAAATATTGAACGGGTGGAGCGATTTCGACAAATATTTTAAAGAAATGTTTGTAAAGGAGAGCCTAATCTAGTGACTCAATTCCGCAATCTCGCAAAAAGTTGAAAGTCCCGTCGTAATAGGAAGGTGGTCTTGTTGGGTCATTTAAGTTACCTTCGAAAAAAAATATTACCATACCCTGCCATGCCCTTGTTAAAAGTACTTGGTAAGCATTAAGTACAGTTGTTCCATCTTGAAAGTCAGCTATAAAATGTTCAACAACGATATCCTCGTTTTCATACAGACACCTTCTTTTGTTACGTTTTGTTCCTATCAACCAGCGTGACATCATTGGCTGTGTAGTTTTCTGCGCTGATTATTCACATGAAAAGTATACTGTTTGCAGTACATAATTTGATAATGCTCGTTTAATACCCTGAATTAAAGTTGCTGATCTTGATATTCTGTAAAAAGACAGATCTGCATTATCTTCAATCATTGTTGCTGAATAAGTAAGTTCAACACGTTCGAATTCTTTCTCCAAAAGGTTCTTTAGGTAAGTCTCTGAAAAGTGATGCGGATGATTTTTATCTATGTATTTGAAAATTGGGGCAATGCCAGAATATACGCGGTACAAAACGTGGGATGAAACTAAGAATTGTCCAGAGGGCTTTAAAATACGGCGAACCTCTTTTATTACTTGCTGAGGGTCTTCAACATGGTCAATAGCGTTTGATGAAAAAACCAAATCTAAACTATTGTCAATAAGTCCAGTATTTTCTCCTTTTTTGTTTATTAGCGAAAGTCTTTCATTACTTTTTAATAGATCGTAACCTTCATAATAATCAATTAGAGGATCAATCGCAAAAATTTTTGTTCGATTTAGGTATGAGTTTTGCGATAGAAAATTTAATCCAAATGCGAGACCAGTTGGTCCGCAACCTAAGTCGGCTACATTTTTGTTATTTAAAAAGTTAAGTTTAACTCTATGGCGATTTAGGGTTTTAAAAAGGAACTCTAATCCTCTCTCAATTCCTACTGGTTGGTGTGATTTTATATCAATATTCTTTTCTAGATAAATTTTATCCCAAAATTGTTTTTCACGAAATTGAGCGATTTCCCAGTTTTTGGCCATAAAAATTATTATCCACAATTTAATGCATCATAGGCGATTATGATTTTGTTTTAATTTTAAACAGGACTAGCCTTCAAAACATCAAAAAACTCATCTATTTTAAAAGGAACATAGTAAACAATGACACACTGAATATAAATCATCAATTTAAAAGTATTTTTATCTACATAAAAAAATTCAAACCCCCAAAATTTTGTATGATATTTTTGAAGCAAAGAAACCAAATTTAGTAATTCATCTAGCCGCTCAGGCAGGAGTGCACTACTCCATAGAAAACCCAAGATCATATCTCGAAAGTAATATCGTTGGAACGTTTGAATTGCTTGAGGCTTCGCGAAGGTTTCCTCCGCAGCATTTGCCCATAGCTTCATCTTCTTCAGTCTATGGAGCTAACACTTCAATTCCTTACAGAGGGATTAATAAAACTGATAGCCAAATATCTTTTTACGCAAGTACAAAGAAAACAACTGAAATTATTTCGCACTGTTACTCCCATCTTTTTGACTTACCAATTACTATGTTTGGATTTTTTACAGAACATGGGCCGTGGGGACGGCCAGATATGGCGATAGTTGGTTTCACTAAATCTATTTTATCTGGTGAAAAAATAGATTTATACAATTATGTAAATATGAAGAGAGATTTTACTTATATTGATGATCTTATTCAGGGGATAAGGTTATTAGCTGATAAAATCCCAACTTTAGAAAACGTTGTCTCCTTTAGCGAGGACAGTAAATCCTCAGTTGCACCGTTTCGAGTAGTGAATATAGGCAACTCTAAGCCAGAAAAACTTGAAAATCTTATAATTGCTTTGGAAGATGCATTGAAAGTAAAAGCAAAAAAGAATTTAATGCCAATGCAGCCTGGTGACGTTTATGCTAACTGGGCTGATATTAGTCTAATGAAGTCTCTAACTGGCTTTAAACCAAAGACAAACTTGAATGAGGGAGTACAAAAGTTTGTTGCATGGTATCAAAGTGAGTATGGCAGGAAAGATTATTAAATTTTAACTCAAACATAGAATTCTTAAATTTTTTACTATAAAAACAGTACTGTAAAAACATAATTATTAAATGCGCTGAATCACAAAACTAGGGTTTTCGGTATAATCTGCAGTTACATATACTAACTTCCATTTATTTTTAACGCAAAATTCCGAAACAGCTTCAATAACCCCAAATTTTATACCCGTCAGCCAACTGCCCATGGCATAGTCGTGCCCTGCGATAAAACCTCCAACTTTTATTTTTTCGGCGTAAGCTGTAAGCTCGGCCAAGGTATTATTATAGGTATGATCGGTATCAATATATATCCAATCAAAATAATTATTCTCAAACTCTCCAACAACTTCTGTGGACATTTTACGATTTATAATAACCGAACCTTCATCTATTTTATCCTTGAATGAT
>CACLGX010000052.1 GCA_902606585.1 Paracoccaceae bacterium | reverse complement strand
GACTAGTGCCAGAATACGAATTAAATTATACACAAACAAACGTGAGCTCGGATTTGATTGCTGTTCGGCAAATTGCGCTAGAGACTGAAATTGAGATAGCCCAGAATTTCGACAGATATCGTATAAATGCCAATGCTAGCCTCAGTTCTCCAAGCCCAACCAACGACTCATTTTCAACATTTGCTGGGTTTTCGGTTACCAAACCAATTTTAGACGGCGGACAAAGTCCTGCTACAATTGATAAGAAAAAAGCAGACCTTGAAGTCTTAATCCAAGAAATTAGAGCTTTAGAATTCGAGCGGGAACTTGTCCTATCATCATGGAAAATCTATAAAAAATACCACCAAATGGATAGTGAATTTTTAGAAGAGCGAAAGGAAATTATAGTCAATAAAAGTATTGAGCTAGAAAATCGTTTCAAGGCGGGTCAAGTGGGCGTCGTAAATCTTGCGAGCGCAATTTTGAGTTCTGCTCAGGCTGAAGTTGATATAATTCAACATCAAACAGAACTAAGGCAAAAGAAACTGGAAGCTGCCTCCGCTCTTACACAGCCATGTGCCGTCGTAGATATCTGCGAAGACATCCAACAAATATTTTCAATTGAATAAATGAATGATCAAGAAAATATACACGAGGCGCGCTCACCCGATTTAGCATATAACTTTGTTAGACGGTTTTCAAAAAATATGTCTAAAAGTGATGTTTCTGAAGCTTTGAATGCGTCCACTGCAAGCGAAGCAATAGGTTGGAATATTGACGCTTTAAACCACATGGGCTTTATCTGTCAGTTAGGAAAAGTGGCAATAGACAAAATTTCTTCAGAAGTTTTGCCGGCTATACTCAAAGGTAAAGATGGCTCATTATATCTTCTAGACTCAATCAATAATAAGAATGCCAAGATTTATGAGTCCACATCTGGTCGACTAAAATCAAGTCGAATAAACTTAAGTGACCTCAAGGAATGGTATTCTGGAGAAATACTAACAGCCTCACCAGCCAAAGAAGACAAAAAAACTTTAAAGGCTAGACTGCGCACACTTAATCCGGTACGCGCGTTGGGAACCAACGGGTTACTTTGGGTCGCAATGGCGGCATTTATTTCAAATGTTTTAGGACTGTCTACATCGCTATTTATTATGGTTGTTTACGACCGGGTCCTTCCCAACCAAGCTACTGAGTCTCTTTATGCCTTAGCGGTTGGAGTAGGTATTGCCATATTATTCGATACTTTACTAAAGGGCGCTCGGAGCCGAATTGTGGAGAGGTCAACCAACAGATCTGATATATCCGTGACCGAAAATATATTCGAACAATATATCGAAGGCGAAAAAATTAGTGGCCAAAGAAGTACCGGAGCATTGGCAACAATTTTAAGAGATTTTGAAACGTACAGAGATTTTTTAAGTTCGGCTATTATTCTTACTCTGGTTGATCTTCCTTTTGTGTTTGTGTTTGTTTTCGTTATCTATCTTATTGGTGGTCCACTTTTTATAGTGCCACTGCTCGCTATACCTACAATTTTGATAGGCGTATTAGCAGTTCAGCCCATTCTTGCTGCAACATCAAAGCGCGTAGCTTCCGCATCAGTAGCAAGGCAAGGCATAATTCTCGAAATGCTTAACGGTTTGGAGGCAATTAAAGCAAATGGAGCATTTTCATTTGTTAAACGCAAATTTGTCGCTGAATCAAATCAATATGCTCAAGCAACCAATAAATCCAAGAGTTATGGACAATTCAACTCTAACATAATTCAAATTGTTCAGCAAATCGGTCAAGTCGCAATTATTGTCTATGGCTTCCACTTATTTATCGAACAGATAATCACAATGGGTGCTATCATTGCCGTTGTCATTTTATCTGGTCGCGCACTCGCGCCACTTGCAAAAGTTGCCCAGACACTCGGCCGAGCAAATGCCGCCTACGTGGCATATCAAAACCTGAAGAGTTTTTTATCAGCCCCTCGCATGGCGACCGTAGAGCAGTCAGACAGCATTAATATTTCATCTGGAAAAGAAATCGAAATCTCAAACGTTACATTGAGACTGTCGGAAAGTGCACCTCCCCTATTCACGGGTCTCAACCTTTCAATAAAACGTGGAGAAAAAGTCGCCGTAATCGGCAAAACGGGTTCGGGAAAAACATCATTGGTAAAACTTACACTAGGGTTATTGAGACCTGAAACAGGCGTGGTAATGATTAGAGGTACGGACGCTCGGCAATTTTCGAGGAGTGAACTATATCGAACGGCTGGTACAGTCTTCCAAGAACCATGGATTTTTACTGGGACATTGCGAGAAAATATCACTCTAGGGCACGAAGAGTTTGATGATGATGATGTCGCGCGATGCTTGCAACTTGCCGGAGCTAACTTTGTTGGGGAAGATAGTTCCGCAGATTTAGACATTCTTCTGCAGGATAGGGGAACTAACCTTTCCGGCGGTCAAAAACAGGCGGTGATGCTAGCACGTGCGCTTCTGTTTTCTCCGAAAATCTATTTATTTGATGAGCCAACAAGTGCAATGGATATCGAGATGGAAAATCTCGTAATGACGAACCTGATTTCTCATCTTAATGAGCAGACAATGATTTTGGTCACACACAAACCTAACTTAGTAAATATTTGTGATAGAGTTATCATTTTAGATCAAGGTAGGATTGCGGCAGACCTTACAAAAGAGGCTTATTTTGAAGCCCTTAAAAAGAAAGCTAATCAAAATGCCAGATAAGTTTTCAGGTGATATCGATCGACGCGGTGGCTTTCTAGATTATTTGGTAATCATACTGATTACTATTATTTTGGTCACCTTCGTTGTTTGGGCCAATTTTACAAAACTTGACCTCGTCACAACAGGTTCTGGCAGATTAATAGCATCCGGGCAAAATAAAAACGTACAGGCTCCAGTTATGGGAACCATATCTGGTTTTTTCGTAGAAGAGGGAAGCTTCGTTTCAGCTGGCGAGTTAATCGCAACAATTAACCCGACAGATGCGCTTTCTCGATTAGAAGAGCTTGAAGCAAAAATTGAAAATAAAAGCATACGATTAAAAAGGCTGGACATAGAATTAGAAAAAAAAGGTCCTGAGAATCTCAGATCTGTTCTTGAAAACGAGGATCCAGATTTAGTGGAGGCTGAAATTTCTCTACTGATCTCACGGATGAGTAGTATCCAAACTCAAATAGAGACTTGGAATAAAAAAAGAGAAGGGCAAGAAAAAGAAATTGTGGGAATAGATGCTCAGCTCTTAGGAAAACAGCAGCTCTTAGGTTTAGTTGAAAATGAACTCAGCGAAATTTTACCTCTCATTTCAATTGGTGCCGTGAGTAAATCTGATCGCTTTAAATTAGATAGAGATAAGACCTCTTTACTTTCGGAAATGAACGTTCTCACCGAAACTAAGGACAATTTGCGAATAGGTATCGAAGGTATAGACAAGGAAATAGCATCTGTAGTTAAGAAGTATGAGACAGACATTCTACAAGAGCGGGCAACTGTAATTGGAGAATTAACAGAATTAACCGCCCGACTTCCGGCCATTCAAGAAAGGCTGAGAGAGACTGAAATCAAGTCTCCTATCAAAGGGCAGGTTAATGTAGCTTTTTATAATACAGTCGGCGCAGTCGTAAATACTGGAGAAATCCTGGCAGAAATTGTCCCCAGCGGAGACAACCTACTTATAGAGGCATTCATCGACCCTTCAGATATCGCAACCGTTGAACCTGGTCAGGACGCTAGAATTGCTCTTACGGCTTACGATGCTGCAAGATACGGATATTTATATGGATCTGTAATTAAAGTTTCGCCTGACACAGTTTTTCGCGATGAGACGAAGGAATACAGCTATACTGTCACGATTGATATAAATGAAACGATTTATGAAGACGATGGAAGCGAAGTTGAAATTGTTCCAGGTATGATGTCACAAGTTGACATTATAAGAGGTTCAAGAACAATCTTAGAATATATGTGGCAGCCTTTTGCCAAGGTTAAAGACACGGCTTTCAGAGAATAGTTTAGTCGTTAAAGACTGACATACGGATTTATTATTATTGAAGCTTTGAGCCTTCTGGCAAAATCTTTTTCGACTGTTCTATTGCATTATCTAGGCGCTGAAGTTCATTTTCTTTTCTTCGATAGATACTATCAAGTTCCGCTTCTTTTCTACGCACCAAGGACTCGATTTGTTTGTCATAACGCATTTCGGTCCGCTGCTTTTCTGCAGCGAACCGACTTTCTATTGCTTCTTTTCGTTGATCTGATATCTCAGCGGCCAATTTTTATTACCCTATATCACGCTATGTCAGTTACAAAACTTATATCGTCATCTGCTGGCGCTTCAATTATGACGGAGTAGTAAGAGCCGTAGGAGCCGTAAGAGCCGTCATCGCTAGTGCTGTGACTAGCCCCCTCAGCTGCTAATATGGCATTAAACTCAGTTGAGCCAGGAGCGTGGTTAGTGACAGCAGTTGGATCAGAGCCAAGTTTAACCATAGCCTCCGACTCACTCAGATTTACATCAGAGGTACGACTATTATCGAACTCATATACTCCAGAAGCACCGGATTCTATTACTGGAATAAGCATGTAAGTATCTGTTGGTTGATTAGTAGAAGGATCAACTTCTTCAATAAACATTACCTCACCTGAACCATCAACAAGGGCAAGCACGTCACCTTCTTGTGGGCCGTCAACGTCATCTGATCCATCATATGATCCACTGCCATCATAACTGCCACTACTGCTATCGTAACTGTCACTACTGTCTAATGGGTCACCACTGTCAACTGAATCAGCAAGACTATCATCACCACTTAATGGGTCACCACTGTCAACTAAATCAGCAAGACCATCATCACCATTAGCATTTTCCCAAGACTCGCTCGGTGAAGGTGTCCCTTCCGGAGCAATATCGAGATATGGATCTTCGTCAGCTGTGTCCGTAGGATAGGTGCCATGAAAATATTCGGTACCTTCAGTTCCTCCGTTAGGCATCCACATATCCATAAAATAACCTAGGTCATCTACCAGGACGTGATTGTGAGCGCCACTATCATCGGGCGAAGCGTCTTCTGCGTCTTCTTTAGAATGATATAGTGGATAGTAGCCGTCCACAGCTTTTGGAAGGCTATGCGGATCTTGTTCAATCACCGCATTATCCATATTATCCATCAACTCTGACCATGTGAAAGATAAACCGTCGTTAGTCGCTATTAAAGTCCCGTCGGAAGAACCGCTCGCCACGTGCGAAATAGAAATACCCGTGACAACGCCGTCTATCGTTTCTTCAGGGTAAAGGTCTTCTACTGGGATCTTTTGATTGTAATTATCGCTTGTTGGGTCGTCCTCAATAGGCCAGCGGTCATCTGAAATATCCAATTGTTCAAAAGTACCCGAAATGGTCAGATCAAATTTGTCATAATGTCCATCAAGCATATCGGAAACATTTTCAAATGATCCAGCGAGGTTTATACCCACGAGATTGCCGTCATCATCTAATGTAGTAGTAATGGAGTCTTCA
>CACLGX010000051.1 GCA_902606585.1 Paracoccaceae bacterium | reverse complement strand
CAACGGCTGGCGCAAATGGCTAGGGCATCGGGTATACATTTGATAATGGCTACACAAAGACCTTCAGTGGACGTCATTACTGGGACTATTAAGGCTAACTTTCCCACTAGAATATCATTTCAAGTCACATCGAAAATAGACAGCCGAACGATTTTGGGTGAGATGGGAGCTGAGCAACTTCTTGGTATGGGAGATATGCTATATATGGCTGGTGGTTCTAAAATAACTCGATGTCACGGTCCTTTTGTTTCTGATGAAGAAGTTGAAGAAATCGTAAACCATTTAAAGGCATTTGGACCTCCAGAATATAAAAGTGGTGTCGTTGATGGCCCAACAGATGATAAGGTAGACGGTATAGATCAGGTTCTGGGTTTGGGTGGTAATACTGATGGTGAAGATGCAATTTATGATCAAGCAGTAGCAGTTGTAGTCAATGATCGAAAATGTTCAACCAGTTATATCCAGCGAAAATTAGCAATAGGGTATAATAAGGCTGCGCGCCTAGTGGAGCAAATGGAAGATCAAGGACTAGTTAGTCCCGCTAATCACGTCGGCAAAAGAGAAATTTTGATTCCTGAATAGTTTAAAATTAAAACTACTGTGATTTTTAACATTGCTAGTAAAGTAAAATTTAGAACCTAATTATACACGTTGATATGAAAATGAATTTTTTAAAACTTCAACTTTTTATTGTATTTTTAATAATTGGGTCAATTTCAAAGGCAGATCAATATTCTTTAGTGAATGTATCTCAATACTTAACAAAATTAAAATTTTTGAAGGCTGATTTTTCACAAACTAATGCCGATGGTACTAAGTCATCGGGTATTATTTTGATAAAACGTCCAGGCCGCATGCGGTTTGAATATTATAAACCAAACAAGACCTTGGTTTTGGTTTCCGCTGGTGCCTTGGCTATTTTTGACCCTAAGGGTGATGAAGCGCCAATAACTTATCCAATAAAAAATAATCCGATTTCATTAATTCTTAAAGATGAAGTAGATTTGGTAAATTCGGGAATAGTCGAAAACTATAAAGTGAGTATTGAGGAAGCAGTTTTAACGATAAGAGACCCTAAGCACCCTGAGCGTGGTAGTGTTGAACTGGCCTTTAAGGGAGCTAAACCGGAGTTAAAAAAATTTACTATCAAAAATGAAAATGGTTCATCCACCTCTTTATATTTAAAAAATATTGAGTACCCTCCAAACATAAGCAATGCTTTGTTTTCTATTCAATTAGAGAAAAAAAATCGCAAAAGCTTAAATTAATAGGGCCCTTAAGCACGTCCACATCTTTTGAGTTGTTTTTTATAAGTATTTCCCCTCCGTGTTACTTCATCAGATACACCGAGCAACCACCTTTTTTTTCTATATGATCTGCGTTCATAACCCCCATGCCCTTCATGGTAAGCCAGATACTGTTTTTTTGTATCTGACATTTTTATGCCCAGACGTCTTCTTGACTCTCGCATGTACCAGCCCATGAAATCACTAGCATCATGAATGTTTGATCGACTGGCAAAGCGTCTTCCCGAGGATTTCTTATAATCGGCCCACGTTCCGTCTAACGCTTGCGCATAGCCATAAGCCGAGCTCTGACGACCCAACGGGATAACCCCGAGAAAATATTTCCTCGGTGTCTTTGCATTAGGTATGAACTTACTTTCTTGGTATAATATTGCCATCTGAACGTGGATGGGCGCTCCCCACTTACGTTTTGTTTTCTGGAACGCACGATTAAATGAGGGACGTTGCTTTAAAATTGAGCAGGCGTTATCCATATTTCGCGGTGCATCAAAGTTTATAAAGCTGCATGAGCCTAAGCCGAAGCAAATTAAAAAAATTTTTAAATAACTGCTCATTTATTTCTCGTTTTTCAATAAATAACTGAAAGATTAAATTTTCTAAAGTCTTAAAAAGTTATTTTGAGATATTATTTAAAATTTATATACTTTTAGATATTGCTGGCCTAGACAATTTTGAAAGGAACAATTAACACTGTTAACGCAATGTTTACTAAAAGCGCAAAATATCATCTCGGACAGATAGTTCGGCACAAAAAGCATCCTTTTAGAGGTGTTGTTTTCGACGTTGACCCGGAATTTAGTAATACTGATGAGTGGTATGAATCAATCCCCGAAGACAGTAGACCTCATAAAGAGCAGCCCTATTATCATCTTTTGGCAGAAAACGACCACAGTTTTTATGTTGCGTATGTGTCAGAGCAAAATCTTATTAAAGATCAGTCGGGTGAACCTGTTGGGCACCCAGATGTACAGGACCTTTTCGGGCCATTTCAGGATGGTCATTACTCCCTTCATTTCCAAATGAATTAATTGTAGGTTAGTACCCTATAGCACTTCCATCTTTTCGAGGATCAGAAGCTCCTTGCAAGACGCCATTTTCATTTATTCTAATCGCTTGTGCACCACCTATCGGACCTATTTTTTGGTCAATATTATGACCTAAACTGGAAAGCTTTTGAACAGTGCTTTCATTATAACCGCGTTCAATTCTAAGAGAGCCATTTTCAAAAAAACTACGTGGTGCGTCGAGAGCGGTTTGGATATCCATTTCAAAGTCATAAATATTTGAAAGGACCCGTGCGTGCCCGGCTGCTTGGTACTGCCCTCCCATTACACCAAAAGGCATTTTTACAGTTCCTTTTTCTCTTACTATCGCAGGAATGATTGTGTGTAGAGGCCTTTTGTTCGCTCCATATTCATTAACATGGCCTGGGATAAGGTTAAAACCAGCACCTCTATTTTGAAATAACACTCCAAATTTTTCACTCGCAATACCAGAACCAAAACCGTGGAAAATTGAGTATATCAGCGATACAGCCATTCGATCTTTATCTACAACGGTGATGTAAATAGTATCTTTGTGTACTTCTTCCGTAATGGAAGAGACTTCATTAATTACTTTCTTTAAATTAATTTTGGCCGCTAAGTCTTCAGCTAATTTTTCAGAAGTCATTCTTGTTGTGGCATCAAAAACGTTTGGATCGGAAACTAATCTGTTTCGCGCATCGTAAGCCAATTTAGCCGCTTCAGTTTCAATATGAGTGCGTTCAAATCCAAATGGATCCATTGAAGATATGGGGAAATGTTTCAGGATATTAAATAACAAAATGGCCGTGGCACCCTGGCTATTTGGTGGATGCTCCACGAGTTCGAATTTTGCAAAATTTCTCGAGATAGGATTTGTGTAGAAGGCTTCCATATTCGAGAAATCATCCATAGTTTGGAATCCTCCGAGTTTTTGAAGACTGTTTACCATGTCTTCAGCAACCTCTCCGGAATAAAACCCATCTCGACCATGTCTCGCAATTTCTTTTAATACTTTGACTTGGCCGTGGTGGACAAATAATTCACCTACTTTTGGGGCTCTACCCCATGGCAAATAAAATTCTCTGCCCGAAGGGTTTAGTGTTTCCGTCAGCGCTGCCACGTCGTATGCAACCCTCTCCGCAATTGGAACTCCGCGCTCAGCGTAGTGAATTGCGGGTTGCAAAATTCTATCAAGACCTAATTTTCCCCAATCATTTGACAACTTGCAAAAAGCATCGATTGCACAAGGTATTGTTACTGCATGTGGAGAATTTAAAGGTATAGATCTAAAACCTTTATCTCGAAGATTATCGGCACTGGCTAAGCTTGGCGCCGTTCCTGAACCATTCAAAGACTTAATTTCATCGGAGCCAGCTTGAGAAAATAGAACAAAGCAGTCGCCCCCAATTCCGGTCATTTGTGGCTCGCATATGCCAAGAAGTACAGCACCAGCTATTGTCGCATCCATAGCGTTTCCGCCGTTTTTTAAAATTTCTAATGCTGCTTGAGCAGCTAAGGGATGCGAAGTGGCACACATGCCATTTTCAGCTAATACTGAGGACCGACCCGGTAAATGAAAATCTCGCATGCTAACTCCAATTCATAGCTTGGTGTAGTTATCCCTTATTTTTTAAAGTCAACTATCTCCTTAAAGAGTAGGTCGTCGTAATTCAACACGCACAATTGTTGTCAGTCGTACTAAGAAAGTATAAATGATAAAAGTAAAACATTTTATAAGTCAAAAAAGGTAAAAATCTATGGAAGACGTTGTAATTTTATCTGCAGTCAGAACACCTATGGGAGGCTTTCAGGGAGATTTGGACAGTTTTTCAGCTTCAGAGCTTGGTGGTAAAGCTATCCAAGGAGCGATGGAAAAGGCTGGGATTACTCGCGTCGATGAGGTTATCATGGGTAATGTTCTAGGAGCTGGCCAAGGTCAAGCACCTGCGCGGCAAGCGAGTTTTGCAGCTGGTTTAGATGAAACTGTTCCAGCAACCACGTTAAATAAAATGTGTGGCTCTGGAATGAAGGCTGCGATGATTGGGTTTGATCAGATCAAACTTGGACAGAGCAAAACTCTAGCTGTTGGTGGTATGGAAAGTATGTCTAACGCGCCCTATTTGCTTCCAAAAATGCGCAGTGGAGCTCGTTTAGGACATGGAAAAGTAGTTGATCATATGTTTCTGGATGGATTGGAGGATGCGTATGAACCTGGACGCTTAATGGGCACTTTTGCAGAGGATTGTGCTGAGAAATATCAATTCACAAGAGAAGCCCAGGATGAGTATGCTCTGAATTCATTAGAAAATTCACTTGCTGCTCAAAAAGTTGGAGCATTTGAAAATGAGATAAGAGCTGTTGAAGTATCTGATAGAAAGGGAACTAAAAGCCTTGTTTTGTTTGATGAGCAACCTCAAAATGCTAGGCCTGATAAAATTCCACATTTAAAACCTGCTTTCAGAAAAAATGGCACTGTTACACCGGCGAATTCGTCGTCAATTTCTGATGGGGCAGCCGCACTAATTTTGGCCTCCAAAAGTTATTCTGAAAACGAAGGCATGCCTATACGTGCTCAAATTTTGGGACATAGTAGTTACGCCCAAGCTCCAGGGTTATTTACGACGGCACCTGTATACGCAGTGAAAAATTTACTCAAATCGATAGAGTGGTCGATTGAGATGGTGGACCTCTGGGAAGTCAACGAGGCGTTTGCAGTTGTCCCCATGGCGTTTATGCAAGAATTAGATATCTCGAGAAAGAAACTAAATGTCCATGGAGGTGCTTGTGCAATTGGACATCCAATTGGCGCATCAGGTGCAAGGATAATGGTTACACTTCTCAATGCGCTCGAAAGGTATGATTTAAAGCGCGGTATCGCAGCAGTATGCATTGGTGGTGGAGAGGGTACTGCAATTGCAATAGAGCGTGAATAGCACTCATTTATATTATCTTAATTAAGAAATTGAAAAAGTTTTAATTTTTCCGGTTTATTAGATTAGACACATAAAGTTCTCGGGAATTTAATTTCAGCGTCAATTTTTATCTATTTGAGACTCATAAGTTAGCATTTTTCTTTTAACGTTTAAGCCCCAGTGATAACCGCCCAGTTGACCGTTTGCTCTTAAAACCCGATGACATGGGATAAGCCAGCATAGTGGATTTTTCCCAATAGCTGTTGCAATGGTCCGAACTGCTTTTGGTTTTCCAATATATTTTGCTAAGGTCGTGTAGCTTGTCACTTTTCCAGTTGGAATTTTTAATAACGCTTTCCAGACTTGAACCTGGAACTTGCTCCCTAACAGACATAGCTCAACTTGCTTAGTTTTATCCAATATGGATTTGAACTCTTTATCTGAGAAAATGGTATCTTGCTTGTAACTTACTTTAGGCCACCTTAGTTTCATATCGGCTAACACGGCATCTTTGCCTAAATCATCACAAAAAGCTAAACCACAGAGCCCCATCTCACTATTCATAATCAGTGTTTGTCCAAAGGCTGAATTTTTAAACTGGTAGGTGATTTTGGAAAAATTTATGGGGGTTTCATTGGCACTTTTGGAATAA
>CACLGX010000050.1 GCA_902606585.1 Paracoccaceae bacterium | reverse complement strand
CTGCTGCTGCACCTGATGCAATTCAACTTACACCGGGTACAGCACCAATTCTGCAAGCAATCCCAGGCAAAGCACGACCCGCCTTAGTTTTGCGGACAGACATTGCAAATGTTTACGGCAACCCTCTGCCAAAGAAGCTTTTTTCAGTCATTATCGAGGACGTTGTAGAACAAGCCATCATGCTGGATGCGGCTTGTGTTGTGGTCAACCTCTTGATGTTGCCCAATCAGCCTGAATTGCATGAGGCCTGCATCAAAAATATTAGCACATTAAAGGGGGCTTGCGAGAAGGTTGGAATGCCGCTTATGGTCGAACCCCTTGTTATGCAAGACAATGCAAAGGCAGGGGGAGGTTATATGGTTGATGGCAACCTCACCAAAATACTAGCTTTGGTACGTCAAGCCGTGGAACTTGGGGCCGACATAATTAAGGCTGACCCTTGCGATGAGGTTAAAGATTATCACCAAGTCATCGAGATTGCTCAAGGCATTCCTGTCTTGGTCAGGGGCGGCGGCAAAGTTTCTGATGAAGAGATTTTAAACAGAACTTCTGCTTTAATGGAGCAAGGCGCGAAGGGCATCGTATATGGCCGTAACGTAATACATCACGCCAACCCGGCTGGTATGACAAAAGCACTGATGGCCATCGTTCATGAAGGCTCATCAGGGCCCAGTGCATTTAGTTTGATTTCGTGACGCGCGTTATAAAATTTGGTGTGATTGGTTGCGGTCTGATGGGAAAAGAATTTGCTTCAGCTGTCGCTCGGTGGTTTCATCTGAAAAACACGAAAGCACGCCCTGAAATCGTTGCAGTTTGTGACCTGAACCCCCAGCTTACCAATTGGTTTTCAGCTAATGTCCCATCAGTTACACAGGTCACTGCCGATTACCGTGAACTTCTTGCTAATAAAACTGTTGAAGCTGTATATTGCGCCGTACCCCATAATCTTCACCACAGCATCTATCCAGAAATCTTGGCTGCTGGAAAACACCTCTTGGGCGAAAAGCCATTTGGCATAGACGCGGACGCTAACCGTCAAATTCAGGATTCAATATTGGCGAACCCTAATTTCTTGGTTCGTTGCTCTTCGGAAATGCCATTCTTTCCAGGAGCGCAAAAGTTAATTAATTTCGTAAGGGCAGGCGATTTTGGTGATATAATCGAAGTCGAGGCGGCTTTCCTCCATTCTTCTGATTTAAACCCCGACAAACCTATCAACTGGAAAAGGGTTGTTGATATCAATGGTGCTTATGGCTGCATGGGGGATTTGGGGATGCACGTGCTTCATGTGCCATTACGTCTCGGCTGGAAGCCGAGCAAGGTTTCAGCGACACTCGTCAAACGTTTCGCTACTCGTCCCGATGGACAAGGCAATACAGTGCCGTGCGAAACATGGGACAATGCAACGATTTTAGGACATGTGGATGATGATAAAGGTGGGTTCCCAATAGTTCTTAAAACCTGGAGGATTGCACCTGGCCACTCAAATACTTGGAGTATCCGCGTTTTGGGTACAAAGAAAAGTGCCTACTTTTCCACCAAGAACCCGCGTCAATGGCAGTTTATGACATATACGGGCGGTGCTGGAGTTTGGAGTGTGGAAGACTTAGGCTTCGAAAGTCTTTTTCCAGCAATAACTGGAGGAATTTTTGAATTTGGCTTTGCCGATGCGATTCAACAAATGTGGGCAGCATTTATGGACGAGTTGGCAGGCGGTGATGCCAATGGCTTTGGTTGCGTGACCCCTCAGGAGGCTGCTGACCATCATGCTATTCTTAATGCAGCACTGACAGCAGGAACCACAAATTCAGTTCAAGATGTTCTATATTTTGAATGAAATACTATTGGTTAAATAATGCCCGTGAACGAGGCGTTCTTAGACAGGTAAACGTCTAATGACGGATCGTTCTGGAATAATTTGCGCGGGTAATTGGATCGTAGATTTAATACATGACCTAGATCGTTGGCCAAATGAAAGTGAATTGGTACGTATTGGAACTCAGGCCCGCGGTGTAGGAGGAGGGCCCGCCAACGTCATCACAGCGCTTGCAAAGCTTGAAACTGGTTTGCCACTTTATCCCATGGGTGCCATTGGAGAAGACGAATATGGTGCGTTCATTCTGAAAGAATGCCGCCATCTTGGTCTTCCAACTTCCGGACTTATTTCCAAGACTGACGTTGCAACGGCCCATACTCACGTGATGTCGGTAGCTGGACAAAGCAGAACTTTTTTTTATCAAGGCGGTGCTAACGATACGCTTAACATTAACGACTTTCCTGAAGGAACATTCAAAGATACATCTGCTCGCATCTTTTATCTTGGCTATCTTACATTATTACGCGACCTAGACCAAATATTAGACGATAATTCGACAAATGCCGCAGGGGTTCTAAAAAGAGCGCAAAATGCAGGCTTAATAACTTGCGTAGATCTAGTCTCAATCCATCACTCAAAGTTTTCACGAATTGTTGAAAGCGCTGCCCCTTTCATAGATTTTCTGATATCAAATGAAATCGAAGCTGCGCAAGCAACAGGTACTAATGTTGATCCAGAAACCTTAACCAACGCCGATATGCTTACCCAAATGGCGCAGGGGATGCTAGACCTGGGCGTCAGAAAGGCCGTTATTATTCACTGTGTTGAACGAGTTGTCTGGGTGGAAGCCAACAAAGACGCGTTTGTCATCGAGATAGAACCACTTAGGCCAGAAGAGATTGCCAGTAATCTAGGCGCTGGTGATGCATTCTGCGCGGGCTTACTTTTCGGAATACATGAAAGTCGGGGTCCCGAACGTGCAATCCAACTGGGAAATGCTGCTGCTCAAGCATCTCTAAAAGGGATTACAGCAACTTCCGCAATTTCCGCGGCAGCAATTAAATCACTTCGCTAGTCGCAATGTTCACTTGTCATATTTCAACGTACTAATTTTTCTATCAAAGGCATATTGAAAGCCCTACTTCAGATAATGCGAAGACAATTTCGAGCGATAGCTATAATGCTAAAGTAACAGGCAGCAAAAAGCAGCGTTTTTTCAAGTTACATTTATTTTAATGTAGATTAGAATGAAAATTCAGGGAGAAAAAAATGACAAAGGTACTCGCCGGAAAGATTGCTGTCGTCACTGGGGCTGCATCTGGGATCGGTCTGGCTTCTTCAGAAATTATGTTGCAGGCGGGTGCTACTGTAGTAATGGTTGACCGCAACGCAAAGGCGCTCGCTACACTAACCAAAAAGTGGGGCGACAAGGCCATTGCGCAGGTCACAGACTTACTGGATTCTAAGAGCTGCGCTGCAATGATCCCTGAAATTCTTAAGAAGATTGGCTGCATTGATATATTTCATTGTAACGCAGGCAGTTACATTGGTGGCGAGCTGGTAGAAACCGATGCTGAGAGTATCGACCAAATGCTTAACCTTAACGTCAATGCAGTAATCAAGAATGTTCACAGCGTTCTTCCGCATATGATTAAACAAGGTGAAGGTGACATTATTGTTACCTCCTCGCTTGCTGGGCGGTCTGCAATTAAGCATGAACCCGTCTACTCAGCGTCAAAATTTGCTATTACCTGTTTCACGCAGACGACGCGAAGGCAGGTAAATAAGCATGGCATCCGCGTGGCTCAGGTTTCGCCAGGCCCAGTGATTTCTGCCCTATTAGATGACTGGCCAGTCGAAAAACTAGAGGCCGCAAAACAAGCTGGTGCCTTAATCGATCCGTCTGAGGTCGCTGATGCCGTACTTTTTATCCTAAGCCGTCCCCGCAACGTAACGATCCATGATATTGTGGTTTTACCTACCAATATTGACGCCTAAGATATTGAATATGAACATCTAAATTCTGTAGAGTCAGAAGATCTAACTTAAACGGAGAACTTTGTAAAAATGCGCCTTAATAAAGTAAATTCGAGACTCTTTTCGGATGCTGTCCGTATACCTACCTATGATCGCAATACCCTAAGCCCAGGTATCTTACATCTAAGTGTTGGCAACTTCCATCGTGGTCATATGGTGGTGTACCTCGACGAACTTTTTGAGCAAGGGGAAGATCTGGACTGGGCCGTAGTCGGTGCTGGCCTCCGCCCAAGTGCAGCAGACATGCGAGAAACTCTGAAAGCACAAGACTATCTGACAACAGTAGTTGAACTCGCGCCCACAGCTATATCAGCGCAGATTATCGCCAGTATGATTGATTTTCTGCCAAGTGATCCAAATTTAATATACGATGCCCTTTCTGATGGGAAAATACGGATAGTTTCACTGACGATCACGGAGAGCGGCTACTACATTGACGCGGCAACTGGTGAATTTGAGGCGGGCCACCCAGAAATGATCAGTGATGCAAAATCACCTGATACACCAGCTTCGCTCTTTGGAGTTATAGTTAAAGCGCTAAAGGCACGTCGAGATGCAGGCATCGAACCCTTCACTGTCCTGTCCTGTGACAATCTACCTGGAAACGGTAATCTTACCGGTCAGACCGTCATTGGTCTTGCGGGGCTTAGCGACCCAGAATTGGCTGAATGGATTGCAAAAAGCGTTTCTTTTCCTAACAGTATGGTCGATCGAATAGTCCCGGCTACGACAGATAGGGAACGTCGGCTCGTAGAAGATCACTTTGGTATAATCGATGAGCTGCCCGTCGTATGTGAGCCTTTTCGCCAATGGGTGGTTGAGGACCACTTTCCATCTGGACGTCCACATTTGGAAAAAGTGGGGGTTGAATTTGTCACTGATGTAACTGGATATGAATTGATGAAACTTCGTATTCTTAACGCTGCCCATGCCTCCATGTGTTATCCCGCCCTCCTGTTAGGGCATCATTTTGTACACGATGCGATGGCAGATCCAGATATTTTCAGGTGGATAAAAACCCTTCTTACCAATGAGGCTATACCCACTCTTAAGCCTTTACCAAGCGTGGACTATCACCAATATTTAGACAAGGTTTTAGAACGATTTTCTAACCCAGAAATAGGCGATACAATGTCGCGGGTCGCAGAGGAGGGATCTGAGCGTCAGCCAAAATTTATTTTACCTACGGTAATAGACGCTTTGGATGCTGGAAAATCCGTCGACGGGTTTGCACTGGAGATTGCTCTATGGTGTCGCTACTGTCTTGCTGAAGATGAGCAGGGCCAATTGATCACTGTTAAAGATTTAAAGGCTGCCGAACTTTTTCAATTTTCTGAAGCGTCAAAAACGCGATCTGATGCGTTTCTTGATAATATCGATGTCTTTGGTTCACTTGGGAAAAATGCTCAATTCTCTGAGTCATTTTGCTATTGGTTAAAATATATTCATCGGCTAGGTGTTCGAGCTGCCATTAGAAAATACGTGGCCAAAGAGAAGAAAATAGATGTCCATATTGCTTAACATTTTTAATATCTGCTCACTATTCCTATTACAAAAATCTATACGATTTGAGGAACTCTACCATAAGCATAGCAATTTTGCGATGTGAAAAATCTGATCTGTTGGATTTGAATGAATAAAATAACTGCCTACGGCTAGGTCTCAGCTCATTCATGCCATAGAAAGGAGGATTGAAAATTAAATTTCTTATCTCAAAAATTTACCAAAAATCCCTCTGGACAGCAGAGGCTTGACGCCCTAGTAGTGTTCCACCCAAAGCTTCTTGCTTTTCCTTGCCCGGGTAGCTCAGGGGTAGAGCAGTGGACTGAAAATCCTCGTGTCGGTGGTTCAAATCCGCCCCCGGGCACCACGGAAGCAAGCAATATTTTCCTAAGTCAGTAGACAAACTAATTTATATGGGATCTAGCCACTGCATATATGAACCGTGTGCCATAAGTAGTGCACTGCGAAAATTTAAGTTTTAAGATTATTGATTATATTTCTAAAATATAAAATCGGTTACTAATATTTCATCATATTGGATATCGTCGAAGTAAACAAAGGTATCATCATCTAAAGTAAGTAATGTATTGTTGCCGATTG
>CACLGX010000049.1 GCA_902606585.1 Paracoccaceae bacterium | reverse complement strand
TATGGTTTGGTATATTTATGGTGGTCATGGTGGAATGCGCTCTAATCACTCCTCCCGTGGGGCTGAATCTTTATGTAATTCAATCTGTTTCAGGGGCTAAATTAGGCGATGTAGCAAAAGGTGTTTTACCTTTTTTATATTTAATGATTTTTACCGTAGCAGTTATGTATGTCTGGACAGATCTAGTAATGTATATACCCTTTAAACTTTAAGCTTATAAATATGCCTTTCTCTCATTCAACAGCATCAAAACTTAGAGACCTTACAAATAAGGGAAGTTTCTTGCCAATACTGTGTAGCTTTGAAGAACTGAATGATCTGATTGGGTTTCTACGCTATTATGAAAATGCCGCCAAATATAAAAATTCACAAAGGGATGGCAATCATTAGCAAAGAAAAATCCAAAATTGGTAAAGCGATTATATCATTTAACGATGAAACCGGTTTTCAATGTATCGATATAATTATGATTAGTTCTAAAGTTTTTACATTTAAAACTTTCCGCCGTGATCCTGAAGACCAAACTGGTTGGTTTCCAAGCGGCGTAGTGGGAGACCTTTATTCCTCAAAAAATGAGGCCATATTAGCAGCCGAAGCCGCAGTAGATTGGTTTAAGGCTTAGAGCTAATAACTTCTGTTAGTTCAAACCGATTCACATCAACTAAGCCTAAATCAGAAATTCGAAGCTCAGGTATCACTACCAAAGCAAGCAAAGTATGCTGCATATAGGCGTTATTTAGATTACAGCCACAATCAGTCATGGCTTGAACAATATCCTGAGTTTTTATAGCAACTTCAGAGGCCTTACTATCGGACATTAATCCAGCAATGGGCAATTCAACCAGTGCAACTTCAGAGCCATCTTTCCATAAAGTAACACCACCTCCAACTTCACCTAGTCTATTGGCAGCGGAGGCCATCATGTCCTGATTAGTCCCAACGACAATCATGTGATGGCTATCGTGGGCAACTGAAGACGCAATAGCCATAGAACCAGTATAACCAAAACCTGATACAAACCCGTTTACTACCGCGCCAGTTCCACGGTGCCTTTCAACTAATGAAAGATAGCAGACATCCCCTTCTAATTGAACTTTCCCCTGCTTCACCGGCAAATCAAACTCTAAGGCCTTAGTCGGAGCCTGGTTTTCGATAACTCCGATAACTTTAGCTTTTATTGAAGATAAACCCATAGGTGCGGATATCACAAAATCCTCGAGTTCAAGTTTCTTACCTAAATTTACGGTTTCTCGCACAGTTTGAGGCCATTCGTAATGCGGACATTTGGTGAGTAATTTTCCATTTTCAGCCACACGTTCTCCTCTGGCAAATACAACATCAATGGGGAGATTATCGATGCTTGAAGTGACAATAAAATCTGCTCTTCGTCCGGGCGTTATACTACCCAATTCTCTTTCCATTCCAAAATGACAAGCTGTATTAATCGTAGCCATTTGGATCGCAATTAGCGGGTCACAACCACAATCTATGGCATGTCGAACGACGCGGTTCATGTGGCCATCATTGACCAAAGTTCCCGAATGACAATCATCTGTACACAATATGAAGTTGCGGGGGTCCAATCCCTTTTCAGTAACGGCTGTAATTTGGCTTTCAACATCATACCAAGCGCTTCCAAGACGCATCATAGAGCGCATACCTTGCCTAACACGCGCAATCGCATCATCTTCAGCTACGCCTTCATGATCATCAGATGCACCACCTGCAACATATGCATGGAATGGTATTCCCCTATCTGGAGAAGCATAATGCCCTCCAACTGTTTTATTAGCATTCATTGTTTCTGCCATTTCAGATAGCATTTTGGGGTCGCTATTTATTACTCCTGGATAATTCATCATTTCTCCCAGCCCAACTATCCCCGGCCATTTCATTGCTTCAGCCACCTCTTCTGGCCCAATTTCAAATCCAGTCGTTTCAAGGCCGGGAGCAGAGGGGGCACAAGATGGCATTTGAGTGAATATATTGATTGGCTGCATCATAGCTTCATCATGCATCATCTTTACACCACTCAAGCCAAGTACATTAGCAATCTCATGAGGATCAGTGAACATGGTGGTAGTTCCTTGTGGAATGACCGCTGCTGCAAATTCAGCAGGAGTTAACAACCCACTTTCTATGTGCATGTGACCATCACACAGCCCAGGTATTATAAATTTTCCACCTGCATCAAAAATAGTGGTATCCGGCCCTACACAATGACTGGCAGCTGGTCCTACGTAGGCAAACCTGCCTTTTACGACAGCAATCTCCCAACCATCGAGTATTTCTCTTGAATTAACGTTTACTAGCCGGCAATTTTGAACAACTAATTCAGCCTGCTCTCTACCCGCTGCAACAGCAATTAACTGCGATGCACTTGTTTGCCATGTATTAATAATATGCATTAACGCCTTCGAAAGACTTAAAACAACAGTTGATAATTCTTAAATTTGTTATTTTACTGTATATCAGATTACGACAAAAAAAAAATTTGTATTTGGATATGGAAGAAAAAAAATTCGGTGACCGCAGTAATAAGGGAAACTATATTCCTAAGAAACGCGTAAGTTATCCACCGGTTTTTGTTTGGCCGTTAGCGCCCGTCAGAGCACTTAAATGGATTTTCTCAATTCCTGGTTATTTTTTACCTTGGAACCTTTTTTATGTCGGAATTGGTTTAATATCTTGGTTTGCTTTATCTCCACCGCTTGAAAATTATGCAGATCTCACAATTATCACTTGTCTTTCAGTTTTTATTAAAAACAGTGGGCTCGTATTGATATTTTATGGAGCTTTTCACTATCGGTTATACATTCAGCGAGCACAAGACATAGATTTTAAGTATAACCCACGCTGGCCTTCAGAAAATTCAAAACAATTTCTCTTTGGTAACCAAACTAAGGATAATATTTTTCTGACTTTTTGCAGTGGTGTTCTAATTTGGACTTGTTTTGAAATTTGTATCTTATGGTTTGCAGCAAACGGACACTTAAGATTGATCAACCTTGACGAAAGTATGTTTTATTTCATTGCTATGATTTTGTTAATCCACTTTTGGCGCGATCTTCATTTTTATCTCATTCATCGGCTTATTCACTTTGAACCATTATACAATTTGGCCCATAAGACACATCATAGAAATATTAATCCGGGCCCATGGTCAGGGCTGGCGATGCACCCGATAGAGCATATTTTTTATTTTTCATGCGCGCTCCTTTATCTTTTCTTTCCATTCCATCCAGCCTTCGTAATTGTGACTTTGGTTCACGCAAGTCTAAGTCCTGCGCCGGGCCACGCTGGATTTGAAAGAATAAAGACAGACGAACAAACTAGCTTCGATATTGATAGCTTTGCCCATTATCTCCATCACAAGTATTTTGAATGCAATTATGCGGATGGTATTCTACCTTTGGATCGTTGGTTTGGTACACTGCATGACGGTAGCGAAGAGTCATTTAACAAAATGCGAGATAGACTTAGTAAGAAAAATCAGAAAAAAATTTCGGCTAAGACTTAATCCAAAAAATTTTATACTTTCACAAAGAATGGCTTTGGGCCTCTAAATGCCCATCCATAATACTCCACTCTGGAGAGTAATTTCATATTTGGAAATTTCTCAAAAAGCATTGGAATGGCCACTTCAGAAATGAGTGTTTTTGAGATCCATGCTCCAGCACAAAAATGGGGGCCTGCCCCAAATGATATTGACCGAGCCACATCTCGATCCAATTTGAATTCATCTGGTTTTTCAAAAATATCTTCATCTCGATTAGCCGAACCAAACATTAAAAATACACGATCATTCTCAAAAAAATTAAACCCCTTATAAGAAAAATCTTTTGCTATTCGCCTTGGTGACATTCCAATAGGAGACATCCATCTGGCATACTCTTCAAATGCCATTAACCAATCAAAATCACCATTTAATATCTTTTCCAGCTGTTTTGGATTTTGTAACAGCATGGCAATAGTGCCAGCAATTGCATCGCGTGGTTCGTTCTGGCCTCCAGAGATGGCTAATTTTACGTTTGCAGACATTGTTTCAAATTTTTCTTTTTTCAATGCAAACACAGATAATAGTGAAGGGTCAGAACCTAAATCCTGTTCCAATCTTTCTTGAATGTGAAAATCAATTGAGGCCGTGCAATTGTGACAATTTTCTTCTACTGTCTTATTTTGGGTATAATTTGCACAACCGTCAATCATGCCTTGGCTCACCCGATCCATTTCTTGCCAAGTCATATTTGTAAGACCTGTAATAGACTTTAATGCTTCCGCTGAAACTGGTTTAGCAAATTCATTTACCAAATCTATTTCTTGTTGACCTGAAAGATTATCGAGAATTTTCTTTGTATGATTTACAAATTTTTGTTTCCAGACATTCTTTGTGGTTTTGGGCGAAATCGTCGGAAAAATTATATGGCGCTCTTTTTTATGTTCCTCACCGTCTTTCCTCATCATATTTTGACCCATCAGTCTCGTCATAAGACCATCAGGCTGTATTGATGAGAAAACCGAGATATTTTTTTCACAAATGAATATGTCTTCATGTTTTGAGAGCAAAATTGCACCCAGTTGTGGCACAAATGATATTGGAGCCGTCTTTCTTAATTTAGAAAGCGTCGGATAAGGATTTTGAGAAAAGTCTTCGTAAACAATATTGAATTCAACGGGAAGCATTGAATGAGAATAACATGATCAGCTTTTTTATTGAAGATAAAACCTTCAGGCCCATTGGGCCAACCCAATAATGAAAATTACAAAAAATTGCTAATTTTGTTACAGTTTTCATTTAAATTTTTCTTTATTTACCCTGGAGATTTAAAATAAAGAAGAGGCGCAGCCTGTATACGCCTCTATAAAAAGTTAGCTAGGCGCGCCAGAAAAATTCATTAATTGGTTTTTTCAGGGTCAGTCTCAATTTTTACAGCCTCATTGAGAAACATTAAAGGAGCACAAGCTGGATCTAAATCAATAGTGGCTTTTACATTTTGGCTCTCTAAATCAGCTTGTGTACCAACCAAAGAAAAAATACCCTTACAGCCTTTTCCATTGGTCCTAATTACGTTTACCGAATTCCCTACAGCAACCCCTATTTTTTCTGCGTTTACAAGTTGCTCAACAAAAATAAAAGTTTCCACGCTCTTTTCGTCCGGCCTGTATACCTTTGCTGCTAATGAACCTTGAGAGACACAATCCCCAATATTTGGTTCAAAATCTAGTAAAATTCCATCATGGGGCGCGCGAACAATTAATTCGTCCAAATCTAATTGTCGCCCCTCTAATTCTAATTTACCAATATCAAGAGCGATCAAAGACCTTGTTTTTGAAGAAATAGAACGGCTAAGTGCCTCTTTTGCGCGCTGAACAGAAAAAGTTGCTTCTAATTTCCGTCTTTCGGCAGCTTCTAAAGTCGTTTCGTTAACTAGTCCCCGTTCAAATAAAACTTTTGTTCTCTCAAACTCACGCTGCACAAACTGAAATTCTTCTTCAACTCGTCCTACGTCTGCTTTTGCAACTTCAATGGCGAAATCACTATCGTCTAAAGATGCTTCTAAATCAAGCAATCTAGCCTGTGCCGTTTTAAGTGCAAGAACGGCATTTCGATCATCCAATTCCACCAATATTTGACCTTGGTAAGTTTTCGAAGTTGTCAATGATTGGCTGGAAACCTCCGCGATACATCCTGAAGTTTGATACGAAAGGCTAGTCTCGTTGTTCGCTAAAACGGTACCCGATAAACTTACAGACCGAAAATTATTTTCGGAAAAAACTGCTGAAGAAACAATTGAAAGAATTAATGCTAACCTAAAAAGTCTGAAATTTTTCATAGCACCTCTATCTCTTCTCTTTATCACACTGTATTATTTTCCATATAGATAGATTTTTCAACAATAATAAGAAATAGAGCTAAACAATATAGCCTTAGTTAGTTTAGTCTAAACTATGAGAACC
>CACLGX010000048.1 GCA_902606585.1 Paracoccaceae bacterium | reverse complement strand
ACAAACATATAGCACGTCCTGAAGGCGCTAAATTTGACATGCGCTCTCAGGTTACTGTTGAAGCATACAATTCTGATGCAATTTATTAGAGGGGAGCTCATGAAATCCAAAAGCTACCAAGAAATATCTAGAGGAGTGTTTTCGTGTCAGTGACCATAAAAGCATGGCTGTCTATAGGCAGCACGTATACTTATTTAACGGCACTACGTCTACGCGACGTTATTAAAGCATCAGGAATAAAATTGGATATACGGCCAATAAACATTCGTCAAATAATGAAAAATATGGATAATATTCCGTTCCCATCAAGCAAGAAAACCAAAGTTGATTACATGTGGAGAGACATACAAAGGCGTGCAGAATTTTATGCATTACCAGTGCCTCACGTTCCAGCAGCTTACCCACTTAAAGAGTTTGATCGGGCTAACCTAGTTGGTATCGTAATGGAAAGAGATGGGAAATATTTAGAATACTTGGAAGAAACATATCGGGCTTGGTTTCTTGATGGTCTTGAAGCAGGTTCAGATCAAAATCTGGAAAATGTTTCGCGCATTATGGGAGTAACCCTCCAAGAAGTATTGGATGCTGCTTCTTCTAGCGAAATATTGGAAATATATGGACGCAACACAGCGGATGCCCAAACAATAGGAGTTTTTGGTGCACCCTCATTTGAAGTGGCTGGTGAGATTTTTTGGGGCGACGATCGACTTGAGGATGCCATACGTTTTGCGAAACAGCGTTGATAACTATAATGAGAGGCCGCCAATGCCTCACGCGTACCAGCGTTAGGATGTGTTCAGAAAAACCTGTGGCCTACTCAAGAATGCATTTTTGCACCCTTTGCTATTTTATCTACAGTTTTCTTATCTGCCCGTAGCGCAATTCCGACCGTATTGTCTTCATTAGCCATATGTTCTGAGAACACAGCTCTATTCGCCTCATCATGACCTGTAGAAAACATTTCTTCGATATATGCAACTGTCGCAATACCTCTTTCGTTGGCTCTATTTCTTGCGTTACGCAAGACATTCGCTGCTCCAGATAATACGATCACAGGCTGCCGTGACATAGGTAAGTGGTGGTTACCATCTTTGTCCACGTACTTTTCACCAATTAAATCTGTATTTTCAGCTGTTATGCCGCTCATTAAGAACGCCGTTATGTTCAGCTTTTGCCACGTGGCCAAATCCTCTCTAACGATGATGGCAATTTTTGTATCAAACACTATCAACCTCCTGCTTTCCTTCAATCAGATTAGCAACAAAGGTACTTCTTGCAAGTTCCTGTATACGGGTAATTCGGACTGCATTAGAATTTAACTTATTAAAACCTACAATTATATAAGTATATTGGCGCTTTAAGGCGGACAGTGAAGGATTCGAAAGCTCAGACATGTAAAAGACCACTGTGAAACTATTTTGCTGGCTCATTTTCTTCTGAGCTGAGCGTTAAGGCTGGTAAGCTCAATAATAAATCTTCAAGTCCTTTACTCCAGGCATTACTAACATCGACAAAGTATGGATCATTTGCTTTTAAACGACCCTCGACGCCAGGCTCAAGAGCATCGATGAAGTAAATCTGAAAATCTAGAGGAAAACCAACCGTTAAGTTGGCCTTCAATGTAGAGTCAAAGCTTACAATTAAAAGTTTAAAAATATCCTTCATACTAAGATCGCGCCGATATCCTCTTACAAGAATTGGACGCCCATATTTTATTTCGCCTATTTGAAAAAATGGCGTATCTTCAGTTGCTTCTATAAAGTTTCCTTCTGGATATATAAGAAAAAGAGAAGGTTTTGATCCTTTAATTTGACCACCCAATATCAAGCTAGCCTTAAATGTACTTTCGGCATTTATCTCGTTTCCTGAGTGTTTTTTCACTTTATTATGCAATTGCTGGCCCACAAATTCTGCCACTTCAAACATCGATCGGCAATTAAGTAGCCGGCCTTTGCTCTTTTTGAAATCTTGCTCAATTTCCGATACGACCGCCTGAGTTGTCGCAAGATTACCTGCACTCAAGAGTGTGAAAAGTCTGTCATCTGAGCGGCCCCAAGTAAAAAGTTTTTTGAATTGCGAAAGATCGTCTAAACCGGCATTTGTCCTCGTATCGGACATAAAAGCTAGACCAAATTTTGTCAAAATTCCAACGCAGTAGCTCATATCGTTATTGCTCCGAAATCATAATGGATACAGATAGACACTCATTTTTAACGCCACGTGTCAAACCTTTAATCGGAGCGGCATCAGCATAATCTCGACCAAGTGCCACTCTGATATATCTGTCATCTGGCGAAACATTATTGGCAGTGTCAAAACCTACCCAACCTAAACCTTCGACAAATACTTCAGCCCAAGCATGCATAGCTTCTTGAACTTGGTTATTCTCTAAAAGTAGAAAACCTGATACATACCGCGCAGGCAGTCCGTGTAACCTGCAACAAGCTATGAATATATTTGTAAAATCTTGACAAACGCCACAGCCACTTTTGAGCGCCGCCTCGGCAGTGGTCGTAACGTCCGTTGTGTTCTTCTCAAAATCCAGTGACCGATTTATTAGTTCCATAAGTTTGTGAACATCACTAATATTATCTTTTAGTGACAAACCTTTAACCAATTTTCTAATATTTGGTCCAGGCTTGGTAATGTTAGTCCGTTCAGCCCAAACCCATAAGGGTATAGCGCTTGTTTCATAGCCTCGTATTCCGAAGTTATCTGTTACCTCTACATGTCCTTCACATTCTATAACAAGGCACTTAGTTCTCGGCTCTATTCGTATTAAATGCACATTATTGTTAAAAGAGTCTATGAATGAAAATTCTTCCTTTGCTCCTTTGAGTGACAGCGACCAATTTAAGACCATTTGGCAAGAGTCAGAGTAGGGAGTTTTTTTAATTTGCTGCAGACCGCTTAGCGGCCCCGCCTCAAAAGAGTAATTTGTTTTATGAGTAACGTATAACCTCTTCATTCGTAAAATCTATAATCAATTTCAATTTGATCACTTAAATTTCCAAAAAGAGAAATCATCTCTTGTAAAAAGTCGTGCAATCCAAATTTGAAAATTGCCTCAATATCATGAGTTAAAAACCTATTTTGCAACTCCATGATTTGCGATAAAGATGGCGGCTTTTTTCGATAAGCCGAACATAAGCTTAAAAGATGAAGTTTTAGTATGTCACAGCAATATATTAAACTTCTTGGCATACGTTTATCTAGGATAAGAAATTTAGCTATATCGTCAGGTCCAGCTTCATGTCCATATTCCAGTCTAAATCCTCCATAAGCAGATACCGACCTCAGAATTGTTTCCCATTGAACATTATCAATCGAAGTGCCAACAGCTTTTGCAGAGGGTAGTAGTACGTAATATTTTACATCTAAAATTCGCGCAGTATTATCGGCCCGCTCAATAAAAGTACCTAGCCGACAAAAATCATACTCTTCATTTCTTAACATTGTACCATATGTAGCACCTCTAACAAACGCCGCGCTCTGTTTAATGGTTCGTAAAATGAGTGGAAGGTCTCCTTCTATTGTCTTAGCTTTGAGAAGCTTTTGAATTTCAAGAAAAGAACCGTTGATTGCTTCCCAGACATCAGTCGTAAGAGCATGTCGAACCATTTTTGCATTTTGCCTCGCTGAAGTAATACTAGATAAAATCGAAGATTTATTTTCGGGATGTCTCAAAATCCAATCTACAGCAGGTTCTTTTTCAACTTTAGAATATTGAATCTTGTATTCCTCCGATACTGCGGAGGTTTGCATTACGTATAGCCATTGTTCGTCAGAGCTATTTAATCTTGTTAATGCAATTCGCTGCCCAGTTTCTATCAACCTAGACATATTTTCAGCTCTTTCCAAAAGTCTGTAGGTCCAAAAAAGACCATTAGCAGTATTGCCTAACATCAGTTTTCTAGAACCCAAGTATCCTTGGTTCCTCCTCCCTGTGATGAATTTACTACTAATGAACCTTTTGACATAGCGACCCGCGTTAGCCCGCCAGGAACAATATTTATTTTTTTTGGTGACATTTGAACGAACGGTCTTAAATCCACGTGCCTTGGAGCAAAACCCTTGTTGGTAAATATTGGTACTGTAGATAAACTTAGTGTCGGTTGCGCTATGTAATTTTGAGGTGTTGCGATCAACTTTTTTTTGAAATTTGATATATCTTTCTTGGTAGCTGTTGGCCCAATTAGCATACCATATCCTCCTGAACCATGAACCTGTTTAATTACTAGCTCACTTATATTATCTAAAACATATTGGAGTTGATCCTTAATTGCACATCGCCATGTAGGTACATTTTGCAATAAGGGAAACTCCCCACTATAAAACTGCACGATTTCTGGCATGAATGAATACATAGCCTTATCATCGGCAATGCCTGTGCCCGGTGCATTAGCAATTGTAACTCGACCCTTTCTATATACGTCAAATAGGCCTGGCACACCCAAACTGCTTTTTTCGTTAAAATTTAAAGGGTCAAGAAAGTTATCATCCAGGCGCTTGTATAATACATCAACTTTTTGATGGCCTCGAGTGGTGCGCATAGCCAAAAAACCATCTACTACTTTTAAATCGTTTCCCTGTACTAACTCTATTCCCATTTGGTCTGCTAAAAATGCATGTTCAAAATAGGCAGAGTTGTATAATCCAGGCGTTAGCAAACATACGGTCGGTTTACTGTTTGCTGTCTCAGGCAAAGTATTCTTTAGAGAATTAAGCAATTCTTGCGGATAGTGCTGTATCGGCTGTACCCTATTTTTTGTAAATAATTCAGGAAACATTTGCAGCATAGTTTCCCTATTTTCGAGCATATAGCTGACTCCAGAAGGCGTGCGAATATTATCCTCAAGAACATAAAATTCATTTTCTTCGGTTCGAATTATATCAACACCTGAAATATGAGTGTATATTTGACCTGGCGGATTTACACCAATCATCTGCAACAAAAATGCCGGATTATTTTTTAGCATCTCCAAGGGTAATATTCCTGCCTTTACAATCTCCTGGCTATGATAGATATCGTATAAAAAAGCATTTATTGCTCGGACCCTTTGTTCTAGGCCCTTGCAGATTTTGTTCCATTCATTGGAAGTTATTACCCGCGGAATAATATCAAACGGTATAAGTCTTTCCTCACCTTCCGAGGAGCCATACACATTAAAAGTTATTCCCGTCAGTCTAAATAAATCATTAGCATCCCTACGCTTGGCTTTAAGAGAGGCCTTGTCTTCACTATCTAACCACGCCTTAATATTCTGATATGGACGCCGAATCGCAGAACCATCAGCCCACATTTCATCAAACGCTGGGGATATATTCATAGTTTTTTGATTATTCTTTTAAGACCAAAAACAAAACAAAAGCCAGCCCATCGATAGCTAAATCACATCAAAAACCTTTTTATCAGGCAAAAATTTTGCAAGTTGCTAATTTTTAGGCAACTTTTAAATTCTCAGGAATAAATAAATTTTTTTATTTCATTTTAGAAAAATAAATTTTATTATCAGGACCACCAACAGTTTAATTATCGATGCTTGTAGGAGCTTTAGATGGTACGTGTTGGTGTGGAAACCCAGAAAACAATTTTAATCAATCACTGTAAGCGTGTCGGAAAGACAGATAATTTGAAAAGGGCCGCTCAGATTGCGAGAGAAAAAGGCCTAATAGACCAAAAAAATTGTGTCACAAAAACTGGGTACACAATAGTATTGATGTCTAATTTCAATGAACATGTGTCCATTGAACCTTGGAAAGATTATTGGTCCAGATAAATAAACGTTGACCTAATAAAAAACTAAAGCTTAGTGCATTATGAAAGACGATGAGGAATATAACGACTTTATTGCCCGAACTAGAGGTCTTTTGTTGATTTGGGCTATCGCATTTCCGTTAGCCTTAACGTTATATTTTAATTTTCCCAGAGCAAGCGTTTCAATTTTGGCCTTCGCTGTTTTTCTTTCACTAATAGTGATGATTTTATTTCCTAAGAAACCGAAGTAAAAAAACAAGGCAGTGACAGTGAGTTAGTTTAAA
>CACLGX010000047.1 GCA_902606585.1 Paracoccaceae bacterium | reverse complement strand
GTGATCAGATTTTGCGTGGTTTTGATAAAGAAATTAGAGACCATGTTGCTGAAGAAATGGCTAAAAATGGCATTTCGATTTCTCTGAATGAAGATGTTACAAAAATAAATGTGACAGCAGAAGGTTTAGAACTCATAAATTCCGAGGGTAAAAAAGAAAATTTTGATAAAATTTTGACTGCAACTGGACGAATACCTAACTCAGATGACTTAGGTTTGGATGACTCAGGTGTTCAAATTGGTGAGAAAGGTGAAATATTAGTAGATAATTATTCTAAGAGTTCCAGGAAGTCTGTCTATGCAATTGGGGATGTTACAAACCGCAGTAATCTAACGCCGATAGCTATTAGAGAAGCTATGTCTTTTATTGAAACTGTGTTTAGAGACACACCTGAAAAACTTGATTATCGATTTATCCCTACTGCTGTCTTTACTACACCAGAAGTTGGAACAGTCGGGTTGACTGAGGAAGAAGCATCTCAATTTGGTCCTCTTGCGATTTACACCACAAAATTCAAATCTATGCGTGAGGGTTTTGCAGGAAGGGAGGATAGAGTTTTCATGAAGTTGATTGTAGAAGAAAAAAATCAAAAGGTTTTGGGTTGTCATTTTGTCTCACCTTTTGCAGGAGAATTAGTGCAATTAGCTGCCGTAGCTGTTACGATGGGTGCAACAAAACTTGATTTTGATAAAACAATTGCAGTTCATCCAACAATTTCGGAAGAATTGGTGACAATGCGAAAACCGACTCGCAGAGCTTGAAAAATTTATTTAAATCCCCAGTTATAGGGAAATATCAAAAAGTCATATTACCGGTAAAGGAATAAAAATGGCAGGAAATTCTGGCGGCCCTTGGGGCGGCGGTGGCGGCAACGGCCGTGATAGTGGTAAAGAAGGTGGACGAAAGCAGCCCACTGGAGGGAAAAATAAGCCCGAGGGAAACAATCCCGTACCTCCTGAAATCGACGATATGTTAAGGAAAGGTCAAGAACAACTTCGAGTTCTGATGGGCGGCAGAGGTTCTGGCGGTGCAAATGGACCGGGCCGTGGAAGCGGTGGGGGCGGACTTGGTCGTAGTGGGTATTTTTTAATTGTCGCAGGTTTAGTCGTATTTTGGCTTTTCAATAGTTTGTATACAGTTCAAAACTTTGAAAAATCGGTTGAATTGTTCTTTGGCAGATATATTGAAACTGGCGAAGAGGGCTTGAACTTTGCACCCTGGCCAGTTGTGCGAGCAGAAGTTGTTCCTGTTGATAGGGAGCAAACTGAAGATATCGGCGTTGGTATTAGAGGTGGAGATGCTGGTCTGATGCTTACAGGTGATGAAAATATTGTTGATATTGACTTCCAGGTGGTTTGGAACGTCAACGATCCTGCCCGCTTTCTTTTTAATTTGCGAGAGCCACAAGCAACGATTAGGGCCGTGTCAGAATCAGCTATGCGAGAAATTATTGCGCAGTCAGATCTTGCTCCCATTCTAAACCGGGATCGTGCTGCAATTTCTGACAGTCTAGAGCTCTTAATCCAAAACACGTTAGATAGTTATGATAGCGGTGTGAATGTTGTTCGAGTTAATTTTGACAAGGCTGATCCACCGGAACAAGTAATTGATAGTTTCAGAGAAGTTCAGGCTGCTGAGCAACAACGTGATAGACTTGAAAAAGAAGCGGATGCTTATGCTAACCGAATTCTAGCGCAAGCTCGAGGTGAAGCAGCTCAGGTTAGAGAGCAGGCTGAAGCCTACCGTGCTCAAGTTGTGAATGAAGCTACGGGTGAAGCTAGTCGGTTTGGTGCAGTTTTAACCGAGTATAAAAAGGCGCCAGATGTGACCCGAAAGCGTCTCTATTTGGAGACCATGGAGCGGGTTCTTGGAGATGTTGAAAAAGTAATTATTGATGAATCAGCAGGTGGAAGTGGTGTCGTTCCTTATCTCCCCTTGAACCAACTACGCCAGGAGACAAAATAATGAATAGACTAGTGATATTATTGGGCGCAATTTTTCTGATTTTCGTTGGTGTAATGTCTTCAATTTTCGTTGTTGACGAACGCGAGAAAGTTCTTGTTTTGCAGTTTGGTAGAGTTGTGGCAACTAAGGAAGATCCTGGTCTCTCGTTTAAGATTCCGATTATTCAAAATGTAGTAAGGTATGACGATCGCATTTTAAGCCGCGACATCGATCCGTTGGAGGTTACTCCGTTAGATGATCGTCGGCTCGTTGTTGATGCTTTTGCTCGCTACAGGATAACTGACGTAAATAAGTTTCGAGAAGTGACAGGTGCATCTGGTGATACAGCAATCTCAATCGCTGGGACCAGGCTTGACCGTATCCTGAGTTCTCAAACCCGGGAAGTTTTGGGCTCGGTTTCATCAAACAATATTCTTAGCTCAGATCGCTTTGCTTTGATGTTGCGAATACGAAATGGTGCAATTGCGGAAGCGGAAAAAATGGGTATCGAAGTGGTTGACGTACGTTTGAAGCGGACAGATTTGCCCAGACAAAACTTAGAGGCGACTTTTGCCAGGATGCGCGCGGAAAGAGACAGAGAAGCTGCTGATGAAATTGCGAGAGGTAATGAAGCTGCTCAACGTGTGAGAGCCCAAGCAGATAGAGAGCAAGTTGTCATTGTTTCAGAAGCTAAGCGTGAATCTGAAATCATTCGAGGCGAAGCGGATGCAGAGCGAAATGCAATTTTTGCTACAGCCTTTGGTGCGGATCCAGAATTCTTTGAGTTTTATAGATCGCTTAATGCCTACGAAAAATCAATAAAGGGGTCGAATTCGACAATGGTAATGTCGCCAGATTCAGAATTCTTTAACTATTTTAAGTCCGATTTTGGAGCTGAGTGATCTCAACAATCTTATATGGATTGGGATTGGTATTGATTATTGAGGGGTTAGTTTATGTTTTAGCCCCTCACTTCGTAGAAAAGATGTTAGTTTCACTCAAAGAAATGTCTGTTGAGCAACGTCGCTTGGTTGGGGCTTGTATGGCTCTACTTGGAGGGCTGATACTTCTTTTAATAAAAACATTTTAATTTAAAATACTGAATTTTAAATTTCGAAGCTGTTGTAAACTTTGAATGTCATCCTAAATACAAACGATCAAAGATAATAAAACTTTTTGAGGACTAAATGAGACACTTTTATATTTTAAAAACTGCAGGATTTTCTACTGCAGAAGATATAAATAAATTACGACAATTTATCGTTATCGCCTTTTTTGTAACTATAAGCGTCTTTCTACAAACTGTGGTTCTAAATGCTCGCGGTGCGCCGGAAAGCTTTGCTGATTTAGTTGAAGGTGTAGGTTCTTCTGTGGTCAATATAACCACAACGACAAAAGTTGAAGCTCCAGTAGTTCCAAGGGGTGTGGTTCCTGAAGGCAGCCCGTTCGAAGAACTATTTCGCGACTTTCAAAATCCGAATAGCCCTCGACAAAGGCCACGAAATGCAAATGCTTTGGGTTCTGGTTTTGTGATCAGTAGCGATGGTTTTATCGTGACGAACCATCATGTGATAAATGGCGCTGATCAGATAACAATAGAATTCAATGATGGCTCTTTTCGTGATGCGGTTGTTATCGGTAGTGATGAGAATATAGACATTGCATTATTGAAAGTTGATGCAGAAACACCATTAGAATTTGTGAAATTCGGTGATAGCGATATATCACGGGTTGGTGATTGGGTCATGGCAATGGGTAATCCACTCGGCCAAGGCTTTTCTGTGTCAGTTGGAATAATATCTGCGCGCAATCGTGAGTTATCAGGAAACTATGACGATTACATACAAACAGATGCAGCTATCAACAGGGGTAATTCAGGTGGACCACTGTTTAACATGGATGGAGAAGTAGTAGGCGTTAATACCGCTATTTTATCCCCGAACGGTGGATCTATAGGTATTGGATTTTCAATGGCATCAAATGTCGTCGAACCAGTTGTAAAGCAATTGAAAGAATTTGGCGAGGTGCGACGTGGTTGGTTAGGGGTAAGTATAGGTGATCTTAATCAAGACATGGCTGATGCCTTAGGTATGAAAGAGCCGAGCGGCTCTATCGTTCTAGAGGTCTATGACGGGCCATCCAAAGATGCTGGTATCTTAGCTTCAGACGTCATTGTTATGTTTGATAATAAAGAAGTTAGTAATTCAGGCGAATTGGTTCGCATCGTTGGTGACACAACAGTTGGTAGAACCGTAGATGTTATCGTACTCAGACAAGGCGAGCGGATAAAGGTAAGCGTAAAACTCGGGCAGCGACCAACAAATAAAGAGCTTAACGCGCAAGTTACACAGCCGGAACCGGCCAAGCCTAATGAAGATGCAATTGATGGAGTTGGTTTGTCCGAACTGAGCGATAGTTTGCGAGAAGAATATGGAATAGATCCTGCAATCTCGGGTGTAATAATAATGTCTGTAGAAGAAACGTCATCTGCATACGAAAATGGCTTGCGGAAAGGCGACGTAATCACTGACGTTGCCCAGAAACCAATTGGTTCGGTCGAGGAAGTAGAGGAGCTTGTTTCAAGTGCTAAAAGTGAAGGCCGTCAGTCAGTTCTTCTCCTAGTTAGAAGAGAGGGACAACCGAGGTTTATAGTCCTAAAATTTAACTAATTAACTCTAAAAGACCGGGAGCAGAGCTCCCGGTCTTAATTAGTACTTAATTACATATTTATCTTTGGTAAATCATCGAGCATATATGAAATATCTTCAACATGCTCAGCTATTACATGTATAACTGAGTTTTCGCTCTGAACCCGCCCTTTTATTTTTAAAAGGCGCCCAGAAATTATAGCACGGCGAAATTTTTCATATAAAGTTCGCCAGATTACTATATTTACTGTCCCTGTTTCATCTTCCAACGTTAGAAAAATAACACCTTTTGCTGTTCCAGGACGTTGCCTAAGTATCACTAATCCTGCGACGCAAACAATTGTACCAGGTGAAGGACGATTTAGAAAAGATGCGGGGCAAGCACTTGGTGGCTTTGGCCATTTTAAGAGAGAATTTTGCATTTTTTTATTATATTTGATTTTTGGTGACTATTTAAAGAACAAAAGTAGAACATATGGAATAATATGACAAGATTCTTTTAATAATTCTTAAAAAGGTATGGCCGAATTAAATTTAGCTGATTAGAAGAGTTTCACGAATTATGAGGGATGAGCAGAATGGCAAAAATTACCTATATTGAGCATAACGGAACACAACACGTTGTTGAGGTTTCAAACGGTTTGACCGTGATGGAAGGTGCTCGAGACAATAATATCCCAGGAATTGACGCAGACTGTGGTGGTGCCTGTGCATGTTCCACCTGCCATGTTTACGTTCATCCGGATTGGGTGTCGAAGATTCCACCGAGTGAAGATATGGAACAAGATATGTTGGACTTTGCCTATGAGCCTGACCCGCAAAGGTCTCGATTAACTTGTCAGTTGCAAGTTACTGATGACTTAGATGGCTTAGTTGTTCAAATGCCTGAAAAACAAATTTAGTTAAGTATGCTCTAAATTAACTGAACTTTTTCAATAAGTCCCCGTTTCGAATTTGTCCCGCTGATACAACAGAGCACAACAACCCTCGTAATCGAAGTGATTTGTGTTTCTGGAAAGTTATCCAGTTTTTTGCATCCACACCGTAGCGTACCTTCCATTTAACACAGCCTTCATTAAAAATCCCCGATACTTTCAGTTTAGCAGTTCCCGCTGAAAGAATAGTACCTGCCGGGCAATTCTCCTCTGATGTATCAAAATCAGACATGAATGTATCGCCTGGGTGAATTGCTTCAGGTCCAAATTTTACCACATTCCAAACTCTAGTAGATAAAATAGAAACTTGAATACCGGGATGTGGCTCCCCATTTGAAAGTTTCAACCAAGGACTTTCCAGCCATCGGTCTCCCATAATTCCTTCATTTGGTGTTAATTCCATAAATTCTGGAAAACTTCTTTGGTTTCTTTCGGGTCGAAAGCATAGATTTTCAATTATGGATTCTTTTTTTGGTGCATCTTTTATATGTGGTATTGCAGCTAATAATTCTAATTTTGATCTAAAAGTCATAGCGCTCTCCAGCCAATGTCTTTCCTATAAAAACCTTCTGGCCAATCAATAGTTTCTATCATTTCATAAGCATTCTTTTGAGCTTTGACTAAAGTTTCTGCTCTTGTAGTTATGTTTA
>CACLGX010000046.1 GCA_902606585.1 Paracoccaceae bacterium | reverse complement strand
AAAATTTACCAAACTACCCTGATCCTTTTCCAATTTGGCGCCGACAGAGTGATGCCGCATGAATATTTCTTTTGATAAAAATATTGCTGGCCAACCAATTGGAGTGAGTTTGGTATCAGATCCAAGGGCGCTTGACTCATTTCTTGATGCTTATTGCTCAGCAGCAATTTGGGCACGAGAAATTCCATTACAAACTCAAAAATGGTTAAACGAACTTGATCCTAAATTACTGCCAGTAGGGCGAGTTATTTGTCCAACCTCAATGGTAGAAGAGACAATTAGAAACTTATGCGACATATCTAATCTACCGCCTGGAATACATCGAACTTGGTTTGAGAAAGATATTACAGAACTGGCAAATTTATTTTCAAAACTTACCAATGCGAGATATCTTAGGTTAAGGTTAGGCGTATACGAAACAGCCTCCTGTCCCAAGTTTCATATAGATTATATTCACTCGCGCCTTGTCTGTACTTATAGGGGAAACGGAACGCAGTATGGGGTATCTAAAAATGATGAGGACCCTGAGGAAATCAAAACGGTGAGAACCGGTTGTCCAATAGTTTTAAAAGGACTACTTTGGCCCGGAGGCCTTAAGACTAGGATAGTACACCGTTCGCCACCTACTGAAGGACCTGAGGAAACCAGGCTTTTATTAGCTCTTGATGATGTTGCTGACCCCGACGAAGAAGTTTAGGCGTAAGTATAATATATTCAGGCTAAATATAAAATTTTTCATGAAGATTGCTTTTAAGTTTTAAAGAGACAATCATATGTAACATGAAAATACGTAGAATTTTTCTTTTTCATGTCGCTATGCCGCTTATTGAACCCTGGGTAACTGCGTACGGAAACCAGGCTAATATTGAAAGTCTTTTTGTTGGGCTTGAAAGCGATGACCTTATTGGTTGGGGAGAGTGTGCGCCTGCTCCTTTGCCATTTTACAATAGCGAATATACGGCTGGAGCTTTTTACCTAGCACGTGATGGATTAGGTCCAAAAATTTTTAACCAGACCATCAACTCAGCGGATCAGCTAAGCAATCTCTTTACTCAGTTTAAAGGAAATGAATTTGCAAAATCGGCATTTGATTCCGCCTGGTGGGATCTGAATGCTAAGAAAATGAAAACACCCCTTTGGAAGCTTATTGGAGGTAGTAATCCAGAGATAGAGGTTGGTGCAGACATCCCAGTTCAAACTGATGTAGATAAATTAATTGATCGCGCCGCCGAAGCAATCGAACTGGGGTACGGCAGGGTAAAGTTCAAATTCAACCGACTGTGTAGTTTCGAAATGATGGAGGCAGTGCGCAATTCTTTTCCTGATCTCATAATGCATATCGATTGCAATAGTGGATTTACACTCGATGACTTAGACTTGTTTCGGAAATTAGATGATTTAAACCTGAAAATGATTGAGCAGCCACTGGCATATGATGACCTTTTTGATCATGCAAAACTTCAAAAGGAATTATCGACACCCATTTGTCTTGATGAGAGTATCAGTTCACCTGCTCGAGCAAAAAAAGCTATCGAGATTAAAGCCTGTAGATGGATAAATATTAAAACAAGCAGGGTTGGAGGTTTGACCAACGCATTAGAAATACAAAAGTTGTGCAGTGATAACAAAATTCCAGTTTGGGTTGGCGGGATGTTGGAATCTGCCACCGGCCAAGCTCCTTCTATCGCTCTAGCTACAAAAGGTAGTATGGCTTATCCTTGTGATATTTTCCCTAGCAATAGGTTCTATACAGAAGATTTCTCTGAGCCCGAAATTGTTCATAGTGGACCGGGAAAAATTAGCGCCCCAATGGAACCAGGAGCAGGCTTTACTCCACAGCTTAGTCTATTGAAAAAGTATGCAAGTAGATCAGCTACCCTTTAATTAGGATTTTGGACCAACCATATTCTCGGGCCGGACCACTTCATCAAAAGTCTTTTCATCCACAAAGCCCAAGGAGATGGCCTCCTCTTTAAGGGTAGTGCCATTCTTATGGGCTGTTTTTGCCACTTTTGTGGCATTATCATACCCTATTTTTGGCGCAAGCGCCGTAACCAGCATTAGGCTTTCTCGCATTAACTTATCAATACGGGTATCATCAGCTTTTAAACCGTCTACTAGGTTATCGGTAAAAGCCGAACAAGCATCGCCCAAAAGCTGTATGGACTGTAAGACATTATAGGCGATCATTGGCTTATAAACATTGAGCTCAAAATGGCCCTGGCTACCTGCGAAGCCAACCGCTGTATCATTTCCAATCACGTGAGCACAAACTTGCGTCATAGATTCACACTGGGTTGGGTTTACCTTGCCAGGCATAATTGAGCTTCCGGGTTCATTTTCTGGTAAGATTAACTCTCCCAATCCACAACGTGGTCCAGAGCCCAAAAGGCGAATGTCATTTGCAATCTTAAACAAACTGGCCGCTACGGTTTTAAGACTACCAGAAATTTCAACCATTGCATCGTGAGCTGCTAGGGCTTCAAATTTATTTGGTGCGGTTACGAAAGGTAATCCTGTTATCCTTGAGATATTTTTTGCAACTGTGGTGTCCCACCCCTCAAAAGTATTAAGCCCAGTTCCAACAGCAGTGCCGCCTTGCGCCAGTTCATATATATCCTCAAGTGATTTTTTTATACGCCTGATACCCATATGCACTTGATGAGCATAGCCTGAGAATTCCTGAGAAAGCCTGATCGGTGTTGCGTCCTGCGTATGAGTTCGTCCAATTTTGATAATACCATCAAATTCTTCTATCTTGCCTCGCAAAGCTTTCTCTAGCTTTTCTAGTCCAGGTATAAGCACATCACTGGAAGCCATTGCAGTCGCAATATGCATGGCAGTGGGGAAGGTATCATTTGAAGATTGAGCCATATTGCAATGGTCATTTGGATGAACTGGGTCTTTCGAGCCAATAGTGCCTCCAAGTATTTCTATAGCGCGGTTTGCAATTACCTCGTTAGCGTTCATGTTTGACTGAGTACCAGAACCAGTTTGCCAAACTACGAGAGGAAAATTGTCGTCAAATTGACCTTCAACAACCTCGGCTGCTGCTTTGATAATAGCATCAGCAATTTTTTCATCTAAATTACCAGCAGATTTATTTGCTTCAGCACAAGCCTGTTTAATAACACCCAACGCACGAATAATAGCTACTGGCTGCTTTTCCCACCCTATGGGAAAATTTATAATAGATCTCTGAGTTTGTGCCCCCCAGTATTTTTCGGAAGGTACCTCTAAAGGGCCAAAACTATCAGTCTCTGTCCGCGTTTGCGACATAATCAACTCCGCCGTTGTAATTCACAAAACAGACTATAGAGCGCCTAGAAGTTTGAGTAAACAAGGGGCTAAGTAATTGTTAACTAACCAAGCGAATATCCCGCTCCACGAACAGTACGTATTGGATCAGAACCACCATATTGAGTTAAAGCTTTACGAAGTCTGCCAACATGTACATCTACTGTCCTGCTATCAACATAAATGTCACGACCCCAAACACGATCCAAAAGTTGATCCCGGGTTCGAACTCGACCAGGTTTTTCCATTAGGAAACTTAATAATCGATACTCTGTTGGTCCAAGCTTAATCTCGCTGCCATCTCTAAAAACTTTATGGCTTTCAGAATCTAATTCTATATCAGAAAATGAGAGTTTCTCTCCCACCATTGAAGCATTTGATCTTCTTAACTGAGCATTTATGCGAGCCATCAGTTCCACTACAGAATATGGCTTCGCAACATAATCATCAGCACCAACTTCTAGACCTCTAACTTTATCTATATCTTCTGAGCGAGCTGATAACAAAATTATTGGGATATTTTTAGTTTCTTTCTTTACCCTTAACTGACGACAAACTTCTATGCCAGAAAGCTTTGGCATCATCCAATCGAGCACTATCAGATCTGGCTGCTCTTCGTATGTAATCAAAAGGGCATCTTCACCATTATCTGCACATATAACTTTGTAACCAGAAGACTCTAGATTGTACGCAACCACCTCTCGCTGTGCCGCCTCATCATCTACAACAAGTATAGTTGGACGTTGCATCTTAAAGCTCCGTGGACAAACTTATATCCGTAGAAGTTTTGTCTGCTTTATCTCTTTTCTCTTTAGGCATTTCACCAGTAACAACGAAGACAACTTGTTCGGCTATCGAAGTAACATGATCACCCATTCGCTCAATATTTTTTGCAATAAAATGCAGGTGCATGCAGGCAGTAATATTTCGGGGGTCTTCCATCATATAAGTTAGAAACTCTCTAAAGAGCCCAGTATACAGCTCATCAACATCGGTATCCCTAGCAATGACGTCCATCGCTAATTCTGCGTCTCTGTTAATGTATGCATCCAGTGCGTCTTTAAGCATTAACTGCACATCTTTAGAAAGCCTACGTAAAGAAGTATGTGAATTTTCTATATTCTTTAATTGAAGAAGAACATTGGTTCGCTTGGCTGTATTTTTTGCATGATCACCTATACGCTCAAGATTATTTGAAACTTTCAGAATTGATAATAGTAAACGAAGATCTGTAGCAGCTGGAGACTCTAAAGCTATGAAGCGCGCAATTCCATCATTGATAACTTCCTCTAAATCATCAATTTGTTTATCTCTGCTTCGAACCTTTTCTGCTAATTCAAGGTCTCGGTCTTCTAGAGCCTTTGCCGCATCCATTATGTTTACTTCTACGAGACCACCCATTTTTAACATGTTAGCTTGCAAACTCTCTAACGCGCGATCAAATGAGGATCTGATATGTTGATTGTTTGACAACTCAGTCTCCTATCCTATCCGTCCAGTAATATAGCTTTCGGTTCTGGGGTCATTTGGATTAGTAAATATTTTTTCCGTATCTCCAAATTCAACTAAGCTTCCAAGGTGAAAGAAAGCCGTTTTTTGACTTACTCTGGCAGCCTGTTGCATTGAGTGCGTAACAATGACGACGCAAAAGTTTTCACGCAATTCATCGATTAACTCTTCGACCTGCGCAGTAGCAATTGGATCCAAAGCGGAACAAGGCTCATCCATAAGCAAAATATCAGGGGAAGTCGCAATGGCCCTAGCTATACATATCCGTTGTTGCTGCCCCCCAGATAAACCAGTAGCTGGCGATGATAGACGATCCTTAACCTCATCCCAGATTGCAGCTCTTTGAAGAGATTTTTCAACGATTTCATCAAGATCTGATTTTGTGTTGGCAAGCCCGTGTATTTTTGGTCCATATGCGATATTGTCATATACGGATTTAGGAAATGGATTTGGCTTTTGAAAAACCATGCCAACTTTTGCACGTAACTGAACAGTGTCGATTTTTGGGTCATATATATCTTCACCTTCCAAAAGAATTTGCCCCGTAACCTTACAAATATCTATTGTATCATTCATTCGGTTTAGGCATCGTAGAAAAGTTGATTTACCGCATCCAGACGGACCAATAAATGCAGTTACAGCATTTTCTTCAATCTCAACGGAGACATCTTTTAGTGCTTGAACATCGTCATAATAAACATTGACGTTTTTAGCACTAATTTTGGATATACCCGCTGTCAAGTTACTCTCCCTATCCAAACACGTTTGGTCTTTCATAGCTATTACCACCGTCTTTCGAATCTACGACGTAATATCACTGCCATAGTATTCATTGTAAGAAGAAAAATAAGTAGTATGATTATCCCTCCCCATGCACGCTCTATAAATGCTGGATCGGCACGTTTTGCCCACTCGTAAATCTGTGCTGGCATTGCCGAGTTAGGGGAAAGCAAGCCTTCGGAAATCGTCGTCGGCATATTGGTAGCTACATAACCTATCATACCGATCAAGAGTAGAGGAGCACTCTCACCAAGTGCTTGAGCCATGCCAATGATTGTGCCTGTTAAAATTCCTGGCGCAGCCAAAGGCAATACATGATGAAAGACCGTTTGCATTTTTGATGCACCCAAACCAAGCGCAGCATCTCTGATACTTGGTGGTACAGATTTCAAAGATGCCCTTGTAGAAATGATTATGGTAGGAAGCGTCATCAAGGTAAGAACAAGCCCACCAACGATTGGCGTTGACTGAGGCAAATGCATATAATTGATAAATACGGCAAGCCCTAATATTCCAAACACAATTGAAGGAACAGCAGCTAAATTTGAAATTGTCACTTCAATTATGTCAGTAAAAATATTTTGCTTAGCAAATTCCTCTAAGTAAATCGATGCTGCTACGCCAAGTGGAAGAGAGAGAACTAAAACCACTAGCATCAAATAAAAAGAGCCCACCATTGCTACTCCAATACCCGCTGTTTCAGGTCTTTGATCAGATGCATCTGCTCCAAAAATGAAAT
>CACLGX010000045.1 GCA_902606585.1 Paracoccaceae bacterium | reverse complement strand
GCGCATGGGATTGAGCCTTGGAGCTTATTGTGTTGGTTGCTGTTGGCTATTTATGGTCCTCGGCTTTGCAGGCGGTGTAATGAATTTCCTCTGGATGGGCCTCGCTACTCTTATGATGGTACTAGAAAAACTACCACAATTGGGTCACTTTCTTGTAAAACCGCTTGGTATACTGCTGATTCTCAGTGGGCCTGGCATAATTATTTTACTCTAGAGCAAGGAAAGGTTTTTATGGCAATAAGCAGAAAACCTGGGGCAGATAAATTGCCCGTAAGCCAACGTATTAATCAGAGGATGGAAAATCCCAAAAGACGTCAAGCTACTCCTACGGACTGGGCCATAAAAGGTGAACTATTCTTAAATTGTTCTTGTACAGTTTTTTGCCCTTGTGTCGTGAGTTTGGGCGCTCATCCTCCGACGGAGGGTCATTGTCACGCGTGGATGGCAATAGCTATTGATGAGGGTTACTATGAAGACGAGAATTTGGCAGGAATAGATGTTGGTTTATTAGTAGATATACCCGGGCGAATGGGTGAGGGTGATTGGAAAGTAGCTGCTTACATTGATAGTAGTGCAAGTGGAAAAGCCTATAACGGTTTGTTGCGCATTTTAAGTGGCCAAGCAGGTGGAACTACAGGGCTCTTTACCATGCTTGTGAGTGAGATTATCGGAGCCGAGAAAACAAAAGTCGATATTGTTCGAGATGGAAAAAAACGGTCACTTATGATTGGGCGTAAAATCCAAGGTGAAATTGAACTAATTGAAGGTAAAGAAGCGGACCAACCCGTTGTCATTAGCAATACAAAATACTGGATGGGTCCTGATGTAATTGCGGCTAAAGGTATAAAATCTAAAGTTCGCGATTACGGCCGTGTCTGGGATTTTGGTGGAAAATCTGCAGAAGTTTGTCCAATCGATTGGAAGGGATCAGCTTAAATGGCTGGTATAGTTCCCTCTAGGCGAGTTCGAGGGACGCCTTTTTCACCAGGCGTTCGAGCTGCTGGAGCTAAAGCTTATACAGTGTATAATCACATGCTGCTTCCTAGTTATTTTGATAGCTATAAGGCAGATTATCATCATCTAAAAAAATACGTTCAGGTTTGGGACGTGTCTGTCCAAAGGCAGGTAAGCGTCAAAGGTCCTGATGCGGCTAAATTAATGAGAATTATTAGTCCGCGTGACATGAATAAAATGTCTGAAGATCAGTGTTACTACATGCCTATCTGTGATGATAATGGTGGAATGTTAAATGATCCAGTTGCTATAAAATTAGCTGAAGATCACTATTGGCTATCAATCGCTGATAGTGATCTGCTTCAGTTTTTGCTTGGTTTGGCAATTGGAAAAAATTTACAAGTCAAGATTGAAGAGCCTGATGTTTCTCCATTGGCTATACAGGGTCCGCTAGCAGAAGATCTAACCGCAAGAGTTTTTGGCGATGTTGTCCGTAAAATTAAATTTTTTCGTTACAAAAAGTTAAAATTTCTTGATACGGAGTTTGTTGTGGCGCGGTCAGGTTGGTCAAAACAGGGTGGATTTGAAGTCTACGTTGATGGCACAGAATACGGCATGCCACTTTGGGATGCCTTTTTTGAAGCTGGAAAAGATTTAAATGTTAGGGCTGGTTGTCCAAATTTGATTGAACGAATTGAGGGTGGATTATTAACTTTTGGCTCTGACATGACTCGGCAAAACACGCCTGTAGAGGCTGGACTTGCAAAATTTTGTAATTCTCCTGATGACTATCTCGGAAAAGCAATAATTGAAAAACAAAAAAGAGATGGGCCAGACCGTATAGTTTGTCCGATTTCCATTAGTGGTGATGATGACTTGCCGTACAATGCCAATGGATGGAAGGTTCTTTCCAAAAATATTCAAGTCGGCTTAATTGGTTCAGCTGCATGGTCCCCTGATTTTCAGACCAATGTTGCAATTGGGATGATTGAGCGGGCCCACTGGGACCCAGGAACTGTTCTAAACGTAGATATTGGCGCTGATAGCAGATCAGCGGAAGTAAAAGAAAAATTTTGGATTTAAGTCAAAGGAGAAGAAAAATGGCCAACAAACAGCTTTATGACCTCGGTGATATGCCACCTTTGGGGGAGGTTCCCGAAAAGATGCATGCTTTTTTAGTTAGGCAGGACCGGTTTGGAGATCCGATTAAAGCATGGCAAAGGGAGGTAATAGATACGCCAAAAATTGGCCCAAAGGACGTGTTGGTTTATGTAATGGCTACAGGTGTAAACTATAACAATGTTTGGGCGGCGCTTGGATTTCCGGTGGATGTTATTAAGGATCGTCAGAAAAAAGGAGAGCCAGAGGATTTTCATGCCGGTGGTTCTGACGCCTCTGGCATTGTTTGGGCTGTTGGTGAGAAAGTTTCTGATGTGAAAATAGGAGATGAAGTCGTAGTCCATTCTGGTTGGTGGGAACCTGATGACCCTTGGGTACTATCAGGTAGAGATCCAATGCTTGCGACTAGCGTTCGTATTTGGGGTTATCAAACGAACTATGGTTCATATTGTCAATTTGCCAAGGCTCAATCTCATCAAATTAAGAAAAAACCTAAACATTTAACTTGGGAAGAAGCTGGCTGTTATATGCTTTGTGCGTCAACAGCATATAGGCAATTAATGGGTTGGGCGCCACATACTGTTGAAAAAGACGATGTTGTTTTGGTTTGGGGCGCTGCCGGTGGGCTAGGTGCTATGGCTTTGCAAATTGTCTCCGCTTTAGGAGGGAAACCTATTGCCGTAATTTCAGATGAAGACAAACGACAGTTCTGCCTAGATAAGGGGGCTATTGGAGTTATAAACCGTAACGATTTTGATCATTGGGGGGCTATGCCAGATACTGCATCTCCAGAATATGGTACTTTTATTAAGGGAGCACGCGCGTTTGGTAAGGCAATCTGGGATATACTTGGTGAAAGAAAAAACCCTAAAATTGTATTTGAGCATCCAGGAGAGGCTACATTGCCTACATCTGGATTTATATGCGATACAGGTGGAATGGTAGTAATCTGTGCAGGGACTACCGGATATAATATTACCATGGACTTACGTTATCACTGGATGATGCAAAAGCGTTTTCAAGGGTCTCATTTGGCAAACGATGAACAGTCCGAGGCTGTGAATGAGTTGCTTTTGGCAGGGAAAGTTGACCCATGTTTATCAGGAATTTATAGTTTTGATGAAATAGGTCATGCTCATCAACTGATGTATGAAAACAAACACCCATATGGGAATATGGCTTGCTTGGTGAATGCTACAGAAGCTGGACAGGGTGCAACAAAATAAACTTTAATGCTTTTTAATAAGGACCCTGATTAGGATCTTTATTATTGAAGCAAATTGTTATGTTTTAATAATTGGATAATTTTATTTTGCTGATAAAATATTCTAGACCGGTTACTAAAATTAATAATAAACCGTAAACCACTGTTTATAAAAAAAATTCATAAATGAGGCCAAGTATGGACTTAGATGTTAATTTTGTTCGTAATCAGTTTCCGGCATTTTCGGAAAATAGCTTAAAAAATAAAGCATTTTTTGAAAATGCTGGAGGATCATATGCTTGTGGGCAAGTAATTAATCGCCTTAATCGTTTCTATAATGAAAAAAAAGTGCAGCCTTATGGCGCTTTTGAGGCTAGTATTTCTGGTGGCAACGAAATGGATGAAGCCAGGGTAGGGCTTGCGCGTTATTTGGGTGTCAAAGATAGTGAAGTGAGCTTTGGTCCATCTACAACTCAAAATACATATGTTTTGGCTCAAGCCTTTGGAGAATGGTTGGTTCCAGGTAATGCGATTATTGTTACAAATCAGGATCATGAAGCAAATACTGGTTCTTGGCGGAGACTTTCTAATCGAGGGGTGCAGATTAAAGAATGGAAAGTTAATAAAGAAACTGGCGAACTAAATATAGAAGATTTAGAAAATTTGCTAGACGACGACGTAAAATTAGTGTGCTTTCCACACTGTTCAAATATCGTTGCACACATTAACCCGGTTAAGGAAATAGTATCACGAGCACATTCTGCTGGCGCTTATGCTTGTGTTGATGGAGTGAGTTACGCTCCACATGGCTTACCAAATGTAGATGAAATAGGAGCAGATATTTATCTGTTCTCAAGTTATAAGACTTATGGACCTCATCAAGGTATAATGGTCATCAGGGAGATCCTTGCTGAATTGCTACCTAACCAAGGTCATTATTTTAATGAAAAATTTTTAAATAAGAAATTTACTCCTGCAGGGCCGGACCATGCACAGATAGCGGCCTGTGCGGGTATTGTTGAATACTTTGATGCCTTAGCAGCCCATCATAGTATAAGTTTATCTGAGGCACCAATAATGGTGCATAAATTGTTGAGAAATTATGAGAAAAAACTTCTTGAGCCATTATTGGATTATATAAAAACAAAGAATTCAGCCCGGTTACTGGGCCCCTCTGATGCTTCAAAAAGAGCTCCAACGGTAGCGTTAGATCTGAAGTGTAATTCATTTGAAGTAGCTAAAAAACTATCAGATTTAAATATATTGGCCGGAGGCGATGATTTCTATGCAGTTAGACTTTTAGAAGCGTTAGGTGTTGATATCGCTCATGGAGCTTTGCGGTTAAGTTTTGTGCATTATACTAATGAAGAAGAGGTGAAAGCAGTAATTCAAGCCTTGGATGAAGTTTTATGATTTCTTTAAAACTGGCTGAAATGCTTTGTTAAACTATATCCTATAATACAATGAAAAAACCTATAATTTACTGGATAAGACGCGACTTCAGGCTTGATAATAATCCTGCTCTAAAGTTCGTTATAGAATCTAAGCAACCGGTAATACCAGTTTTTATAAAGGATGAGTTTGTCGAGAACCTGGGAATTGCTCCTAAGTGGAGGCTTGGTTTGGGTTTAGAATATCTTGCTGCAAAATATAAAAAATATGGTGTGGATATTATTTTCAGAACAGGATCTGCAGAGAAAGTTTTAACTGATCTGATTAATGAAACTCAAGCAAACCAAGTGGTTTGGGCGCGTACTTACCTACCTCCATTAAATAAAAGAGATACCAACATTAAGTCCTTTTTAAAGCAAAAGGGGCTCTTGGTTAAAAGTTTCCCTGGGCATCTTTTGTTTGAGCCTTGGTCAGTATCGCCAAAGTCTAGTGAGTTTTTTAAGGTTTACACGCCATTTTGGAAAGCAACACGACTGAAAAGCCCGCTTGGATTTGAGACTAAAGTTTCTGAGATTATAGCGACTGACCAAAAGCTGGGAACTGAAAGTTTAGATGATTGGCAATTAGGAAAAGGCATGTCACGTGGCTCATCGATTGTTCGTAGTTATGTCCGCTTGGGTGAAGATGCTGCTAGAGAGCGATTAGGTTTTTTCATTTCAAATAATGTGATGCATTATTCTGCTGCTCGCGATATTCCATCAGTTGACGGAACTTCTGGTCTATCAGAAAACTTATCTTTAGGTGAAATTTCTCCAATTGAATGTTGGAATGCTGGTCTTAAGGCTTTGGAAGATGGGCACCATGCCGCCGAAATATTTTTGAAAGAACTTGTCTGGAGAGAGTTCGCGTATCATTTAGCCCACCATACACCTCGTATTTTAGATAGTAACTGGCGTCAGGAATGGGATAGCTTTCCGTGGAATACAAATGAGCAAGATGAAAGAGTTATTAATTGGAAGCAGGGCCGTACTGGAATTCCTTTTGTCGATGCTGCAATGCGAGAGTTATATGTAACTGGTCGAATGCATAATAGAGGTCGAATGATTGTTGCTTCCTTTTTAACCAAGCATTTAATGACTCACTGGAAAATTGGGCTAAAATGGTTTGAAAATTGTTTGATTGATTGGGATCCAGCGAGTAATGCAATGGGTTGGCAATGGTCTGCGGGATCTGGACCCGACGCAACTCCATATTTCAGAGTTTTTAATCCTAATACACAATTAGAGAAGTTTGATAGCCAGTACGAATATAGAGATAGGTGGCTTGCTGAATTTAGTGGCAAAAATTCAAAAAATGCACTTTCTTTCTTTGACGCGATCCCAAAAAACTGGAAACTATCAGCACAAATGGAGTATCCTAAACCTATAGTTGATTTATCTGAGGGAAGAACAATAGCCTTAGACGCTTATAAGAATAGGAAGTTTTAAGAGTTAGGTCATGTTAGAAACAACAGTAGGACAGAAAAACTTGCCGCGGTATTTTTCGCAAGTTTTTGAAATGACAAAAAAAATGAATACTGGCAGGTTAGATTTTGAATTACCTGACGGTCGAGTTTTTCGCGCACATGGGAAAAACCCTGGGCCTGTAAGTAAGCTTAAAATCAACAATGAAGATGTTTTTGCAAGGCTTATCAGGGAAGGGGATCTTGGTTTTTGTGATGCTTATCTTGATGGCTGGTGGTCTACGCCTGACTTACAAGCGTTCTTAGACCTTGTGCACGCTGATAATGATGAGATGTATGATTCTTTTCCAGGCATGGGCATGGTAAGGGCTTGGGAAAAATTTCGATTTTGGCTACAATCTAATTCCAAGTCTCAAGCCAGAAAGAATATAAGCTATCACTACGATCTAGGAAATGATTTTTACAAATTGTGGCTCGATGAAACTATGACATATTCATCTGCAATTTTCAAAACTGGGCAGGAAAGCACAGAAAACGCTCAGATTGAAAAGTACTCTTCATTGGTAAATCAAATGGGTGCAAAGAAAGGAGATCATATTCTTGAAATAGGTTGTGGTTGGGGAGGTTTTGCTGAGTATGCGGCTAAAGAGCGAGGCATCAAAGTTACAGGATTAACAATCAGTAAAGAGCAACTAAAATATGCTGAAAACCGCATCAAAGAAGCGGGCCTTTCAGATATGGTTAATTTCAAGCTTCAAGACTATAGAGATGAGCGTGGA
>CACLGX010000044.1 GCA_902606585.1 Paracoccaceae bacterium | reverse complement strand
TATGTTGGCAACACAAACGGCCGCACCAAATAGTCCGCAATGGTTTAATACGGGCCTACATTGGGCATATGGTATAGATGGTCCTGGGCAGGGACATCATTATGTGGATTATAAATCTGGCAAACTGGTGAAATCTACGTCGGCCTATGAGCATCCACAGCCCCATGCTTGCTTTATTCAGTCTGTCAGTGACGACTTAGTAAATGAAGGCGGCATAATGGATCTCTGGGTAAGAGAAGCACGTTTATTTAAATATGGCTCGGGAACAGGAACAAATTTTAGCTCTCTTAGGGGCGATGGTGAAAGTTTGTCAGGCGGAGGAGCTTCTTCTGGACTTATGGGCTTTTTAAAAATAGGGGATAGGGCTGCAGGTGCGATAAAGTCCGGCGGAACCACCAGGCGTGCCGCAAAAATGGTTATTTGTGATGCTGATCACCCTGATATAGAAGAATTTATAAACTGGAAAGTGAGGGAAGAGCAAAAGGTTGCAAGTATTGTCGCTGGTTCAAAGATGCACGAGCAACGGCTAAATGAAATCTTTTTGGCTATACGGCAATGGGATGGCAGCAGTGAGGATGCCGTTGACCCAACAAAAAATTATTCCTTGAAAACGGCTATACGACAGGCAAAGAAAGTAGCAATACCAGAGACCTATGTGAAAAGGGTCTTGGATTATGCGAAACAAGGATACGCCAGCATAGAATTTCCCACGTATGACACAGATTGGGACTCAGAGGCTTATGCATCCGTGTCAGGCCAAAACTCAAACAACTCTATAAGAGTCACTGACTCGTTTCTAAAGGCAGTTGAGGATGACGCAGATTGGGAGCTTATTCGGCGAACTGACGGCTCGGTAGCCAAAACGATAAAGGCAAGAAAATTGTGGTCCGACGTAGGTCATGCTGCGTGGGCATGCGCTGATCCGGGAATTCAGTTTCATGACACCGTAAACGCCTGGCATACATGTCCTGAAGACGGTGAAATTCGTGCTTCTAATCCATGCTCTGAATATATGTTTTTAGATGATACCGCTTGTAATCTTGCATCCATGAATCTTCTTACTTTTCTAGTAGATGGAAAGTTTGACGCGGAAAGTTATGTGCACGCTACTAGACTGTGGACGCTTACACTAGAAATATCAGTTTTGATGGCACAATTTCCGTCAAAAGAAATAGCCCAAAGATCCTATGACTTTAGAACCCTTGGACTGGGATATGCAAATATTGGTGGCCTTCTAATGAATATGGGTCTTGGCTACGACAGCGAGGAGGGTAGGGCTTTGTGCGGCGCCTTAACTGCAATTATGACCGGCACGGCATACGCTACGTCAGCTGAAATAGCGAGCGAGGTCGGTGCTTTTCCTGGCTATAAGAAAAATGCAAAGCATATGCACCGTGTAATAAGAAATCATCAGTGTGCGGCGCACGGTAAAACTGACGGTTACGAAGAACTTTCGGTTAAACCAGTGCCGCTGGATCATAAAAATTGTCCTGACAATAATTTAGTTGAATTGTCAATGAAATGTTGGGACGATGCTCGAACGCTAGGTGAAAAGTTTGGGTTTCGAAACGCCCAAGTTTCGGTAATTGCACCGACAGGTACCATCGGGTTGGTAATGGATTGTGATACAACCGGAATTGAGCCAGACTTTGCACTGGTTAAGTTCAAAAAACTTGCTGGTGGAGGCTACTTTAAAATTATAAATAGGTCTGTTCCAGCAGCTTTGGAAAAGCTGGGTTATGGTGCAGCACACGTTGAGGAAATTATATCTTACGCAGTGGGGCACGGTACTATTGGTAATGCACCCGTTATAAACCACACTAGTTTGGCTGGTCATGGTTTTAGTAAAGTTGAGCTTGATAAGGTCGAAGGAGCTCTTGGGTCGGCTTTTGATATAAGATTTGTGTTTAATCAATGGACCCTGGGAGCTGAATTCTGCACTGATGTGCTTGGTATCCCTGAAGCGAAATTAAATGATCCAACCTTTGATTTACTGAGGCATTTAGGATTTAGCAAAACCGATATAGATGCTGCTAACGATCATGTTTGTGGAACAATGACTTTGGAAGGTTCTCCACATTTAAAAGACGAACATCTTAATATATTTGATTGTGCCAACCCTTGCGGTAAAAAGGGAAAGCGTTACCTCTCAGTAAACAGTCATATTTACATGATGGCTGCAGCTCAGTCATTCATTTCTGGTGCTATATCCAAAACAATAAATATGCCCAACGACGCCACAATAGAGGACTGTCAAAAGGCTTATGAATTAAGTTGGTCTCTTGGAACTAAAGCTAATGCACTATACAGGGACGGCTCCAAACTTTCTCAACCGCTTGCTGCGGCGTTGGTTGAGGATGATGATGAAGCTGCTGAAATTTTAGAAATTGGTACAACTCAAGAAAAAGCGGCAGTATTAGCAGAAAAGATTGTTGAAAAGATCGTGGTGAAAGAAATTGCCAAATCGAGGGAAAGAATGCCAGAAAGGCGAAAAGGATATACTCAAAAGGCAGTGGTAGGTGGCCATAAAGTTTATCTTAGAACCGGTGAGTATTCTGACGGTTCTCTAGGCGAAATATTCATCGATATGCACAAAGAAGGTGCCGGGTTCAGAGCTATGATGAATAACTTTGCAATAGCAGTCTCGGTGGGGCTACAATATGGAGTTCCGCTAGAAGAATTTGTTGACGCTTTCACATTCACGAAATTTGAGCCAGCAGGTATGGTTCAGGGTAACGATAGTATTAAAAATGCCACCTCTATTTTGGATTATATCTTTAGAGAGCTAGCCGTTAGCTATCTGGATCGCACTGATCTAGCTCATGTTAAACCTGAGGGAGCAAGTTTTGACGATTTGGGACGAGGGCAGGATGAAGGTGTTAGCAACTTAAAAGAGCTATCGGAAAATGGAACATCTAAATCGCTCGAGGTGCTAAAGCAGATAAGTTCAACAGGATATCTTCGAAAGCGTTTACCTCAGGAACTTGTCGTTTTGCAGGGAGGCCAAACAAATTTAGCGCTTGATACCAGTAATTTAGAAGCCGATATTGAGGTTGACACGATAGTTGGAGCACCAGATGGAGAGACGATAGCTGTTGATGCTCGTACAAAAGCAAAGATGCAGGGTTACGAGGGTGATCCTTGCGGTGATTGTGGAAATTATACGTTAGTTAGAAATGGAACTTGTATGAGGTGTAATACATGTGGCGCAACTTCTGGTTGTAGCTAACTTGGCACATGGAGAGGGTGCGCTCTCTCCTAACGCCGCTCAGGCCACAGGCAAAAAATATTTATCTCGAGCAGCATAACTATGAGCTTGATTGGCGAAACTAAAAAGGGGGTATATCCCCCTTTTTTTCTAAATATCGATATTAGATCCCAATATTATCTTTTACTTCAGTTATAAGATTTGACCAAAATTCGACATTTTGGGCACCTGTGATTACATGTTTTCCATTTAGAATAAAAGTTGGTGCAGAATTTACCCCCATTTTTCGCGCAGCCTTATCTAGTTCAATTACCTGTTCAAGATCATTTTGCCCTGCAAGTAATCTGCTAACTAAGTCTCTGCTAATTCCAGCATTATGTGATATATCGATCAATACCGCATTTTTGCCTATGTCTCTTCCTTCAATGAAATATGCTTTAAATAATGCTGATACGACTGCATTCTGCACACCTTCTTGCCACGCCCAGAAAATCAGCCTGTGAGAAGAAAGAGTGTTTGGAGTTTTTTCAATATCTTCAAGTTTTAGGTTTAGGCCAGCTAAATCTGCGTGCTCTAAGACGGGCGTGTAGGCCTTAACGGCTAAATCTCTACTACCAAACTTTGTCTCTAGATATTTCTTTCTATTAACTCCCTCAAGGGGCATTTCAGGATTTAATTGAAAGGGGTGCCATTGAATATTGAACGGATGGTTACCTGCTTTTTCTAACGCTCTGTCTAAATAACTTTTTCCAATGTAACACCAAGGACAAACTGGGTCAGAAAAAATATCAAGTTTTACCATAGCAGCGCTGCCTAAAATAATCTAAAATATCTATTTAAGCTAGTCAACTTTCCACCATACATCAGGGAAAAACCCTATCCGGTCTCCATATAATGGAATTTTTGAAGGATACCTTAAATTTGATTTGTGAGCTATTCGGCTTGGCCCGTTATGATAAATTGGAATAACATAACGTCCTGCCATCAAGATACGGTCCATTGCCCTCGTAATGGACTTTAGTTCTTTCATTGATTTGGATTTCACGATTTTATCTAAAAGTTTATCCATTGTGGGCGATTTTACTCCCATCAAATTTCTAGTTCCTTCAACGTCAGCATATTCAGAAGACCAATATAGATATTGCTCATTTCCAGGACTCAGTGACAAATCTCTTGCATATGGAGCCATGTCAAATTCTAGTTTTTTAACTCTTTCCCAATATTGAGAGCTGTCAACTAATTCAATTTGAACATCAATTCCCAATCGTTGCAGTGCTGAGGAGTACATTTCAACAATTGATAAATATTCTTTTGCCCCCTGGCGTAATAAAATCGAAAATTTGAACTGACGACCCTGCTTATTTTGTAATTTTCCTTCGACAACTTTAAACCCTGCGTCATTCAAATTTTTTAAAGCCTTTTTCATATTAGCTCTATTTCTCTCTGATCCGTTTGATTTAGGTAGTTTATAACCTTCGTACGTACCTGGGAGTTGAATTTGGTCAGAACTTTGCAATAATTGTAAAACACCATTCTTGGCCTCACCTTCCATCATGCCAAGTATTGAGTTTGAAAAATATGAGGTGATACGCTGCTGCCTGCCAGCATTTTGTGCTTCATTAATATATTCAAAATTGAATGCTTCAATTAAAGCTTGCCTAACCCGCCAATCAGAAAAAATTTCCTTCCTACTATTCATTACTAAACCGCGCATTCCAGTAGGCCGTCCATGCGGTATTTCTGATTTAACAATTTTCCCATCAAGTGCGTTTGGAAAATTAAATTCAGTCTCCCATTTTTCTGCATTTCCTTCTCTAAAAATATCTATTTCGCCTGCCTTAAAAGCTTCAAAAAGTACAGTTGAGTCAGCAAAATACTCAAGCTTGATCTTATCAAAATTCAATGTTCCTTTTCTAAATGGTAGCCCATTTCCCCAATAACTAGGGTTTCGCTCCATAGTGATCGACTTACCTGGATCAATATCTGAAATACGATAAGCGGCAGTTGATATGGGGACTATTTCAAGACTGGAATTTTCAAAATTAATATCATTCCATTGTGATTTCTTTAGAATAGGTCGCATTCCAGCTAAGAGTGCTAACTCTGGATTGTCCTCATTAAAGGATATTTTCACACTTCTTGGGCCTGTTTTTTCAATGCTTTTTATTTTTTTCCACAGACCTCTATATCGCCAGTGGCCTATCGTCCCCAATGTCTCGTAGGACCAAATGACATCCTCGATTGTTACAGGTGAATTATCGCTGAATTTTGCTTCTTTTCTAAGTTTAAACTCTACCCATTCACGATTCGGAGCAGTTTCGATTGATTCTGCCAAAAGTCCGTAAAGCGTAAAGGGTTCATCCCAACTTCGTCCCATAAGAGTTTCATAACCCCAAAATCGCAGTTGCCATGGCGAGCGACCTTTCACAATATGTGGATTTAGAGAGTCAAAAGATCCAACAGCCCCAATTTTTAAAGTACCTCCTTTTTTTGCATTTGGGTTGGCATATGGAAGAGACACAAAATCGTGTGGTAATTGGGGTGTGTCATACATAGAAATTGCGTGTTTTGGCTGTGAATGTGCATAATTAACAAAACAAAAACAACAAATGACAAAAAATAGGTTTGAAAATTTCTTGAGTAGGGCAAAGAGCATAGTGGGGCCATTTATAGGATTTTATGGAGTCGTTTAAAAAAATATTAAGGTGTAAAATACTGTTTTACAAACTTTTTGCTTGGCGTCATCTGTAGAACGTTGTATACATAACTTACTGCTCGATAGGTTTCTTGCCTGTATGAAACCTGCCTCAATGACTTGGCGCCTGCTTTTGCAGGCGCTTTTTTTTTGATTTTCTTAATATATGTGCTGGTATCGCCGAATCGATGAACGCTAAGCTTTTTTGCTAGTTAGACTTTTCTCAATGGTACTTTTCGAGGAAGCCTTCTTTGTTGGTGGATAAACCAACCCGGCAGAGATCACTAATTTAGCGGCATCTTCAATTGACATGTCCAACTCTACAATATCTGCTTTTGGAAAAAACAACAAAAACCCAGACGTTGGATTTGGCGTGGTTGGAACAAAAACAGAAACCATGGGGCCATTTGAAGAATTTCGCTCCGCAATTTCTCCTTTTGCAGTTGTGGAAATGAAACCAATAGCCCAAATGCCTTTCCTAGGATATTCTATCATACAGGCTTTTTCAAATGATCGCTCCTGCTGCGCAAATACAGTTTCTGCAATTTGCTTGATGCCCGAATAGAAAGAGCGCACTACTGGCATTCTATTTACCAAATTTTCAGCGTATTTTATAAACGAGCGTCCAATTAAGCCTTTTGCTAGCCAACCCACCAAAGTTGCAAAGACTAAGAATACTACAACACCGACACCTCTGATATTTAACTTTAAATCGTAGCCAAAAATAGTGTTAAGTATCTGCTCGGGCCTGTAGGCATTCGGTACAAAAGGTAGAACAATACCATCAAACCAGCCAATAACACTCCAAATTAACCAAATTGTTAGAGCAACTGGAGCAATAACGACGATGCCTGTTAAAAAACTTGTTCTTAGACGTGCGAGCATTTTTTAGTATGGCCAATCTGATTTTTAATTAATTAGTTTTTAGGTTGTAGAGTTTTAACAAACATTTCCAACTATTACTTTACTCTTAAAAACACAATGCAATTTTTGATGCAAGTTTTGCATTGTTCTGAATTAAGGCTATGTTTGCTGAAAGTGATTTACCTTTGGTGAGTTGATTAACTTTCGAGAGTATGAAAGGCGTCACTTCCTTGGCAATAATATTTTGTTCCTTAGCACTCTTTACGGCTTCCATAATTATTGGTTCTATAGTTTCAAAAGGAATTTGGTCTTTCTTTGATATTGGGTTTGCGATCAACTGGCCTCCTGATAACCCAAGTTCCTTTCTTAATTCGTGGGATTTAGCAATCAAAGAAGGATTATCGAGTGATAACGGAGATATAAAAGGGCTGTCACTTGACCAGAAGGCTGGCAAATTAGTTTGCCCAAAAGTAATAAC
>CACLGX010000043.1 GCA_902606585.1 Paracoccaceae bacterium | reverse complement strand
CACAAAAAGGTATTGAATTTTAGGGATGCATTAAAATGCCTGCAATAATGTTCCAAGGAACAGGTTCAAATGTTGGAAAATCGGTTCTCGTTGCTGGTCTATGTCGTGCAGCTTTTAACCGTGGCATGAAAGTAGCGCCATTTAAACCCCAGAATATGTCTAACAATGCTGCCGTAACCGAAGATGGTGGTGAAATAGGCCGCGCACAAGCGCTCCAAGCAATTGCGTGTAATTTGCCGTTTCACACGGATATGAACCCAATTTTACTAAAACCCGAGACCGAAACAGGATCACAAGTCATCGTGCAAGGCCATCGGCACAGTACCTTGAAAGCTCGTGAATATGACGAATTAAAGCCCCAGCTTATAAAGCCTGTTCTGGAAAGCTTCGAAAGACTGAAAGTCCAATATGATATTGTATTGGTAGAGGGCGCCGGAAGCCCTGCAGAGATCAACTTGCGAGAAAACGATATTGCCAACATGGGTTTTGCAATTGCTGGAAATGTGCCTGTTATTCTTATCGGTGATATTGATAGAGGCGGCATCATTCCCCAAATAGTTGGGACAAGTAATGTACTTTCAGAAGACGACCGAGAGAAAATTCAGGGCTTTATTGTTAATAAATTCCGAGGCGATAAATCGCTCTTTGACGACGGTTATAAAATAATTGAAAACCAAAGTGGCTGGCCCGGTTTTGGTGTCTTAAACTATTTTCCTGATGCCTGGAAATTACCCGCAGAAGACGCATTAGATGTTCGAACTATGTCAACTCCAGGTCAGCTTAAAATTGTTTGCCTTTGCCTTTCCAGAATGGCTAATTTTGACGATCTAGATCCTTTAGCTCAAGAAAATGACATTGAACTCAAGATGCTTAAAGCCGGCCAAGCCATTCCAGGAGATGCAAACTTGGTCTTAATTCCTGGAAGTAAGTCGACCAGAGGTGATTTAAAGTACTTAAGAGAGCAGGGATGGGATATCGATTTATATGCGCACTACCGACGGGGAGGACATATTCTTGGTCTTTGTGGAGGATATCAAATGCTGGGCAAACAAATCGACGATCCCAACGGACTGGACGGGCCTGCTGGGAGAACAGAAGGTCTAGGGCTCTTAGATGTAAATACTGAAATGCTACCTGAAAAAACATTGAGAAAGGTCACAGCAACACACGCGGAGACAAATTTAGCCGTCAGCGGGTATGAGATTCACTTGGGAAAAACAAAAGGAGAGGACTGTAAACAACCTTTTGCTTACTTGGATAAAAAGCCCGAGGGTGCTTGTTCAAAGGATGGCCGTATTTCCGGGAGTTACTTACATGGTTTGTTTTCCTCAGATAACTTCAGAAGTGCGTTTTTAGAAAAGCTTGGGGCTCCTTCTGGTGGTGACCTAAAATATGAGAAAAACTTAAATGATGTTCTTAACAAGCTTGCAAACCATATTGAAGACCAATTGGATGTTAACGCTTTACTCAAAGTTGCTCAGTAAAAATAAAACTTTTTTATAAAAAACTAATTATCGAACAGAGTAAAAGTAAAAAAGTAATCGCCCAAAGAAAACGATCGAACAACTTAAGGCCAGAAAAGAGATCACTACCTGTTGGGTCTCGACCATCTTTATTCAACCATGGGTCAGTTGTTTTGACGCCTTCATAAATACGAGGCCCAGATAACTTGACACCAATTGAAGCAGCAACACTCGTTTCTGGCCATCCAGCATTGGGTGAACGATGTTGCGATGCATCTCTAAAAGTTATACGAAAAACTCTAAGTGTGTTACGGGAAATTATAGCATACATGAATGACGTTAGGCGTGCTGGTATATAATTAACGAGATCATCAATTCTTGCTGAAGCCCAACCAAAATCTCTGTACCTTTCATTTTTGTAACCAATCATTGAGTCAGCAGTATTAACAAATTTGTAAATTAATACGCCAGGAAACCCGAGCAAAACACCCCAAAAAAGAGGTGCCGTAACTCCATCAGATGTATTTTCAGCCAAGCTTTCTAATGCAGCCCGTGCAATATCATTAGAACCCAGCTGATTTGAGTTGCGGCCAACGATCATCGAAACAGCCTGTCTAGCTTCTGGTAAATCGTTAGCCATAAGTGGTTCGGCAACAGCCGCTACGTGGTCGGCTAAAGATTTAGCGGCAATCAAGGGCCAAACTAAAAAAGATGTCACCAAGACACCTATTGGCCCTTCAGGAATTATAAGGAGGATGAAAAAACCCAAGATTGCGAAACCTACCATTAGAAAAAGTAGAGTTAAAAAACCTGTTGTTCTCCGCAGGCTAGTTGACCACCTTGTTTTGTTTAGATTTCTCTCAAAGAGACTTATAAGATGACCAATGCCTACTACCGGATGCGAAAATCGACGGAACAAAAAGTCGGGCCAACCAATTAACCGATCAATGCAAAGGGCAATTAACATTGATAGACAAAAACTCATCTCAAAATACACACTTTAATTAACAAGTTTGATTGACAAACGAAATAGAAAATTGACCGTCTGATGAGGCCTGAATACCAGTGATCGATAAGTTGTCTATGGAAAACTTTAAGGCCACTTCCATGCTACCTAATGCAAGAGCCAAAAAAGAACGAATTACTCCAGCATGAGCGAATATAACTATTTCTCCCACTTTTCTTTCTGAAATTATTTTCAAGAGAGGCGGTTGGGTTCTATGACATAATTCCAAGAAACTTTCACCATTTGGAGGGGTGAATTCAACCAAATCTTTCCCTGAAAGTTTGCCCTGATCGGGGATGCTACTATAAGTTAGACCTTCCCAATTACCAAAGTCTTGTTCCCAAAACTCCTTTATTTGCAAAGGTAAAGGATTCTCAACAAACACAGCCTGATAAGTTTTGATACAACGCAAAGCTGGGCTTGAGAAAATGGCCTGACAATTGGCTAATCTCGAATGAAGCCTTTTTGATACGTCTGACGAAACTCTTTCTATATCCGCATCTGTACTACCATACAAATAACCAGGCGGGTCTACTGGAGCATGACGCACCAGCAGGATTTTTAAATTTTGTTGCCTTGGAATCAAAACAGTCTCTTTTTCTAATTTAGAATATGGAGTAACACCAATTTTATGTGCTTAACAATATTGGTGACAGGCGGCGCTCGATCAGGAAAGAGTAGTTTCGCAGAAAAACGAACCAAACAACTTGGTTCGTCCTTAGTCTATATCGCTACTTCTGAAATTATCGATACAGAAATGAAAGAACGCGTCGCAGAACATCAAGCAAGGCGAGGTTCAGAATGGCAGACCTTACATGCTCCAATAAATTTAGCAGAGGCACTTGTTGAAGCAGATGGGAAAGGGCCCTGTTTAGTGGATTGTTTAACATTCTGGCTAAATAACCTCATGTTTCACAATGAAGATATAGATGCCGCTACGAAAGAACTTATCACAGCTTTAAAGCAGCGTTCTGACTCTGTTGTTCTAGTTACTAACGAAGTTGGTAGCGGTATTGTGCCGGAAAATGCATTGGCAAGGCGGTTTCGTGATGAAGCGGGTCGCATGAACCAAAACATTTCTCAAATTGCTGACGAAGTGTATGTGAGTATTTCCGGAATTCCACTGCAAATAAAACCAAACCTAAAAATATAAACAGGGCAAACTAAAATATGAACAACTTTAAAAACTTGGCAACTATCTACGACATAATAAAAGAAATGCCTGTTAAAGACATTGAAGCAGAGGCTAAGGCGATTGCCCACCAAAACCAACTTACAAAGCCACCTGGAGCACTTGGAATTCTTGAAGAATTAGCTGTATTTTTGGCAAGTTGGCAGAGAAAAACAAAGCCTTCATTAAATTCGGTACAAGCAATAGTTTTTGCCGGTAATCATGGTATTTGCTCTCAAGGAGTGAACCCATTCCCTCAAGAAGTAACAATTCAAATGGTCGAAAACTTTAAAGCTGGAGGAGCGGCTATAAACCAACTTTGTGAAGTAAATGGAGCAAATTTAAATATTGTACCACTTTCCCTGGATACACCTACTGCTGACTTTACTAAAGAAGAGGCAATGAGCGAACTAGAGCTTTGTGAAGCCATGGAGATTGGTGCTAAATCAATAAATTTAGAGTCTAATTTGATATTGTTGGGGGAAATGGGAATTGGGAATTCCACAATTTCATCCGCACTAGCCGCTTCAGTTTTTGGTGGTAGTGTAGAGCGTTGGGTAGGAGCGGGAACAGGTTCAGATCAAAAAGGCCAAGCCCATAAAACCGCGGTAATTGAATCAGGGATCAAAAAACATGGCTCAATAAGGGATTTAAAAGCCCTGCAAGCATTCGGTGGGAGAGAACAAGCCGCCATTTGTGGGGCTATTTTGGCTGCAAGAAATGCACGCATCCCTGTTGTACTTGATGGCTTTATTTGTGCTGCAGCTGCGGCTCCTTTATTTGGTACATCACGCGGTAGTCTTGATCACTGTTTAATTGGGCATTTATCTGTAGAGCCAGGACACAAACTTCTTTTGGAAGCAATGGAAAAATCTGCAATACTTGATTTAAATATGAGACTGGGAGAAGGCACAGGAGCGGCTCTAGCTTTGTCAATAATTCGTGGAGCTGTTGCTTGTCATAATAATATGGCAACTTTCAATTCTGCAGGAGTTTCAAGTAAATGAATTGGGTACGTCGCCGTCTGCAAGAAGGGCAGTTAGCATTGATGCTTCTTACTCGCCTCCCAGCTGGAAATTTAGGCTTAAATGTCCCAAAATTAGCATCTGCCGTTTGGTTCTTTCCAATTGTAGGTATCCCCATTGGTTTGCTTGTTGGCCTTACATACATTGCCACTTACAATTTGGGAATTTTGCCGATTTTAGCTTCAATTTTGGCATTTTCTATAGGCATTTTTGTTACAGGGGCAATGCACGAAGATGGGCTTGCTGATTGTGCCGATGGATTTGGTGGTGGCCAAAACAAGCAAACAAAACTTGAAATTATGAGGGATAGTCGATTAGGAAGCTTTGGAGTTTTAGCATTAATTTTTGTAATCTTTAGTAGAATAGTGTCCCTATCAAATCTACCACCCCACCAAGAAGTGGTATTTGCTGTTATTGCATTGGCGATGATCAGTCGACTTGTTATGGTTTGTTATCTAACTTTCCTAGCGCCAGCTCGAGATGAAGGATTAGGTAGAGAGGCTGGAGAGCTTTCGATCACATCATTAGTAGCTGCAGCAGTGATTTGTATTCCAATTGTAGCTCTCTGTGGCTTATATATGATTTCTTGCCTTGCCATTATGATGCTTATTGCTGGCTTGTTTGGCTGGCTTGTAAAATCGCAAATTGGAGGGCAGACCGGTGATACTTGTGGAGCAGCACAATTAATCACTGAAACAGCAGGTTACATTTTTCTGGTAACTTTTTTAAATATTTAATTTTACGATGCTTATTGGATTCGTAGGCCTAATGATACCCCACATAGTCAGATTAGTTGTTGGAGGCGATTTCAGGCGGATCCTGATAGGTTCTGCCATAGCAGGTGCAATTTTCCTATTTTGGGCGGATATTGTCGCAAGAACAATTTTGGCTCCAGAAGACTTACCCATTGGTATTGTCACTGGGATAATTGGTGGAATATTTTTTGTTTGGTTATTACGCAGAAACAGCATCAATAAACTGTAAATATTGCATTTATTCCAGTTTCAAATCCCATTATAAGTCTAAAAATTTAAACGCTGACTTAAATTTCTCAAAACCAGCGATAAGCAGTTTTAAGAAAAGTTCCTTGGCAAACACCTTTCATTGTGCTTGTTTGTATTCTTAATATTTTGAACAGGGGGTAAATAATGAAAAAGGTGTTCAAATTTCCAATAATAATATCAACATTACTTTCAGTTATCGCAGGAACAGCAATAGCGGAAACAAAAATCGGAATGATAACAACTCTTTCTGGCGGAGGGGCCGGTTTAGGTGTTGATGTGAGAGACGGCTTTATGCTTGCGATCAATCAATCAGGACGATCCGATATTAAAGTAATTATTGAAGACGATCAGCGAAAGCCAGATGTGGCAGTTAAACTAGCCGATAAAATGGTTCAGTCTGAAAAAGTAGATATACTAACTGGGATCATATGGTCAAATTTAGCCATGGCTGTCGTTCCGTCAGTAACGGCTCAGGGGAAGTTTTATCTATCACCAAATGCTGGTCCATCAGCTCTTGCTGGTAAGGGTTGCCATGAAAATTATTTTAACGTTGCCTGGCAAAATGATAATCTCTACGAGGCCGCCGGTGCATACGCAAACTCTGCTGGTGTTGGGAATTCTTTCGTTTTGGCACCGAATTATCCAGCTGGTAAAGATGCAATTGTTGGGTACAAACGTACCTTTAAAGGAGACATCGCAGGAGAACTTTATACTAAACTCGGCCAAACAGATTATGCAGCAGAGATTGCTCAAATACGTGCCTCGGGCGCAGAAAATGTTTTCTTCTTTCTACCTGGCGGTATGGGTATTTCATTCCTGAAGCAATATGCTGCATCAGGCGTGGATATTCCTTTGACCGGTCCAGCATTTTCTTTTGACCAAGGAATTCTACAAGCTGTTGGTGCTGCTGCCCTAGGTGTTGTCAATACATCTCAGTGGAACAAAGACCTCGATAATGCAGCAAACAAAGCCTTCGTTAAGAGTTTTCAGGATGCGTACGGACGTCTTCCATCACTTTATGCCAGCCAAGGCTTTGATACAGCTAATTTGGTGATTTCTGCATTAGAAAAAGCAGATGTCAAAAATGCTGGAGCATTTCGTGACGCATTACGTGCTGCGGATTTTGAGAGTACGCGTGGCGATTTTAGTTTTGCCAGCAATCAACATCCAATCCAATCTATTTATGCACGCCAAGTTATCCAGGAAGGTGATGTCTTCACAAACAAGGTGTTGTCTATGGTATTGGAAAATCACTCAAACGCGTACTTAGATGATTGCAAAATGTAGTAAGACTGTTGGGCCATTTTTAAATTGGCCCAACATATTTAGCATTTGTTAGTTACTATTAACTAGATGTCTTTCGTTTTAATAGCTGAACAAATCCTAAACGGCCTACAGTTTGGGATAATGTTGTTTTTAATGTCAGCAGGTCTCACACTGATTTTTGGTGTAATGGGTTTAATTAATCTAGCCCACGGCTCTCTTTATATGATTGGGGCATTTGTAGCTGCAGCGGTAGCCAGCGCTACCGGTTCGTTCATTTTAGCATTAATAGCAGCTTTGTCTGCTGCAGCCTTAGCCGGAGCTATCGTTGAAATAACGATAATACGAAAGCTATACAACAGAAACCACTTAGACCAAGTGCTAGCGACATTTGCTTTAATTCTGATATTTTCAGAAGGTACACGTTGGGTTTTC
>CACLGX010000042.1 GCA_902606585.1 Paracoccaceae bacterium | reverse complement strand
ACATAGTATAACAAAAAGTAAAACTTTTTATAGGTTCGATAACAATTTTCGAAGGCTTCTTGACTTGGATATTAAACAATTAAAAACTTTTATCTGTGTTGCAGAGACAGGTTCACTTAGTGCAGCCTCGGATCGATTAAGATTGGCTCAGCCAGCACTTTCAAGACAAATAAAGCTTTTAGAGCATAAATTGGGCGCCCAATTATTCCATCGTTCTGTTAAGGGAATGACGCTTACCGAAAGTGGGGAGAAGCTTCTTTCAAGGGTTTCAGGAATTATCCGTCAGCTTGAACAGGCAGTGGATGAAGTGCGCTCAAGCGCAGAAAGTATTACTGGCAATGTTGCTATAGGATTAATGCCGAGCATAAATTCAGTTTTGGCAGTGCGCTTAATTGAAAAAGTAAAAAATGAGCTTCCAAATGTAACTCTGAGAATAGTCGAGGGTTATTCTGGACATTTAATTGAGTGGTTACATCGTGGTGATTTAGATATTTCGTTTTTGTATGGGCCTACCCATGATTTGCACTTGCGTTGCAAAGAGCTTCTCTATGAAGATATAGCGCTGATAAGTGCCCCTGGTAAATTAAAAGGCTTGGGCAAAGAAATAAAGCTCACCGATATTGCTCATTTACCCATTGTTTTACCTAGTCGCCCCCATGGGATACGAATACTTGTTGATAACGCAACAGCCAAGGCTGGTGTCAAATTGAATGTTGCAATAAGTGGAGATGCTTTTGAAGTATTAAAGTCACTCGTTAAAACTGGAAAGTATCATGCATTTATTCCCCTTTCAGCCATAAACGAGGATTTAACTGAAGGTACACTCGAGGCGAGAACTTTTGTTTCTCCAACCATAAAACGGCAACTTATTTTAGCAATGGCGCCCGATAGAAAAAACACCCGAGCCGCGCAATCTGCGTTAAAAATTGTAACTAATGAAATAGAAAAAATGGTTAAAGAGGGGATTTGGAAAGCGGAACTCGTTGCTAATTAAATTTATTTTGGTTTTTTTGATCAGATTTTTAAATCAAGACGTGGTTTCCAAAATGGCCTGAAGAGCTCAATTTTTGGGCAACGGTTCATGACAACTTGAAGGCCTGCATTTTCTGCAAGTTCTGCAGCTTTATCATCATAAACGCCTATCTGTCCCCATAAGACTTTTGCACCAACAGATATTGCTTTTTCAGCAATTGAATAGAGTTCTTCCTTTGGCCGAAAAACATCTACCATATCAATTGGTTTTTCTATCTCCTCGAGCGAATGGTAGACTTTTAAGCCTCGGATCTCTGATATATTTGGGTTTGGGTTTACCGGTAAAATATCGTAGCCAATTTCATTCAATTGACGAAGTACACCATAACTAAACTTTGTTTTATCCCCGCTTGCTCCGACCATAGCTATGGTTTTAACTGAACTCAGGATCTCGGCGAGATATTTAGGGTTGTAGTCATAGAGACGGTCAATATCAGCTTCTGGCATTTAAATTTCCTTTGAAGTAGCGATGTTGGGCTTTAATTCATGAGGTTTTAAAGGATCAAGGAATGGATTTCGATATAATTTGTCATGGCTTTCCACACCAATTTCTAGCTTTAAATCGGATTTGGCTCGCGCTACGCACAATATAATATATCCATTTGAAATCTGCCTGTTATTCAGTGCAACTTGACGTTTTTGATCAACCTCACCGCTGGTCAATTTGGCCGCACAAGTTATACAACCGCCATACTTACAACCATAGGGCAAATCCACGCCCTGCTCTCGAAGAGCGTCCAAAAGAGGACGCCGATCGTCAACTTCATATTCAGAGTTATCTCGGTTAGTGATTGTGATGGTGTGTTTTGTCATAGCCAAATATCACTTGTACAGTCGCCGCCGGGGTATCTTGCTTCGTGGCACCTGCTTGGGCCATTCGGTTCCGTACCAAAATTGACCATAAAGTCTGGGTTTATCTTCATTCCACCATTGACTGGATCGCAATCAATTTGAACCATAACACCACCTTTTTCTCTTATCTCCGGGTAGAACTGATTATCCCAAGTCGAAAAAAGTGAAGTGGTTACATAGAGGCGTTTTCCATCAAGACTTAACTGAAACATTTGTGGACCTCCTGCTACTTCAACACCGTTGACCTCTGGTGCCTTGCCGAGTAGACCACCCATGAAAACTTGACCTGTCAGTACAGGGTTGTGTGGGTCAGAAATATCATATTGTCGCATATCGCCATGCAACCAATTATTGAGATAAAGATACTTATCATCCATTGATATAAGAATTGCTGACATGACACCGGGTAGTGGTATAGGCCATTCGGGATGCATTTCATTTTCTACGTCAATAATTTTTTCCCATTTCCAACTACCGTTATCATCTTTCCACCAGTGGATAACGTTGGTTGAAAGTGCAGCTCCACAAAACCCATGAGTGCTGTCAGGGTTATGATGAAATTTTACTTCTAGAGGAAGAAGACCATCTTCGCCCAGGTAGAAACTTTCAACGGGTTTTTTCTTTTCAAAATCCCAGAAATGTAGTTCGCGACCATATTTAAGATGGCCCACTTCTTCCAAATCAAAACCAGGCATAAATGTGTTTGGTGCAGCCCATTCAGAACTGACCATAATATTATGCCGCGGTTGATACCAGAAGTCATACCCAAATTTAATATCGCCCATTGAGTTTTCCCACCGGCCGACAATATTAAATTCTTTATCTAATTGGAGATAGCCACCTGGTGCTTCACCCTTGGCATCACCAAGGAATGATATAATGATTTCTGACCCTAGACAGTGAACAGTATGTGGCCCCGATAAATTAGCTTTTCCTTTTATCTCTGCTCCGTCTATTACTTTGTGAATGCGTGGGGCCCGTGGATCTGTCGCCGTGTCTACAATGTGCAGATTATTTGATCGGACACCAGGGAGAATAAGAAACTTACGCGACATTGAGCTATCATCGTGGCAGCTTGAACAGGCATTCCATCCCATGTGGTGCAGCTCATCGCCTATTCCGGGCATTTCAAGTCTATGAATAACCTGGCTATAGGTAGGGCTTTGGGGATCTACATCTACAGTTGCCAGGTAGTCTGGTTTTTGAATGCCTGTTCCAGTATAGATTGCTATCGTGTAAAGTAATTTTTCATTAGGGGCCTTAATCGCCTCTTGTGGGCTTGAATAGCCTGGTCCACAACACTCCATAAATTATTCTCCCAAGCGATCTGCGATTGAATTAATTCGGTACATCTCTCTCATGACTGGTTTCTCTATTAACTTACCATCTATAACCACAAGTCCTGTATCAGCAGCTTCAAATTCACTTATAATCCTTCGTGCACGGGCAATTTGGTCTTTTGTTGGCGTGAAGACCTCATTTAATGCTGCAATTTGCTTTGGATGAATAGAGCCTTTTCCTGTAAAACCTAAATCACGAACTTTCTGCGCTTCTATTCGCATCCCCTCCGGATCATCTAAATCAAGGTAGGGCACATCTAAAACATCTAGACCGGCCAAGGCGGATGCATGGGCGACACGTGAGCGAGCATAAAATAAAGTATCAAATGTATTTGGGCATCGCAATTCAGCAGCCATATCAACTCCCCCAAAAAATAAAGCATCTATTCTTTCTGAACACTTTGCTATAGCATATGCTGCCTCAAGTCCTTCATTAGTTTCAATAATTACGTGAAGTCGTGAATTGTGCCCAGCTTCTGTTAGCAATTGGTCGAGTATTACTACCTCATCTGGGGTTCGTACTTTTGGCATCATCAAAGCTGGAGGTGGTGTTTTTGTTGAAAGAATAGCGTTTACATCTTCAATACCAAAACGCTCTCGCATGGAATTGATCCTTACCATTCTTTCAACTCCGTCATCAGCCTGTGGCTGTTCAAATAGCGCAAGAGCATTTTTGCGCGCTTCTGCTTTATCTTTTGGAGCAATCCCATCCTCTAATTCCACACACACAATGTCTGCGCCACTGGCCAGAGCTTTTGGATACATTTCAGGTTTCAGCCCTGGAGTGAAAATGAAACTACGGCGCGGGCGAATTATGCGGTTTGTCATGTCAGCGTCCTCTCAGGTTATGGCGTAGTTTCTTGTTTAGCTAAACGGCTAGCTTCAATAAATTCTGGATCATCTTCAGTTCGGTATTGAGGTAAATTGTCATGTATAATATCCCAAGGAATCTTACTCTCTATACCTAAGTGACATCCATTCGGCTGCCAGTTCTTAGGATTATCAAGTGTTCCAATGAAAACAGCATCTAAAGATTGGTAGTTAAAAATTATAGGGCTGCCGCAGTCAGGGCAAAAGCCTCGCCTTGCGATATCTGAGGATTGGTAATATTTTGGAGATCCTTTTGTAAATTTTAAATTCCCTTTATCAAAAGCCATAAAAGTAGCAGATGTATTGCCGTAAGCTTTTTGACACATGCGGCAATGACATACTGAAATCCATTTTGGTTTAATCAGTGCCTTAAATCGTATTTTTTTGCACAGGCATCCGCCTAATATTGACTTTTCCATTACTAACTATACCCTAATTTTGTAGATTGTGTAGCGTACCAGCGTCCACTTAGACAATTCCATGTAGTGTTTTTGTTTCAAGATAGTCTTCCAGTCCCATGAGTCCGCCTTCGCGGCCGTTGCCTGATTGTTTATAGCCCCCAAAGGGTGTGCCATAATTGATCCCACCACCATTAATGTGAACGGATCCGGCACGCAGGCAAGATGAAATGCGTTCTGCGCGAGCAGCACTTCCAGTTTGTATATAAGCAGCCAAGCCGTAGGGGCTATCATTGGCAATCGCAATTGCCTCTGTTTCATCTTCAAAGGGGATGATGACCAAGACCGGTCCAAATATTTCTTCCTGCGCAATTGTCATTTCATTGGATACATCAGCAAAGACTGTAGGCTTCACATACCAACCAGTTTTATAACCCTCGGGTTTGCCTAGGCCACCTGTTAAAAGAGTGGCACCTTCATCAAGACCTTTCTGGATCATCGTTTGCACGCGTTTGAACTGAATTTGATCAAACAGTGGGCCAACATGATTACCCTCTTGAGCAGGATCACCAACAGTAATCGAATTTGCTGCGCGCTTTGCAATTTCGAGTACCTCTTCATAACATGAGCGCTCAACCAGAAGCCGCGTTGGTGCATCACAGGATTGCCCAGTGTTAAACATACATTCGTCAACTGAGGCGGTTACGCGCTCCTCAAGATTGCAATCGGCAAATATGAGATTTGGTGACTTACCACCTAATTCGAGGGTCACTCTTTTGACTGTTTCAGCGGCATCGTGAGTGACTGCTCTGCCAGCACGGGTAGAGCCGGTAAAAGACATCATTTGTATATCAGGGTGGCGCGAAAGTGCCGAACCGACCGTTTCTCCCAAACCATTTATCAGGTTGAATACTCCCGGCGGGTAGCCAGCCTCATGAATAATCTCAGTGTAAACCATTGCGGAAATTGGTGTATGTTCAGAGGGTTTCAAAATGCAGGTACAGCCTGTTGCTAGTGCTGGAATAACCTTCAAAGCGATTTGATTTATTGGCCAATTCCAGGGCGTAATCAGCCCGCAAACTCCAATAGGCTCACGGATCAAAATATCACTATTCGACAGTTTGTATCGTTCTTCTAGCTTTTCAAGTGCCTCGATATACCCTTGAAGATGGCCAATCGCAGCATCAGCCTGCGCATCTCGCGCCATAGTTATCGGCGCACCCATCTCCATGCGCATTGCCTGTGCAAGATCCTCAAACCGTTTTTCTGTTAACCTCTTCAACTCATTTAAAAGCGCCAAGCGATCAGCTTTACTGATCAATCGAAAACTGTCGAAGGCGGATTTGGCTGCGGCAACAGCGTTTTCCACGTCAGTCATATTTCCTAAGGCAATGGTTCCAATTTGCTCCTCGGTGGCTGGATTTAAAACTGGCATCATATTATCCGAGATTGGATTAACCCACTCCCCAGCGATGTAAAATTTTGAAAGATTTTTCATTTGATTTTATTCCACTTTTCCCAGGCGTACTTTTCATATTGCTTATCAACTGGTGTACGCGCCAAATGGTTGACGTAGTTGCTGATTGTTTTTTGAGCTAAGCCGAGTACAACTTCCAACATATTCTGATGAGTGTAACCTGCGCCTAGGAACTTTGAGATTTCAGCGTCACTTGCGTTACCATCATTACGTAACATCAGCAAAGTAAAATCCCGTAAAGCTTCAAGGCGAGCTGTTGGGAGAGCTGTTTCATCTCGCAGAGCATCCGATACTGACTTATCAATCTTCATAGTCTTAGCCATGTAAGTATGCGCTGGAACACAAAAGTGACATTGATTTTCGACATTAATGCTCTGCCAAATCACAGTTTTTTCCTCATTAATGAAGCTTGATGACATGAACGCTTTGTGCAGCATAGCATAAGCGGCCAGCGTTTCTGGAGACTCAGCCGTCACTGAATAAAAACCGTTTGGTCCTGACTTTTCAAGCAATTGCCTCAGAAGCGGTTTGCTTTTCTCTGGAGCTGTTTCAAGGTTGTGCTTTGAGAATGCATTAGACATTATTTGGCTCCTTTCCCTCGTTTAGCGAGCTTTGTTCAATGAGGTTTTTACCAAAAGACGCATTTCGGCTAAGCTGGCGGCTCTTGGGTTTGTTCTTGAAGCGCTATCGAGTAATGCTTTCCTAGCAATACGTTCCTCACAGCCCTTTGGGACACTGATTTCACTTAGGGATCGAGGTATGTCAATTTCATCAAGACGTCGCTCAATCTCTGCAACAAAGTCCTCAACAGATAGTTCCTGAAGCTCCATGGCCTCAGCCATACGCCTAACTTTTTCTTCCATACCAGGCAGGTTAAACCTTAGGACTACAGGTAGAATAATTGCATTAGTTAGACCGTGCTGTGTGTTGTATTCTGCGCCGATCATGTGTGAAATTGCATGAACGTGTCCAAGCCCTTTGAGAAAAGCAATTCCTGCTAGGCAAGATCCAACCAACATTGCACCTCGCGCAAATAGATTATCCGGTTCTCTCACTGCCACGGGCAACCATTTACTTATTAAATTCAAGCTTTCCAGAGCGAGACCATCACAAAGGGGATGAAAACTTGGAACACAATAGGCCTCAATCGCATGTACCATGGCGTCGGCTCCCGTCCAGGCCGTAAGGTTGGCGGGTAGGCCAATGGTCAATTCCGGGTCTAGCAGTGCTAAAGATGGTTTTAATCGCGGGTGGCAGATACAGAATTTCATGCCTTTGCCTGTATGAGTGACCATTGCCGTACTTTCGGTTTCGGCGCCTGTTCCGGCTGTTGTGGGAATGGTGATCAGTGTTGGAAATGCCTGATCTGGGTTAATAGCTACGGGCTCGGCTTCCCAATCAAAATCCCAAAGATCTATTTCATTTTTGACTGTTAGGCAGATCGCTTTACCACCATCCATAGCACTGCCGCCTCCAATTGCGATGATCGCATCGTGATTACCGGACCGAAAACTATCACAACCAGTACTGATTTCGTCATCACGTGGATTTGGTGATATTTCTGAGAATAGGGCAGTAGATAAGCCTGCCTCAGCCAAATAACTGTGCAGCTTAGAAATGAAGGGCAAATCACGGCTCCCTTTATCAGTAACGATCAAGGGATTGAGCAAGCCCATTGCTAAACAGCGTTGACCAATTTCACCAAGACGGCCCGGCCCATAGGCGATGGGGATGGGAAAGCTCCAGTC
>CACLGX010000041.1 GCA_902606585.1 Paracoccaceae bacterium | reverse complement strand
ATGAGGCAAACTTTAGACTTCCCGCGTGTAACTGCCGTGTAAACTAGAGAACGCGTTAGCATGAAACTGTGTTCACTTGTAATAGGTATAATTACAGCAGAATATTCTGAACCTTGACTTTTATGAATAGAAATAGCGTAAGCGAGCTCAAGGTTTTCTGCCTGTTCACTATCATATGTTCTACTTTTGCCGTCCATTATGACTGATAACCCATCCTCGTTTTTCGAAACGACGATACCTATTTCACCGTTCATTACCTCGATACTGTAATCGTTAGACGTCTGCATGACTCGGTCTTTAGGGTATAACTTTGTTGATCTCTTGCCCTGAGAAATTGGCTTACCCTTTGCAGTTAGACGGTTTTGGATCTCTATGTTTAAAGCATCAATACCAGCGGTCCCTTTTTTTTGGGGCGATAGGATCTGAATTTCATCTTGAACTTCATCAAAAGATTTTTTCAGAGCTGCAGGTATCTTTTCAAAATAATAATTTAAAACTTGATCGCCTATATCTTCTTTTAAACAGTCTACAAACTCAAAGTTATGCTTGTTTAGTGTTAAATTCACATCAGGCTCTTTCCCAGTTATCACATCATAAGCCACGGAAACGATACCACTTACGCCATCCTCTGGTTTAAGCCTAATCACATCCAAAGAGTGGTTTTTATGGGTCGCTGCAACTTGTATAATATCTTTAAATGGCTGACCTCCCTTAACTGGTGGCAATTGATCTTTATCCCCAATGAGAACTAATCTGGCGCCATCTGGGATGGTTGAAAGAAGGTTATGCAACAGACCATTACTCAGCATTGAGGCTTCATCTACTATCATCACGTCTAGCTTTTTTGCAGTACCAGATTCTACGTTCGTTAAATAACGATGAACAGTTGAAGGGTTGAACTTTTGTAAGCCCGTAGCCTCACCCATACGTTTGGCCGCTTTGCCTGTAGGGGCACATAAAGTAATTGATAGGTTCAGTCCTTTCAATGCCCTAACCAAGCCCAAAACCATAGTAGTTTTTCCTGTGCCGGGACCACCAGTTATAATTGATACGCCATTCTCTACGACAGTATTAACCGCTGCTATTTGCTCATCAGATGGGGTAACAGACCTACCTAAACGCATGTCTGCTTTTGTAAGTTTTTTTGTAGCTTTGGTAGTGGAAAATGTTTTTATAAGTCTAGCCAACTGATCCGCAATCTGTCTCTCTAAAATGCTCGCTTTCAAAGTTGAACATATAACGCCTGATTGATCATTTTTTCGCTTGGAAATGATTTCACTCTCCAAAATTTCACTTCGTAGTAAGTCTTCGGCCTCATCCGATATTAAAATTAATTTCTTAATTAGTCGGTTAATAGGAATTGAAGTATGCCCAAAACTTTTTTCTTCTTTTTCTAATATTTCTTGAGCTTTTAATTCTATGTTTGATGGCATGATTGCTAAGAACCCTTATATTCTGGGTCAAAGCTTAACCAAGAATCGATGTAAGGCAAACTTGTTATTTTAAATCTGCCAGAGCCCCTTACTTCCAACTATCAAGAATCAAAAATTTATGTCAAAAAGAGCAAAGGTTAATTAATTTCAGGTCGATTTGTCTTATATTAAAAACTGTAAAATATGCGGTCAAAGAATAAGCTTAAGAGAGATGAGCCACGGGCAGTGGGTTGCTTTTGACGTAAATACCGACAAACCTCACAAACATGGTAAGTCATCTCGTAAAAAAGCTGGCCCAAAAATACAGTCAAACCAAATTGATCGAGAGTCACCTACCAATAACGACGGTTTTCCTACCGGACAAACAGTTGTAATCGCTGTAGTGGTTATAGGCCTACTGTTTTTCTTTTTCAGTTAAGGCCCTAGGCGATGCCCTTCAACCCAATAGCAAAATCTGTGAAGGATATTCAGGAAGCCTATCAAAACGGTGAAATAGATAAAGATGCTGTACTCGCTATCTATCAAGAAAGACTAAATCGCCCGGGAAAAGGTAAAGGATGGAAAAATCGATATGAAAATGCGATATCTGCTCTCATCAAAATCGATGATTTAGCGAATGCATCCTCTGCTGGCCAAAACTCAGGAACTACCACAACTCCAGTTAATCCTGAAGTAAGTGTTCAAACTCGTGATCCTTCGTCTTTTAGACTTGGTGAAATTCATGAGAGTGTACTTTTGGAAAGCTTTGAACGAGCCGGTAGAATTAGTGTAAGAGCGGCTGAACTTTTTCCAACAGACTGGAGAGTAACCTTTCCAAAAGCTATTCGTGAAGAAAATCCAGTTGGCACACAGTTTCGAGCCAAAATTACAGTATCTGCCAGCACCACTGATCCTGATAAACTATTTCTAAAAGCCCATAGCAACACTATTTCGATCGTTTCTAATGGCAGCGTACAACCAGAAGAACCTCAAATTCGACCAACGATCAGACCAATCCCTCAGGCAACACCCGAAATTGGGAAAAGTGGTAATATCCGCAAACCATCTAACCTGCTAGAAAAATTACCCTCTGTTTATTCCCCTGAGGAAAAAGAAACATTCCCTGTGAAAGGCTTGGAAGATGCTGAAACTGATATTGAAAAATTCATATGCGCTCTGAGAGGATTGGTTTGGGAAATTAGAGGAAGTAATAAAGGCAAAAAAACTTTAAATTTAACTAATGGCGTAAGGCAGCCATCCTTGTCTGGCGAGTACGGATACCTCTATGCATTTAAGTTTGACAGTGACGAAGAGTTTTTTGAAGGTGCAAGAATAGATATTCAGGTTGGTGCTAGAAAAATAAAGGGATCGATTGCGTCTATTTTTGGGGATCAAATTAGAACTTTGGTTATAGCTATGGATGAGGATTGTGGCGAGATCGTCGATCACTGCTCCATTACCCAAGACGACGCCACTTTTTTTGAGTCACTTCAAAATAGGTTAGAAATAGAAGATGGAATAGGAGATAGGAAAAAGGGTAAACCTGTTGGTATGAACCTAGCCCTTGCTGGAGATTTGCTCAAAGGTAAAAGTAGTCAGCTACAAACCTCCTCAAAAGCTAAACTGGATTACAGTGAGCTTAACGAGGGTCAAATAGATTTCACGAAAAAAATGGTACAAAATTCCATTTCATTTTTGTGGGGACCACCGGGGACTGGGAAAACACAAACACTCGGAGCAGGCCTTACATATTTCTATGACAATGAAGAAAGGTCATTAATTACTTCCAATACTAATAAAGCAGTCGATCAGGTTTTATTGAAGTTATGCAAAAGACTTCAAAATGAAGGAAAGATTTCAGATCTTGAGGATGGTAAAATTGTTCGTGTTGGAAGAATTTCGCATGAAGAATTGGAAAAAGACTTTAGCACCTATGTAACCGTTGATGGGATCGCCACTCGCCGTGGTTCTGAAATGCAAAAAAAAATTAACTCACTTGAAAAAGAAAGAATACCTCTTGAATCGGAACTAAAAAAGCTTCAGCCACTTTATAATCGCTTTCTGGAGCTAGAAAAAAACAAAGCAAGTCTGAAAAAAAATACTGCAGAATTAGATGAAATCAAAGCAGACATCTTTGAAAAAGAAACTTTAATAAAAAATTTAAAAGAAACTGTTTCTAAATTAGAAAAAGAAAAAAAAGAACACGCTAATAAAGGTTTTTTTGGCAAAGCCTTTGGTAAAAGTATTGAGGTAATTGAAAAGGATCTTTCAGACTCGACCAGAAATTTGAAAATAGAACAGACCAACCAAACTAATCTAAAAATTAAATCGGATAGTCTAAACGACGCACTAAATAATATAAATCTCAAGGTCAAAAACCTTAAAAGTGAATTAGCAGGAACAAATTTTACCAAGCTTGAGAAAGATATTAAGGGCCTAGAAACTTCAATTAATGGAATAAACGCTAAGGTAGCTAAGCTTAACAAAGAGATGGAAGAGCTGAGAAAAACTATTCTATCTGATGCTTTGATTGTAGGTGCTACTTTAACAAAAACTTTCTTATCCCCTTCGGATCTGGGAAAATTTGAAAATGTAATAGTTGACGAGGCATCAATGGCTTTATTGCCAGCTGTATACTTTGTCGCTAGCCAAAGTCAGAGGCGCTGCATAATGTCTGGTGATTTTCGCCAAATCCCAGCAATTGTTCAATCTAAGAATAAAACCATTCTGGATATAGTTGGTGAAAATATTTTCAAGTACTCTGGAATGGAAGAGGATTTCGAAAATAATAACGAAGGTTCTTATGCCGGTGTGCTTACTCAACAATATAGAATGGATCCTAAAATATGCTCGTTGATTAGTGATATAGGATATTCTGGTCGATTGACTACGGCTAGAGAGCGCAAGGTTGAGCCGTTTGGATTCCCAGAAATGTTCGATGACTCAGTCATCATAATTGACACATCATCAATATATCCGTTTTGTGATAAAGACCCATTTAACTCCAAATCGAACATGACACATGCATTAATTGCAAGAAACGTCATGCGAAGTTTTTCTGAAGTGCCAGACTCGGGGAATATTGGGTTTTGTGCTCCTTTCAGGGCCCAGATAAAATTAATGAAAAAAATATCGGAGAACGAATCCTACAAAGAAAATGTTTCGATTGGCACAGTCCACACATTTCAGGGCGATGAGAAAGCTACAGTCATATTCGATTCAGTAGAAAGTTTGGGTGAGGACTGGCATATTTTTATTCCTCACGGACAACAGTCACCATCAAAATCTAGCACATTAACAGTTGCTGTTAGCCGAGCAGAGCAGAAGTTAATATTTATCGCCAATTTGAGATATCTTGACAGCAAAATCCCTGCTCAAGGTTACTTCAGACACATATTACATAAAGCCCAGGAAACAGGCAAAGTTATTGACGCAAAAAAAATCATAAATTTGGAAACATTAGAGTCAGAGTTATCAGCATATAAGGACGATTTTGTAGATTTAGACATAGATGTGAGCAATCTTAACACTGGTTTAGCAGATCAGGATCTTTTCTTTCCTCTATTAAAAAAGGATATAGATAATGCCTCTAAATTCATCGTAATTTACTCAGGTTTTTATACCTCAAATCGCATTTCTGATCTTTTCGATAATTTAAAATCTAAAATAAAGAAGCAAGTTAAAATCAAAATTATTGTTCCTCCACCCGAGGGAAACGGATCTATGGATGTATCTGAGAGCAAGCAGGTTTTAGAAAAACTTGAGGCTATAGGAATAGTGGTCGAATTTCGCGCTAAGATCCACCAGAAGGCTGTATTAATAGATGAGAACATTGTTTGGTTTGGATCTTTAAACCCACTCTCTTATTCAAACACTTTGGAAACGATGATTAGGTTCGATCATATAGGGCTGTCTGCTGTGTTTGCGGAGTCCATGGCAACAAATAAAAAGTTTATGAAAAAGGATATGTCCTATTTTGTGGAACCAGAGAACCCAGTTTGCAAGAAGGAAGCTTGCCAGTCTAAAACTATATTCATTCGTGGCCGAAGAGGAAAAAAAGATTACTACAAATGCTCCAAATGCCAAAGTACACAGAACTTGTGGTAATAATTAAGTAAGCAGAATGGTTTTAAAAATCAGCGAAGAGGAATAAAGCGGGTTTATGTTAATTGGGTAAAAAAAGATTTCCAAATTTCTGGCAAAGCCCAACTATAAATATCCACTAGGGGTAGGGTGGCACATGCACCCCCTCTCTGTCGTCACACATTTGGTACACATTAGCCGCATTTGGCACTCATTGGGTGTTCTTCAAAAGTTGACAGGCTGAATAAACCGTGTGAATCTTACACGCAGGAATTGATTTGGTATAACTTTAAGCTTCCGCAGTCCGTGTGGGGGCACCATTTAAATCAATGACTTAGAAAAATATAGAAAAAGTGTTTATTCCTTGGGGCTACACTGGGGCTACATTTTCTTGTGCTCTAGCTACCAAAGGGGGTGGGGGGCAAAAACTAGCAGCTGTTAGGTTGCTAAAATACTGCGCTAATATTTTTTCTAAAAAGATTTATTTAAAGCATAAGAATATATTTTGTCTTAGTTTTTCAGACTACTGTGCCCTGGAGCGCTTAAAGTCGCAGAGCTGGATTTATGAAATGCCAAACTGAATCATAGCTTCCTTAAAATCTTCTATGAACTCTTTATTCGACTTCACATTCCAAAAGCCCCACATGATCGCCTCAAGCTTTGAACCAAAATCGGTATTCAACGCCATACTATTCAGACTTTCAATAAAGGCAGCGGCGTTTTTCTTTTCGCCCTCTTTATGTGCTATGTATGCCAGTACCGCTAACGCTCGCGCTCGTGCATCATTTACAAATTGATCCGCTGTCGAAATTTCCGTCGCAATTATTTTTCCTTCTTCGTACTCGCCAATGGATACTAGCGCATTCATATAATTGTATTTTATCCATGCCTCAGCATGAGGTGTAATTTCTAAAGCTTTCTTATAAAAACTCAAAGATTCTTCTACTTTACCTACACCTGATAGTGTGTTGCCTATTGCTCCAAAATTATGGGGGCTAGTTTTGTCGAGTTCTGCAGCTTTACGTGCTCTTGACTCAGCCATTTGATTTGCTTTTGTTTGATCTGAGCTAACAATTTGGAAAGGATTATTCAGTTCAATGAAACTCGCTAGCATATAAGCATCGGCCAGATCAGGCCCCAATTTAATCGCCTCTTGTGCTAGATCGTAAGCCACTAAAGCTCCTTCTTTGCTGCCAGCAGAGAAATATTGGTGCCATCCTTTTAGGACTAAAACCATTGGGTTTTCTGGCTCTTCTTCATACAATTCAGCTACAGTTTCTCCCATTCTTTGAAAAGACTCTGGAGTAGACTGTATAAAATCGGCCCGTGCTGAAATTAGTTTCCTCCAATTTTTGACAGACTTGAAGTACTTTCGAGAATCTTGGTGAGCAGTGCCAATTGTAAGTTCGATGGACAAACTATTCAAAATTTCCTCGCTTAATTGGTCTTGTATGTCGAAAAGGTTATCCAACTCAAAATCGAACCTTTCAGACCAAATCACATCATTTTTCATAAGGTCAGTTAATTGTATGTTAAGCCTTAATTCACCACCCTGGACCTGTAAATTTCCGTTCACTATGTAATTTACACCATAGTCAGACATAATTTTATCATTGGATAGTTTTTGTTCGGATATAAACTTGCTGGTTAACAACGGTTGTATTTTAAGCTGCTCATACTTCAACAGTGTTCCTATTAACGTATCGGTTATTCCTTCGCTTATGTACTTATCTTCTTCAGCTCCGATTGAATTAAAAGGCAAGATTAAAATATTTGGCCGATCAGATGCTATTATCAGGTTTTGTTTAGAAACTTTTTGCGTTTCGTAAATAAACCAACCAGTGCCAACTAAAAGTAAAGCTAACGCCACTATGATATACCCGATGTAACCATTCCTTTTTTTTGTTATTTTTCTTTTCTGATCAGGCGATAATAACAAGTCAAAGGCGTAAAATTCGTTTTGCTTTACCTTTTGTATACCGAGATCGTTGAACTCAAATTTTGTCTTGCCTTTGACGTAATCATAAACTGATTTTGAAATTGTGATGCCGCCAGCCTGGGCCAAGGCCTCAAGTCGTGCTGCAATATTAACCCCATCACCAAGCAAGTTGTCTTTTTCCTTAATGACATCACCAGAGTTTATTCCAATTCGAAATTCTAATTTTACTGTGGCTTGCTCAGTTGAGTTTCTTTCCTTGATGGCCTTCTGAAATTCAACAGCACATTCAACAGCAGATACGGCGCTTGAGAACTCTGCAAGAAAGGAGTCGCCGCCCGTGTTAAATAAGCGGCCTTTATGTTTCTTAAAAAGCCCAGTGAGTAACTTTTCACACGCGCGGAGATTTTTGACTGTCTCACTTTCATCAGCTTCCATATGCTTGCTGTAGCCGACGACGTCAGTTGCAAAG
>CACLGX010000040.1 GCA_902606585.1 Paracoccaceae bacterium | reverse complement strand
GCAACTCTAAGAAGGCCCAGAACTCATTTTCGGCAGAGGTTAAAACCATTGAGTTTGAGGGAAATTTGAAAAACATATTTCTCAGATCTGCAGAAGACGTTGACATCAGGTTCAGTGTTCCCAGTAGTTCAGATACTTCTGGAATGGAGCCATCTAAAAATGTCTCCCTCTCCTTTTCTCAGGATAACGCTGTTGTACTTCCAACCGGTGCCCTTGCTCTCGATTAAACAGGTTAAACGATGAATAGTTTTTATAAGAAAAATGGCCCCGTTATAGCTACATTCTTTCTTGTCGCGATAATATTTTGGTTATTTTTTCTGATCGTAATACCTCAGTTATATATGTTGGATTTGTCGTTTAGGCCAAATTTACCACCGTTACTCAGAGGCGGTCCAGATGATGTATACACTTTAACGCACTACAAACACTTTTTATATGGTTCAGAAACAAGCAAGGATGCCTATAATTATGTAGATATTGGCGTTTTTCTTGATACAATTATCACAGCGGTTCTTGTAACAGTCATTAATCTTTGCTTTTGTTATCCAATAGCGTTTTACATAGCAAAGTCAGCAACTCCAAACACAGCTCGCTTACTAGTCCTAGCTCTAGTAATACCATTTTGGATAAACGAGCTACTGCGCTCTTTTGCGATCAGAATATTGTTTGCAGGTGAGGGTGTTATTAACAATATCCTACTAGAATTGGGCTTAATAACCACTGCAGTAAATTTTATTGCTTTAGATATAGCGCTCTATACTGGTTTAACGTACGCGTACATATTGTTGATGATTTTTCCTCTTTACAACGCGTTAGAGACTCTCGACACAAATCAACTTGAGGCGGCTAAGGACCTTGGGTCTTCTACAGTAAGAACACATTGGCGTATAGTCATTCCGCATGCAAAAGCAGGTATAGCATCAGGCTGCACAATGGTTTTTATGTTGACGGCTGGGGCATTAGCTACGCCGGTAGTTTTAAGTAGTCCGAATACGTATTGGTTTACGCAACTGATTTATCAATGGTTTAATATGAACGATAATTGGTCTCGTGGTTCAGCCTATTCAATTATACTGCTTGTTGTTTCCGTTACATTTGTGCTTTTGATGATGCGATTATTTAAAGTTACAATTGGTGAGGTTGTTAGATGAAGCCCAATCTCGCTATTCAAGCTTTTTTAGGTTTGTATATACTCATTTTCTTTTTGTATCTTTTTGGGCCCTTGGTCATAATGAGTGTTACGGCTTTTAATTCAGCAGAATTCCCAGCGATCACGCCGTGGGAATGTTTCAGTTTCAGATGGTTCAATGAAGGTAAGATCGCCTATGATGGTCAACGCCTTGCCGGACTGGTTACTGACCGCCCCTTACATGAGGGAATTATATCAAGTTTAATTATTGCGGCCGGTGTGGTAACTTTATCTGTACCAATCGGAATGGCTGCTGCGATCGTATTGACCCAAGTCAACAGCAGACTGCGCACCCTTTTCTACTCTATGTCTATTATGCCAGTTTTATTTCCTGGTGTTATTATCGGTATCTCAACAGTTGTATTGTGGGATCGTATTGCCACTTTGGGAGGCGATGGATTTATTTCAGAGTTGGGTAGAAATGGGATATTTTTAACGATTCTGGGTCAAACGTGTTTTATTTCAACATACTGTTTTTTGATATTTGTAGCACGTTTGCAGAGGTTCGATACTACGCAAGAGGAAGCAGCGCTCGATCTGGGCGCAAGCCAGTCCCAAGTTTTTCTGAAAATTTTAGTACCATACCTCATACCAGCAATTGGCTCCTCGGCAGTTATTGCCTTTCTAGCTTCATTTGAAAATTATAATACTACGGTTTTTAGTATTCTATCAGAGCAAACTCTGACAACGGTGATAGCCTCAAAAGTTAGATTAGGAATAAGCCCTGCCATTAGCGCTCTTGCACTTGTAATCATATGTCTCACTTTGGTAGGCGCCTTTTTATACGAAATTTCACGAAGGTCTAACCAAAGAAAAAAGGACCGTGAAAATAAAGCTAAAATGTTTAGTGAAATTAGTGGTAGCAGGCTTGTTGAGGAGCAGTCTAAATTTTTTAGAATCCCTAAATCTATTTTTGTATTTCTGCTACTCTTAATTTTAGCCGTGCTTACGTGGCAGCAACTGATAAAAAACAATATGTACGGTGCAGAGTGTATTGAAAAAGCAGAAGCCTCTAAAAAATCCAATTTTGCCGATCAATTGAAGCTTTTGCAGCAAAATGCAGAAAGTGTTGAAACGACCGACGAAAGCGAAGGGAATGCTAGCAGATCAAAAGGGTATAATGATATTTTTGGTGATGAAAACCTATTTAAAGATTTTGGTGGTTTTGACAGCGACAAAAAAGAAGAGAGTGAAAATGGCGCCACTCGGTCAAACGAATATAATGATATTTTTGGTGATCCAAATTTGTTCAAAAATTTCGGTGGCTTCGATAACAAAGAGTAATTATTTTTTTCAGGGCTTACACTTATGTCTTTATCAGCAAGGAAAATTTTATGACTTTTGAAGAAATAAAGTTGAAAATCTCACAGCAAGAAGTCGATACGGTTTTAGTCTGTATAGTAGACATGCAGGGCCGTTTGATGGGAAAGCGCTTCCATTCAGAGGCTTTTCTGGAAATGGCAGAAGATGAAACTCATTGTTGTAATTATCTATTGGCAACAGATTTAGAAATGGCAACTCCTGATGGATATGCCTCAACAAGTTGGTCCACTGGATATGGTGACTACGTGATGAAACCTGATTTAGGGACGCTTCGCCAAGTGCCTTGGATTGAGGGAACAGCCATGTGCCTATGTGACGTATTGGATCACCACACACATAAGCCAGTTCCTTTTTCTCCTAGAGAAGTTTTAAAAACTCAGATCTCAAAAGCAGAGGTAATGGGATTCAGCTCGATCATGGCCACCGAGCTTGAATTTTTCCTTTTTCAGGGGACACACGATGAGATAGCAGCAAAAGGCTTCCGCGAATTGAAGCCAATTTCCAATTACAACGAGGACTACCATATTTTTCAAACCTCTAAAGAAGAGCATGTGATGAGGCCAATCCGAAATTATCTTCGCGAGATGGGTATTCCAGTAGAAGGAACAAAAGGAGAGGCTGAGGCCGGTCAAGAAGAACTGAATATAAAATATGCTGATGTTTTGTCTGCAGCGGATCACCATACTCTGGCAAAACATGGAGTTAAAGAAATTGCACACCAACAGGGTTACGCTGCAACCTTTTTGCCGAAATGGAATAAAAATCGCGTCGGCTCCGCGTCACACGTGCATCAATCTTTGTTTAAAAAGGGTTCAAATGTTTTTTATGACGCTAAGGCGCCAATGGGTAAATCTAAAATAATGGATCATTATCTGGCAGGTTTACTCAAGTATGCCTCGGAGATAACGATTTTCTTGGCGCCGTATGTAAATAGTTATAAACGATTTGCAAAAGGTACATTTGCTCCTACCCACACGGTTTGGTCTGTAGATAATCGCACAGCGGCGTTTCGTGTTGTTGGTGACGGCAGTAAGTCCATTCGAATTGAATGCCGCACTCCTGGTTCTGACATGAACCCATATCTAGCAACTGCTGCAATGTTGGCTGCAGGACTCAAGGGAATAGAGGAAGAGCTGAAGCTTCCGTCTCCATATGATGGCGATGCTTATTCGAATAACGAAAAAAACCAGATCCCCAAGACATTGAGAGATGCGAGAGATCAACTTTTATCATCGGAGATGCTAAAAGAGGCGTTTGGAGAAGAGACGATAAATCATTATGCTCGGGCTGCTGAATGGGAATTAGAAGAATTTGATAGTGTCGTTACGGATTACGAGATTATGCGAGGATTTGAAAAAGCATGACGCTTCAAGCTAATTGGTCTTATCCAACCACAGTAAAATTTGGTCCAGGTCGCATCAAAGAACTAGGTGAAGCTTGTTTATCCTTGGGTATAAAAAATCCATTGCTTGTGACGGATAAAATCTTAGCACAACTCGATATTACCCAAATTGCACAGGATATACTGAAGTCCTCAGGCTTTGAAGGCCCAGTTTTTTGCGAAGTTGATCCGAACCCCAATGAGGTCAATCTTGAAGCTGGTCTCAGTGCATATAGAACTGGAAACCACGATGGTGTTGTCGCTTTTGGCGGAGGTTCAGGTATAGATCTTGGAAAAATGGTTGCGTTCATGGCGGGCCAGAAGAGGCCCATTTGGGATTTTGAGGATATCGGTGATTGGTGGACACGTGCCGAAAGTATAGCCATAGCTCCCATTGTTGCAGTTCCGACCACTGCTGGAACAGGATCAGAAGTTGGTAGAGCAAGTGTAATCACAAATTCAAATTCACACGAAAAAAAGATAATTTTTCACCCAAAAGTTTTGCCCAGTGTTGTGATTTGTGATCCTGAATTAACTGTAGGTATGCCACCATTTGTAACAGCGGGAACAGGCCTTGATGCTTTTGCTCATTGTGTTGAAGCTTTCAGTTCACCTCATTATCATCCGATGAGCCAGGGTATAGCCGTTGAGGGAATGAGGTTGGTTATTGAGAACCTACCAAAAGTTTATAGTAATCCTGGTGATATTGAGGCTAGATCTCACATGATGTCTGCTGCAATGATGGGGGCTACAGCCTTTCAGAAAGGTCTTGGGGCGATACATGCGCTAAGCCATCCTATTGGCGCGATGTATAACACGCACCATGGAACCACAAATGCTGTGTGCATGCCGGCTGTTTTAGGTTTGAATGCATCTGAAATAAGTCAACGTTTTGATCAGGTTGCGGGTTATATTGGTATACAAAATGGTTTTAAGGGCTTTTGTACTTTTGTCAGAGAGCTCAACGCATCTTTGAAAATACCAACGAACTTAAGTGATCTTGGCGTAGTAAACGCCGATGTGGAAAAATTGACTCAAGCAGCGCTAAAAGACCCAAGTTGTGGTGGTAATCCCATTGCACTCAATAGTGAAAATGTAGCAAACCTAATCAAGGGTTTATTGTAAAATTAAGTAACTAATTTTTGAATTATCTAGTTATGCTTTGAGTTAATGAACTTTCTTTTTCTTCTAGTTGGTCAATGACAGTAAAGTGATCCTTACCTGGGTCATAATAGCTTTCGATATTTTTTGATTTTTTTGACCAAGCTTCAGCAAGTATCCTATTTTGTCTTAGAAATTCTGGACGCTCACTCGCTCCTACCCAACAAGTAAGTTTTGTATTGATAGGGTCATATAAAAAGCAACTCTCGTGCACTGCTTCTTCATAGTTCAGTTTAAGTATATCGTTTAACTTAGTCATTAATAATGGCCGTAAATCGTAAAGACCTGAGACCGAAATCACCCTTTCTATATGTTTAACCATATTTTTGTTAAGGAAATTTTTACAAATCATTCTGGATGCTAGATGCCCACCTGCAGAGTGACCAATAATACGGATTGGTCTGTTACAATCATCATGAATTTTATAAACCAGTTTAGATATAGAAAGAGTTATTTGTGTGATTTTGACATTAGGAGCTTGAGGGTAGCTTGGAATTATGACGCTCCAGCCTTGAGACAGCATACCTTGAGCGGCAAACGACCAATGTTCACGCCCAGTTCTAAACCAGAAACCGCCATGCAGAAAAATTATAGTCCCTCTACTTTGTTTCTTTGGTAAAAATATATCGTACTTTTCTCTAGGATGATCGCCATATGGGATACCCAATTCTATTTTCCCTATTGCTGTAGAATTGCTTTTGAATGATGATGATCTTTCTCTCCACTCTTCGATGAGAGAGTTTGGGTTTTCGACATTTACAAAATTATTGAAAGCATCATCCCAATCTAATTTCCACATTATTCAAATTTCTCCGTAGGGTTTAAACACCAATAAATTCTTGGGTAACCTCATTTGATAACTGATCTATATTTCCCCGCCATACAGTTCTGCCTTTTTCAAGAATAACGACTCTGTCACAAATCTGGCGAAGCTCCCTAATAGATTTATCAATGATTAAAATCGCTAAACCAGTATCATTTCTTAAAGTTTTTATAGCAGACCAAATTTCTTGGCGAATAATTGGAGCTAATCCTTCAGTCGCTTCATCCAAGATTAGTAGGCGAGGGTTAGTCATTAAAGCGCGAGCTATGGCAAGCATCTGCTGTTCTCCACCCGAAAGAGATGATGCTACTTGGCCACTTCTTTCTTTTAGTTTTGGAAACAAGTCATTTATCTCTTCTAGGTTCCATCTTCCTTCTCTAGATGTGGCAATAAGGTTTTCTTTAACTGATAGTTGGCCAAAAATTCTTCGACCTTCAGGCACAAGTCCAGCTCCCAATCGAGATACTTGGAAACTCTTCAGTTTACTAAGATTTTTACCTGAAAATAACAACTCGCCCTTTGTTGGTATCATTTGAAAAATTGATTTCACTGTTGTGCTTTTCCCGGTGCCGTTGCGCCCCATTAAAGCTACAATTTCGCCTTCATTGACCTCTAGATTTACATCAAATAAGGCCTGGCTCTCGCCATAATAGGCTTTCACTGATGATAAAGATAAAAGGCCCATATTATCCCTCCCCCAAATAAGCTTTCTGTACTTCTGGATCTTTTTTTATTGAGCTGGCTTTATCTGAGGCAATGATGCGACCATAATCTAAAACAGTTATTCTATTCGCGAGAGCAAAAACAGCGTCCATATCATGTTCAACCAATAATATTGGAGCGCGCTCTCTCAGTTTATCAAGGAATTCGGTTAGCTGCTTTGTTCCATCACTGCCAAGTCCAGCCATCGGCTCATCCATAATGAATACTTTTGGCTTAAGGGTTAGAGCAACTGCAACTTCTAGAAGTCTAAGCTGCCCATGGCTGAGGGTAGCAGTTTTCAGGTTTATAAGATCTTTTAACCCAACAATCTCGAGACAATATTCTGCTTCGTCTCTAAGGATGGAATTTTTTAGGACTGGATTAAAAAATTTCCAATGTTTTCCCGATGCGCCAACAGACCCCAGAATAGCATTTTCCAAAACGGTGTCTTCTTTTGACAAAGCAGATATTTGAAAAGTCCGACCAATTCCCAAGGATGCACGCTTCTCGGTAGGAAGATTGGTTATATCTTTACCAAGCAAAAAAACTGACCCTTTATCTGAAGATAGGGATCCGCATATTTGAGAAATTAAAGTGGATTTTCCTGCTCCATTGGGCCCTATGACCGCATGAATTTCTTCCTTGTAAATATCGATTGAAACATCTTGAACTGCAACCAATGATCCAAATGTTTTACACAGTTTATTAGCTTCAAGGACAGGGTTATTCATGCTGCGCATCCTCTCGGCTTAGAAGGCCAATAATCCCACCCTTTCCAAACAGCACAATTGCTAGAAGGATAAACCCTAGAAATATGTGCCAGTAGTCACTTATCCCTCCTATTAAATGCTCCAGCCAAACAAAAATTAATGCTCCTATAACTGGTCCAAATAAACGGCCCACCCCTCCAATTATTATAAATACAATGAATTCGCCGCTAAGTTGCCAACTAAACATGCTTGGGCTTACAAAACGATTTAGATCTGCAAATAAAGCACCAGAGAGCCCAGTGATAGCTCCTGACAATATAAATGCCGTTAACTGTAGTTTATGGAAATCAAAACCCACAGCTTCAATACGTTGTCTAGACTGTCTCGATGCATTTAATGCCAGTCCGAAGGGCGACTTAATCAGTCTTCCCATAAAGAAAAGTACAATCAAAAGGATAACACAGCAAATGCTAAAGAATTGTATTGGATCCAACGTATTCAAGCCTGGGAAGTTATTTCTTACATAGATAGAAAGCCCATCTTCTCCCCCATAAGCGCTCCAAGATGTTGAGAAATAATACATCATTTGAGCGAATGCTAATGTGATCATTATGAAATAAACGCCAGTTGTTTTAAGGGAAATCATTCCAATTATAGCAGCTAAAAATGCTGAGGCTGCTATAGTAATGATCCAGATTATGGGCATAGACTTAGTGCCTTCAATTAAAATAGGCCACTCAACCAGTGTCACATAATTTTGGGAATGCCAGGCTAATATACCCATGACGTAGCCACCTAAACCGAAAAAAGCAGCATGCCCAAAACTTATAAATCCGCCTATTCCAAGCGCAAGATTTAATCCAACTGCAGCAATTGCAAATATTACAGCTCTGGTCATTAAAGTAATAGTAAAGGGCTGATCATTCCAATAAGCGAAGAAAGGAACGAATATAAGTAAACCCAAAACAAAGATATTTAAGTGGCTTTCTTTTATCATACTTTTTGTCCAAATAGACCTGTTGGCCGCCATACTAAAACAATGCTCATCAGAATGTAGATTGACATTGACGCAATTGATGATCCGACATTTGTTGCCGTAGCTAGGTCCACAAAAAAGCTAAAAAACTTAGGTAAAAATATTCCCCCCAGTGTATCCGTCAGACCAACTAAGATACTCCCAATAAGGGCTCCTTTCACAGAACCTATGCCGCCGATTACAATTACGACAAAAGCCAGAATAAGAACGGGCTCTCCCATTCCAACTTCGACAGACTGAATTGCTCCTACTAATGCACCAGCAAGGCCTGCTAAGGCAGCACCAAGAGCAAATATGAAGGTATAAAGTTTTGAAATATTTACGCCCAGGGCA
>CACLGX010000039.1 GCA_902606585.1 Paracoccaceae bacterium | reverse complement strand
AATACTTCCATTTTCCAAAACAATTATTCTATCCGCATCTACAATTGTTGAAAGACGATGCGCGATCGTGAGAACACTTCGCCCCCCAGAAGCATTCGTTAAAGCCTCCCGAATTTCACGTTCTGTTTCAGTATCTAATGCCGATGTTGCTTCGTCTAATAGTAAAATCGGTGGATTTTTCAGAAGTGTCCTTGCAATCCCTACTCGCTGTTTTTCACCACCCGAAAGTTTCAACCCACGCTCACCAACGGTCGTTTCGTAACCATCTGGGAGAGACAAAATAAAATCATGGATTTGGGCATCTTTGGCAACCTTTTCAACTTCAGCTCGAGATGCATTATCAAGTCCATATGCTATATTATAGTAAATTGTATCATTAAAAAGAACTGTATCTTGAGGCACCACACCAATAGATCTATGAAGACTTTCTTGTGTAACATCTCGAATGTCCTGCCCATCAATTTTAATTGAACCTTGTTGAGCATCATAAAACCTAAACAGCAGGCGTCCAATTGTTGATTTTCCCGAGCCAGAGGGACCAACAATTGCTATAGTCTCGCTCGAGTTAATCTCGATTGAAACATTCTGTATAATTAGCCTCGATTTATTATATCCAAAGGTTACGTTTTCGAACAAAATATGGCCGTCGGTAATCTTTAATTCAGAAGCATTTTCACTATCTAAAATTTCAGCAGGCTGTTCTAACAAGTCAAACATTTCACCCATATCTACTAAACCTTGTCGTATTTCCCTGTAGACGGTACCCAAGAAATTTAAGGGCATGGTAATTTGGATCATGTAAGCATTAACCATAACAAAATCACCAACGGTTAAGTATCCACTCTGAACACCTAGAGCTGCCATCACCATCACAACAATTAGGCCAGCTGTAATGATAAGAGATTGGCCAAAATTTAAAAATGCAAGTGAATATGCCGTTGTTAATGCGGCTTTCTCATATTGCTTTATGGCTCCATCGTAACGTTTAGCTTCTCGTTCTTCGGCGCTGAAATACTTGACTGTTTCATAATTAAGCAAACTATCTATAGCTTTTTGATTGGCGTCCGTATCTTGGTCATTCATAATTTTTCGAATTTTAACACGCCACTCAGTTACTTTGAACGTAAACCAAATATATACAGCAATCATCAAAATGATTACAGTAAGATACAAATAATCGAACCAAAAAAACATAATACCTGCAATTATGAGAAGCTCCAAAACTAGAGGCCCAACCGAAAATAAGAGGAACCTTAGTAAAAATTCTAAACCTTTGACGCCTCTCTCTATGACACGGCTCAAAGCTCCAGTTTTTCGAGAAATATGATACCGCAGGGACAGCTTATGAATATGCTGAAATGTTTCTAAAGCTAAGTTTCGAAACGCTCTTTGCGCAACAGCAGCAAATACCACATCCCGCAATTGTTCAAAGCCTCTAGATAAGATCCTTGCGCCCCCATAAGCAACCGTCATACCTACGGCTCCTAGCAAAAATGGAGAGTTGCCAGTTTCCGCTAAAGCATTCACAGCCTCTCGGTATAAAAATGGCGCGAAATTTATCACTGCTTTTGCCAGCACCAAGAGTACTAACGCTGATATAACTTTAACACGAAAATCAAAACGATCTTTGGGCCACAAGTAAGGCACAACTCTTAGAATTGTCCTCATTCCTGACTTACGTTCAGCTGCTGCAATTTCCGCATTATTTTTCATAAAATGCCTAAATAATTTAGGAGTCTAGTGCTTATCAGATTAAAGATAGTCCGTTGAAAATGGACCACATAAAAATTAATTCAATATACCTAACTTTTAGTTAACTGTAATGCTGTCAGGCAAATCAAAAATCTGACCTGGGTAAATTAGATCTGGATCACGGATTTTGTCTTTATTTGCGTCAAAAACTTGAACATATAAAATGCCTCTACCATATCGCTCTCGAGAAATAGCCCAAAGAGTGTTACCAGGCTGAACTGTTATAACGTTTATTCTGGCGGGTGAAGCTATATCTTGCATCTGATCAACCAAAACGCTGCGATCTTCCCTCTTAAAAGGGCTCTCAATTCGACTGGAAACTTTGCCTGACTGATCCAATTGATCTAGTCGAAGCGTGTAGACGCCAGCTTCCACGTCTGAAAGATCAGCACTCCAATAACCCGTTTGATCTATGGTCGTGGAAGCAACTGGGGAATTATCCAAATAAAAGTGTACAATTGACTCCGGGGTTCCCCGCCCAGTTACAGAAACATCCCCGTCCTTAGAATAATTGATAGTATCGAACATTACATCTGTCATTACATTCGGCCCCGTCTTACCACTTTGTACGACTTTCAAACCTTCACTGTCAGCGAGTAGAACGGTTGGCTGCTCAGTCTCATTCGGTTCAGCATTAGAAAGTAGAACGCTTGATTGCTCAGCCTCATTTGCTTCTGCAATAGAATTAAGATCGGAATCCGACGGTTCTTGCGTCAAAATTTGCTGAACATCTTCTTCTATTTTTTCTTCGGTTGGTTTTGGTAATTGAGGTGTTTTAGTCGTCAAGTCACTTTGAGTGGCGTTATTGTTAGAAACCTTAGTCGTATCATCGATTTCATCTTTTTTCGCCTGTTCTTCAGATTCATCAGAAAAATCATTAGATGAGTTTTCCTCAGAAGTTGTCTCGCTTTTTTCTTTCGGAGAAACACCAACTTCAGTTGAGTTTTCTGCACCTTCACTTTGCTTTTGTGTTTGATTATCTGCAGGATCTGCTTGCGCCAATTCTATAATCTTGGGAGCGACGATCATTGTTTCATCAGACACCAACACGGTTTCACCATCGATAGATCTTATCGATATAACTTGCGGCCGATCTTTTAGCTCTATATCAAAAAGAACTGCAAAATTTCCTTCTTGCCCCAATGTGATTGATTCCACCACTTCTTCATCGACTAATATTTCTAATATAGATCCTGGATAAGCCATACCTGCGACAAGAGCCGTTCCATCATCGTCAATTCTGACCGTTTCAAGTTTAGGAGGGTAGATGGTGACTTTTTCTTCAGGGGCCACTTCATCGGTGGATTTTTTTGTTATAACTTCGGCCTCTTGACTTTTCACGTCATCTTCAATTTTTTTTTCACTAGCTTCACCTGTCTCAGAAACTAGATCACTTTTCTGATTGACAAAGCTTTCATCTTCTTTGGGTTCGCTGGGATCTTTTTCTTCTGATGAAGTCGCCTTGCTCTCTGCAATGTCAGGGGCGTTTCTTTCCGAGAATATAGCGACAGTTGCAATAAAACCTGCCACCAAGCCTCCCATAATCCAGTACCATAGGTAAGGTATCGCTGCCATTTAAAGCCCCCAAAAAGCGATAAGCACATTTGCCTGTTGTATGACCCTAACAAGTTGAGGTAGCAAGGTCAAAGCTTCTCAACAGATTAAAGGCTTACTTATGAAAAATTTCTCTGTTTGCGTCTTTTGTGGCTCGAGGTCGGGTGATGACCCCGCTTATTTAATACAAGCAGAAAAACTTGGAAATTTAATAGCCAAGCACAAGTGGCGTTTAGTTTATGGTGCTGGCAATACAGGAATGATGGGTTCAGTAGCTTCTGCGACCCAGCTGAGTAAAGCAAAAACCTTGGGCGTTATACCGCACCACCTCGTGCAACGGGAGGTTGGTAAAAAAGATTTACATAATTACATAATCACCGATAATATGCATGAACGAAAAAAACTTATGTTCACAAACTCAGATGCCATTATTTTGTTGCCTGGAGGGCCTGGCTCGCTGGATGAATTCTTTGAAGTACTAACTTGGGCCCAATTGGATATACATAATAAACCAATAGTAGTTATAAATGTTAAAAAATATTGGGATCCTCTTTTCTCACTAATAGATCACACAATATCATCTGGCTTCGCAGAAAACTCACTTAAAAAGTTATTTGCAACAACGGAAACTGCAACCGAAGCGGTTGACTATTTAATCAAGCAAAATCAGAGGTCTGAGTCGAATTCCTAAACAAACCTTTGATCAGCTTTAGTTAAAGACGGGAAGCCACGTTTTCCCAATTAACCAAATTGTCTAAAAAATTTGCAAGATAGGCTGGACGTTTATTCCTAAAATCAATGTAATAAGAATGCTCCCAGACATCACAGCCCAAAAGAGCTGTTTGACCGAAACAAAGTGGGTTCACCCCATTTTCTGTTTTAGTCACTTTCAACTCGCCGTCCGCATTTTTAACAAGCCAACACCAGCCAGCGCCAAACTGTCCCGCGCCTGCCGCAGAAAAATCTGCTTTAAATTGCTCTACCGAACCAAAACTATCTGCAATTGCGCTTGTCAATTCAGAAGGCATCTCACGACCAGATGGTCCCATCATCTCCCAAAACTGATTATGGTTCCATAACTGTGAAATGTTATTGAATATTCCATTTTGAGCAACAGAGCTAGGATCGTATGTGCCAGTGATAATGTCCTCCATTGATTTTCCGTCCCATTCTGTGCCGGAAATCAATTTGTTTCCATTATCTACGTAAGCTTTGTGATGCAAATCATGATGATATTCGAGTGTTTCTTTAGACATACCCAAATCAGCCAATGCATCGTGCGAATAGGGAAGGTCTGGAAGTTCAAAAGCCATATTATTGTGTCCTTTTTAAAAAATATGCTCTTAGATGCGTCTTATCTAAGTGTAAGGTCAAGCAAAAAAATATGCTTTATTTTTTTAGTTTCAAGAAAAAACTATATCAACCAACTGACCTTTTAGAAATTTTAAAAATCACCCACCTTTGAATTTGGCATAGATGAGGTTTTTAGAAGATTGAACATATAGTCAGCTACCGAACTGAAACAGATAACACTTACACTTGTCGCCGAAGTTAGCCAAAAAGCAGCCGCTATTTGAGAAAATCGAGTTCGACGTATTTCACCAATTTCTAGCGTGGCGATATTTACTGGCGCAAGTTTTGCAATAACCTCACGACTACCAGAACCAGAAATCTCAAACAAGGCTCTTGCATCAGAAACATTTACCAGCATGTGATGTTGATCTTTTAGCTCCGTTTGCAAATTTTGACTAAGACTAGATACATCGGCATAGTCACATAAAATTAAAAGCTCATCCGGCGACATCCATGCAACATTATTTTTGGCTAAAATTAGTTTTCTGTCTTTCGGCAATTTTGTACCCACTACTTTAGTAAAAGAAGTTTTAAATTTACTTGACTTAAAATCACCTCGAACAGTCAACATTCCCGTTTTCATTTTCTCACTAACTTTTACGTAGCCAGAATAAGACCGCACTACTCCCTCATTTTTCTTATCAGACATTCTGCTTTTCCCCATCGGGATCATAAAATACTGGACTGGTGATCTTTGCCCGAATGACAGTTCCATCAATTTTTGGAAATTCAATAATTTCACCACTCCTATCTGGACCATTCATTACAAGGCCCATTGCTATTCCCCGCCTCAAAGTCGGTGAAAAATATGACGAGGTAATTCGCCCTTGTGTAGTTTTTTGGCCATTTGGATTAACCCCATCGGCTATTGCGTAAGCACCGTCTGGTAAAACAGAACCGTCTAACGTTTCTAAACCAACCAACTTCCAACGACTTGGATTAACCATAAATGAGCGCTCTTGAGCTCTTTTTCCAAGATAATCAACTTTCTTTTTAGAGATGGCCCAGTCTAAATTAAGGTCTTGTGGAATAACAGTGCCGTCTGTCTCATCTCCTATCATTATGAAACCTTTTTCAGCTCTCATAACGTGAAGCGCTTCAGTGCCATAGGGCATTACCTGAAATTCTTTTCCAGCTTCGATCAATTCGCCCCAAAATGCCAAACCTTGCTTTGCAGGTACGGCTATTTCATAAGAAAGCTCTCCCGAAAACGAAATTCGGAAAATTCTTGCATCATATTTTCCAAGATTGCCATCTTTCCATTCCATAAACCCCAAAGCTTCCCTGCTGACATCTACGCCACCAATTTTTTCCAAAAGCTTGCGGGCATTTGGTCCAACAACCCCAATTTGTGCATATTGTTCAGTTACATTCGTAACATAAACTTTCCAATCCCACCATTCCGTTTGAAGCCATTCCTCCATATGAGCATGTATACTATCGGCCCCTCCCGTGGTGGTATGACAAAGCCAAGTTTGGTCATCAATTCTCGCGACGACTCCATCATCAATTAAAAACCCATTTTCAGAGCACATAAGTCCATAACGACACCTCCCTATCTTCAGAGTGCTCATCATATTTGTGTAAAGCATATCAAGAAATTTTCCAGCATCGGGACCAGTCACTAGTAATTTTCCCAGAGTCGATGCATCAAGTATTCCCAAAGAAGATCGGGTTTGATTTATTTCACGTTCTACGGCTTTCGCATAGGTTTCCTCGGCTTGAGGATAACAAAAAGGGCGTCGCCACTGGCCTACTGGCTCCATGTAAGCACCATTATTTTCATGCCAATCATGCATTGGTGTTTTTCTCACGGGCTGAAATAAATCATCTCTCGCCGAGCCTCCTATAGACCCCAGAGAAATTGGAGTGTACGGGGGACGAAATGTAGTGGTTCCTACCTTTGGTATTTCTTTACCCAAACTTGATGACAAGATAGCCAACCCATTAATATTTGATAATTTTCCTTGATCGGTCGCCATGCCCAAGGTCGTATATCTTTTAGTGTGTTCTACACTTTCAAAACCCTCGCGAGCGGCTAATTCAACGTCATTAATTTTGACATCATTTTGAAAATCCAGCCATATTTTTGAGCGTTTTTTAATATCTGCATCCTGAGGTGCAATCCAAATAGCCTCAAGAGAATTTTCATACTCCTGTTCATTTAATTTGAAACTTTCCTTTTTAACTTTACCACCAGAAGCCTCAACCACTTCCAGGCAACCTTCTCGCGCATCCTTCAGAACCTCTTGAATTAAAAGAAACCCATTAGCTGAGCCCACTGCCGTGACGAAAGGCAGACCATCGTGGGAAGTAGGCTTAGCAGAGCTGTCTGGCTTGAATAATACCATTTTTTCATCCCATTTTAGCTTTCCACCACAGTGGGAGTATAAATGAACAACCGGCGACCACCCGCCAGACATAGCAATGCAGTCACATGCAATTTTTTCGTTACCTTTGCCAGAATCTTTGTGTTCACAAATACTTATCGCTTCTACGCGCTTTTTGCCAAAAACTTTGGAAATAGCTTTTCCATTTTCTACTCTGATCCCGAGTGCTTTTGCACGTTCTGCCAATGCTCCTCCACCACTTCCTCGAGCATCAACAATAATGGGGACTTCTACGCCAACCTCATTTAGGGTGATTGCAGTTCGATATGCATCATCGTTATTAGTATAAACAGCAATTTTATTGCCCGTTGCGACACCAAAGTTCACGGCGTAGTCTCTAACAGCAGATGCCAGCATAATACCTGGAATATCATTACTTGGAAAAGAAATAGGCCTTTCTATAGAGCCCGTGGCGGTAATTATCTGTTTAGCGCGTATTCTCCACAAGCGATGGCGTGGACCGTCCTCTTCAGCAAGATGATCATTTAAACGCTCATATCCTAGAATATAACCGTGATCATAAACGCCGGCGCCCATCATACGAGAGCGCATTGTAACATTTTGGAATTTTTTTAATTCTGACACAAGCCGAGACACATACTCAGCACTAGTTTCATCACCAATGGTGGAAAAGTCTACAAGGCAACGTCCTCCCCATTCCGGAGTTTGCTCAATAATCAAAATTTTGAGGCCACTCTCTGCTGCTGTAAGTGCTGCATTCAAGCCAGAAATACCCCCGCCTACAATCACCAAGTCATAAAACGCATAGAAATGTTCGTATTGACTGTGATCTTTTTGCGAAGGAGCCCTACCTAAACCTGCTGATTGCCGAATAAAAGGCTCATAAATGTATTTCCAAAATGGACGAGGATGGATAAACATTTTGTAGTAAAATCCCGCTGGCAAAAAGCGAGCTAGGTAATTATTTACCACCCCGATATCAAAATTTAATGAAGGCCAATGGTTTTGTGAAGCTGCTTTTAAACCATCAAATAGTTCAGTAGTAGTTGCGCGTTGGTTTGGCTCAAATTTTTCTTTATCTCCTAAATTTATCAATGCATTGGGTTCCTCTGAACCAGAAGCAACTATGCCTCTGGGTCGGTGGTACTTAAAAGATCTACCGACTAAAACTTGATCGTTTGATAACAATGCTGAAGCTAAGGTATCACCTTCAAAACCAGATAACTTTTTGCCATTAAATTCAAATTTAATGGGCTTATTTCTATCTATAAACAGGCCGCCTTCGGCTAATCTCTTACTCATTGAAATTTCCTATGAGATTTAAACAGAGAATTAAGTTCGCAATTAACTTACAGAAAATATTCAACTCAAATTCCTCCACTTCCAACCTGGTCGTTTAGATTTAATGATGTCTATAATCTCTTTCGGCGGCTCAAACGTTTGAGCGGAATAAGTGCCGAATACTTCCAGGGTTGAAGTACATCGCGCAGCATGAAACCACTTTCCGCAACCATAAACATGACGCCACCGCTCAAAATGAACGCCTTTAGGATTTTCTCGATTAAAAAGATAACCTTCTAGTTCTTCATCAGAGGATCCGGGTCCAAAACGTTTTAGATGAGCCTCTCCGCCTGGACTCAACTCTGTTTCATCTGCTTCAATTCCGCAATAGGGACACTTAAAAACGAGCATCAGTGCGCCACTCCAGCTGCTACACTTTCATCAATAAACTTACCTTCTTTAAAACGATTTAAGCTGAAT
>CACLGX010000038.1 GCA_902606585.1 Paracoccaceae bacterium | reverse complement strand
TCTTCTTTATCCGTTTTTTAGCGTTAATGCTCAGGAGCAGACCAGTATAGCAGATGGTGCTCTACTGAGGGGCCTAGATAAGGTAAGTGGAGAAGTCATTGATTTTGGTGTAAAATCAGGTGACTCCTACCTACTTTGGAAACTTGATATAAAGCTATCTGAATGCCGTTACCCAATCAGTAATCCTGTGGGTGATGCCTTTGCTCATCTTACGATTTCGCAAGATAAATCTGAGAGTGATTTGTTTCGGGGATGGATGGTGGCATCATCACCGGCGCTTAACCCCTTAGAACATGCACGCTATGATGTTTGGGTGCTTCGATGTGCTATGGTTTCAACATCAACTGAATAATTATTATCTAAAAAAGTGGCATTTTTGTTTAATGCCTTGTCAAGTTTAATTAAATACTGAGCTTGCGTGATTTCAATTGCACCTAAACTGGATAAATGCTCGGTCAGGAATTGGGTATCAAATAACATAAAACCAGCTTTTAGAAGTCTATCATGTAAAAAGGTTAAGGCGATTTTTGAACTATTGGAGACTTCAGAAAACATACTTTCCCCAAAAAAAGCAGCGCCAATAGCTACGCCATATACTCCCCCGATGAGGCGAGTGTCTCTCCAAACTTCAACTGAATGAGCAAAACCGTCATCGTGTAATTTGCAATAGCAATTGTATATATCCGCATTGATCCAAGTTTCGTTTCTGTCAGCGCATTTTTCCACAACTTTGGGAAAACACGAATTTATCGTTATTGAATAATCTTTTTTAAGTATAGCCCGCTTTAATGATCGTGAGATGTGAAAATTTCCCAACTGAAATATCCCACGCTTTTTTGGCTGAATCCACTGAATTTGTTTTGCATTTCGGCTTTCAGCCATTGGGAATAAACCTTGCTGATAGGCAAATAAAAGAACTTCTGGGGATAGATATTTAATCACCTTAAGCCTCAATTAATAAATGGTACGTTCTATAATTTAGCTTTAACTTATGTATTTTCCCCAAAATTTTTATCGAGCCATTTTTCTAACCAATGTATATTATAGAGGCCATTTTGGATGTCTTCTTCTTCTAAGAGAGATCTAAAAAGAGGTATTGTGGTATCTATCCCATCTATAATTATCTCAGATAAAGCCCCGCTTAATCTTGCTAATGCCTCTGATCTATCTCGGCCGCGAACAATAAGTTTTCCAATCAAGCTATCGTAATAGGGCGGTATTGTGTATCCTACGTAAATAGCGCTGTCAGTTCGTACACCCAAGCCGCCAGGTGCGTGATAAGCCGTAATTTTTCCTGGACATGGAGCGAAGGTAGGGATTTTTTCGGCATTTATTCGGACTTCAATAGAGTGACCTTTTATCGATAAATTTTCCTGCCTAAAATTCATCTCTAATCCGGCAGCTACGCGAATTTGTTCACGTACTATATCAACACCAAAGATACTTTCGGTAATCGGATGTTCCACCTGAAGTCTAGTATTCATCTCAATGAAATAAAACTCACCATTTTCATATAGGAATTCAATTGTACCTGCGCCAATATAATTAATTTTAGCCACGGCTTCTGCGCATGTTGCACCTATTCGGTCCCGTTCTTCTGAGGAGATGCAAGGACCTGGTGCCTCTTCAAAAACTTTTTGGTGGCGTCGTTGAAGTGAGCAATCTCTTTCACCCAAATGAACAGCTTGGCCTTTGCCGTCTCCAAATACTTGGATCTCGATGTGTCTAGGGGTGGTTAAATACTTCTCGATGTAAACCTCATCGTTTCCAAACGCAGCTTTTCCTTCAGCTCGTGCAGTCATGAAAGCTTGTTCCATTTCTGATTCAGAGTTCGCGACTTTCATTCCTCTACCGCCACCTCCTGCCGTAGCTTTGATAATCACTGGATAACCAATATCGGCTCCAATCTTTTTTGCTGTATTTACATCAGGAACACCACCATCTGATCCTGGAACACATGGAACACCTAGCTCTCTCATTTTGTCTTTAGCTGTAATTTTATCTCCCATTATGCGAATATGTTCCGCTGTTGGACCGATAAACTTTATCCCGTGATCCTCAACTATTTGAACAAATTTGGCATTTTCAGACAAAAATCCGTACCCAGGATGGATTGCTTCCGCTCCAGTAATTTCACATGCGGCGATAATCGCGGGCATAGATAAATAACTTGAAGTCCCTGCTGCTGGACCAATGCACACACTTTCATCTGCCATACGGACGTGCATGGCGTCACTATCTGCTGTTGAATGAACTGCAATAGATTTTATACCCATCTCGCGGCAGGCTCGAATAACCCGGAGTGCAATTTCTCCACGATTTGCGACTAGGACTTTATTAAACATCGTCTCCACTATTCAATAATTGCAAGTGGTGCACCGAATTCAACAGCTGCTCCATCCTCGACTAAAATGCGTTTTACAATTCCAGATTTTGGAGCAGGAATTTGGTTCATCGTTTTCATAGCTTCAACGATCAGCAACGTATCTCCTTCTGCAATACTTGCTCCGACCGAAATAAATGCTGGAGCGCCGGGTTCTGGTTGCATATATACAGTGCCCACCATGGGCGATGTAACTGCGCCCGGATGACTAGCAGGATCATCAGTGGTATCGTCAGAAGCTATACTAGAGCCAGAGATAGGCGTAATTTCTTGTATGGGAGCTGCAGCTACAGTTGGATTGCCAATAGGTGCTGTAGTTACTACTTGGCCACCTCTGGCGACCCTTACTGTTAAACTGTCATCTTGACCAAATTCACGGTTCACTTCGACTTCGTTCAGATCGTGCTCTCTAAGTAGAACTGCTAATGCCTCAATAAATTGGACGTCTTTGTCTCTATTATTTTTTGTCATTTTGTCCTCATATGGGTTTGCTAATATTGGAGCAGTTTGCGTCTGTATAAAGCAAGGTTGCTGCTCTGAAAAGAACTTGCAGTAAAACAAAATCAAAATTTTGCGATATTTTAACACATTTTGAGAACTTTATTAATTTAAAGAGCTGGCTTAATACTAAGTCACATACAAATCTATTATCAGTAATCGAATTTTGAATATTAAGGATAGGCTTTATGAACCTAGCGATTTGGTTAGAAAGAACGGCTTTGAAACACCCAAATCGAGAAGCTCTATTCTTGGGCTCTGAATGTATTGGAACATACAAAGATTTCTGGCTAGCTGTCTGCGCGTTGAGAGCTCATTTGGAAAAAGAAGGAATTAAACGCGGCGATAGAGTTGCTGTGTATATGGTGAACTGCCCTGAATTCTTGGTTGCATTCTATGCAATTTGGTCGATGGGTGCAGTTATTGTCCCTATAAACTCTAAGCTTCATTTGCGAGAAGTTAGCTGGATTTTAGAAAATGCTGACTGTTGGTATGTTTTAAGTGATGCTGTTTTATCTTCTGAGATAAATCTTCCTAATATCACTATATTCACTCCAAAATGGGATGATTTAGCCAAAAGTGCTCAGGTTTCACCAGTTTCGTGTTCTTTTAATGACCTAGCCTGGCTGTTTTATACTTCTGGTACAACCGGTAAACCTAAAGGTGTCATGATAACACACGGTATGATCAAAACTATGGCTTTGTCATACTTTGCCGATGTCGATCAAGTTTATTTTTCAGATACAACGCTTTATGCCGCTCCTATGTCCCATGGGGCAGGATTGTATAGTATTATGCATGTATTGGCGGGCACCCGGCACGCGATACCATTGAGTGGTGGTTTTGACGAAGAGGAAATCTTTAATTTAGCGGAAAAATTGAACAATATACATATGTTTGCTGCTCCAACAATGGTAAAACGGCTAACGAACTTTGCAAAAAAAAACAATAAAAAGGGTATTGGGTTTCGCACAGTAGTTTATGCTGGGGGCCCTATGTACTTATCAGATATAATTGAAGCGGTAGAGCAGTTCGGTCCAATATTCGTGCAAGTTTATGGTCAAGGTGAATGTCCAATGGGTATAACAGTTCTTCCAAGATATCAGGTTGCAGATCGAAAATCGAAAAAATGGAAACAACGGTTGCAGTCTGTTGGATATGCTCAATCTGCAGTTGAAGTCAAAATAGGCAATAAAACTGGCAGTGTCAGTAAACCCGGGGAAACTGGCGAGATTATGGTAAGAGGCGACCTGGTCATGCCAGGTTATTGGAAAAATAGAAACGCCACTTCAAAGGCAATTATTGATGGTTGGTTAATGACCGGAGATGTAGGTTCGATTGACGAAGATGGTTATGTAACTATGCATGATCGCTCCAAAGATATGATTATTTCTGGTGGATCGAATATATATCCAAGAGAAATCGAAGAAATTCTGCTTTTGCATAAATCTGTAAGCGAAGTTTCAGTAGTTGGCAGACAGAATGATGAGTGGGGTGAGGAGGTTGTTGCATTTATTGTAACAGAAAAAGGACATGAATTTCTGCCTGAAATTCTTGATCAACACTGCCTTGAATACATTGCTCGGTTTAAGAGACCAAAAGACTATATCAACATAACTGAATTACCAAAAAATAATTATGGAAAGGTATTAAAAACCAGCTTACGAGAAAACTTAAAGCAAAACATCTAGGTCAAATTTGATAGCCTTTATCTTGGTTGTTTTGTTGAATCAGTTAAGCGCCATTCATTCTATTTGTAATAAGATCATCGACAACAGCAGGTTCTGCTAAGGTAGATGTATCTCCCAAAGAACCATAGTCATTTTCTGCAATTTTTCTCAATATGCGCCTCATAATTTTGCCGGATCTCGTTTTTGGCAAACCAGGTGCCCACTGAATGAGATCTGGAGAAGCAATTGGTCCAATTTCAGTGCGAACCCAATTTCTTAGTTCCAACCGAAGTTCTTCAGTAGGGATTTCTCCCGACATTAATGTCACATAACAATAAATGCCCTGTCCCTTAATATTATGGGGAAACCCAACCACTGCAGCTTCTGAAACTTTAGGATGAGCAACAAGTGCACTTTCAACTTCTGCAGTTCCCATTCTATGACCTGAAACATTTATAACATCATCTACTCGGCCTGTAATCCAGTAATAGCCGTCACTATCGCGACGGCAGCCATCTCCGGTAAAATAATACCCTTTGTAATCACTGAAGTAGGTTTTAACAAAGCGGTCATGGTCTCCATAAACAGTTCGCATTTGCCCGGGCCAACTATCTTTAATACATAAAACACCCTCTGCTTCTGTATCATTTATTTCTTGGCCTGTCTGTGGATCTAAAATGGCTGGTTCAATTCCAAAAAATGGATTAGTTGCTGACCCAGGTTTTGTATCTGTCGCGCCAGGAATTGGTGTTAACAGGTGTCCGCCAGTTTCAGTCTGCCACCATGTGTCAACAATTGGGCAAGTTCCCTTTCCTACGACCTCATTATACCAATTCCATGCCTCTGGGTTTATAGGCTCACCGACTGTTCCAAGAACTTTTAGAGACGATAAATTACATTTTTCAACATATTTATTACCCTGGCCCATCAGTGCACGAATGGCTGTTGGTGCCGTATAAAATTGGTTTACTCTATGTTTTTCACAAACTTGCCAAAACCGCGATGCATCGGGGTAGGTTGGAATTCCCTCAAACATTAAAGTCGTTGCTCCATTTGCTAGGGGACCATAAACAATATAGCTATGGCCAGTTACCCACCCCACGTCCGCAGTACACCAGAAAATATCATTTTGTTGATAATCAAATACGTATTCATGTGTCATTGAAGCCCAAACCAAATATCCGCCTGAACAGTGTTGAACACCTTTAGGCGCGCCAGTTGAGCCTGATGTATAAAGTATAAATAATGGGTCTTCGGCATTCACGGCTGTTGGCTCGCATTTTTCAGATGCATCCTTCATGGCAGAATTATAAGAGATGTCACGACCTTCTGTCATCGGGACATTGCCTCCGGTTCTTTCAACTACAAGAGTTTGCACATCACCGCAAATCTCTAATGCTTTATCTACGTTTGCCTTCAATGGTGTATTTTTTCCTCCTCTGGGAGCTTCATCGGCTGTCACTATAAGTGAGGCTTTACAGCCTTCAACTCGAGCGGCTAACGCTTCAGGTGAAAATCCTGCAAAAACAATGGAGTGAATTGCCCCAATCCTTGCACAAGCTAGCATTGCGTAGGCTGCTTCAGGTATCATTGGCATATAAAGCACGACGCGGTCACCCTTGGATAATCCTAAATTTTTATAAACATTTGCAAGCTTACTTACTTGTTGATGCAGTTCGCTGTAGGTTACATGCTTGCTCTCTGAGGGGTCGTCCCCTTCCCATATGATAGCTGTTTGCTCACCACGACTGTCAAGATGTCGGTCGATACAGTTAGCCGAAACATTGAGCTCACCGTCTTCAAACCATTTTATTGAAACATTCGGGTGTTCGTATGATACATTCTTGATTTTAGTGAAGGGTTTTATCCAGTCTACTCGCAAACCATGCTTTGACCAAAACGCATCGGGATCATTTATCGATTCAGAATACATTTCTTCATAGCGTTGTTTATTAATAATAGCGTTGGCTTTAAATTCGTCGCTTGGAGGAAAAATATTATTAGACATGTGGTCTCCCATCGATAATAAGATCATTAATTATTTTTGTCTGCCTATTTTATGGCTCGATCAAATTTATAAAGCTAAATCGCAAGCTCGCAACTCTAAATATCTAAAATTTCTTTGGCTATTTCGTCAAAGTCTTACCGGCCAGCTAACAATTAAAGCAAACCTTCGAGATTATAACCGCTTTTCAGCGCTGATTTTAAAATTTCATCTTTAGACATTTTTCCGATTTGACCTAATGCCCAAATGGCTACGGATCTAGTTCCACTAGTGCAGTAGGCTAAAACTGGGCTTTTACTTCCTTCTATAAAAGCCATTTGCTTCTCAATATTTTCAGCGTACATATTTTCGAATGTAAGAGGATGATATTCAAATAAAAGTCCCATTTCTGTTGCAATTTTTTCGATTAAATTTGATTTGAGGCTAGGTGGAACTTCAAAATCAGGGCGATTACAAATAATTTTTCCAAAGCCTTTTTCTAAAAGGATTTCTAAATCTGCTAGGGATATTTGCGGGGAGACATTATATAGTCCAGATATATTAACGATTTGCATTTTTTCTAGATATCTGGACAACTCAAAGTTTGTTAACAGGTACTTTTATATATGTATTACCTTGTTCATCTGGATCGGGCATATTCCCAGCTCTCATATTCACCTGTAGAGATGGAATGATTAACTTTGGCATATTCAATTTTTTATCGCGCTCGTCCCGCATCTTTACGAAGTCTTCTTTAGATTTTCCTACTTTAATATGAATATTTTTTTCTTTCTGCTCTCGGACAGTTGTTTCCCAAGCAAACTCATCTCTTTCTGGTGACTTATAGTCATGGCCTACAAATATTCTCGTTTCATCTGGCAGACTTAAAATCTTTTGTATTGAATGAAACATAGTTGTTGATGACCCACCAGGAAAGTCACATCTTGCGGTGCCAAAATCTGGCATAAATAGTGTATCGCCAACAAAAGCGGCATCACCAATCACATAAGTGAGACATGCGGGTGTGTGCCCTGGCGTATGAATGACATCGCCGCGCATTTGGCCTATGTGAAAACTATCACCATCTTTAAAAAGTCGATCAAACTGCGATCCATCACGCTGAAACTCAGTGCCTTCATTGAATATTTTTCCAAAAGTATCTTGGATTAATTTTATATTCTCTCCAATAGCGATTTTGCCACCAATTTTTTCCTTTAGATATGGAGCTGCTGATAAGTGGTCAGCGTGTACATGAGACTCTAACAGCCATTCCACTGTTAAGCCTTTTTCAGTTATAAAAGCTATAATTTCGTCAGCAAATGCGGTATTGGTCCTGCCTGATGAAAAATCAAAATCTAAAACGCTATCGATGATAGCACATGAGTTCCCATTAGGGTCTGCAACTATATATGAAATGGTATTTGTCGCTGTATCAAAAAATGATGTGACGTTTGGTTTCATATAAACCTCCGATAACAAAACGATACATTTAAAGTATAACCTAAATCAAGTGCAACCTAACGTGATTTATCAGAGCATTATTCCGAGAATAACTAGCATTAAACCAATAGCCGATAAGAAAAGCGCGGCCATATTTAAAGGAACTGCTTTTTGTAAGCTGCTACGCAATTCTTCGTCTGATGTTGCAAGCTTTTTTGCATTTAAAACGGTTTTAATACACCAAAAGAGACCAACAAGGCCAAGTATAGATAAAATTGAGCCAATCCAGATCAGTAATTCCATTTCTACCCCGTTTTATCCTTGAGTTAAGCTAGTTTATTTAATATCGCAAGTTCTCTAATAATTAAAAAATTTAGAATATATTTATCCATTTTTAGCAGGAGGTAATAATGGTTGATACGTTGCCTGACAGTTACAGAGTAGCTGGAGAGGAATTGAGGCAATTCGTTGAAAGATTTGAGCGTTTGGAAATTGAAAAAAAAGATATTTCTGATCAGCAAAAAGAAGTTATGGCCGAGGCAAAGTCACGCGGATATGATACGAGAATAATGCGCAAAATAGTGTCTTTAAGAAAACGTGATTTAGAAGATGTTGCAGAAGAAGAGGCTATTTTGAATATATACAAGACAGCGCTGGGTATGAATTAGTTTTTGGTTATTATTTGATCATCTGCTATATTTTGTTGATGTAAATTTGGTTTTAGCAGGTACATCTTGATAGAAGATAGATTACATAGAAATAGAATTCTATTTTTGAAAAATGTGGATGTTTGGTCCATTAATGCAGTTTTAATTGCTGCGTTAGTAATTGCTCCCATACTTTCTGTTTTCATAATTGCGTTAACTCCCACAGAAAATATTTGGCCGCATTTGTTATCAACTACTTTGCCACGATATGCTTCTAACACACTCTTTCTAATGTTTTTTGTTGGGGTATTTTCCGGTATAATAGGGGCCTCTAC
>CACLGX010000037.1 GCA_902606585.1 Paracoccaceae bacterium | reverse complement strand
TGGGCGATAAGCTGGACCTGAATGTCAAAACAGTTACAGGGGAAACCCTCAAGGAATGTATAAAAGGGTCCAAAAATTATAACAGTGATGTGATCCGAACTCTTAAAAATCCGGTTTATCATGAAGGATCATTAGCTGTTTTGAAAGGTAATCTCGCACCTGATGGCGCCGTCATAAAACCAGCGGCTATGGACCCCAAATTTCAAAAACATAACGGACCAGCAATAGTTGCTGATAGCTATGCTGAATTAAAAGAAATTATAAATGACGAAGATTATCCCATAACAGCGGACCATATTTTAGTTTTAAGAAATGCCGGCCCAAAAGGTGGGCCAGGTATGCCAGAGTGGGGCATGATCCCTATGCCCAAAGCATTACTCAAACAGGGACATAGAGATATGATAAGACTGTCGGATGCGCGCATGTCAGGAACTTCCTATGGTGCATGCATTCTACATGTAGCACCTGAAGCCTTTATTGGTGGGCCGCTAGCATTAATTAAAACTGGAGATATTATTCAGGTAGATATCCCCAACCGTAAACTTGACGTTGATATTTCCAAAAGTGAAATGAAAAAACGCCAGGAGGATTGGGTTGCACCTAAACCTCGATACGAACGTGGATACGGGTATATATATTCAAAACATATTGAACAGGCTGACAAGGGTTGCGATTTCGACTTTCTAAGCACTGACTTTGGAGCTGCAGTTGAAGAACCAGAAATAAACTAGCTACCGTTTGTTTCTAAGTTTTCATAAACTTCTGGTTTAAATCTGGGAGAACAGTGGCAATAAAACTCTAGGTCTTCAGAATTGCTCAAATTGGTAATTCTTTGAGGGGTGTTAGCTGGGATAATAACACTGTCACCAACGGAGACCTCAATTTCTTTTTCCCCAACAAGAACCAAACCGATACCCTTTCGGATAATATAAATTTCTTTCGTATTTCTAAGGCAATGCAATTGTGTTGTTACGGAAGGTTTAACTCGCGCGACAGCCAACGAAAACTCTTCGACCTTTTCACTATTTAGGCACTCAGTTATAAAACACCTCTCGTCAGTCCAAAATTCTGCGGAGCTGATATCATCTCTAAGCAACTTCAATTGACTATTCCTTATTCATTTGCCCTACCAGCTAGGCACACATTCCATACCGCCATCAACAATCAAATTTGTACCCGTTATAAAGCTTGCAGCGTCACTAACCAAAAATAAGGTAGCATTTGCAATATCTTCACCAGTTCCTAATCGTTTAAGAGGGACATTTTCCAACCAGTTTTGAACACCTTGGGGCCAGTCTTTGTCTAAATTTTGTCTATCAGTCAATCCCGGAGAAATAGAATTTACACGGATATTTTTAGATCCAAGCTCAAGAGCCGATGCTTTAGTAAAATTAATAAGACCTGCTTTTGAAGCTGCGTAGTGACTATGATTTATGGCAGGCGTGAGCCCCTCTATCGAACAGATATTTACAATCGATCCACCATTTTCAGAATATTCAGCAAAATATCGTGTCATCATAATCGGCACCTGTAAATTAGTTTCTAACATTTGACTAATCTCGGAAGGCCCCAAATCGGCTAATGCACACACAGGTTGAATGGCTGCATTGTTTACCAGAATATCGATTGGTTTAGATTCTTTTTTTATGGCTTCAAACAGTGAACTGCAGGAATTTGGATCTGAGAAATCCCCAAACACCGTCGATATATCTTCGTTTGCGAGTTTTGCTAATTTTATTTTAGCTGCTTCTACTTCAGAACTATCGTTCCTAGCGTGCAGAATAATTTCTGCCCCAGCTTGCACCAGTCTTTTTGCGATGGCAAATCCAATACCACTTTTGGAGCCCGTAACCAGAGCCCGCTTTCCTGTGAGCTCAGTCAATCAAACAAACTCCTCGAATATATTAAAATTTTCATTCAATAGTATCAAGTCCATGCCTGTAAAAGTCCTGGTAAAATAGATTTAATCTTTTTTCCCGCTACACTGGCATACTCTAACACTTCTTCAATTGTATCAGGCTGCTGTTCTGGTCCACCATCAGCCTTGTTGGTAATTGCTGATAGACCAGCAATCTCAAAACCAGCCTGTTTTGCTGCAATCACTTCCATTATTGTAGACATCCCAACAGCATCGGCTCCACTCTCCCTTAGAAAACGTCGCTCCGCCGAAGTCTCCAAAGAAGGGCCTGTAATACCAGCGTAAATTCCTTTGCTCAATTTGATACCATCATTTTTAAAGCAGTGAGACACTATCCCCTGTATCTTTTTATCATAAACGTCGGACATGTCAGGAAAGCGTAATCCTAATTCAGCGTCATGTGGGCCTATAAGTGGATTGTGGCCAGTAAAATTTATATGGTCAGTAATCATCATAATACTTCCAGGTTCCAAACTTGTACTCAAAGCACCAGCAGCGTTGGTTACAATCATCTTTCTTACACCTAAGTTTTTGGCAACCCTGATTGGAAATGCTATCTCGTTAGCTTTCCAACCCTCATATAAATGCAACCTACCCTGCATAACCAGTACGGGCCTTCCATTGAAATTTCCCGAAACTAAATTTCCTGCATGAGACGGCGCAGTGGAAAAAGGAAATTCTGGAATTTCTTTATAAGAGATTTCTGCTTCCTTAGAAATTTCATTCGTTACATCACCCAAACCAGATCCCAAAATTAGTAGAAGTTCTGGGCTCTGACTTATTCGCTGACCAATATATTCCGCTGCAAGTTCTATTTTTTTTACAAAATTGTTTTCCATTGGAGGCTCTTTCCTACTCGAGGCTAGCTTTGATAGATGGAGCTAATTGACGAACCTTTATGTGAATTTTTTCGATATCAAGACCAGCGATTTTTTTATTTTCTACAACATGTTTTCCAGAAACAAACACATCTGTAACGTCCGAACGTCCTGCACCAAAAACAAGATGAGTAATTGGATCGAAAAGAGGAATAGAATGAGAATTGTTTATATCTACCAAAATAAAATCTGCATTTTTACCTACTTCTAGACTACCAAGTGAGTCGGATCGCCCTAGAGCCTTCGCTCCGCTAATGGTTGCCATGTGAAGTACCTGCTCAGCATTTAAAGCATCAGCTTCCATATTTAAGCCTTTTGCTAAACCGCAGGTTAATCGCATTGCCAACCACATATCTAAGTCATTTCCGCTGATTGCCCCATCTGTACCAATTGTAAGATTTATTCCTGCTCTATACATTTCTTTTACTGGAGCGATACCTGAGCCTAACTTAAGGTTGGACATTGGGTTAAGGACTACATTGGTCTTACTCTGGGCTAAGAGCGAAATTTCTATTTCGTCTAGATGTACACAATGAGCAAGCACTGAAGTTTCACCCAACAATTTGAACTTATCTAAATGCCGTATGACCGAGTTATCATAACGTGTCTTTATATCATTTTGCTCGGCTTGGGTTTCTGCAGCATGAGTACAAAATAATATCCCATATTCATCTGCAATGCTTTTGGCCTCACTCAAATTTTGTGGGGAAACAGTGTAACTACCATGCGGCAAGATAGCGGGAATTACACTGTCATCAGATGCGTGGCTTTTATAAAAGTTTCGAGCCTCTAAGACATAATTATCATGGGAGCGCCCACCTATTCCTGGCAAATCAAAAAAGATACCACCAGTGGATATTCGCATGCCTAAATCTTTTGCAGCTCTAACAGTTTCGTCTGGATACCAAAACATATCCATGACAGTTGTCGATCCGCTCAATAGATTTTCCGCCAAACCTAATACAGAACCAAGATAAGTAGTTTCCGAAGTAAGTATGGCTTTTTCAGCTATCCAAACACGTCCTAACCATTCTTCAAGAGGAAGGTTCTCAACCAGCCCTCTGAACAAACTATCGGCAGCATGACAGTGCATATTTATTAAACCCGGCATCAATATATTGCCATTTGCTCCAATTATTTTTTTTGCAGTAAGTTTTTTTGCAGCTGATGTGTTAGTGCGTTCTAAAGCTGATATCTTGCCGTTATTAACAGCCATGACACCATTTTCAATAATAGAATGATTGCCGTCGCACGTGACAATTAAAGCGTCTGTAATTAAAATATCATCCATTATCATATCCTCTCATACCCAGTAGATCTTTAATCCGCCTAATTAATAAAAAAAACTATGTGGTGTGAAAAATTCTTATCTTTTAAAGAACATGCTACTCTAACTTCAGTTTCGTTATGGCTCTTTCGCAGCATAAAGTTTTATTATCTCTGATTAACGCAAGGAAGCTTCAATATTACCACCATCGACCGTCATTACATGTCCAGTTGTTCGCTCGGCTTGGGCGAGTGAAACAAAAGCTTCTGCTACATGATTTGCTTTGACTTCTGCATTTAGTAAGTTACCAGCCATATACGTATCTTCAGAAATACCTCGGGCATTTGCACGTTCGGCAATAAAGTTATCTGTGAGCAAACCTGACCTTATTCTGTCAGCATTAACTCCATTGACGCGAATTCCATCGCCTCCTAACTCCAACGCAAGCTGTCGCATCATAAAAAAAGTTGTTGCCTTTGGCATCCCGTATGCACCAAAATTTTTACCAGGGTTTACAGCTTGTTTCGATATATTAAATAAGATCTGGCCACCTCTGGATTGCAATTTCATCAGGTTTGCTGCTTCTTTTGCAAACTCGTAATGAGAAAAGAAGTTCAACTCAAAAGCTTTCCTGACGGAAGAGCTAGTCATATCTATCATTGAGCCCGACTGCGCTGATCCTGCGTTAGACACTAGTATGTCAAGACCTCCGTATGTCTCTATAACAGATGTAATTGCTTCTTTTGCTGCCTTTGGATCTGTTACATCCAGCGCTTTTCCAAAATGGCCTTTTCCCAATTTTTCTAGAGCAGCGCCCAAATTTTCTTGGTTTAGATCAATCAAAAAACATTGTGCGCCTAATGACGCAAATGCATTTGCCGTTTCAAACCCAATTGTTCCTGATCCTCCAGTTACCATTACCACTTTTCCTTGAAACGCCGGCGCTTTCCCTTTGCCAAGTTTGGCTTGTTCTAATGACCAATATTCACAATCAAATAAATCTTTTTCGGAGATAGGATAAAACCCACCCGCATCTTCACCAACTGACCTCACACGAGCATTCTGAACAACAAGATCACCCGCTATACTGGCTGCCTTAAAATTTGAGCCGAGACCTAAAAGACCCACACCTTCCATCCATATTGTTTTAGGATCTGGTGGAAGAATAGTTTTAGGTTGGGCCGCTTTGGCAGCCTGGCGCTCAAACATTGCCTTATATTCGTTCTCATAGTCCCTAAGCGCGTCTTTAATTGCAGAACTTCCCTGCTCCCATATTGACTTTCGTAAAACTAGTGGGCGACCCTTAATCCTTATAACATGATCTGGTGATGCAGTTCCTCGCTCAGATAAACTGTCCAAATCAGCTCTCTTTAGAAACTCCATTTCTTCTGGACCATTTCTTACATCGATAATTGGCATAGCAGCGTTAGGCCCGATCATTTCAGCTATCAGACCCCTTATCACTGGTAAAACTTCATGAGATTTATGGCTGGCTTTGACATTGAGAGCAGTCGGCTTTTTCAAGTTAAAATAGTCTGCAACAATTTGAGTATGTGATATTATTTGATTGTAGCTTTCTTCAGCTGTCTCACCAAAAGCAAAATGCCCATGACCCAACAGCATTAAACCTTCAACGCTAGGATCTTGATCATAAACTTCAGCCGCTTTTTTTGCCAAAGCGAAGCCAGGCATTATATATGGAACTACTCCCAACCTTGAGCCAAAAATTTCTTTACACACTTCTTCAGCGTTCGGAAGGTTTGCAAGGATTAAAAATGGTGTAGCATGGGTATGATCGACAAATTTATGCGGAAGAAAAGCATGTAATAACGTTTCGACCGAAGGATTTGGTGCTGAACTGTCAAGCAAATTAGCTCTTTGAACGTTGACCATATCTTCATCAGATAGCTTATCTAGATTTCGTAGCTCTCTCAACGGGTCCAACCAAAGACCAGGTAGCCCATGTGCTTGTATCGTATCTAAGTCCCAGCCTGATCCTTTAACATGTATTACTTGTTTAGTATTTCCAAAAAGATCTTTTCTTTCAACTTTAACAGAGGTATTACCACCACCATGCATAACAAGATCAGGATTTTGTCCAATTATTCTTGATGTGTAAACTCGAAGCGCGAGCTCTTGATCAGCAGCATCTTTGCCTACTTGATCGACATAAGATTTAGCTTCGCTAGATTTATAATTATTTTTGATCATATTTTCAAAATCCTGCTAAATCTGGGAACATTTTTGCTAGAGCTTTTTCAGAAGCATCAGAAACTCCACGCTCCGTTATTAATCCTGTAACCAATCTGTTTGGGGTAACGTCAAAAGCTGGATTTCCTCCAGAAACACCCTCTGAAGTAACCCTTATTTCTTCAATACTATTTTTTTGGTGGTGTCCAAAAATATGGGTAACCTCCCGAGCGGCTCGCTCTTCAATTGGGATATCCGCTACGCCATCACTTATTGTCCAATCTATTGTGGGTGAAGGCAAAGCTACATAAAATGGAACATTATTATCATGAGCTGCTAGTGCCTTGAGATACGTGCCAATCTTGTTACAGACATCACCTTGCGCAGTGGTTCGATCAGTGCCCACAATAACCATATCAACAAGGCCCTTTTGCATAAGGTGCCCACCAGCGTTATCTGTGATGTAAGTATTACTGATGCCATGGCTCTCAAGCTCCCAGGCAGTCATTGCTCCTTGATTTCTTGGCCTTGTTTCATCAACCCAAACATGAATAGGAATGCCTGCCTCGTGTGCATGATACATTGGTGAAGTAGCTGTGCCCCAGTCTACTGTTGCCGGCCATCCAGCATTGCAATGTGTTAACATCCTAACAGGTTCCCCTGCCGGTTTATTAGATGCTATTTTTTTTACAATCTCTAATCCGTGCTCACCTATCTTTTTATTTATACCAACATCTTCTTCTGCCACCAGATGGGCAAGCTCCAATGCTTTTGAAGCACGTTCTTCCTGAGACACTTGACCCAGTGCCCTTACAAGTCGATCCAGAGCCCACTTTAGGTTGATTGCTGTTGGACGAGTCTCTATCAAGGTATCATATGTGTTTTTCAAACCAGAATCTGAAGCGTCGCTACTTAAAGATATTGCTACACCATAGGCAGCAGTAGCACCTATGAGAGGTGCGCCCCTTACCCACATATCGCGAATTGCTACAGCAAATTCATCTAAATTTGTCAGAGCGACTATTCTGAAATCATGAGGTAGCCATCTTTGATCTATAATTTTTACCTGACAATCCTTATAATCATACCAGATTGATCGATAGTGAGTTCCTTGAACCTTCATAGGTAATTCTCCGAATTGAACTTTTTCGCCAAGCTAGTAAGCTCACTAGCATTTTTTATCGATTTATTATTTAAGATTAACTCACGTCCCATCATTAAGTTTCTAGCTTCGAGCTGGGACCTTTTCTTAGTATCACTGATCTCCTCAAAATCCGCGTTGTGTGCAAGTGACAAGACACGCCTATGCATTTCAATACCACATACAGCAACAGCATCTTGCCACATGTGTTCAAGCATCTCATTTAGCGCAAAGTCTGAGCTATCTCCCTGATCTTCAAACATTGATTTAGGGAACAAAATACCTGTTCTTTCAGAATTCCATAGTTCTTTAAACTCCTGCTGAAATGTCTCAAAAGTCTCTTCGATAACTTTCAAAATCCAATTTTGATATTCTGACAATTTTTCGCTATCGCGATGCCCTGGTTGACTAAAATAAGCCATTAGGTAATTGGAAATTAGCATTCCAATATCAAAGCCCATTGGACCGTAAAAGCCAAATTCGGGATCTATGACTTTTGTTTCATTATCTGTGCACATCACTGAACCAGAGTGTAAGTCACCATGACACAAGGTCTCTGTATTTGATGTGAACTTCATGAGCATTTTTTGAGCTTCACTTTTCATTTTAACATCTGATCTTAGTATTTTAACAATGGGATCTAGCCCCTCTGTGTGATGGTTCATTTCTGCTTCAAAATAAGGCTCCGTAAAAACGAGGCTTTCGGTGATTGCCATTAGCGCGAGGTTACCCTGAAACATTGCTGTATCACTTTTTTTGTCGGCTGTTTGTAGCGATAAATCAGAACCTCTAAATGCATTACGCGCACAAAATTCTCCAAGCCTTTGCGCTAATCCGTTTATATATTCCCCAGCAATTAATTTTTTTCTTAAAATGATATGCGGCAAGAGCATTTCCATAGCGATGATGGCTTGTTTCTTATCAAAATAGTATATTACCGGCACGCTTCCTGGATCACGCTTGGCTTGTCTAACTAAAACTTCATGCTCATAGAACGAGCGGCTTAAGGGTAATGGCCAGCTATCGCCTACTAACCTAACATAAGGAAGGGCCTGCTTTATAATTATATTCCCTAAGTCACTTGAAACCGTATAGACAAGATTTAAGTTCCCATCACCCACTTCATCAATATTCCATTTGCTTGTATCGTCACCTACTATTTTACAGATAGCATCAACTGACCCTAATCTATCGGCAAGCGTTTCGATTGTAAGCGGCTCGTACTTTTCCGAAGACATACAATCGCTCCTCCTTATTTAAATTTTTAATTAAAATTGAACATAAACAAGCAAGTGCATGAATTGACTTTTGTCAATAGTGTTGACAGTCGAAGAGCTTAGGTTAAGCTTTTCTTTGGGAGAGAGAAATGTCGAAAACTGCTTGCCAAATTTCAGGTATTGTAAAGTCATTTGGGCCGAACAAAGTCCTTCAGGAAATCAATCTAGATTTGCCTGCTGGTATGATTACTGTACTCATGGGCGCAAATGGTGCAGGAAAATCAACTTTAGTTAAAATACTATGTGGTGTGCATCAAGCAGATGCTGGATCGGTTTATCTTTTGGGTGAGAGATTCGAGCCAATTTCACCAGCTGATGCGTTTAAATCTGGAGTAGTGACTGTTCATCAATCAATAAATAATGGTGTTATTCCTGATTTAGACGTGGTTTCAAACCTTATGATTGATAAGCTTGCAGAACAAAATTCAGGATTCTTTATTAATTCAGAAAAGCTAAAAAAAGAAGCTGATAAAATTGCGTCAGCCATGGACATAAATTTGAATACAGAAACTTTGGTTAGGGATTTGGGGCCCGCCGATAAACAGATGATCGCTATAGCTCGTGCGATGGCCCATGCTCCCAAACTGCTTATTTTGGACGAGCCAACTTCCTCTCTTTCTGAAAATGAAGCTAAAAGACTTTTTAGACTGTTACAAAGACTAAAAAAGCAAGGTGTTGCTATTTTATATATTTCTCATCGAATGTCAGATATAAATAGTGTTGCCGATCGGATCGTAGCCATGAGAGACGGTACGATATCAGGACTGTTCGAAGAAAAACCCTTAAATTATGAGGGGGCTGTGACGGCAATGCTTGGCCAGAAGCTGTCGCAAAATGAAATTAAAATAAACGAGCGAAAACGAGAAATATTGAATTTAAAAGGGGTACGATTAGCTAATGACAGCAAACCCTTTGATTTATCTTTTTATGAAAATGAAGTTGTTTCAATCACCGGTCTCATTGGTAGTGGGAAAACTACTTTGGCATCGCAAATATTTGGATTAAGTCCAAATTCAGAAGGTAAAATGACTTTAAATGGGGATCCATATAGCCCCCAAAGCGCAAAAGAAGCCATCGCAGAAGGCGTTTTTATGTGTCCTAAAGATAGGGCATCAAATGCTGTTGTTTCAGAATTTGATATATCTAACAATTTAGCGTTACCATTTTTTAAAAAGCACAGCAGATTTTCTTTCCTTCGTGCCAAAAGCCTTTCTCAAAACGCTAGAAA
>CACLGX010000036.1 GCA_902606585.1 Paracoccaceae bacterium | reverse complement strand
TTACCTTTGGCGGTAGAAAGTAATGCATCTAAAATTTGCCCACCCAACCGCATCATTAGGACCTGACATTCGGGATCACCAAATCTTACATTATACTCAACGAGACGAGGATCGGATTCTTTTATCATAAGGCCTGCGTAAAGAACGCCTGTAAATGGCATGCCTCGCCTAACCATTTCACGCATAGTCGGGCGAATGATCCTTTCAACAGTCTTTTTCAATACTTCTTCATTTAAAATTGGAGCTGGTGAGTAAGCTCCCATGCCTCCAGTATTTAATCCGGTGTCGCCATCTCCAACCCGCTTATGATCTTGCGCAGTACCAATAGGTAGGATTGTTTCCCCATCAACTAAAACAAAAAGGGATGCCTCCTCGCCTTCCATAAACTCTTCAATTACAACACTAGTACCAGCGTTTCCAAAAGATCCGCTAAAAATTTCATGCACTGCCGATATAGCCATCTCAATATCTGCAGCTACGATCACACCTTTACCCGCAGCTAGCCCGTCAGCTTTAACAACCAACGGCGCACCTTTAGTTTCTACATAAGTTAAAGCTGGCTCCAGTGAGTCAAAGCTTCTATATTCGGCAGTGGGCGCTCCGGAGGCATCGCAGATTTCTTTTGTAAACTTTTTACTTGTTTCCAATTGAGACGATGCTTTAGAAGGTCCAAACGTCAAAATCCCTTCTCTATTTAAAATATCACTAATACCCTCCGCTAGAGGTGCCTCGGGACCAATTAGAACAAAGTCGATATTGTATTCTTTTACAGTGTTTAAAATCTGCTTAGCGTTAAGAATATTGACGCTTATACATTTTGCAATTTGAGCAATACCTGCATTTCCTGGTGCTACGAATATATTATCACACTTGGGGTTTTGTTTGATAGCCCAGGCTAGAGAATGTTCACGGCCTCCACTCCCTAATATCAATATATTCATAACTGAATCACCTTAAGATCTCTAATTTTTAATAATCAACAACATTTGATTGGGCAAGGCTCACCAAAACTAATTGCTCTTGTGCTCATCAAGGTTTAAATTTTCTTAAGGAGTTACTAATGTCAGATCTTTTCGAAAATCCAATAGCGGGAATCAATGAGCCGGAGTTTTCAGTAAGTGAGATTTCCAATGCTATCAAAAGACTTATTGAAGATGAATTTTCTTATATTCGAATTAGAGGTGAAATTGGCCGTGTAAGTTTGCCTAGGTCTGGTCACGTTTATTTGGATTTGAAAGATGAAAAATCAGTAATCGCTGGTGTTATTTGGAAGGGCGTTGCTGATAAATTAATCACAAGACCTGAAGAAGGGATGGAGGTAATTGCCAGAGGAAGAGTGACTACTTTTGGGGGTCAATCTAAATACCAAATAATTATTGATGATTTAAGACCTGCTGGTGTTGGCGCTCTAATGGCCATGCTGGAGAAAAGAAAAAAACAGTTTCAAGCCGAAGGAATTTTTAATCCGGAATATAAGATGCCGTTGCCTTATTTGCCTGAAATTATAGGTGTCGTAACTTCCCCATCTGGTGCTGTTATCAAAGATATTTTACATCGTTTGGCCGATCGTTTTCCTAGAAAAGTAGTTTTATGGCCCGCTGCAGTGCAAGGAGAAAATTGCGCCAAAGAAGTTTCTGCAGCTATCGAGGGATTTAATTCTTTGGCTAAAAAAAATCTACTTATTGCGCCTGATTTAATAATTGTGGCTCGAGGAGGAGGGTCGATAGAAGATCTTTGGGGTTTTAATGAAGAGCTGGTGGTAAGGTCAGCATATAAATCGACAATTCCTTTGATATCAGCAATAGGTCATGAAACAGATACAACGCTTCTCGATTATGTTGCTGATGTTAGAGCTCCTACTCCTTCGGCAGCGGCAGAAATAGCTGTTCCTGTCAGGCATGAATTATTGGCTGCACTAGACAACAACGAAGCACGTCTCAGTAGAGCTGTCAGTCAGATTTTATCAAACCGCTCTCAACGATTGTTGGATTTTGCTAGATCACTACCTAGAGTGTTTGGATTACTAGAAGGACCAACTCAACGGTTGGATTCGATAAGTACTAGGTTGCCATCCTCTTTAAGTTCTACCGTAAGATTGAAAAAAAGTAGGTTGCTTGAAATAAGCACTGGTATCAAGCCAGTGTCGTTATTTATGCGGTTGGAAAATTCGCGAGGTAAATTCGATTTACAGGCAAAGCAATTAGTGAATTTATTTGGTCATTTTATTGACTTAAGGAAACAAACTTTAAATTCACTCTTTTCAAGAATTGATAGGTTGTCTTTGACACGGGAAATAAAGCGGGAGCATAAAAACCTTAAAGATTTATCATTAAGCTTAAAAAAAGCTTATGACATCAGAGTAAAAGATCTTGGATTAAAACTACAGTCAATTGATCGATTGAGAGAGACACTCGGGTATCGTCAAACTTTAGAAAGAGGGTATGCAGTAATTAGGTCGAAGGACAGTGTCATTATAGATAAATCTGAAGCTTTGCATTTGATGGATCTAGTTATTGAATTTCGGGATGGTGAATTACCAGTTAAAAAAGTCAAAAGCTAATGCAATTGTTTTTAATGATAAGACAGCGATCTATCGTATGTAATTGTTTCAAGGTCGTTTTTTAAGTATTAAAAAAGTTCACTTTGATTATAAAACTTAATATAAAGATCTGGGGAGTGATTAAATGGCTTTAGACCAAAATAAAGGTGTTTGGAAATCGGCCAAAGGCAAGGGGCGCCGTACTCCTAAAGGTCGCCAATTTGAGGATGAGGCTTTAAGCGAGGTCAAATCTCTTTTAGCAAACCGACCCAGGCAAAAAGATCTTCTCATAGAGTTTCTACATCTTATTCAAGACAAATACGGTTATTTATCTGCACAGCATCTCTGTGCTTTGGCTGAAGAATTAAAATTATCAATGGCAGAAGTTTATGAGGTGGCATCATTTTATGCACATTTTGATATTGTTAAGGAAGATGGAACGCCGCCTCCCAAGTTGACAATAAGGGTTTGCGACTCCCTATCTTGCGAACTAGCTGGAGCTCAGAAGCTTCGTGAAGAGCTTCAAAATGGTTTAGATCGCAACGAAGTGCGAGTGTTACGTGCTCCCTGTATGGGCAGATGTGATACTGCACCGACTTTGGAAATTGGGCATAATCATATAGACTTCGCATCTTCCAAAAAAGTTAAAGCTGCAATATTTGCGCAGCATTTTCACTGTAGCATTCCGGAATATGAAGGGTTTCAAGATTATTTTAGTAATGGTGGTTATCAAACGCTTTTAGACTTGAGACTAGAAGGTGACTGGGAGGACGTTCAAAATAGAATCTTGGAATCAGGCTTGAGGGGACTTGGTGGGGCTGGATTTCCTTCTGGTAAAAAGTGGGGGTTTGTTCGCATGAACGAAGGAGCACGTTTTATTGCAGTTAATGGAGATGAAGGCGAGCCTGGAACGTTTAAAGATAGATTTTATCTGGAAAGAACGCCGCACTTGTTTCTAGAGGGAATGCTTATAGCTGCCTGGGCCATAGAGGCGGAAAAAGCATATATTTACATGCGTGATGAATATCCCGCAGTTTTGGAAATACTACGCAGAGAAATCAATGCATTGGAACAAGCCGGGATAGTGGAGCCAAATTATATAGAGCTGCGCAGAGGTGCGGGCGCCTACATTTGTGGCGAAGAAAGTGCAATGATAGAATCCATTGAAGGCAAAAGAGGATTACCAAGACATCGTCCTCCGTTTGTTGCTCAAGTAGGGTTGTTTGGTAGGCCAACGCTCGTTCACAATGTTGAAACGCTCCACTGGATTGCCCGAATTTGCAGAGAAGGTCCTGAAATACTAAATAGTGTGGAAAAAAATGGTAGAAAAGGCCTTCGAACCTACTCCGTATCAGGTAGGGTTCAAAATCCTGGCATTTTTTTACTTCCTGCTGGATCAACAATTCTTGACATTATTGATGCTGCTGGTGGAATGAAGGAAGGTCATATATTTAAGGCGTATCAACCAGGCGGGCCTTCTTCTGGTTTATTACCTGCCGAACTCAATGATGTGCCGATGGATTTTGACACACTTCAACCACACGATACTTTCATTGGATCGGCAGCAGTGGTTATTTTGTCAAATAAAGATAGCGCTCGTGGTGCGGCTCTAAACATGTTGAAATTTTTTGAAGACGAAAGCTGTGGACAATGCACTCCATGCAGGGTTGGCTGCGAAAAAGCCGTTAAATTGATGGAAAATGAAGAGTGGGATACTGAACTATTGGAGGAAGTATGCCAAACTATGGTTGATGCTTCTATCTGTGGGTTAGGTCAGGCAGCGCCAAATGCCATTAAATCAACAATAAAATATTTCAATGATGAAATTTAGGCTACCCCTCGAAAGAAGCAACTGGATAATCTTAAATAAATGCAGTTATCTTCTGTCTTTGATTTATATTGATTTAAAACTAATCGATATCAGAGATTTCAAATGGTGTAATTGATGGGATTTTTTAAAAAACTCAAAGAACGCTTATTCAAATCTTCTTCTAAAATAGATGAAGGGTTGGATGCAATTATAGAAGACGGAGGTGAAGCGGAGGAAGTTGAATTAGAGGAACAACTTAAAACGCAAAAAGAAACTACTGATTACGCCACAAACGATCAGGCCGATATTGAGTCTGTTGTAATTGAGCCTCAATTAGAACAAAGTGCTCCAACTACATTAGAATATATCAAAACTGAAGAAAAAAAAGAAATTGGTGACTTTGATACAGATGAGCCTGTCAAAATTGAAACTGTCCCAATTAATCCTCAAATTGAGCAAAACGCAGTAACCAATTTAAAACTAACCGAACCTGAAGAAAAAAAAGAAACTTTTGTTGGAAAAATTCTAGGTCGAAGAAAAGTAAAAGTCATCAAACGCAAATTTGATGATGATATGCTCGAACAACTGGAGGAGTTATTAATCGCTTCCGATATGGGGGTAGATACAGCTATGAGAGTTGCGGCAAACATGGCTCAAGGAAACCTTGGAAGTCGATTATCTACATCTGAAATAAAAAAATTATTGGCTGATGAGATAGAACAAATAATGGAGAACGTTGCGCAACCATTGCCAATCTATCCTAAGCATCCACAAGTTGTTCTCGTGGTAGGTGTTAACGGTTCGGGAAAAACCACAACAATAGGAAAGTTGGCCAGTCAATTCAAAGAGGCTGGTAAAAATGTAGTGATCGCTGCTGGTGATACTTTTAGAGCTGCTGCTGTTGAGCAGCTTCAAATTTGGGGAGATCGAGCAAGTGTTCCTGTTTTAGTTGCGCCAGAAGGTTCTGATCCGGCATCATTGGCCTTTGATGCCCTAGAAAAAGCGCAGCAAGAAAAAGCAGACCTTCTTATGATTGATACTGCCGGACGGCTTCAAAATCGAACAGATTTAATGGAAGAACTTGCAAAAATTGTAAGGGTTTTGAAAAAAAAGGATCCAGAGGCGCCGCAAAATACTATTTTAGTTTTAGATGCAACTACCGGTCAAAATGCAATTTCTCAGGTCGAGACTTTTCGTGAAATAGCAGAAGTAAGCGGCCTGATAATGACAAAGTTGGATGGAACAGCAAAGGGGGGTGTCCTGGTAGCTTTAGCTGATAAGTTTGGTTTACCAATTCATGCTATTGGGGTTGGCGAACAAATAGATGATTTGGCGCCATTTGATCCAGCAGAATTTGCCCAGGCACTTACTGGTTTCGAGCGTTAAAATACATTAATAATATGAATTTTGACCCTTATTTGTTTGTAGCTTGGATTTATAAAATTGAGGGAACTAGTGCTGGGAGCCATGCAGCTTTGTGGCTGGCTATATTAGCAGCCTTTTTACATGCCGTTTTTGGTGCTTTACAAAAAGGGCGCCATGATCCCTGGTTATCGCGTGGTGCTATTGATGCCAGTTCTGGTCTTGCAATGCTCCCGTTAGCGATATTTGTCGTTCCAATACCAGAGCCTGAGCTTTGGCCAATTTTTTTGATAATTTTTATAATTCATTTCATTTATAAGCTCCTCCAGGCCTTTGCATATTCGAAAGGGTCTTTTACTGTAGTCTATCCTGTCGTTCGAGGAACGAGCCCGATTTTTACTGTCATTGGAGCTTATATTTTGTTTGGTGAAACATTTTCGTCAATACAATGGCTGGGAATTTTTCTACTTTTAATGGGCATATTCGGCTTGGCTTTATACAACTTAATTTTTCTGGAAACATCGAGAGAAACCCTGCCGACAGCTTTAATTCTTGCTGTTTGTACGGGAAGCTTTGTTGCTCTTTATACTACGGTTGATGCTTACGGTATACGAGTTGCTATTAATCCGTTGGCATTCATTGTTTGGTTTTTTCTATTTGATAGTTTATCAATTACGCCCTATGCAATTTACCGTTGGATTAATTCAATCGATAAACCGAAATTTTTTCCTTTGGCGATTAGAGGTGTTGTGGGTGGAGTTGTAGCTTTTTTTAGTTTTGGATCGATAATGTTGGCGACACGGCTTGATAAAGTCGGAGAGGCTGCAGTTTTGAGGGAAACTTCGACAGTTTTTGCCGCCGTTATAGGTTGGCTGTTTTTAAAAGAAACTGTTGGCCCGCGTAGGGTATTATTAATGGCGTTGATTGCGTTTGGGGCAGTTATCGTTGAAATTGGAGGATAAATAATGTCGTCAGATCAAAAAAATTCAGGCATCAAATCTACTTTAGAATTTGGACCTGTAATAGTCTTCTTTGCAGCCTATATTTTGTTTGATCGCTATGAAATAAGTCTCAATTTTTATGGTCAAAATTATGAAGGTTTTGTTTTAGCGACAACAATTTTTATCCCGTTAATTTTATTTACAACTTTTTTAAGTTGGAAGTTGACTGGTGAAGTTTCAAAAATACAGCTTTTTACAGCGATATTAGTAGTTGTCTTTGGTGGGATGACTATCCTTTTTAACGATGATCGCTTTTTTAAAATGAAACCAACACTCGTTTATTTTCTATTTGGTTCTATACTGCTTGTCGGTTTATTTAGAGGGAAATCTTACTTACAGTCATTGATGGGAACTATGCTTCCCATGGACAATCAAGGCTGGATGATAATAAGTCGTAGAATTACGGGTTTCTTCTTTTTTTTAGCGATTTTAAATGAATTTGTCTGGAGAACATTCTCAACCGAAGTTTGGGTTTATTTTAAAACTTTTGGGTTAAGTGTAGCATTATTGGTATTTCTTGCCTCTCAATATCCGGTTTTGTTAAAATACGGTGATTTTGATAATGATGATAAAAATTGAGTCCATGTGCGAGAATTGGAGGATACTGATAATCTCAAAAATGACGTTTCGTCAGTTTTGAATACTCTTTAATTGATCTGTAACATAAATTGTTGCGTATTATTAACCGTATATAGTAAAGTAAAATTTACATAATTGATCAGGGTCAGTTACTGAGAAGGGGTCCGGAATGAATATTCATACCCGCGAATTAGAGGCGAAAATCTCTGATTCTGATGTCAACGAAGCGCTATCTGTATTAAAAAAATGGAGAGATCAAGGTGGTAAATTAGACCTCTCCGATAAGAATCTGATACCCCCCGAAGTTGCAAGCTTATGGATGCATTATCCCGAACTAATCGATAAGTATTCAGATGATTTTAAACTGGATGGTGAGTACAAAGCTTCATTGCCTGATTTGCAGAATGGCCCTAGTTCTTTAATCAAAGGTGCCAACCAGATTATCCAGCATGTGGGCATTTCTAATTTCAAGCTCCCTATAAGATATAGATTACGCGGTTCTGGCGAAAGAGTTTTGGAAACTTCGGTAACTGGTTCAGTTAGTTTGGGCGCTGATAAAAAAGGCATTAATATGTCGCGTATAATGCGTAGTTTTTACAAACACTCCGAAGAGCAGTTTAGCTTTTCTGTCATGGAGGCAGCGCTAGAAGATTATAAAACAGATTTGGAAAGTTTTGATGCCAGAATTTCCATGAAATTTTCATTTCCAATGCAAGTTGATAGCCTACGATCTAATTTGGCCGGCTATCAATATTATGATATATCATTAGAATTAATTGATGGGAATGGTGTCAGAACTAAAGTTGTTCACTTAGACTACGTTTATAGTTCTACATGTCCTTGTTCGTTGGAACTGAGTGAACATGCAAGAAAAACGAGAAGGCAGCTAGCTACTCCACATTCACAGCGTTCTGTGGCGCGAATTTCTGCCGTCTTGGCAGGCTCTGAACGCTTGTGGTTCGAGGACTTAATTGAGACCTGTCGGGTTGCCGTACCAACGGAAACGCAGGTTATGGTTAAGAGAGAAGATGAGCAAGCCTTTGCGGAGCTTAATGCTGCCAATCCTATTTTTGTAGAAGATGCAGCCAGACTTTTTTGCAAGGTCTTAAAAAGTGATGACCGCATTGGCGATTTTCGCATAATAGCTTCTCATCAAGAAAGTTTACATAGTCATGACGCGATATCAATTTTAACAGAAGGTCCAACTTTCGAAACTGTTTCCATTGATCCTCATCAGTTCGCTACTCTAGTGCATCGCGGATAATCTTAATAGGACTTGACAGTAACGTTTACTGCAATCAACGGTATTGCCATGATTGATATGCGACCAGTTGGATACGTGATTGGGATACTAGTAATCTTTCTTGGATTGACTATGTTCGCACCTTTGGCCGCAGACATAGGAGAAGATAATGGCCATTGGCCTGTTTTTGCTATCTCCGCCGCCATAACCATAATTAGTGGTGGATTTCTTGCTTTAGCATCATCAAATGGAACTCACGTTGGTCTGGATATTCAAAAAACCTTCTTATTGACCACTCTAGTTTGGGTTGTGTTGTCGATTTTTGCATCGATTCCTTTTGCGCTTGGATATACAAATGCCAACCTTGTTGATGCTATTTTTGAGGCAGTATCAGGTATTACCACCACGGGTTCTACTGTTTTTAGTGAACTAGATAAAATGCCAAAAGGACTGCTTCTTTGGAGAGGTATTTTACAATGGCTTGGTGGAATAGGGATTATTGTTGTTGCAATGGTTTTTCTCCCTGAACTGCGAGTCGGTGGAATGCAAATCTTTCGGGCTGAAGGTTTTGATACTCTCGGGAAAATTCTACCCAGAGCCACAACAATAGCATTTCAAATATCAATAATTTACGTCGGGATAACTGTTGCTTGTGGTTTGGCTTATGTACTGGCTGGAATGAGTTTTTTTGATGCTGTAGTTCACTCATTCACTACTGTAGCAACTGGTGGTTTTTCTAATTATGATGGATCTTTTTCTGTATTTTCCTGGCAAGTTGAATATGTTGCAATTTTATTTATGATTTTGTCCGCATTACCGTTCGTAAGGTACGTTCAGTTAATCAATGGACAAGGAACGGCGGTATTTAAAGACCCGCAGGTGAAAACCTTCATTTTTTTAATCTGTTTTTTGGTCGTGTTAAGTACGCTGGTTCTAAGCCTACAACTCAACTTATCTTTTGAATTAGTGTTTCGTAAGGCTCTTTTCAACATAACTTCTATTATCACGGGCACTGGATATGCCTCTACTAATTATACTTTGTGGGGTGGTTTTCTAGTATCACTTTTATTTTTTGTGGGACTTATCGGAGGTTGCGCAGGTTCAACTACCTGTTCTGTAAAAATTTTTAGGTATCAAATTGTATTTGCATCTATATCTAGCCAGTTAAAAAGAATACAATCTCCGAATGGTATTTTCATACCTAGGTATCAAGGGCGACAGATAAGTGACGATATTTTGAACTCAGTACTTACATTTTTTGTAGTTTTCTTTGCATCACTTGGTATTTTGGCGGTTCTTCTGTCACTGACTGGTTTGGATCTTATAACTTCTTTATCAGGTGCAGCAGCTGCTCTTGCTAATATTGGTCCAGGATTGGGAGAAACTATAGGTCCCGATGGAAACTTCTCATCTTTAAGTGAAACTGCGAAATGGTTACTTATTGCTGGTATGCTAATAGGTCGCTTAGAATTAATGGCGGTATATATTTTATTCACATTGAAGTTTTGGCGAAATTAGCCATGTTTTATTGTTTTATTTAGTAAATGGAGAGATGAATTTGGTTTGCCTAATTGACGGTAATGAACGCTTTCCCTAAGAACGAGTAAGTTTTTATACTAATTTAAAGGTAAGGCAGATGGTTGCGAACTCTCCTCAGTCTTTTCAGGATATCATCCTGC
>CACLGX010000035.1 GCA_902606585.1 Paracoccaceae bacterium | reverse complement strand
CTAAACGTTAATTTCGCACTGAATTCATCCAGAATACTCATAACATCAGATATTAACTTGATAGAGACTAAAGGATACAATGTCACAACAAACAAGGCAACAATTTTTAAAAATCTAAGATTGTGATCTACATAAAGCAGGAGGCCTGGGTTCTACCCTCTACCATTGCGCAAAACTTTAATCATTGCATATATTCTGTGCAGTATGCTTTCTTTTTTTACTTCTAACAATTACAAAGAGTTTATGCTTTTACGAAAAGGTATTTCAATTGGCAAAAGAACATATAAAAATACCGAATGATTGGGATCGATCAGGCCTTCCAGCCTGGAGTTTTTTCAACAACGAAATGTTTGAAGCTGAAAAAGATTTGCTTTTTAGACGCCATTGGCAACTTATCTGTCACAGCAACGATATACCGAAACCAGGAGATTTCATAACCTGGAATTTAATTGGCGAACGTGCACTAGTTATACGAGGCAAAGATGGAAAAGTTAGAGCATTTCATAATTTGTGCAAACATCGTGGTTCGCGGGTAATAGCCGATGACGCAGGAACATGTAAAACAACAATAACTTGTCCCTTTCATGGCTGGACTTATAATCTTGACGGTACTTTAAGGGGTGCCTCACAGCCATCATCTCTTCCCAAACTAGACCCTGTTGAATATGGCCTACCCCCTTTAGAAATGGACATATGGAATGGCTTTATTTTTGTTAGATTTCAACCTGGACCACAACCTGCACTATCAGAAATACTAAAAAAATTTGATTACGAAGTTTCACAGTATGAACTCGCTGATCTTGAACCTACCGGAGATGGCTTCTGGACAGAGAAAATAGATGCCAATTGGAAGTGTGTGCGCGATGTTGATAATGAGGGCTACCATGTTCCTATGGCTCATCCGGGACTGCATGATCTATTTGGTCAAAATTATTACGATGAGCCAATAGAAGGAGGGCTATCTAGATCTGTTGGATCTTTTAGTTCAGGTAATGGACGCCTGTGGAGCGTGAGAAACTATAAAAAATTATTGCGCGCCAAAGATACTTTGGACGAAACTCATCAGAAATGTTGGCTGTACATCGGCGTTTTCCCTAATCTTGTATTTGGCTTGTACCCAGATTCAGTAATCTTCTATCAAGAGTATCCGTTAGATAATGGAAAAACTATACAACGCGGTGGTAATTATAAATTTGCAAAAGAAGATCGCGAAATGAAAATTTCGAGATATCTAAGCATGAGAATTGATCGATTAACAAGTAAAGAAGACGAACAGTTGATCGAATGGTCTTGGGAAGCAGCATTCTCCAGTGCTTACGAAGGGGTGTTGTTATCTGATTTGGAGTATGGGGTGAAAGCATACCACGATAGTTTAAAAAAATTTTTCCCTGTTCTATCGGGTCCGGAACCAGAGACCGGCAAACTACTGCAGGCAAATGAAAGACTTCTCGCTAAAAAAGAGTAAAGATCAATTAAACAGGCATTATCACAAATATTCGAGGCAATGCCGAGCAATCTTGAAATTTATTAAATCAAGTTTTCGTCAGATAATTAATTTAAAAACTGCTAAATTCACTCAAGATGATATGAGGTCTACAGGAAAAACAGAGCCATATCTAATAGGTCAATAATTGACTGGTGGGCAAGCAAATCTCCTCGCCAAATTGATAAATGGTGGCTTTACTATGGTAACTTTTTTCATAAGTTTATAATATTGTAATTCTTTTAAAGCGTATATTTCGACCCACAAGTTTTCCAATATGGACTTTGATGGACCCAATTCTAATTGTGCAAGAGCTATAGATTTTTTAGCCACCGGAGACCAAATAGCCGACGTTACAGTACCTACCTCATCTTTTTTGTTGTAGTAAATAATTGATCCCTCGACTGGCTCTTTTCCATCTATCTCTAAAGCATAAATCTTGAAAGCTGTACCGTTTGCCAACTTACTATTTACAATTGCCTTCTTTCCATTGAAAAACCCTTTATTCAAGTCAACCAACCATCCAAGACCCAAATCTTCAGGGCGTCTGCATCTATTTGCCCTTATTGCGTGATCAGACGAAATAAAATCAATATTAGCTACTATAAACCCTGCTTCTATTCTAGCCATATTTAGAGCGTTGTATCCAATCGCCGTCAGTCCATGATTGGTGCCTGCGGCCCAAACTTTCTCAATAATTTCATTAGCCGCATTATTTTTCATAAAGATTTCGTAGCCCAAGTCTCCAGTAAAACCGGTTCTAGATATCATAATTGGCATATTAGATATTTTTGTTTGAAAAAGATGAAACGGTTTCAAATTATCAATTCCATTAACCCCTAAGAGGCGTAGGATTGAGGCAGAAGTGGGCCCTTGAAGAGAAATTCCGCAAAAGTGTTTAGTCTCATCAATAATTTCAACATCAAATCCACATGATGTATCAATCAGCCAAGGAAGATGCTTTTCCTGCGAACACAAGCGAAAATCATTATCCGAAATCCTAAAAAGCGTTCCATCATCAATTACAAACCCCTCCTGATCACACCACAATGTGTACTTAACCGTAGCAACATTCTGTTTAGCAACATCTCTCACAGTGAGTTTGTTTAAAAAATCTTCGGCCTGAGGCCCAATAATTCTATACTTATTTAAAGGAGTAATATCGAAGACGCTACAAGTTGAACGGATAGAAAAATATTCTAACTCTTCGTCAGATAAAATTGTTGGTGACTTATATCCGTTCCAATTATACCAATGGCCCTCAGTTTCCTGTGCGGCAAAAAAATCATAAAAAGGGGACCGAAAAAGTGGTTTACTAAAAGTTGTGTCCCTATCTTTTCTCTCTTTTGATTTAATCATTTACTGCTCTCTCGTAAAATCTTTTTAGCTGCATTTAAACCTGATAAGCCAAAAAGATTACCCCCTGGATGGGTGCCTGCACCACAAATAAAAAGACCATCAATTGGGGTAGAATAATCTGACAAATCAAATGTCGGCCTCAATGAATAAAGACTGTCTATTTGCAGTTCATTATGGTGCCAATGACCCCCAGCAACGAAGTATTTTTTTTCAGTTTCATGCGGAAGTAAAAGACTTTTGTATAGAATACTCTTTTTAAATTCAGGCGCCCATTTTTGAATTGTTGAAATAACCTTATTCATCAAAACTTCCTTTGATTTTTTCCAATCGTCTTTCAGGGAATATGGCGTATTCTGGATACAAATGGAGGCCATAACTGCTCCATTGAGAGACGACTCAGAAGTAATCTCACTAAAATACATTTCAAAATTAGGATCAGCAGGAAGTTGATTATATTTAAGAAAGTTAAAATTACTTTCTACTGATTCTAGGGATGGGGCATAAAGGTATCGGCAGTTTGTGTCTAAGTTTTGACAACCATTAAGCTTTGGAAGATCCTCCAAAATAATGTTGAGCTTGCTGGTATTTCCTGAATATCTCAGAGCTTTAATCCGTCGTGTCAGATCAGTCTCCAGATTTTTAAGATCTACCAAGTCAAGAAAAGTGTTCACTGGGCTGATAGAAGAGACAATGGTTTTTGCAGAATATTCGACTCCATTTTCTAGCTTTACTCCTTTCGCCACTGAGTCCAATATTGTAAGTGAACTGACTTTGCTTTTAAAAACGAAATCTACTCCATTTTCCTCAGCTGACTTAAACAAAGCATTAATAAAACTGGTCACGCCACCACTAATAGACAATGATTTTTCTTCGTAAGAAGATTTCATTTGTGAAAGTTTATATAATAGACCCAGATACGACGTGGGTGATCTAGGTCCTAATTTTATTCCTAATGTTGAGTCAAAAGAAATTAGTCCTTTGAGAGAAGATGTCTCAAGTTCTTCTTCTACTAAATCGGCAGTGCACATAGTAATCATTCGTAAAAGTTCTTGGAATTGTTCTTTACCTTGCAACCTCAATTTTGCTGCTGTCACAATTAAATTGGCTTTACTGCCAAATGTTTTTTGATTTCTTCCAACAGGAATTTGCGATGCCAATTTTTGAAAGAGATGGCTCTGATTGAAAAACTTCTTTCTAAGTTCTTTCCATCGTTTGAATTCGTCCTCTCTTATACCTTTTACATTTTTTCCAAAGTCACTGCCAAATATAATACTATCATTTTCTAGACTAAGGCCTACGGTCTTCAATCCATCTTCATTAAACAAAAGCTCATATTTGTTGAGCCCCAAATCTTTCACTACATCTTTTGAAATACCAACTGCATTACTGGCCAATTCCGGAGCTTGGAAACCTTCGAACAAAACTTCACTCCTGGCCATTCCACCATATGTTTCGCTAGCTTCAAGTAAAAGGACACTCCTTCCAGAAGCAGCCAACTTTGAAGCTACGATTAGACCATTGTGTCCAGCCCCAATTACAATAACATCATAAGACTTCATAAGCGTCTCTAATATCAGAGTTAGGCAAATTAAGATCATTAAGAATTTCAACGGCCGCATTCCGGCCAGGAGCACCCATGACACCGCCACCTGGGTGGGTAGACGAACCACACATATATAGACCTTTAATGGGACTTCTATATTGAGCATAACCGGGTATTGGTCTATTGAACAAAAGCTGATCAAAAGTTAACTCGCCCTGAAAAATGTTACCCTCAGTCAAACCAACCTCGTCTTCAAGCTCTTTGGGAGTTCTTACTTCCATATGTAGAATTTTTTCTCTGAACCCCGGCGAATAATCTGCAATCTGTTGGATCACAGTTTCTCCAAATGCGTCCTTATTCTCTTTAGTCCAATTTTGGCCACCTACTTTTGGAGGACAATATTGAACAAAGCAACTCATAAAATGCTTTCCAGGAGGAGCCATGGTGGGATCTGTTAGAGTAGGTATCATCATATCTAAAAATGGGTCTCGGGACCAAGTTCCCATTTTCCAATCATCATAAGCTCTCTCCATTCTCTCGATACTATCTGTGAAGTGGATATCACCTTTTAAACATGGATTATTTTCGGAGACACTTGGGAATTTTGGCATACTATCAAGGGCGATGTTAACCTTTCCTGATGAGCCACGTATCTTAAAATTGTTCACTTTTTTTATGAAGTTTGGTGGCAGATGTTCAGGATCAGTCAATTTTAAAAATGTGCGCTTCACGTCAGCATTTGACACAATATTTTTCGCCAAGTACTCGTCACCATTTTTTAATATCACACCTCTGACTCTAGCACCTCTAATATCAACTTTATCTACCTCAGAATTGTTGAGCAGCGTACCACCCATTGCTCTAAAGGAAGAAGTCAAAGCCTTTGAAATGGCTCCCATTCCTCCGCGGGCATAGCCCCACGCTCCGATTGAACCATCAACTTCACCCATATAGTGATGCAAGAGGACGTAGGCGGTACCTGGTGACATTGGCCCCAAAGCTGTTCCGATGATACCTGACACTGCGAGAGAAGCCTTTATCACGTCATTTTCAAAATATTCATCTAAAAAATCTGAAATTGACATAGTCCAGAAGCGAACGGTATCAGCCAATTCACTTGCTGTTAGGTCATTTACTTTACGCAATAGATAAAGCATTTCTGAGAGGTCTCTAAATTTAAAGCTCGCCGGATCTGGTGCAGTTCTCATTAAAAGTGGTTGAATAAATCTGCACTGTTTTAGAATATCCCTAGAATACCTCGAATAAGACTCACTGTCTTTTACACTGAACCGCTCTAACTCTCGCTTTTTTGCATGGTAGTTTCTGTAAGATGCAAGATAATCACCATCTCTTGTGAACACCGTGCCGCCCTCAATGGCAACAATCTGCAGACCATGTTTTGGTAGCTCCAAATCTCGCATGATTTCAGGTCTAAAAAGACTGCAAACATAGGAACAGTTTGAATATAGAATTCCAGGATGGAGTTCGCGACTAACCGCAGCACCTCCTATCCAATCATTTTTTTCGAGAACTAGAACGTTTAATCCTGCTTTTTGAAGGTAACATGCATTGACCAAACCGTTATGACCTGAACCAATCACTATTACATCAAAGTTTTTTTCCACGGACTGCACGACCTACATCGAAGAATTATTCCTGAACACACCTTAACATTACAAAATGGTGAGTCAAAAAATAGATTATTATTTTATTGTAATAATTGGAATTATTTACTTTCGGACAAACTTGAGTTCCCGTTCTGTAAACTTTTTATAGAAAGCACGTATATTTTTTCGGAACAATCGGAACAACATGATGCTTGTACTTTATTCGAAAACACTCCGTCACCGAATTGTAGCTATTTTTCTTGACGAACCAAAGCCATTAAGCATTATGGCTTTTTAATGACAAATAACGCGGATAGCAATTTAGTACGCTATTTGAGAATTAAAACGGGGATAAAAAATTTTTAGCTTAACACTTAAAGACGAAACAAAAAAAGGCTGGAAACTTCTATCTACTCCATTGGCGTTCAGCATCATTCTACTGGCAGCTCCACTGACAATGATGTTCCTATTGAGCTTTTGGACACAGGATTATTTAGTTCTAGATAAAAATTTCACGTTAAATAATTACATTGAAGCTTTTACACAGCCTGTTTATCAACTACTGTTTTCGAGATCTCTGTACATTTCGCTAACGGTAACTTTTTTTACTGTTTTGCTGGCCTACCCAATGGCTTATTTTATTTCTTTTTATGGCGGCAACAGAAAAGCACTTTGGTTATTCTTAATTACGATACCATTTTGGACAAGCTACCTCCTTAGAATGTTTTTATGGAAGGTTATTCTGGGATATAATGGCGTTCTAAATTCATTTCTGTTGTGGTTGGAAATGATAAGTGAACCGCTCACTTTTATTTTATATAATTCTAATGCTGTGATTATTGCGCTCACACATGGCTGGGCACCTTTTGCTATTTTACCTATTTTTGTTTCCCTTGAAAAAATTGATAGATCTTTACTTGAAGCAAGTAGAGATCTTGGAGATGGACCAATTAAACAATTTTTTAGGGTAATCCTGCCATTATCAATGCCAGGTGTCGTAGGTGCCGCGCTAATAATTTTCATCCCGACTGTCGGAGATTACATCACACCTAAATTAGTTGGCGGAACCGATGGCCTAATGATCGCAAATATGATCCAAGTCCAATTCTCGAAAGCAAATAATGCCCCTCTCGCTGCGGCTTTATCTGTTTCCTCATTAGTAATTGTAGCATTTATCTCAATTGTTTTTGTTCTCTTGAACAAAAAATACTTAAGGAAGTACTAAGATGGGTCGCTCAGGTAAATTCCTCAAAATATTTGCGGTAACATATTTAATATTTTTGTATGCACCAGCATTACTGCTTCCAATATTTTCATTTAATTCAAGCCAGATTATTGCTTTTCCGTTATCGGGTTTTACTACCGGTTGGTTCAAAGCCTTATTGTATCAAGAGACTTTACATGAAGCCCTGAAAAATTCACTTATTGTGGCTGCGTCATCAAGTGTTTTTGCTACAATATTGGGCACACTGGCTTCACGCTCTTCAAGTAGATACAATTTTCCAGGCAAACAGTTTTCGCTAACCTTCATTCTGGCACCACTAGTCTTGCCTGAGATAATAGTTGGGGTATCACTTTTGATCGTACTAATTCAGCTTGGATTGCCACTTAATCTTTGGAGCGTCGTTTTAGGCCATACTCTGCTAATTATGCCGTTCTCAATACTCATCATGAATTCTGCATTTAATAATCTTGATATAAGTTTAGAAGAAGCATCGCTCGATCTTGGCGAAACTCCAATTGGCACGTTCCGCCGCGTGATCCTACCGCTGGTATATCCTGGTATAATGGCTAGCTTATTACTCGGATTTACATTGTCTTTAGACGAATTTATAATAGCATTTTTCTTAACCGGAACAGAAACCACATTACCAGTTTACATATGGTCATTGTTTCGATTTCCGAAACAGTTACCAACAACAATGGCACTAGGTACAATCCTAATCTTGGTTTCATTGATTTTGCTATCTCTTAGTGAGTATTTTCGAAGAAGAGCGGCAAAAACGCAAACATCTGTATTATAAAATTTAAGGGAATTTTTAAACGATGGGTAAGTTAGTTCAGGTGGAAAATGTCTTCAAAAGCTTTGGTGACGTTAATGCTGTGAATGGTGTTTCTTTAGGCATCGAGGAAGGCCAGTTCTATTCACTTTTAGGTCCTTCTGGCTGCGGTAAAACTACGCTATTACGACTGATTGCTGGCTTCGAAAAACCAACTTCTGGGCAAGTCTTTATTGATAATAGCTCGATGGAAGGTATTGAGCCTAATTTACGACCAACAAATATGGTTTTCCAAAATTACGCTATTTTTCCGCATTTAAATGTAGAAGAAAATGTGGCTTACGGATTGCGAAACAAACGTGAAAATAGAACCAAACAAAACAAACTTGTTGATGAAGCACTTGAGCTGGTAGGATTATCCGGTCTCAATAAACGTTCTGCGAATGCCCTTTCCGGCGGCCAAAAGCAGCGTGTTGCTCTAGCGCGTGCACTAATATTGAAACCAAAAGTTCTTTTGTTAGACGAGCCACTCTCAGCTTTAGATAAGAAGCTAAGAGAGCAGATGCAATCAGAGCTTAGACACCTACAACGAGCCGTTGGGATTACTTTTATACTTGTAACCCATGACCAATACGAAGCGCTTACAATGAGTGACAGAGTAGCCGTTATGTTCGATGGAAAGGTAGCACAAGAAGCATCACCCAGAGATCTTTACGAACTTCCAACTTCACAAAAGGTCGCTTCTTTCATCGGAGAAATGACTTTTATTGATGGTGAAATTATAGGTGAAAACAAAAATTTAAAAGTTAAGTCTGAAATTTTTGGACAAATAACTATAGATAAATCTCGAGTTTTTGGCCAATCATCTAAAAGGATAGTCCTTGGAATACGGCCCGAGAAAATAGCTATAGTCCCAAAAACTTCTGGATCAAAAAATTTAGTTTCTGGAAAAATAATTGATGTATCATACTTCGGCGAAACAACTAACTATAAAGTCTCATGCGGTACTATTGAAACTTTGACGATCTCGTCGCAAAACTCTGTTGGACAACTTAGTTATTCCGTTGGTGAAGAAATTCAATTAAAGGCTGATTTGGATAATATAATAGCTTTTTCAGCTTGATTTCAGAGGCGAAATTCGCCTCTGAGGATTTTAATTTAGCCTTGATTAGAAGCCACTTTTAATGAGCTCCCATTCTTTAATCATTCTTTCTCTGAGTGCAGGATCGGAAGGTTTTTGAAATAGAGAACCCTCAGTATAACTTGCTAATGGCTCCCATCCATTCTCTTTACCAACAGTTGCCATGACTTCTTTATTTGTATGTCCATAACCCCACTCAGTAACGATATATTCTGCAGAGGCGTCAGAAAGCCAAGCATCAAGAAAATCGTAGGCTTTTTGTTCCGAGCCGGGTGCGTCTTTCATCATTGTATATCCACATACCCAAGTCGAAGAGCCTTCTTTGGTGTCTCGATTGAAGACAGTCTTTGGTGCATCATCTTCCCAGCTGAGAGTAAATGCAACCTCATTCCACGTCCATTCTAAAAGAATTTCTCCACTCTTCATAAGGGCAGCACCTTCAGCACCGTCAGCATGATACTGTCGAACGTTTTTGTGCACTTTTCTTAAAAAATCTGAAGCCTTTTTAAAATCTTCGTCCGTAGATTTAGTCCAATCCATCACTCCTACAGCCAGATAACCTAGCGCATAAGCATCGTCTACGTTGTCAATAATTGAAACGCGCCCTTGGAATTTCGGATCAGCAAAAACGTACAAAGAGCTGGCTTCTTCTGCGGATACTTCGTCAGCGTTATATGTTAATGCTGTTGCGCCCCAGTCTATCGGAAGTGCCCATTGAACACCGTCAACTTGAAAGCCCTCCATTCCAGCAAATCCAGGATCAACCTTGTCAAAGTTTGACAGTCTAGAAGTGTCAATTGGTTTTATAATGCCTGCGTTTCGCCATTTTACTACTGACTGCGAACAGGGATGCCCCAAGTCAGCCCGAAAACCTGCACGCACTTTTTGAAAAGCTTCTTCCTCATCTGAAAAGAAAGAATAAGTTGGCGCATCGCCATATTTTTTCATATAATCTTGGAAGAACATTTCGTCTTCATATCCACCCCAGTCGAACACCACCAGTTCACTGTCTGCTGCGAATGCAGGAGCACCGAATGAAAATGCAGTTGCAGCCACCAGGTAACTTAAAGTTTTTCTCATTTTTTCCAATTCCTTTTTAAGTTCATAGTCTAAGCTTCATACAATACTTTAATTTGTACTGAGTCTAGAAAAATAGGAAGGCCTAAATTTAGAAACACCATCTTTGTGGCTGAATTTTTAAATTTTTCTCTGACTTCATTAGGTTGCGTAGTAAGAAACTGCACTGTAGCATCTTTCAAAATTCAAAAGCAAGAAGTGGATAAAGCCCTTGAGCGCACCTCTACCAACTAACCCCGATATTGTTATAGTTGGTGCTGGTTCATCAGGTCTTTCAGCAGCAAAAAAGCTTCAGGAACTGGGAACCTCGTATGTAGTCTTAGAGGCTTCAGATCGTATTGGAGGTCGGGCTTACACTGAGAGTGATATTCTTGGCCAACCTGTTGATCATGGTTGCTCTTGGATATCAGGCTCCGATGATAACATCTTCTCAAATTTGGGTAAAAGTAATAACTTTACACTCGTAGACCACTCTAACCCAAAAATCGAAATGTTTGAGAGAGACGGTACAAAATCTCCAAAAGAA
>CACLGX010000034.1 GCA_902606585.1 Paracoccaceae bacterium | reverse complement strand
AGGCTGCTTAAAGTCAAATCGATACATGTCAGTAAAATTGAGGCTCCCACGCGCTATTAGAAATATATCTTCGAAACCTTTATTTGTTATAATGCCAACATTAGCACCCTTACGCTCGAGTATTGCATTTAGACCTAAAGTTGGAAACTGGATGCTATCTACTCCGTCGAGAACAGCTTGCGCAGGGTTTGTAGGTGTTGTCGGCACTTTAAAGTGACTTAGAGATTTTGTTTTTTGATCATAGATAACAAGATCCACAAATGTACCGCCAATATCGATTGCTAACTTAAATCTACTCAAACGCAATACTCCTAATAGACAGCTTCAATAAGCTTTAACGTATAATCATGTCTTGGGCTGTTTAATACTTGCTGCGTCTTTCCTTGCTCTACAATCTGGCCATTGCTTAGAATATAAACTCGATCACATAAAATTTGAGCTACCTTTATATCATGCGTAATAAAAATCATCGCAATTTTCTTCCGCCTTAAGAGACTCGAAAACAAATCCAAAATTTGAGCTTGTGTAGAGACATCCAACGAAGACAACGGCTCATCACAAACTAGAATTTCCGGATCAACAGACATTGCGCGTGCAATAGCTATTCTTTGCCTCTGGCCACCAGAGAATTCGTGAGGAAACTTTTCCATTGCTGAACCATCAAGTCCAACATCCGTCAACAATTGAATAATTCTTTCCTCGCGCGAGAGTTTGGACAAATCTGGTTGGTGTATCAATAGTGCTTCACTAATTGCAGTTCGAATATTGTATCGTGGATTTAGGCTGCCGTATGGATCTTGAAAAACCATTTGAACATCAGATTTAAACTGTTTAATTTCACTCTTTTTAAATGAAAAGACATTTTGACCTTTATAACTATAGCTACCGCCATTGGGAATACTAAGCGTAGTAATTATTGAAGCTAGGGTGGATTTACCACTACCAGACTCACCTAAGAAACCAACGACTTCACCTGGAAAAATTTCTAGATTTATATTTGACAATGAAAAATTTCCACCCCTTTGCATTAGTCGCGACGCAAAAGACTTTTGGATATTTTTCATTTCTATCAATGGTAAACTTGATACGTTTTGTTGCTTTTGCTCAGTTCTGCTGTGTTTTTTGACATTTTTTAGTCCTTCAAAAAGAACCTTTGTATACGAATTAAGTTCATTAAGCTTAATCTTTTTAGGGTTAAAAATATCTAATACTTTTCCACTTTTCATAACCGCTATTCGATCAGCAGTAGCTTGTAAAAGAGCTATATTATGGCTTACTAAAATTACAGTAAGTCCACGCTGGCGACTACGGTCAATTATTAAATCTATGATCTTTCTTTGTGTACTTGCATCTAATGCGGTCGTTGGTTCATCTGCAATCAAGAGGTCCGGATCTTGAGAAAGTGCTATAGCAATCACTATCCGTTGTCTCATTCCTCCCGAAAACTGATCAGGGTATTGTTCATATGAATTTTCAGGGTCAGGAATTCCCACCTCAGATAACAGTTTATAAACTAAAGAACGGTTTTCTATACTTTTTGGCTTTTTTCCCTGAGCAAGATATATTGCTTCGCCTATTTGCTTTCCGATTTTCACTGAAGGATTTAGCGATGAGAACGGATCCTGCAATATGAAACCAATACGCAAGGCCAGTTTTTTCGTTTGAACGACCCTTACACCACTTTGAATTATTTTGTTTAAATCAAAAGAAACGTCACCGGTATTCAAGTGAGATGCGTTATGCAATCCAAACATAGATAAAGTTAATAACGTTTTCCCAGAGCCACTCTCACCTGCAACACCAAAAATTTCTCCCTTAAAAACTGAAAAAGATACAGCCTCAACAAAAGACTTTTTTATTTTTTTCAACCCCACACTATAATTCTCAACATCCAGGATTATTTCTTCTTTACTAATTAACTTTTCATCTACTTGCGCCATCAAACCCTCCTTATAAGGGGATCTAACTCTCGACGAAGCGCATCACCAACCACATTAAAACTGAGAGCACTAAAAAAAATTGCCAGGCCAGGAAATACAACAACCCACCACGCAGTGCTCATATGTGCTCGCCCATCCGCAATCATTGACCCCCACTCTGGGGCAGGTATTTGAGCACCAACACCAATAAAAGATAATCCGGAAATTGAAAGCATAACTGCGGAAACATCCAAAGCGACTTGAATAATCAAGACATCAAAAGCATTTGGCAAAACATAAAAAGTTACCTTTCGCCACAACGGCACTCCTAATACTTCTGCACCTGCAATAAAAGGTTTTGAAAGAATATCTAAAGTTATCATTCTCGATAGTCTTGCGTAGTTAGGCCACCAGCTGAAAATTAGCGCCCAAATAGCCGCTTCTAGGCTCGCTCCCAAAGCAGCAGCAAAGCCTAGAGCCAAGATAAGTGGAGGAAATCCCAGCCATATATCTGCGATTCTCATCAAAATATTATCAATCCAACCGCCTGCAAATGCTGAAAAAATACCTATCGTACAACCAATAACTAATACCACAAAGATTACCGTAAATGTAGAAAGTACAGTTAATCTCGCTCCTGATAAAACTCGACTTAGAACATCCCGGCCAGCCCCATCCTGCCCTAGTGGATGTTCTAGTGAAGGCGGCTGTAGTTTTCCCCGAAAATCTATCTGGGTAGGATCATAAGGCACGATAAAATCACCAAAAATAGAAATCAAAATAATAAAGAACACTATCCCCAAGGCTAACTTTTCAAAAGGTGACTTTACGAAAAAAGTCAAATTTAAAAAGGATTTCATTTGTCCATGCGTCCTCTGGGATTTAAAATATATAATAATAAATCAACAACCAAATTGGCCAATAGAAATACTATTCCAACCACCAAAACTACAGCCACAACAGCATGTATATCTGACTGGGTGACAGCCTTGACTGCATAACGACCTATACCGGGCCGACCATAAATTTCTTCAACAAGAACTGTAGCACCAAGCATCCAGCCAAATTGCATTCCAAAAACTGTCAAAGACGGTGGAGCACCATTAGGAAAGACATGTTTGAACATAATGCGTGGTTCACTCGCTGCCTTAGTTCGCGCCAGCAAAACATAATCTTTTTGAAATTCACTTATCATAGCAGTTCGAGTTATGCGAAGACCAACCGCTGTAAATAGAAGGCTGAGGGAAAACGCAGGTAAGATAAGGTGTTTTAAAGCGTCAAAAAAAACATCAAGTCTTCCCAATATCAAACCATCTAATAGAAAAAAGCCAGTATAGCCTTCGAAAGCGCGATATTCGAAAGAAAGTCTGCCAGCTATTGGCAAGAGTTGCAATTCTCCTCCAATAACGTTTTGTAGGATAAGCGCCGTCCAAAATATTGGTAAACCCGCACCAATCATAGCGAATAATCTAACTAAACTATCAAATCGTGTATCATTATAGCGAGCTGAGCATAAACCGAGTGGCAGGGAAATCACAAGGTTTATGACCATAGCTATAATGACCAGCTCAAGAGACGGCGGGAGTTCTCTGATCAAATCTTCTAAAATCGGTTGATGAGTAAACCATGACTTACCTAAGTCACCCTGAGCTAACTTTCCTACATAAATTAAGAATTGTTGCGTAAGCGGCTTATCTAAACCCATTTCCGATCGTAGCAACTCAATTTTTTCTGCTCCAGCATTGGGACCTGCCGCAACTATGGCTGGATCACCAGGAACAACTTGGCTTAATAGAAATGTTATTAAGGTTAAAATAAATAGGGATAGTAAAGAAAATACAAACCTTTGGAAAAAGTAATGCATTTAATACTATCCCTACTGACGCCTAATCTACAGAAATATCCATATAATTAAATGTCTGGTGATGCGCCACACTGTAGCGATATCCTTTTACAGCACTAGACATTGCAACAACCGAGCCTGGCAATGATACCGTGATAACTGGATATTCAGCACCAATCATCTGCTGAGCTTTTGCATACAGAGTTGCTCGTTCACTTTGATCTGCTGAAGATGCGGCTTGATTTAGCAATGCATCAACTTCAGAATTAGAATATTGAGCCCAATTATATCCACCATTGTATCCAGTGTTTTGGCTGTTAAATGAAGTATTTAAAATAGCATGTGGATCGGGAAAGCTTGGAAAATTATATATCATATTTATATCAGAGGTAGTGTCCAAGTCCTGCACAGTTGCAGCCTGTGCCGGCCATGTCATACCTTCTGCTTCCAATTTAATACCAAGTTGAGAAAGATTTGACTGTAATTGTTCAACAGCAGCTTGCTCCTCTTCTATCGCCGGCAAATAACGAACTTTAAGTGTACTACCAGCCCAGCCATTTTGGTCTACAAGCTCTTTGGCAGCAGCCATGTTAAAAGGTAGTTCTGTTGATGTCGAATGTCCCATCCAGTCTGGAGGCAACGGGCCGTCTGGCATAGTTCCAAAGCCTTGTAAAACGTAATCCAAGTGAAGTTTCCGATCAAAGGTCTGTGCTAGCATTTTTCTAAATGAGGCATCACCAACCAAGCCATCACTCGAAGTATTAAATTGAAAGTATAGTGGAGTTGCAGCCGCGCCTATATCAACTCGAAAGCCGTCTGCATCCATTAAAGAAAGTTTATCCTGCACAGTGATATCGGGTGCGATATGAACTTCACCAGACTTCAAGAGCGCTAATTGTGTAGAGGGCTCCGCAATGTATCGGAAAACTACTTCAGCTACATGGTCACCATCCCATCCACCCCAATAACCTTCAAAAGCATTTAGAGTAACCACTTCTGTCGGTTTGTATGTGCTTACTGAATAAGGGCCAGAACCGGCAGCATTAACTGCGAGCCAACCTCGACCGTTATCATCTGACATATGTGGCTCGACTTGCGCTTTACTTACTATATAGATCCGCGAGAGCGCCGAAATGAAGGGGCCAAAAGGTGCTTCCAAAGTCATTTTAACAGTGTAGTCATCTATTGCTTCTGCCGATTTGAAGGGGCCCATATCATTTAAGACCGCAGCCGATGCGGCTTGTAAGCGATCAAGCGTAAAAACAACATCAGCAGAGGTCATAGAACTACCATCGTGAAACTTCACATCGCTTCGTATTTTAAATGTATATTGCAAACCGTCGTCAGAAACTTGCCAATCTGTAGCAAGCTGAGGACTGACTGAAGTTTCACCCGCCTTGAATTGTACAAGTGCATCATAAACTCCAACCAACAATTGGTTAACAGTAGAATTTGTTGCATTTGCTGGATCTAGGTTCTCGGGTGTCTCATTCTCAGCTATAATGAGTGTTCCTGCAACATCTGCTGTAGCAGTAAAGGGAATGGCCAGACTGAAGCTTAAAACTGTAAAAGCGCTGGCTAGTAGATTACAAATTTTCATAATTTCCTCCAATTATTATTAATTTAAATCTGGTTTTTCTTGCAGCATTTCAAAGTGGATACAAAAGATGATAATGAAAAAATTGTATCCAACTTGTATACAAATATATCGACTTACACGATTCGGGCAATGAGTAACGTTTAAAGCTTCTTGAATAGAAATTGACGAGCGGTCTGTAAACAATTTTTGAACGCATATTGTGCTACATGATTAAAATACGAGCAAACCAAAAAACAACATCTGCTTAGAAATTAGACTTTGAAAATTATGCCGAGTGGTCAAAGAAGAAAAATAAATTATCAGTAGAATAAACGCAAAAATAAAGGGGGCGGTTAATACCATTAAAGCTGTTCAAAACATAAAAGGTCCAACTATATAACAACGTAGTCTGTAGCAAGTATAAATTGCTTTCTTAAAGCAGCCCAAACTAATGGATAATTAATGCAGCAATATATCCAACAAATTGAAGGCAAACCAATAGGGATACAAAAGCCTGCCATCATTTTTTAAGTTTATTTGGTTGCGGGAGTAGGATTTGAACCTACGACCTTCAGGTTATGAGCCTGACGAGCTACCGGGCTGCTCCATCCCGCGCCATTTGGGATATTGATCAGAGAGATTTATCTACTTATTAGGTTTGGCAGTGACTTACTCTCCCACACCTTAAGATGCAGTACCATCAGCGCTTCGGTGCTTAACGGCCGGGTTCGGGAAGGGACCGGGTGTTTCACTCGTGCTATGGCCACCAAACCGAATAAATAGATAAGTATCAACAATGCCTTTACTTAAGGCAGAGTGTCCAAATTGTGTGTGTATGACTTTTGGATGTAATTAGTAATCTGATTATTACTGGATCAAACCAAGCCTATCGAGCCATTAGTACCGGTCAACTGAACATGTTACCATGCTTACATCTCCGGCCTATCGACGTGGTGGTCTTCCACGGCTCTCAGGGATACCTTGTTTTGAGGGGGGCTTCCCGCTTAGATGCCTTCAGCGGTTATCCTGTCCGATCATAGCTACCCTGCACTGCTGCTGGCGCAACAACAGGTCCACCAGTGGATCGTTCACCCCGGTCCTCTCGTACTAGGGGCAACTCCTCTCAAGTATCCTACACCCACGGCAGATAGGGACCGAACTGTCTCACGACGTTCTAAACCCAGCTCACGTACCTCTTTAAACGGCGAACAGCCGTACCCTTGGGACCTGCTCCAGCCCCAGGATGAGATGAGCCGACATCGAGGTGCCAAACACTGCCGTCGATATGGACTCTTGGGCAGTATCAGCCTGTTATCCCCGGCGTACCTTTTATCCGTTGAGCGATGGCCCTTCCACGCGGGACCACCGGATCACTATGGCCGTCTTTCGACTCTGCTCGACTTGTCAGTCTCGCAGTCAGGCTGGCTTCTGCCATTGCACTCAACGAGCGATGTCCGACCGCTCTGAGCCAACCTTCGCGCGCCTCCGTTACTCTTTAGGAGGCGACCGCCCCAGTCAAACTACCCACCACGCAGGGTCCTGGATCCAGATAATGGACCGCAGTTAGACATCAAGCAGAACAAGGGTGGTATCTCAAGGGTGGCTCCACAATAACTGGCGTTACTGCTTCAAAGCCCACCACCTATCCTGCACATGTTGTGCCTGATGCCAGTGCGAAGTTGTAGTAAAGGTGCACGGGGTCTTTCCGTCTAACCGCGGGAAGCCTGCATCTTGACAGGCAATTCAATTTCGCTGAGTCTATGTTGGAGACAGTGGGGAAGTCGTTACGCCATTCGTGCAGGTCGGAACTTACCCGACAAGGAATTTCGCTACCTTAGGACCGTTATAGTTACGGCCGCCGTTTACCTGGGCTTCAATTCGATGCTCTCACATCTCCTTTTAACCTTCAGGCACCGGGCAGGCGTCAGACCCTATACGTCGTCTTGCGACTTCGCAGAGCCCTGTGTTTTTAGTAAACAGTCGCCACCCCCTGGTTTGTGCCCCCAGTCAATACTTGCGTAGAAACTGGGCCTCCTTCTCGCGAACTTACGGAGGTATTTTGCCGAGTTCCTTCAACATAGTTCTCTCAAGCGCCTTGGTATTCTCTACCAGTCCACCTGTGTCGGTTTAGGGTACGATCTTATGGAAGGCTATTTCCAGGAACCGATTAGTGGCCCACCCAATCCAATAAGGGTGAACAACCTTCACGATCCGTCACATCTTCCTGGCCCAGGAATATTAACCTGGTTCCCATCGTCTACGCCTTTCGGCCTCGACTTAGGGGTCGGCTTACCCTGCTCAGATTAGCTTTAAGCAGGAACCCTTGGACTTTCGGCGAGAGTGTCTCTCACACTCTTTGTCGCTACTCATGTCATCATTCTCACTAGTGATCTCTCCACCGGTTGCCTTACAGCCCGGCTTCACAGAAAGATTCTCAATCCTCCAAGGCCGTCAAAGACGACTAAAGAGGATAGAACCTATGTCACACTACGCTCCGCTACCACATCTTGCGATGTCCTCAGCTTCGGCTCATGGCTTGAGCCCCGTTACATCTTCGCCGCAAGACAGCTTATTTAGACCAGTGAGCTGTTACGCTATCTTTAAAGGATGGCTGCTTCTAAGCCAACCTCCTGGTTGTTTTGGCCGTCTCACCTGCTTTCCCACTTAGCCATGAATTAGGGGCCTTAGCTGGAGGTCAGGGTTGTTTCCCTCTCCACTACGGGCGTTAGCACCCGCAGTGTGTCTGCCATCTAGTACTCCCGGGTATTCGGAGTTTGGTTAGGATCAGTAAGCCTGTGGGGCCCCATTACCCATCCAGTGCTCTACCCCCCGGGGTATTCGGATGACGCTCTACCTAAATAGATTTCGCGGAGAACCAGCTATCTCCGAGTTTGATTGGCCTTTCACCCCTAGGCACAACTCATCCCGACCTTTTTCAACAGGTGTGGGTTCGGACCTCCAGTAAGTGTTACCTTACCTTCATCCTGGTCATGCCTAGATCACTCGGTTTCGGGTCTGATCCATCTAACTCAACGCCCTATTAAGACTCGCTTTCGCTGCGCATACACCTAACGGCTTAAGCTTGCTAGATAGACCAAGTCGATGACCCATTATACAAAAGGTACGCTGTCAGGGCATATGCCCCTCCAACTGATTGTAGGCGTTCGGTTTCAGGTACTGTTTCACTCCCCTCGTCGGGGTGCTTTTCACCTTTCCCTCACGGTACTGGTTCGCTATCGGTCAGCAAGGAGTACTTAGCCTTCGGGGGTGGTCCCCCGATCTTCAAACAGGATTTCACGTGTCCCGCCCTACTTAATACGTCCAATCATGCTTCCTATACGGGGCTGTCACCCACTATGGCCATCCTTTCCAGGATGTTCTAGTCACAATCTCGGCTCGGCTGGTTCGCGTTCGCTCGCCGCTACTAACGAAGTATCTATTGATTTCCTTTCCTCCGGGTACTTAGATGTTTCAGTTCCCCGGGTTTGCTCTTAAAACCCTATGTATTCAGGTTAAAAGTACCTGTTTTACCCAACTATTCATAACTAAAGCTATCAATAATCGAGTATCAGGTGGGTTTCCCCATTCGGAGATCTATGGTTCAGAGCCTATTCTCGGCTTACCATAGCTTATCGCAGAGTATCACGTCCTTCATCGCCTCTTACTGCCAAGGCATCCACCAAACGCCCTTTTCGCGCTTGATCTGATCCAGAAAAAATCAGACTTAACTGACAACCTACGCTGGTTCACATAGGCCTTCTTTCTGGACCAAAAGTCATTAAAATTTACTTTCCCATCATTCCAAAAAGGAACGATAAAGTTAGTGTACTTGACTTGGACAACTCTGTTCTTTTCAGCATGCAAACTTAAGGGAGGTCGAGGAAAAGACCTAATCCAAAAGCTGTCCACAGATAAATCTGCTTCACAATACTGAGGATACATACTTACTTATATGATCCAAACAGTGTTGATATTGTATCTCTCTTCACGATATAAAATTGCCCTTAAGGCAAACGTCCAATTGGACGGCTAAACAGAATGATCTGCTTAGCGATCAAATTAGATTAAGAACACAGAAAATTTGGTGGAGCCTAGGAGGATCGAACTCCTGACCTCCTGAATGCAAATCAGGCGCTCTCCCAGCTGAGCTAAGGCCCCAAAATACTTATATTCATGGTGGGTCGAGGAGGACTTGAACCTCCGACCTCACGCTTATCAGGCGTGCGCTCTAACCACCTGAGCTACCGACCCATACGGGCGGTAGCCCGTGTTAGCAAAACGAAGAGATACGAGGACAGTTTGATTTAATTTGCCTCTTAAAGAGACTGCTAAGTGATTTACGAGAACGGCAAGCCAATCTGCTAAAATCATCCTTAGAAAGGAGGTGATCCAGCCGCAGGTTCCCCTACGGCTACCTTGTTACGACTTCACCCCAGTCGCTGATCCTACCGTGGTCCGCTGCCTCAAAAGTTAGCGCACGGCCGTCGGGTAGAACCAACTCCCATGGTGTGACGGGCGGTGTGTACAAGGCCCGGGAACGTATTCACCGCGTCATGCTGTTACGCGATTACTAGCGATTCCGACTTCATGCCGTCGAGTTGCAGACGACAATCCGAACTGAGACATCTTTTGGGGATTAACCCACTGTAGATGCCATTGTAGCACGTGTGTAGCCCAACCCGTAAGGGCCATGAGGACTTGACGTCATCCACACCTTCCTCCCGCTTATCACGGGCAGTTTCCATAGAGTGCCCAGCCGAACTGCTGGCAACTAGGGATGTGGGTTGCGCTCGTTGCCGGACTTAACCGAACATCTCACGACACGAGCTGACGACAGCCATGCAGCACCTGTCACTGCGTCCCCGAAAGGAACTATTCATCTCTGAATGTAGCACAGGATGTCAAGGGTTGGTAAGGTTCTGCGCGTTGCTTCGAATTAAACCACATGCTCCACCGCTTGTGCGGGCCCCCGTCAATTCCTTTGAGTTTTAATCTTGCGACCGTACTCCCCAGGCGGAATGCTTAATCCGTTAGGTGTGTCACCGAATAGTATACTACCCGACGACTGGCATTCATCGTTTACGGTGTGGACTACCAGGGTATCTAATCCTGTTTGCTCCCCACACTTTCGCACCTCAGCGTCAGTATCGAGCCAGTGAGCCGCCTTCGCCACTGGTGTTCCTCCGAATATCTACGAATTTCACCTCTACACTCGGAATTCCACTCACCTCTCTCGAACTCTAGACTAGTAGTTTTAAAGGCAGTTCCGGGGTTGAGCCCCGGGATTTCACCTCTAACTTTCTAATCCGCCTACGTGCGCTTTACGCCCAGTAATTCCGAACAACGCTAACCCCCTCCGTATTACCGCGGCTGCTGGCACGGAGTTAGCCGGGGTTTCTTTACCTGCTACTGTCATTATCATCACAGGCGAAAGAGTTTTACGACCCTAGGGCCTTCTTCACTCACGCGGCATGGCTGGATCAGGGTTGCCCCCATTGTCCAAGATTCCCCACTGCTGCCTCCCGTAGGAGTCTGGGCCGTGTC
>CACLGX010000033.1 GCA_902606585.1 Paracoccaceae bacterium | reverse complement strand
ATGCTGAGCTTATTCAATACGTACATCTTGCATTGGAAAGCAAAAAATTAACTGAAAAATTTTCAATTATGGCACCACGAGAAGCTACCCGTCTTACACTGGAAACTATAAGGCTAGGCCAAGACAGTATCGCCGTTACAGGTAATGTTTTAAGAGATTATTTAACTGATTTATTTCCCATATTGGAGCTGGGTACATCTGCAAAAATGCTTTCTGTTGTAAAATTATTAAGCGGTGGTGGGTTATTTGAAACTGGTGCCGGTGGGTCAGCACCCAAGCACGTCCAACAATTAAAAGACGAAAACCACTTACGGTGGGACAGTCTGGGTGAGTTCTGCGCTTTAGGTGAAAGCTTGAACTTTTTTGCTAAAACTAACGACAATCCAAAAGCTGCGATACTAGGTGCAGCCGTCGAAACTGCCACACAGGGAGTTCTTAATAAAAACAAATCACCCTCTAGGAAAGTCGGCGAAGAAGATAATCGGACCAGTCACTTTTACTTTGCACTTTATTGGGCAAAAGCGCTTGCAAAGCAAAAACAAGACATAGAAATTTCAAACTATTTTGAAAAGATAGCAAGATCTCTTAAAGAAAACGAAGAAAAGATCATTGAAGAATTAATGGCTTTACAAGGAAAGGAAGTAGACCTTGGAGGTTACTACCACACGGATCCAATCAAAGTTCGAACAATTATGCGGCCAAGTGGAACTTTTAATCAAATTATTCCTTAGTACTTTAGTTTGCTTGCTAGAACTTATGCTTAGAGGTTTGAACCATATATATGCCCACCGTTATGACAACCACTCCCAAACCATCCATGTAACTAATGTTTTCCCTTAAAAACAGCCATGCTATTACAACCCCAAAAAATGGGTTTAAAAAATGATAGGTTGCTGCCTTCACTGCGCCAATATGATTGACAAGTTTAAACCACACTACTGTAGCCACTAGCCCAGGAAAAATAGTTGTGTACGCAAATGCCAATAAGAAAGAATTATTTAAGGTTAAATGAATATTCTCAAATAGCAAACAAAATACAGCCAATACCACAGAACCAACAAGCATTTGAAGTCCCACTATCATCATTATATTTCCCCCAGAACTAGCATCTTTAAGTGTAAGTGTAGCTACAGTAAGCGCTAGTGCTCCAATGATACAAAGCACCAAGCCAAAAATATCGACACCTTGGTTTAGCCTTGCCCACATAATTAATGTTACACCAGAAAACCCAAGCACTAGACCCAGAACCCCAGAAGGCGAAAGGCGCTCCGAGACAAATAACCAGCCAGCAAACGCCACCATAAGCGGCATAGTCGACGCAATTATCGCAGCAAGCGAAGCTTCGATGGATTGCATAGCGATAAAATTTAAACCGAGATAAAGAGCATTCTGACACAATCCAAAAACAAAAGTTGCGCGCCACTGCGATTTTGTAAGCTTAAAAGACTGTCCCAAAACTAAGGCTATAAAAACGCCTATTAAACCAGAGATGAGAAATCTAATTGATAATGCCGCTAACGGAGAAGAATATAAGACAATTATTCGAGCAGAAGTAAATGCTGATGACCAAATGATCACAAAAATTAAGCCCAATAAAAGCGCACGAACATTCATAAGTTATCTTTCAGCCTTTTTACGTCCTATTAAAATAAATAAAAAAATAAAGGGGCCGCTAAAAGCGACCCCTTTTTACCAAAGATTTTAAGCTTAGCTATTTACGCTATCCTTTAATGCTTTAGCTATAGTCATCTTAACTACTTTATCTGCAGCCTTCATGAACTGCTCTCCAGTAGCAGGGTTGCGAACCATCCTTTCTGGACGCGCGCGGCACTGGATTTTTCCAACCCCCGGCAGCGTAACAGCTCCACCGCCAGAAACTTCGCGAGTAATTAGGCTACATACTGCTTCCAAAGCTGCGGCTGCAGACTTTTTATCTGAGCCCATCTCATCAGCCAGCGCTGCAACCAGTTGTGTTTTTGTCATTGGTTTAGACATTATACTTCTCCTTAGACTGCCCAAAATTTTGGACCTCGTGTATCTATTGTAACTGTATATTGTGTCCGGACACAACTGATAGTGGTCAAAAACAACCTAAAAATAGCTTTTTTTATCATTTTTTTGCTATTTAAAGGAAGGCTGTCTCATTAAAACTCCTCAATTTACGGCTTTGGAGACGCCCCAATGGCATTTCTTGTAATATTTCCATTGTACGAACACCTATGCTTAAATGTTGTGAAACTTGGGTTTTGTAAAACTCTGAAGCCATTCCCGGGAGCTTAAGCTCCCCATGCAAAGGCTTATCAGAAACACATAAAAGAGTTCCATAGGGTATTCTAAAACGGAATCCATTTGCAGCCACCGTTGCACTTTCCATATCTAAAGCTATCGCTCGAGATTGGCTTAACCTATGAACAGGACCAGTCTGTTCGCGCAATTCCCAATTCCTATTATCTACTGTGGCTACCGTGCCAGTTCGCATTATCTGCTTTAAGTCATAACCTTTTAGCTGGGTGATGTCTGCGACTGCTTGCTCTAGAGCAATTTGCACCTCTGCCAGTGCGGGCACTGGTACCCATGATGGCAAATCTTCATCAAGAACCTTATCTTCCCTTAAATATGCGTGCGCGAGAACAAAATCACCGAGCCGCTGACTATTTCGCAAGCCAGCGCAGTGACCCAGCATTAGCCAGGCCTGAGGTCTCAAAACGGCTATATGATCTGTTGCTGTCTTGGCATTACTTGGACCAATGCCAATATTCACGAGAGTTATTCCATTACCGTCTGATTTCTTTAAATGGTAGGACGGCATTTGAGGAAGTTTGTTTGGCTTGGGGATTTCGGATTGCGAACAGGAAATTTCAAAGTTTTCTGGGCCTACAAAGCTCTCGTAGCCACTTTCTGGATTGTTTAATACCTTCCGGGCAAAACGTTCAAACTCATCAACATAAAACTGATAGTTTGTAAAAAGAACAAAATTTTGAAAATGTTTCGGGTCAGTTGCTGTGTAGTGATCTAGTCTTGCCAAAGAATAATCAACTCTTTGAGCAGTAAAAAGACACAATGAATTTGGCTCTTCTTTGGAAGGTGATGCTGTTCCATTGACTATACTGTCATTTGTCGTTGATAAATCAGGCACGTCAAAAACGTCCCTTAGTGGAAATTCGTCTATTTCATTGTTGGGGCTGGCGACCAGCTTGCCTTTCATTGCGAAGTGCAGTGGTATTGGTGTTTTTGAAACCCCTATCGTAATTGGAACATTATGATTTTCGATTAATAGGGATATCTGCTGAATTAGATAGTTTTCAAATAATTCTGGTTGTGTAACTGTCGCAGAATAAATACCGGGCTCTGTAACGTGTCCAAAACTGAGCCTGCTATCAGTTGGAGCAAAGCTTTTTACCTCTATAAAAATCTCAGGATAGTAAGCTCTATACCTTTCACCTTTATATCCGTTCTGTAGAAATTTATCAAAATTCTCTCTTAAAAAATTTATGCTTTTTTCATAATCATCTATTAACCTTTTAACAGCTTTAGCAGGATCCCAAAATATTTCTGCTTTTGTTTTTTTAAGGGTTATTATTTTTTGTTTTTCCATCCCTATCCCCAGGGTTAATGATTGAATGTGGTTCACGAAATCAACTATCGGAAGGGCCAAACCCAACCAATGATAGCACAGGTATACTAAATTTTAGCTAATTTAATTTTTTCCTAGTTATTTTTATTAGTTGACGATTAGTATCTGTAGATAAGCTTTGCTCTTTAGTTTTATTTCAACCTAAGGAAAATTATGTCACTGGCCGAAGATAAAATACAAAATATTAGTTACTGGAAAGAACGTGTAGATCTTGCCGCAGCCTTCAGATGGGCGGCACGGTTCGATTTGCATGAGGGGGTAGCTAATCATTTTTCATTTTCAATAAATGATGACGGTACAAAATTTTTAATGAATCCCAATCAAGCACATTTCTCTCGCATCAAAGCCTCTGATTTAATTGTTGTAGATGCCAATGATCCTAATACTCTTGATCTGCCCGGTGCTCCTGACCCAACAGCTTGGGGCCTACACGGTTCAATCCATAGAAACTGTCTTCATGCCCGTTGTGCAATGCATGTTCACTCAATGTATGCAACCGTTTTGGCGAGTTTAAAAGATAGCTCACTACCACCAATAGATCAGAATTGTGCTATTTTTTATAATAGATATGTAATTGACGAAAATTATGGAGGTTTAGCTTTTGAAGAAGAAGGGGAGAGGTGCTCTGAACTATTGAAGGACCCACAAAAAAAGGTCCTTATAATGGGGAACCATGGTGTGATGATAATCGGAAGCTCTATAGCAGATACCTTCGATCGACTTTATTACTTCGAAAGAGCAGCCAAAACCTATATTAAGGCCCTGCAAGCAGGGCAACCATTAAGAATTATACCTGATGATATTGCCGAGAAAACAGCTTCTGAAATTGAAAACTATTCTGGTCAAGAAGGTCGACACTTAGAAGAATTAAAGAAAATTTTAGATGATGAGGGTAGTAATTATGCCAGCTAGTAAATTACAGAATCTCAATGTTTGGTCCCGTTTTATTTACAAATTAAGTCGTATTAATATCAAATATAAGCCCATTAATTGTTGAGGTCTAATTTTCAAAAAGTTCCATGGCTACAAAAAATAGTAAAAAATTAACGCTGCTTCCAAAGGCCATCATTCCTCGCAACACAGGGATCGATTTAGATTTAGACTGGGTTTCATCTATTCAAGCCAACACATCAGCAATTGAAAGACGTGCCACCACTATAGCTTCAAGGAGATCTATTAAAAAGCAACACCAAGCTGCCTGGTTGATACAAGCAGTAAGGTGTATGGACCTTACAACTTTAAGTGGTGATGACACAATAGGAAGAGTTAAACGTTTGTGCGCAAAAGCTAAAAAGCCTATTTCTACGACGCTTAAAGACAAACTTGGCTTAAACAACTTAAAAGTCGGAGCTGTTTGCGTTTATCACGATATGATAGAAACAGCAGTATCAAAGCTCACAGGTTCCGGAATTCCGGTTGCGGCAGTTTCAACAGGTTTTCCTGCTGGGCTATCACCGCTACCTCTCCGCATAGCAGAAATAGAATATAGCGTTTCAGCTGGAGCAAGTGAAATAGATATCGTGATATCGCGTCGCCATGTTCTGACCCAAAACTGGGGAGATTTATACGATGAAGTCCGATCCTTTCGAAAAGCTTGCGGCTCTGCTCATATAAAAACTATATTAGCTACCGGAGAGCTGGGAACATTGCGTAATGTAGCGCGTGCATCTGCAGTCTGTATGATGGCAGGAGCTGACTTTATAAAAACCTCTACGGGCAAAGAGCCTGTAAACGCTACATTGCCAGTATCGTTAGTTATGATGAGAGCAATTCGTGAATATCATGAAAAAACAGGTTTTAAAATTGGATACAAGCCAGCAGGTGGGATCTCTAAAGCTAAAGATGCTCTGACAAACCTGAGCCTAGTTAAAGAAGAATTAGGTGATCAATGGCTTAGCCCTGATTTGTTCCGATTTGGGGCATCAAGCCTTTTGGGTGATATCGAAAGACAGTTGGAACATCATATAACTGGCGCATATTCCGCCTCTTATCGGCATGCTATGGGGTAAAAATGTCTCTTAAAAAAATTCTAGATAGTATGGACTATGGGGTTGCACCCGAAAGCGCGGGTGAAGCAAAAAAATGGTTACTTAAACATAATTCCTCTTTTGGCCATTTTATTGGTGGTGCGCTTACCAGTCCAAAACATGGATTTAAATCTGTCAATCCCTCTAATGGAGAAACCATAGCCAGCTTAAGTCAGGCCACTAATAAAGATGTCAATAAAGCAGTTAAAGCTGCTAAAAATGCTTTTAAAAGTTGGTCGGCAGTCAATTCTCACGAAAGAGCGAAGGTATTATACTCAATTGCACGGCTTTTACAGAAAAATTCTCGTCTTTTTTCTGTTCTTGAGTCAATCGATAATGGCAAGCCAATAAGAGAGTCTCGTGATATTGATATACCATTAGCACAACGTCATTTTTATTATCATGCCGGAATTGCACAAATATATAAGAGCAAAATCCAAAATATGGAGCCAATAGGGGTATGTGGCCAAATAATTCCTTGGAACTTCCCATTGCTGATGTTGGCTTGGAAAATTGCACCTGCTTTGGCAACAGGTAATACAGTAGTTCTTAAACCTGCTGAGTATACTTCTTTAACCGCTCTTTTGTTTGCCGAAATCTGCTCAGAGGCCGGTGTACCAGACGGAGTAATAAACATCATAACCGGTGACGGTTGTGTTGGGGAAATGCTTGTTAATCATCCAGATATTGCAAAAATTGCGTTTACTGGATCGACGGAAGTTGGCAGAGTTATCAGAGAAAAGACTGCTGGCTCTGGAAAATCTCTTACACTTGAATTGGGTGGAAAATCTCCATTTATTGTCTTTGACGATGCCGATCTAGACAGCGCTGTTGAGGGCCTGGTTGATGCTATCTGGTTCAATCAAGGCCAAGTATGTTGTGCTGGTTCCAGGCTTTTAATTCATGAGAGTATTGAAGATAAGTTTCACAAAAAAATTCGAAATCGGATGGATAAATTACGTGTCGGTGATCCTCTCGATAAATCGGTTGATATGGGGGCTATTGTAGACAAATCCCAACTAACAAGAATAAAAAATCTGGTTTCTGAAACGGAAGGGCAGGTTTATTACGCTGAATGTGAAATACCGAAAAAAGGCCTTTATTATAAACCTACTTTAATCACAGGCCTGTCTCCATCAGATAAATTGATGCAAGAAGAAATTTTTGGCCCTGTCCTAGTAAGCACAACATTTCGTACACCAAAAGAAGCCTGTGGTTTAGCAAATGATACAACCTATGGATTAGCTGCGAGTATTTGGAGCGAAAACATTAATTTAGCACTGGGTTTGGCGCCAAAAATAAAAGCTGGTGTCGTTTGGGTAAATGGTACCAACATGTTTGATGCAGCAATTGGCTTTGGTGGAGTTAAAGAAAGCGGTTTCGGACGAGAAGGAGGATGGGACGGTTTAAAAAGCTATCTAAAACATTCGATAAATTTTTCCGCAAATAAAGCTAAAATAAAACAAAGCCATTCTAATCAAGGCACCGTCAATTTAGACAGAACAGCAAAACTATATATTGGTGGAAAACAAGCAAGACCAGATGGGGGTTACTCACAAAAAGTTTTTGATGCCACTAACAACTATGCTGGACATGTTCCTTCTTCAAACAGGAAGGATATTAGAAATGCTGTTGAAGCGATGAATAAAGCGTCTAACTGGTCAACATCTTCTGGGCATTTGAGAGCTCAAATAATTTATTTTATGGCCGAAAATCTTCATGCAAGAAGAGAAGAATTTTCCAAGCGCATCGATCAAATGTCTGGTAATAAAAGTGGAAAAAAAGAAGTTGAGTTTTCGATTAGACGGCTGTTTTCCTATGCTGCTTGGGCAGACAAATTTGATGGCTCAATTAGCGGTGTTCCAGTAAGAGGTGTCGGCTTGACTATGCGAGAAGCGGTTGGAAACATAATAGTCTTTTGCCCATCAAGTGAACCCTTGCTTTCTTTAATTTCTTGTATTGCTCCGGCAATCGCAATGGGAAACAGAGTTACAGCCATTTCACCTTTTATTGGATCACTTACAGCAACAGACTTTTATCAGGTATTAGAAACATCGGACATTCCCCCAGGTGTTATAAACATTTTAACTGGCAATCACCTTGATCTAGCACCACACGCATCCAGTCATATGGATGTGAACGCAGTTTGGTCTTTTTCTGAAGAAGAGATAACAAAAACGATTGAGTTTGAAGCTGCAAAAAACATAAAACGCACATGGTGCCTGAAAAACATTGATTGGTTTGATACAAGAGCGGAGGGAGAAATGTTTCTTGACGCAGCGACGGAGACAAAAAGTGTTTGGATTCCTTATGGTGAGGGTTGAGAAAGCAATTTTTTTAAAATAGACCTATCCGGATGTCCGTCAGGTGTCTGCTTAACATCTTTCTGAAAATCAATTAAAGCTTTCTTTGAATTAAACCCAAACTTACCATCTATTCCAAAAGTATTATAACCCAGAAGTGTTAATTGTTTTTGCATAACTCTTACTTCTGATGCGCCAATTCGCTCTCGGTTCTTTGGCCATAAAATTTCCTTTGGAGCTCTTATTAGGGCAGATGACAGTATCCAAACGCCAAAAACATAAAGTTCTGACCTGTTGTAGTGGAAAATTGCTGATGCATTCATATCAAATTCAAAATGAGGGCCAGAATGCCCTAAAGGGGCAATCAAGCCATTTTGGGTACCCAATGATAATCCTGCCTCCAAATAGTCCATCTCACTTGGTTTGCTTATTTTTCTCAGAATAAAACCGTCCCGAACCCAACCCATTGCATTTAAATAATGAGCTGCAGAAGCAAAGGAATCTAACGGGTTATTTTTCTTCCAAATATTCGGGGGTTTTTTATGTTCAAATGGGTAAGAAAATTTCAAAAAAGTTGTTGGCATGAATTGCATATGACCAAATGCTCCGGCCCAGCTACCGAATAGGTTGTCTATCTCTATTCCCTTTTTATTTTTAATTTCTTCTAATGCTGAAAGCTCAGACTTAAATAGCGCCTTTCGTTGCTCTCCTTCTGCTCCAAAAGCAAGGGTGGCTAAAGTGTCTACAACTCGATAGGTGCCAAGTTTCTCTCCAAAGTTTGTTTCGATTCCCCAGATAGCTATTATAACTTCGGGTGGCACACCCCAAACTTTATGTATTTTTGCTAATTGGGTTTCCCATGCTTTGAGATTTTCTTTTCCAGTTTTAATACGCTCTTTTGTAATGGTTTTATTCAGGTAAATTGGTAAGCTTAGTGTAAATTCAGATTGGTTTTTATCTTTGATAAGAACATCCTCTTTAAAGTTCACTTCATCATTAAAAGATGGGAATTCGTTCTTTATAAAATCTTTAAAACTCATCTTAGCTTTAAGACCTTTTGGCTTTCTTCTTTCTTTTTAAGGAACCTGATTTATTTCTGTTAATCTTTCGACGAATAGATCTTAATGAACGCTTTTTTTGAATATTAGGTATTTTCTCACCATCTATGTTCAAAGCATCAAAAGCTATACCACCAGCAATTGGGTCAACTTCCTTCAAACGCACTGTTGCTCTCTGTCCTAAGCCTATAATCAAACCAGTTTCGGACCCCCTTAGAGTATTTGTTTGATCATCATAGTAGTAAAAGTCTGTACCAAGTGTTCTTACGGGCACTATGCCCTCCGCCCCACTTTCATTTAGCCTTACAAAAAAACCAAACTTTGCCACACCACTTATTTTTCCTTCAAACTCATTTCCAACTTTTTCTGACAAATACGATGCAAGATAACGATCAGTAGTATCTCTTTCTGCCACCATGGACCTTCTTTCGGTATCTGATATATGCTTCGCTGTAACTTCAAGCTTTTCGGAATCCATTTCATTCAAGCCACCACAACCAAGCCCCAAAGAGCTTATTAAAGCCCTATGGGTAATTAGATCCGAATATCTCCTAATTGGAGAAGTAAAGTGAGCGTATTTTTTGAGAGCCAAACCAAAATGACCAAAATTTTCTCTACTATAATAGGCTTGAGACATCGATCGAAGTGTAGTCATGCTAATTAACTCAGAAAGATCGCTTTGTTTTGACTTTGTCAACAAATCATTCAAATGGCTTGTTTGCAAAACTTGACCTTTTGCTAAATTAAAGCCTGCTGATTGAGCAACCTCTCTAAGAGCGTTCAATTTTTCTGGTGTTGGCTCTTCATGAACCCTGTAAAGAAATTCACTTCTAGCTTTAGAAAGCTCTTCAGCTGCAGCAACATTTGCTAAAATCATAAATTCTTCTATGAGCCTATGGGAGTCAAATCGTTCCTTCAAGACAACTGCTTTTACTCTGCCATTTTTAAACAGCTCTACCTTCCGCTCAGGCAGGTCTAAATCAAGTGGTTGGCGAAAATCTTTAGATTTTTTTAAACAAAAATAAGATTCATAGAGGGGTTTTATAACATTTTTAAAGTGTGGTTTCACCTTCTCATTTATTGTACCCTCAACTGATTTTTGAACTTCTGCGTAATTTAAAGACGCCACACTTTTTATTTTTGCTCGGTGGAATGTTTGTTTCAGTTTCTTACCCGACTTATCAATTGTCATGCATACCGCTAAACAAGGCCGCTCAATGCCTTCATGAATACTACATAAGTCTCCCGAAAGCCTGTCTGGCAACATTGGAACAACTCTATCAGCAAAGTATGTTGAATTACCTCGCTTTCTGGCCTCTTTATCGAGTGCACTCCCTGGTTTAACAAAATGGGCAACATCGGCTATCGCAACCCACAAAACATGGCCTCCAATATTAGAAAGGTCCTTATCAGGGTGAGAGTAAACGGCATCATCATGATCACGAGCATCAGATGGATCAATTGTAACAAAGGGTATTTTTGTGAGATCTTCGCGCTTTGCGTCGACTGAGAAGTGGCTATTCTCTGACTCATTTAATACATCCTCTGGAAATTGATGTGGAATTCCGTGTTGATGTATCGCTATCAGAGAGACGGCCTTTGGTCCTGATGGATCACCAACTATATTGATAACCCTGGCCGCATTTAAACCAGACGCTCTCTGTCCTTTTATTTGCTCTGCCTCGACAAGTTCACCATCCTTAGCACCAAGAGCATCACTCAATTTGACGCTCCACTCCCTTCCTGATTTTTCTATTGAAAGTATGCGGCCGCCTTCTGAGGTTTCCTTGTAAATTCCTAAAGTGTTCTTTGGGGTTTTTTTCAAAACCCTAATAATCCGTCCCTCATATTGGTATTGTTCATCGTTAACTATGGAAACTTTTGCAAGAACTCTATCACCATATGCTAATGCAGGATCAGATGAGCGAAAGACCATCAAAACAATCGGTTCGGGCACATCACCTTTCCAATCAACTGGCCTTGCAAAAAGATCACCATCGCTAGTACTTGCCATCATTTGCAAAATACAAACGCTTGGAAGTTGATTTGGATTCTTAAAAGACTTTTTATTTTTATCTATTTCCCCACTTAAAGTTAATTCTTTCAAAACTTGCTTTAACTCAACACGCATGGAGCCCTTTATTCTAAAAGCCTTGGCAATTTCACGCTTACTAGATTTTTTTGGGTTATCTTTAATCCAATCTAGGATTTGCTTTTTTGTTGGTAATTTGCTCATTAAAAAGGACTGTTTCTTTTCTTTAACCTAATGATTGGTTTTTGTTTTTAACGCTTCTAGATCAGCCAAACTGTCAACGTCCTGCAATTTAGAAAGCGAAGAAAATGGTTGGTCTTCAAAAGTTTCAATTGTGTCTGATAATGTCCAAGGGGAAGACCACCTAACTCCTTCAAAGAGTTTTCTTGGAAGCTGTCCTTGATGGCCAATTAACCAAAACCCTCCATCCTCGGCTGGGCCAACAACAAAATTTCTTGATCCAAGTTTTCTGAAAGCTTTAGAAATCTCTAACTTTGTAATATTTGGTATATCGCCTCCAATTATACAACTAGGGTGATTGGCAAAAAGCTTGAATATGTTTCGCATTTTCTGCCCCAAGTTACCTCTACCTTGTGGAATACAATTAATTTCAGGTGACCAAAAGTTTCTTCTTTTAACAAAGATATCTGGGCTTAAAGACACGATTGTATCCCACCTAGGATCATTCAAATTTCTTATTGTTTTTTTTAACTGATGCCGAAACCACCAAGTGGCTACTGTAGAACCGACCTCTCTAGCTAATCTCGTCTTAACCTTTCCAGGTAAAGGCTCTTTTGCCATGATTACCAAGCAGGCCCTAAGTTTTCTCAAAATATGCCTCAAGAATCCGAGTGTAAATTTCTTTCAACTGATTAATTTGCTTTATTTCAACCTTTTCATCAACAGCGTGCATTGTTTTTCCAACCAAACCAAATTCGGTTACCGGACACATATCTTTTATAAATCTTGCATCTGATGTTCCGCCCGTTGTTGATAGCTTAGGTGTTACACCAAGTTCTTGTTTTACTGCTTTAGAAATTAAATCGGATAATTCGCCAGGTGGTGTAATAAAACTTTCCCCAGATATTTTAAAATCAGTTTTAAATTTAATCCCATACTCAGCAGATACTTTTTCTATTTCATCTTTTAGCCAAGAAACAATAGAAGAGCCCGAATGGCTATCGTTAAACCTTATATTTATTGTTGCTTTGGTAACGGCAGGTATAACATTTGATGCCTTGTTGCCTGTGTCAACAGAGGTTATTGCTAGTGTGGATGGATCAAAATGTTCCGTTCCAGCATCAAGTTGATGCGATACTAATTTATCCAATAGCTTTACCATCGCCACAATTGGATTATTGGATCGATCAGGATAGGCGGAATGGCCCTGAATTCCTGTAGCTGTTATTTTTGCATTCATTGATCCGCGGCGTCCAATTTTCATCATCTCGCCCATTTGTGAGGGTGACGTTGGTTCGCCTACCAAACAGTGATCTATCTTCTCACCATTTTGTTTCATCCAATCCAAAATAGCTACTGTTCCATCTATAGCTTCATCCTCTTCATCTCCTGTAACGGTAATTACGATAGAACCGTCTGGGGGTTGATGGTTTACAAAATCAATTGCAGAAGCAACAAAAGCCGCTACGCCTGATTTCATATCGGTTGCTCCTCGACCATATAAATAGCCTTCTTTTATTTCTGCACCAAAAGGATCAACCGTCCAGGAAGATAAATCACCAACGGGAACGACATCAGTGTGGCCATTAAAACCAAAAACTCTTCCGTTTTTCCCAGTTCCCCATTTAGCGAATAGATTGTTCACTTGCCCTCTTACTATTCTGGTACACGAAAAACCATTTTTCTTAAGTAATTGCTCTAATAAATCAATTGCGCCGCCTTCCTCAGGTGTAACAGACGGACAACGAACGAGATCGGCGGTTAGTGATACTGGATCAATTTTCATTTTAATCATTCCTCAAGGGTAAAGCTTGCATAATATCGTTTGCAAAGTCCTCTGGGTTTTCAATTAGACAGCTTGCTCCTGAGTTCAAAAGCTCTTTTTTACTCCCGTACCCATAAAGCACACCTAAACCAAGCACTTTATTATTTTTTGCACCAATCATATCGTAACTACGGTCGCCAACCATAACAGTGTCTTTGGGAGCCAAATTAATTTCTTTCAAGGCATAATTTATTAATTCTGTTTTGTCAGAACGCGTTCCGTCTAATTCAGAACCAAACTCAAAATCTAAATAATCTGATGCTCCAAAAAACTTGGTTATTTTTCCAGCATAAGAAATTGGTTTAGATGTAACCAGCGCTAATAAATAGCCTTGCGTTTTAAGAGTATTAAGCTGTTCTAAAATCCCAGGATAAAAGAACCCTTCATACATAGCGCCTTCAGTATAACACTTTCTATATAATGAAATAGCTTGCTCTAGCTCACTTTCTTTTATTCCAAGCTTAATAAAAGTTGGCCAAAGTGACGGGCCAACAACCCAAGAAGTATCACCTTGCAGCTTTGCATAACCTAAGTTTTCCAAAGCGTAATTGATAGATTTAATAATAGCTAAACCAGAATCTGATAAAGTGCCGTCTAAATCTATTAAGGCTGCTTTCGACATTTGTTTTTAGTTTTCAAAAAATGGTGTCATTTGGGCTACAATTACGCTGTTTTCATTTTCTGCTCTCTCCATTAGATTTAATTCTTCGTCGCCAATTTCTTCTCCACCTGTTAATCGATCTTCAACCGTACCATGACCGGTAACATCTAATGGTGCCAGATCCGCCTGCTTTAAAATTGCCACGGTTTCTCTCACAGCTTCTGGTTCGTCGATACCACTTGCGTAACATAATAAGCCAGCTCCTGTTGAGCCAGCTGGCAACCCATCGTTCTTAGAGCGGCCTACATGAACAACTAAAGTATAAACAGACTTTGTTTTGTTTGTCATTTATTGTGACGCTAGAATGTTAAAACTATTATTAATCTCTTAATAGCTCATTTATGCCAGTTTTACTTCGAGTTTTTTCATCAACACGTTTTACTATTACAGCACAATATAAACTCACATTATTTTTTGATGGCATAGAACCAGAAACAACTACAGAATAAGGTGGAACTTCTCCATAAATAACCTCTCCAGTTTCTCGATCTACTATTTTAGTAGATTGCCCTATATAAACTCCCATTCCCAGGACAGATCCCTCCCGGACTATGCATCCTTCTACAACTTCCGATCTTGCCCCTATAAAACAATTATCCTCTATGATAGTAGGCCCTGCCTGCATTGGTTCCAAAACACCCCCAATACCAACTCCCCCAGAAAGGTGAACATTTTTACCTATTTGGGCAC
>CACLGX010000032.1 GCA_902606585.1 Paracoccaceae bacterium | reverse complement strand
CGTTTTTGATCAAAAATGAAACATTTTTTATAAAAATTTTGGAAAGCACATAAAGTTGGACAAATTGCTTAAAATTAATTATGATTAAAAGACAAAAATTTTTAAACAAAAGCTGCTTGGCCTAAGTCGACCAGGGATTGGAGGCAAGCGTGAGCAAAAAAAATATTGAAAAACTACCCAGTTCGGATGATAGTCTGATCTCCAGCTTAGTTTACTCAGCCTTAAATACAAGTAAGGAAAACATCTTACGTCCAGCAAATCCCGAATGGATCGAAGAAGCTGGGAATTTGCTGGTGCGGCAATGCTTATCTAGCAACTTTGATCAAAATACTGCTTTGAACGAGCTAATGGAGCTAGGTTTTAAGCATGATACAATTGTTGATTATTGTATTCCTCTTGCCGCAATAAAACTTGGAGAATCTTGGGTAAACGATACATTAAGTTTTTCTGAAACAACTGTTGCATCTGCTAATTTACAAATTTTACTAAAGTTAATAGCTAACAATAGGCAAAGTAGTTTTAATCCCAGCAATGGAAAGAGATTTCTTATCTGTGTCCACGAAAGTGAACAACATACTCTCGGGGCTTTGATTATGGGTGATATGCTGAGACGGCAAGGACACTCCTTAAAGATAAAATTAGATGCAAAATTCTCACAAATTTGCGATCTCCAAAATGCCAATGATTACGATGCAATATTTTTCTCATGTTCTAGTTTTTTAAGCGCCAAAGAAACAGTCGGCTGTGTCAAAAAAATCAGACAGACTTTTAGAGACGACATCCCAATTTTTTTGGGAGGCAGTAATATTGAACAGATATCTGAGGGTATAAATTTAAAAGATTTCGATTTAGTTACAAGCTCGCTTGATGCAGCTACCGAATACGTTGAAAAGCAACGTAAAAAAGAACCATTGGGACTGCTAGGAGCCTACTAAGAATGAACCAGAAACCAGATAGTATTTGGAAGTTTGGTTCGATTCCAATGATAGATCCAGAACATCTGGGCCTAGTTTTAGCAACGTCTTCCGATATTGCGCTTTTATTGAATTCTGATACCAAAATATCATCAATTTTGGTTAACAATGCAGAGAAATCTTATGGGAACTTGAACCATTGGATTGGACGAAAAGTCACAGATTTTTTAACTACAGAAAGTATTCCAAAAATTATAACTGCGATTAAAAAGTTGGAGAGTGACGAAACAGTCTTATATGGCTTAGAACTTAACCATGTCGATAATGCACAATGGCAGTTTCCTATTAAATATAACATCCATCGGCTTGGAAAAGATGGGCAAATAATCTTGCTTGGTCGCGATCTTCAATCAATATCAGAAAATCAACAAAGGTTTGTTAAAGCTCAAATAGCAGCTGAAGAAAGCATCGAGGAAAAAAGAGAGTTAGAGGCGCATTTTAAAGTGTTATTGGCCAAAACAAATGATGCTTTGGCTTTTGTAAATGCAAAGTCAGGTGAAATCGTTTTTTCTAACCCTGCGTTTCAAGAGTTTTTTTTTAATGACGATGTCACTGTTGAAAAAACATCTATACAGTCCTTTCTTGCTAACAAAACTGAGCGAAAAGGGTTCATGGAAAAAATTTCAATAGCCGCTCATGGAAATTATGACGTAAGTCAAGAGCTGAATACGAATAATGGAGAAGTGATTTTTTCTATAAGTCCCGATATTTATAGAGCAGCCGGACAACAGATTATTATCTGCAAATTTCTTCCGAAAACAATCAGAAAACAAGGTGAAAAAGAGCTCATAGAGAACCTCCTTGCAACATTTCACAACAGCCCAGACGCAATAATTTTCACAGATGTTAAAGGGGCGATCCAGTATACGAATGAAAGATTTTTGGATCTAACGAACACTAGCCGCAAAAATGAGGTTATTACAAAAAACCTTTCAGAGTTTTTGGGCAGAGGAGAAATCGACTTAGCAATAATGCTTGAAAACGTTATGAAATCCGGAGCTGTTAAAATTTATTCTACCCATTTGAAAAGCTCTTTTGGAACTAAGATAGATATTGAAGCTTCGGTTTCACGTAATAATTCTGACACCAATGGTTTAGTTGCATTTATAGTAAGAGAGGTTTCATCACCTGGTAATAGAGCTGGGGTTTCTAGCGCAAACACTAATTTGGAAAAAAATCAGGATGAAGTTACCGCAAAGGAGTTAGTCGGAAGCGCAACTCTCAAAGAGATCGTTACTGACACAACCGATGTAATTGAAAAAATATGTATAGAGGCAGCCTTAGAAATAACGAACAATAATAGAGCTGCCGCAGCTGACCTTTTAGGCCTTTCCAGGCAAAGCCTCTATGTAAAGTTAAGTAAGTTTGAAATGTAAGCCAAGGTTTGGCTTTCCTATTGGCTGTAAACCTTTTTGAAATCTATTAAAGTTTAACAAAAGTATTTATTTTCAGTTGCATGATTTCATATTGTCAATAATATATGACACATGAGTGTCACAAATAGTAAACAGCCAACAACATTTCCTAATTTTCTAGTAGTTCTCGAACTTCTTAAGCCAATAACATGGTTCCCTCCGATGTGGGCTTTCGCTTGTGGTGTAATATCATCGGGTATCTCCGTGGCGGAAAATTTAGACTTACTCATTTTGGGGATTATTGTTGCAGGGCCAGTAGTTTGCGGAATGAGCCAGGCAGCCAATGATTGGTGTGATAGGCACGTAGACACAATAAATGAGCCAAATAGACCTATCCCATCCGGGAGGATGCCAGGAAATTGGGGGTTAAAAATAGCGTTAGGGATGACAGTTCTGGCACTAATACTAGGTTGGCAACTTGGCATATGGGGCTTTATTGCGACTATCGTTGCAGCACTAGCCGCATGGGCCTATTCGATTGAGCCTATTCGATTGAAAAGATCAGGCATATGGGGTCCTGGTTTGGTTGGTCTCTGTTATGAAGGTATACCTTGGTTTACCGGTGCTGCGGTTATGCTGCAGGCATTTCCAGATTTAAAAATTATTTTGGTAGCAATTGCCTATGCAATAGGAGCTCATGGGATCATGACGCTTAACGACTTTAAAGCTCTAAAGGGAGATAAAGAGCTTGGAATAAATTCACTTCCAGTACAATTAGGCCCCAAAAGAGCTGCAAAAATTGCATGCTATGTGATGGCCATACCTCAGATCTTAGTGATAACTTTTCTTTTTGCCTGGGGATTAACCACATTTTCTATTTTTATCTTATTGCTCTTAATCGGTCAGATATTAGCGATGAAACGGCTACTAAGCGATCCAGAAAAATTTGCTCCCTGGTATAATTCAACAGGAGTTTTGATGTTTGTGAGCGGAATGATGGTTTGTGCTCTCGGTTTATCGCAGGCGGTTGCCCAATGACGAACGGTATGCAACAAAAAACACTTGGATGGTTTTCAATTTTTCGACTTGGTTTAGTTCAAGCCTGTCTTGGTGCGGTAGTGGTATTGATGACTTCTACTTTAAACCGCCTGATGGTGGTAGAATTATCCATGGCTGCTACTGTGCCAGGGTTTTTAGTCGGCTTACACTACGCCGTTCAGCTTTCAAGACCTAAGTGGGGTTTAATTTCTGACCTCGAAAATAACAGGACTAAATGGATAAATTTGGGCATGCTAATCTTAGGGATTGGAGCAAATTTAGCGACATTAAGTCTGGTGCTTTTTCTTTCAAATCCTCTTTTAGCAATGCTCCTTTCTATTCTTGCTTACACACTTATTGGACTAGGGGTGGGAGCATCCGGAACCTCTTTATTGGCGCTAATGGCAAAGCATACCGCTGAAAGGCGGCGACCTGCCGCGGCCATGATTACATGGTTAATGATGATATTTGGGATAGCGATGACAGCTGGGATCGTTGGAATGCTGCTGGTTCCATACAGCTTTGAATTATTGCTCAAAATCGTGGCGGGATTAACAGTTTTGACTATGATTATATCATTCGCCGCTACATGGAAAATTGAAAACAACCTAGATGAAATAAGGCAAAAGGATGAAGAAAAAGCACCGTTACTTGAAGAATTAAAAAGTTTGTGGGAGCATTCAAAAACCAGGAATTTTACAATTTTTGTTTTCCTTTCCATGACAGCTTACTTCATGCAAGAACTTATTCTTGAGCCATATGCCGGAATTGTTTTCCAATATACGCCAAGTCAAACAACTTCGTTATCTGGAATGCAAAATGGTGGTGTTTTTGTTGGAATGCTAACTGTTGGAATACTGGCGACTGCTCTCAAATTTGGAACATTAAAATCGTGGGTCCAAGCGGGATGCTTAGGTTCCTGTTTTATGCTTATATCAATTATGCTGCTAGGACAGATAAATAGTTCTTTACCGTTAGAAATAGCTGTTGTTGGTCTTGGGTTTTTTAATGGGATGTTCGCGGTTGCTGCGATTGGCTCTATGATGAGTTTGGCAGGTAGTGGAAGTAAAAGACGCGAAGGAACTAGGATGGGATTATGGGGAGCAGCACAAGCAATAGCTGCTGGTTTTGGTGGTCTATTGGGAACAATTCTTGTGGACTTATTGCAAGTGGCTAACCAGAGCCCCGTAAATGCTTATGGTATGGTTTTTTCACTAGAAGCCAGCCTATTTGCATTAGCTGCTCTTTTGGCAAGCACATCAATTACGTTTAATAAAAGTTATGGGAAAAATATAGCAATACCGGGTGAGTAAAATGTTTGACGTTGTAATTATTGGCGGTGGTCCATGCGGAGCAACTGCCGCAGAGGATCTTGGGAAATTAGGTCACAAAGTTGCGCTTTTGGATAGGCCAGGAAGAATTAAACCATGTGGCGGTGCCGTTCCACCTATCCTAATAAGAGACTTCGACATACCTGATCGTTTGTTAAAAGCAAAGATTGTAACTGCTAGGATGGTGTCTCCAACAAACCGAAGTGTCGATATACCGATAGAAAACGGCTTCGTTGGAATGGTGGATAGGGAAGAATTTGATGAATTCTTGCGGAAACGTGCTGTGTCTGCCGGAGTTACTAGGTTTTCAGGTACGTTTGATAAAATAACTCGTCAAGATGGTGAAACTATTGTTGAGTTTTTAAATCATAAAAACGAAAATAAGGAAAAAATACGAGCAAAAATAATTATTGGGGCTGATGGAGCTAGAAGCAAAGTAGCTAGATCCGAGATACCTGGGGCGGATCAAATTCCTTATGTGATTGCTTATCACGAAATTATAAAAGCACCAGAAGGGTTTTCTGGATACAAGTCAGATCGCTGTGATGTGATTTACAACGGGTCAATTTCGCCCGATTTCTACGGTTGGGTTTTTCCACATGGAGATACCGTTTCTGTGGGTATGGGAACCGGTGTAAAGGGTTTTGATCTAAAAGACGCAACTTCATCCCTGCGTGTTAATTCAGGCTTGGAGGACTGTGAAACTATCAGAAAAGAGGGAGCACCAATTCCACTTAAGCCATTAAAAAAGTGGGATAATGGCAAAGATGTTTTATTGGCTGGTGATGCAGCCGGCGTAGTTGCTCCGAGTTCAGGCGAAGGCATATTTTATGCTATGTGTTCTGGTCGAATGGCCGCTTCAGCCGTTGCCGAAGCATTGCAAGCACATAATCCAAAATTACTTGGCTTAGCTCAAAAGTCCTTTGTTAAACAACATGGAACTGTTTTTAAAGTTCTAGGCGCGATGCAGAACGCTTACTATAAAACAGATGACAGAAGGGAAAGATTTGTCTCGCTTTGCCATGACGTGGATGTACAAACAATGACATTTGAAGCGTACATGAATAAGGACTTAGGACGATCACAACCGCTAGCTCATCTTAAAATCGCACTAAAAAATATTGCCCATTTGTTAGGTATCGTTTCGAAGGAATATACATGACGATTTTTATACCTGCCTGGAATAAAGGGATATTAGAGCCGGTAGAGAAGCTTGAAGTTCATAAAAGAGGTTTAAAACACAAAGCAATCTCAATATTTGTTTTCTGTGGTAGTAAACTGCTCATTCAGCAAAGAGCACCAAATAAATATCATTCACCCGAACTGTGGGCTAATTCCTGTTGTTCACACCCAAATTGGGGCGAAAGTTCGGAAGACTGTTCCAGTAGACGTATCTTTGAAGAACTTGGCTTAAAGAACTTGGAACTGCGTTTTATTGATCAAATAGAATATAAGGCAAATGTTGGTTCCAAACTAATAGAGCATGAAGTTGTTGATTGTTTTTCATCTTTCTGTGAAACCATTCCAGAAATAAAAATGAATCCAGAAGAAGTAAAGGATTTTGCTTGGGTGGATATTGAGAAATTAACAAAAAACGTAAAAATTTTTCCGGAAAAATATACTCAGTGGTTCAAAATTTATTTAAATGAACATTTCGAAAAGTTGTTTATTTTTCAGTAATTCGAATATTAGATACAATTAGAAACTTTCAAGGTATTCAAGTTGACGAAAATTTTTGTTGCTGGCGCAACTGGTTACATTGGAATAAACGTTGTCAAAAGCGCGTTAGAGCAAAAATTTGAGGTTGTTGCAGCTTCAAGAAAAGAAAGTGCTGATTTTGATCTAAAAGATCAAAATTTAACAGTGATAAAAATTACAGAAAGCGACGATAGCTGGCTAGCTAAACTCCAAGACATAGATGTGGTCATCTCTTGCTTAGCAAGTAGGTCTGGTGAGCCTAAAGATGCTCATAATGTAGATTTTAAACTCAACAAACTAATTCTTGAAAAAGCAAAGGATATAGGTTGCTCACATTTTATATTGCTTTCTGCAATTTGCGTTCAAAAACCAAAATTAGCTTTTCAATTTGAAAAGCTAGCTTTTGAAGAAACACTTATAAATAGCAAGTTAAATTTTTCAATTATAAGACCTACCGCTTATTTCAAATCTTTATCTGGACAAATAGAAAATATAAAGAAAGGTAAACCTTACGTCTATTTTGGTGATGGAAAACTTACGCAGTGTAATCCGATTTCTGAAAAGGATTTATCCCTTTTTATTTTATCTTGCATTCAAGACAGAAATAAATGGAAACAAATACTTCCAATTGGAGGCCCAAACCAGTCATTAACACCAAAAAACGTTGGGGAAATGTTATTTAAAATATTTGAAGTGACCCCAAAATACAGATCTTTTCCGGTTAAAATACTTGATGTAATTGGTTTGTTTTTTTTGATTAGTTCTCCTTTCTCAAAATGGGCTAAAAACAAACTCGAGCTTATAAGAATAGCTAAATATTATGCAACTGAGTCTATGCTAGTTTGGGATGAAGGCAAAATGAATTATGACCACTTTAAAACACCCTCGACTGGAAACGATACTCTAGAGCAATATTTTTATTCCATTAAAAACCAAAAGTTAGAATTAAATATCGACCGCGACAGTAAGCTTTATTGATTTTAAATATGTTAAAGTCTAGTTGGCTGTATCGAGGCATAAACGGGTGAAATACGCAAATGATGTCATTTGATTACACGCATGTTCCGATTATAATTAGTCTTTTACTTATTTTATTTGGATTAACATTCAGGGGAATATGGCTATGGAGCTCGCTGACTTTAGCGATAGTATTTCTTTATATTACAGACAAAGAAAGCATTATTACACTTGTAATTTATGGTTTAACTGCATCTCTACTAATTTTTGGCTACATTAATATTAAGCGTAGTCTAAATTTTTCCGATCTGGAAAAATCCGATAATACCGAGTTCACATTTGCCGTAGACGCAAATAATTTATTGGGCTTGGTAGAATGGGATTTAAAGAAATTTTTAGATTTCATAAACGAACTTGAAATAGACGATATGGCTACCCATCTTTTCTTTGATTATGGAATTAAAAAAACTTTGAAGAACGAAAATTTACTTAAACCAAAAGAAACTGTTCCAATTGCACTGTGTAGAATTCTGAAGCGAGATAAGTACAATCTTACAGTTTCTAAGAAAGGTCACAGCGCAGACCCATTGTTAATTAGATACGCAGACAGAAATAATTTAACCGTTTTAAGTAATGATAAGTTTGATAAGGAATTTGATGACAAATTTTTTATTAAGGCGGCCGAAAGACTTAAACAAAAAGGATTAATACGCCGAGTTGGAATAATAGATGGCAAATTAACTATTATGTAAGTCTACCTAAGATTTATGAAATTTCTCTAAAATTACCAAAGTCAAACTTCTTTGTATTTTGTCCGCTTTGTTCTAGAAGTTTGATACTTTTATTCACGATATTATCTAGCCCCAAACCAGCATCTTCATACATTGAGCCAACATCTGCTTGATCGATAAATCTATCTGCTGCGAAAATACTATCAAATATTAAATCCTTATTTTTTGTCCTATTCCTATTAACATGTTGAAGTACAATACTTCCGAAGCCACCCATTGAGCCCTGTTCAACTGTTAGCATGCAAGGGTGATTTTCCATTAAATGATCAACAAGCCCCACGTCTAAAGGTTTTGCGAACCTTGCATCGGCTATTGTTACACTTACGCCCATTTTAGCTAACGCCACTTCTGCATCCTTAACCAAGTTCATGTGCGCACCAAATGATAAAATGACTATATCAGTTCCCTCTTGGATAATTCGTCCTTTACCTATTTTGAGGATTTCACCTCTTTGTGGTAATTGAATACCCGTGCCATTTCCACGTGGATACCTAAATGCTATGGGTCCTTCGTCAAATTCTGACGCAGTTCTAACCATATGAATTAACTCCGCTTCATCAGAAGCCGCCATAACTGTCATATTGGGAATATTAGACATGTAGGAAATATCAAATACACCCGCGTGAGTAGCCCCATCTGCTCCCACCAGACCTGCTCTATCAATAGCAAAACGCACAGGTAGGCTTTGTAATGCTACGTCGTGAATAATTTGGTCGTATGCGCGTTGTAAAAAAGTTGAATAAATCGCACAAAATGGCTTCATCCCTCCTGCAGCAAGGCCAGCCGCGAATGTTACAGCATGCTGTTCAGCGATGCCAACGTCAAACACGCGCTCAGGCAACTCTTTTGCCATTATATTTACTCCTGTTCCAGATGGCATTGCTGCTGTTATTCCTACCACTCTTGTATCCAATTTTGCTTCTTCAAGAAGTGATTTGCCAAAAATACTGGTATATGAGGGAGCGTTTGCCGGAGCCTTGGATTGCTGACCAGTCTGAACATTAAATTTCGAGACCCCATGATATTTGTCAGCGGAGTTTTCAGCGGGGGCATATCCATGTCCCTTTTTTGTGCATACATGAATTAAAGTTGGACCAGTTGACCTAAACTTTGCAGCACGTAAAACATAAAGTAGCTGTCCCATATCATGCCCATCGATTGGTCCAAGATAGTTGAATCCTAGATCTTCAAAAAATGTTGACTGGCTTCTTCCAGTAACAAGTTGTCGTGCTCTCCTAGCGCCCTCTCTCAGTGTAGAGGGCAGATGACTTTCAATTTCTTCTCCGAAAAGTTTTAATTTTTCGAATGCTTGATGAGAGTTGATTGTTGATAAGTAAGATGACATTGCGCCCACCGGTGGTGCAATAGACATCTCATTGTCATTGAGGATCACGAACATTCTCTTGTTTTCGCTTCCAGCGTTATTTAAGGCTTCATAAGCCATGCCTGCTGTAATAGATCCATCTCCTATAACGGCAATCGTATCACCAACAGGCTGACCTAATTCTCTAGCCATGGTAAAGCCCAGAATGGCTGATATTGAAGTTGAGCTATGGGCGGCTCCAAAAGGATCATATTCACTTTCACTTCGTTTTGTGAAACCGCTTAGACCACCTTTTTGCCGAAGACTTTTCATCTCGTTTCGGCGTTCTGTAATTATTTTGTGAGGATAACATTGATGGCCAACATCCCATACCAGTTTATCAAAGGGTGTATTAAAAACTGCGTGCAAAGCTACGGTTAATTCAACTACCCCAAGGGATGAACCTAAATGGCCGCCCGTTTGTGAAACGACTTCGATAAGCTCATTTCGCAGTTCTCTGGAAACCTGATCTAGTTGATTGTCATTCAGAAAACGCAAATCTTTTGGCGTTTTGATTTTGTTAAGCAAAATATTTTCTGAATTATTGGACATTCTTTTTCCCAAAATAAAATCCCGTACTGTTGGGCAATACTATCGTTTCTATCAATTTTAATTTTATTTTGTTACTACGGGCAAATGGTCAGTCCACTTGCCCGTAACATTATTGTTTTAGTTCACCTCGTACAAAACAAAGGCTTAGCCACCAGCTGCTGCAGCTGCTGACTCAAACCAATTGAAATACTCCGTGCTGAGCAGAACGAGATGTATCATTGCTGCTAGCAAGAATAGGAAAACACCTTGTGCTACAAACACACGGCGTGGATCGAAAACGAGCCAGATTTTATAGAATTTAGCCATTAATCAATCCTCCCTAAAATACGAACCAGGGGCGGTAGATGTACGTTGCAACATGTGCGATGAGGGCTACGGCTGTGAATAACCACATTCCACTCAAGTACACACTATGTAACTCTTGCGCCTGTTCGTCTGTTAAACCTGTAAAAGACAGGTCACTTTTGCTTGACATGAAATATCCTCCAGAATGTTTCATGGCGCCACAGTTCCCCTGTGGCCGGGTCCCTCCGAGACTCACTCTCTTCGGGGTTCTGATCCGCAATATGCGGAACAGCTCTCATTTCTCAGGCTGATTCAGACCGAGAAAATTACTGGTGTGATCCTATGAGCTTCGAGCCATGCTCGAGTGACCGGACCATCAACAAAAAGACTTTTTCTCCTATACATATCAATGAGCCAGAAGATCACTGAAAACGGGCTTGCAGCTAAGAAAATTAACCAAAATATCACTGAATATTCCCAGCGAGAGTTAATTTTTTTTCTATGCCGTTGATGCGTTTGAAGTATTTCTGACATAATACTAACCTCCATCTGTTTCTGATAAGTTTTTGTTTCTAAGGGCGGATACAGTTTCAAGATCAACGCGCTCACCTCCAACTTTTAAAGTTTGCGCCTCCGCTTGATCTCGAAGTTTTTTAGCTGCCGAAATCCTAGTTAAAATAGGATGAGTTGCTACAATTCTATCTAATTCACTTTGAGCCTCAGGATCCCAGGGTAAGTCTTTTTTCAGATTAATGGGAGTAGCCTCAGTCGCGTCCATTTCACTTGCGAGTGGTAAAATATGAAACAATGCATCAAACAACCCGTTACATAATTCCTGAAGAATATATGTTGCTCCCGCATAACCCATAAATGGCGTGCCAGTAGCTCTTCGGATGGCTGCTCCAGGAAATGACGCTGGAATAAATGCAGGTTGTGGCCCATGACCACCTTTTAGTTCCGAAAGATAAATTTTTTCATTTATTGAACCAAAAACAATCAACGGCCTTTTTTCACTGAAAAGTTTTCTTACTTCATCATTATCAGTCTTTTTACCTGCAATGCGTCCAACAGCAAAAGCGCAAGGAAAACCAAAATCGGTTTCAAGATAATTTCGTATTCCGCGGGAGTAAGTTTCGTTTGCAACAATGGCAAATTCAGCAGTAGCGAAAAAATCCTGAGTAACTGAACGCCAAAGATCCCAAATAGGCTTTAATGTAGAATGTTTTTCTTTTTCAATAAATGGCTCAGGATCCAGCTCTAAAATATCACCCAATTTTCTCAGGAATTTTGTGGTACTTTCCATCCCAATTGGTGCTTGCAGATAAGGCTTCCCAAGTACTTCACACAAACCTCTTCCGAATTCACGGTACATACAGATATTCGCATCTGCGTTTACTAACCCTCGCATTTCTGCCAAATGCGCCCCAAGTGGCATTACCATATTGACTTCGGCACCAATGCCTTCAACTAGTCGCCGTATTTCGGCCAGGTCACTTGGCATATTAAAAGTACCATACATTGGCCCCAATATATTTACTCGGGGTTTTGAGTCCTCCGGTCTCTTCTTTTCGGGCGGCATCCGTCCCTTTGTCATTCCAAACTCAGTAAAGATCCAAGTCATTGCCCTGTCAGCACACTGCCACTGATCTTCATCGATCGTCCTAGGCAAAAACCTTTGGATTGATGTACCTTGAGGGGTAACACCACCACCTATCATTTCGGCAATCGAGCCCGTAACAACAACAGCTGGCAATGCTGGATCCAAAGTCTTCCAAGCCCTCTTCATAGCTCCCTCGGTACCGTCCCTTCCAAGCTCCTCTTCACCCAGCCCAGTAACTACAATAGGCAGCTCATGCGGCGGCAAACCATCTGTGTAATGCATAACCGAAGTAACGGGAAGATTTTCACAGCCAACAGGACCATCGATCACAACCTGCAAGCCTTTAACCGCACAGAAAGCGTAGACAGCCCCCCAATATCCGCCGGCACGATCATGATCTTGTATCAACATTAGATCATCTCCTGTGCTTTGGCTGCCTTAGCGGCCTTTTCGAGCTTTTTCTGGTTCTGAGCGCGAAACTCTGGTCTTAAATTAGGTTCACCTTCCCATACGCCAGACGTATCATCTGATCCTACACCTTCAAAAAAGTTTTGAAGGCTTTGCATTTTATCGGAGTTATTCAAAACTCCATTTATCAATTGATTGAAGCTTCCAACACCAGCCTGCCCCATCAGCGGCCTTGCTGAAACAAGGTTCGTAAAATAGAGTGCTGTTTTGCCCTTTTGCTTGAAATGCTGCACTAAAGGCGTCGTTCCGATGGCTAAATCTGGTTCGAGTGCCTCGGCAGCTGATATATCATCTTCAAGTGAAGCACGAAATTTTACTACAGCCCCTTTAGCTTCAAGCCACTGAGCATCTTGTTCAGCCATAGGTGTACGAGGACAAGCTGTTCCAACATAAGGAACATCAATTCCACTCTCCGATAGAAGTCTGGCTACAATTAATTCACTACCCTCATAACCAGATACCGTAATTCGCCCTTTAATTTTACTATCTTTTAAAGATTTTTTAATATTGGGAAGAACAGCATTCTTTGCCTTGGATATTTTTGCTTTTGAAACACCAAAAACCTCACCAACGCTTTCTAACCAAGATGCTGTTCCTTCATATCCCACAGGGGCACTGTCGATAGAAGGTCTCCCAGCAGCATCAAATTCTCGCATAGTGGCAGTATAAAATGGGTGGATCGCAGCAACGGCGCTGCAATCCAGAGCCGCATACATTTCTCTCCACTCTCGAGCTGGTAAAACAGGCCCAGCCGCTAAATCCATTGGCGCCAAAATTGAACCAATAACAATTGGATCAGCTGGAAACATTTCGCCAAGCATAGCTAATGTTGGCCGATCAGATTTGCCGGAAGATGGAGCCACAACAGGTCCTGCTTCGACCTCTTGCCGAGCAAAATTTAGCATCGCCCCAGCCAGTATATCTTTTGCTTCGGCATGAGTAGGCACACCAAAGCCAGGCACATCAATTCCAATAATTCTAACTCCGTTTATCTCATTAGGAAGAAGACGAAGTGGAACACCGCTTGCCGTTGGAACACAAAGGTTTGTTACTACTATGGCATCATAATTTTTTGGATCAGCCATATCATGAACTGCATCTCTAATATCTTCGAATAGTTTTCCCGTTACCAAAGACTCTGAATTAAAAGGAACATAACCAACCGATCGCCTTGCACCATAAAAATGGCTAACAAAGCTCAATCCGTAGACGCAACAAGCAGAGCCTGATAAAACAGTTGCTACTCTTTTCATTCTTAATCCCACACGAAGAGATCCAAAAGCTGGGCACATAGACTGTGGCTTATCGTGAGGACCTACCGGGTAGTCTTTTTCGTACTTTTTAAGAATTTCAGCATTTTTGTTATTCGCAAGAGCAGAAAGCTGCGTAGAATTCGAATGGCAACCTATATCTGATGCATCACCGCCCCGAATAGCCTGCGGACTATCGTTCGATTCTTTCGGAGAGATCAATTCAGCCGAAGAGGCATTATCATATGTGATTTCGTTACCCATCAAGCCTCATCGTAAACTACTTCTAAGGAAACTTTGGGTTTTGAATTCTTCCCGCGCATATCAACGTCTGTTGCGGGAACTAGAACAAAATCACCGCCCGTATCTTTACTATCAAATAGGTTTAAAAGACCATCTGAGTCCAAAGGCGTTGGCCGCATTGGAGGTGCACCAGCTACAGCTTCAGCTAGTTCAGTAAATAAGTCTCCCCACTGGCTTTGAGATGTGCCTACAATCTGATAGTTAGCTGATTTTTTTCTGAGATCATCATCTTGGGGAATTGAAGCTAGAACCGGAATATCAACAGCTTTCGCAAAAGCCGCTGCCTCTCCACTTCCGTCGTCTTTATTAATTACTAAACCAGCAACCCCGACATTTCCTCCAAGTTTTCGGAAATATTCAACAGCTGAGCAAACATTATTAGCTACATATAAAGATTGTAAATCATTTGAGCCAACTAAAATAACTTTCTGCGCCATATCTCGCGCGATTGGGAGCCCAAAACCTCCACAGACAACATCACCAAGAAAATCCAAAAGTACGTAGTCAAAGTCCCAATCATGAAAACCAAGTTTTTCGAGTAACTCAAAACCATGGATAATCCCACGTCCACCACAACCTCGTCCAACCTCAGGACCGCCGAGCTCCATTGCGAAGACACCGCCTCTTTTGAAGCAAACATCACCAATCTTAACTTCTTCCCCAGCAAGCTTTTTCTTAGTAGAGGTTTCGATTATTGTGGGGCAGGCTTTCCCACCAAAAAGAAGCGAAGTTGTATCAGATTTTGGATCACAGCCTATAAGAAGAACTCTTTTCCCAAGTTCAGCCATCATATGAGAAAGGTTTGCTAGGGTGAATGACTTTCCAATACCACCTTTGCCGTAAATGGCTACAATTTGGGTTTTTTTAGTCGGTTCACTAATTTCTCCATTGGCCTTTATATCAGCCAAATCCATATTTGCCTCTTCCCTTAAACGCGAAGAGTAGTCTTTTAAATTTGGCACATCATCTTTCATTGTAGATTTCCCCAGTCCAATACCATTTTGCTGCAACTTTCATCTTCAAAAGCTGTCCGATAGGCCCATGTAGCATCTTCTGCAGCCGCTCGATTAGTAATTAAGCCATCAAGAGAAAGATGACCCTCGTCGACCATTGAATTAACAGCCCGCATATCGGCCTGTTTCCATTCCGCTGATATCCGTATTTTAATTTCCTTCATAAAAGCTTGAGGAAAAGCAAAATTTATTCTGTCAGCATAAAAACCTGCTAGCACAATCTCAGCTCCCACAGCGCAGTGGCCAATCCAATCATCTAATAAATCTGATCTTCCAGATGCATCAAAAACAGAAGTATAATTATTCTTCTCATCATCATTTGGATGCACCACTTCATAGCCCGAGGCTCCAACTGCCCGCTTTTCGTCAATTTCCCAGACAGTGGGGGGGGTGCCTCCAGCAATTATTGTTATTCGGGCTAGGAGACGACCAAGAGCACCGTGCCCTATGATTAGATCAGGAAATTTCGCGTCAGGACCAGTGAGCGCGTGCCTTGCTGTAGCAGCCAAGGCATATAAGACACCTTTTTCGCCAATTTGGCTATTTATCTTAGTAACTCGCTTCACCGATGTTACTAAGTGACGGGCAGAACCTCCAAAAAGGCCTTTAGCGTCAACAAAGCCGTTAGATCCTGGAACAAAAACTAAATCTCCAACTTTTAAAGAAGCTCCTTTTGGCGCCTCCAATATTTCTCCAACTGCTTCATAACCAGGCACTAAAGGATATCCCAAACCCGGAAAAGGCGGCATAGAACCCGACCATAATAATTTCTCTGTTCCGGTAGAAATTCCAGAATGTAAAACCCGAACAACGACCTCATCCTGGCCAGGGTCTTTCAACCCCACCATTTCAAGAGATAGACGCTCAGGCTTCTCAAGAAGCACAGCGGACGTTTCCATTTACCCTCCGTAATAATCATACGAAAAAGAGTCGTTTTATCAGTGACAGTTTATATTGACATTTCAAGGTGTCAATTTTTTTTGACACATTTATAATTAATTTTTATATGCCTCTATAACAGTCGTCACAAATGGGCGCCTAGATGGAAAAACTTTAACCCTTGAAAATCCGTTTTTCTCAAGTAAATCAGATACTTGTGATGGGGACCTGGTTTTCCCGGTTTTCATTGCATAAGTATATGTTGCAAAGTAAGTATCGCCCCATTTATTTGGACTTAACTCACCTAACATTGGCTCTGAAACGATTATCCTTCCGCCTGTAGACAAAGAGGAATGAATTTTGAAGAGTAAATCAGAAACCGTTTGGTCGTCATGATCATACAATACCCGAATACACGAAACAGTATCAAAACCTAGCGGAATTTTATCAGTAAAAAAGGAACCAGGTATAAATTTATGAGACTGATTGTCAGCGTTTGAACCCGGAATATCAAAAACACTTATTTTTATTGATGGGTGCTTATTTACAAGCTCTTTTGCAAAAGCGCCACTTCCACCACCAACATCTAACCATTTAGTACCCTTGCTTACCTTTATACTTGCAATAGTATCCCGGGCCACCATAAACTGGGATTTTGACATTAAATCTGAATACCGTGAAACATCTGCACTATCTAAACTTTTGGCTTTCCCAAAAACATATGGCCAAAATTTTGATAATTTCGTTTCTTTTTCACCTCTAAAAAACGAAATGGGATCAAGTAAATCTTCATACAGAATGGAATGATGGTCTATTAGCTCCATCATGCCAGGCAGACTAAGGATTAGGGCTCCCCGCCTGGCTAAAAAAATCCTTTTTGACTTTAAGCGCACCAAACCCAAAGCATACCCAGCACGACATAAAATCTCAGTCTTTTTGACGTCTATCCCAATTTTATCAGATAACTCTTCAATACTTAAAGATCCAGATTCAAGATGCCTTAAAGCACCAGATTTAACAAAGGTGAACAAGATCTGAGTATCTACAAAGCCTGTCATTAATTGGAAGATTGCTTCCCCTTCTTTTCTAGCTATCCTTGATGTGATAGGAAATCGCGCTAAAAAATCTTGAACGTGGATATTTTTTATTATTTTATTTTTTTGATTATACCACCAGCTCAACAGCCTTGTGCCTAGATCAAATCGCGAACTGCGGTGAGCCATTTTAAACAATTATTTTTGAGTCGTTTATTTCCAACATTTTGGCTGCTTGCATTTTAACAA
>CACLGX010000031.1 GCA_902606585.1 Paracoccaceae bacterium | reverse complement strand
GCTCTTATGGTGCTTGACTGCATCGCATCGGGTTGCGTTTGGGTAGATATGGAAGATTGTGGTGTTGATGTTTTAATTTCTGCACCCCAAAAAGGTTGGTCGGCTTCACCCTCTGCAGGGCTGGTTATGTTATCTAGTAGGGCTGTTGATCAAATTGAAAAAACAAACTCAGACAGCTTTGCGATAGATCTGAAGAAGTGGTTTTCTATTATGCAAACTTATGAAAATGGTGGACACGCTTATCATACAACCATGCCTACAGATGCTCTGAGAGCATTTAGAGACACTGTATTAGAAACTCGGGAATATGGTTACGAGAAATTAAAATCAGCTCAATGGGAGCTCGGTGATAAAGTTCGTAAGTATTTAGCGGAAAAAGGTATAAAATCCGTAGCTGCCGATGGTTTCACAGCGCCTGGTGTAGTTGTCAGCTATACTCAAGACAGTGAAATTCAAAATGGTTCTAAATTTGCTGCAAAAGGGATGCAGATAGCCGCGGGTGTTCCACTTGCTTGTGATGAACCAGAAGACTTCAAAACTTTCAGGTTAGGATTATTTGGCCTGGATAAATTGTATAATGTAGAGGGCACCTTCCGACGGTTAACCATGGTTTTAGACCAAGTTCTCTAGATTTATCTATTTCCCATGCCTAATTTCATAGTTGCCTGTTTTATCGCAGGTACTTTAAAGAAATGTTCCAAACCAAAGGCTCTAACATTTTGCACTAATTTATTACTAGAGATAGATATTCGGTTTAGAGTGCTAACTCCAGCAACTCTTTGCCTTATATCAAAAATTCTATTTTTTTGGTACTCAATCAATGTATCAATTGATCCCAATTGATCAGGGTATTTTTGATCTAAATCACTCAAAAATTTGATATCTGCTATGCTCATGTTTAAACCTTGAGCGCCTATAGGGGGTACAACGTGTGCTGTTTCACCAATTAAAGCTAATCTTTGGGAATATAATCTATCCGCAATTTGGGATATAATCGGCCACAAACTTCTTTTACTTGCGAGCTTTAATGGTCCAAGTATATTGCATGATCTGACAGTCATCTCGCGTTCAAAACTCTTTGTTTCCATTTCCATCAGACGCTTTGCTTTTTCGCCGTTTTCCATCCAAACAATAGCAGATGAAGGTTTGCCATTAAAATCCGGTAATGGAACAAGGGTAAAAGGGCCTCCTGAATTATGAATTTCTGTTGAGATATTTTTGTGTGGAGTAGAGTGGGTAACAGCAAAAGCTAAAGCTTTTTGCCCAAACCTTTGAGTTTTTATAGAAATACCAGCTTTTTCCCGGAGAATAGAGCTTCTTCCGTCTGCGGCAATTACCAGTTTTGCTTTTACAGTATTACCAGAAGAAAGTTTTACATACGCCATCGAATCTCTGCATACCAAGTCAGTTGCGCTGGAAGAATTAATTAATTTACAGTTACTCTGGCGATCAATTTGGCGCTTTAGTGCGGTGCGCATCAAAGAATTTTTTACATTCCATCCAAATGGCAAATCTGAAATCTCAGTAGATTTAAATTCTTTCTGGCTTTTAATTTTGTCTCCATTTTTAGCACTTGAAGAATCTATTATTTTCATTACCTCTAAAGGCATTGCACTATCTTCAATAGGTTCCCAAACACCCAATTCTTCGAGAAATAATTTTGAAGGTTGAAGATAGGCAGTAGTCCTATAGTCTTTTTGGTTATTATAGCTATCAATGAATGGATCGGCGACAGTAACGTTTCTTCCAGCTTTAGCATAGCTTAGGGCTGCAATTGACCCAGCAAGACCTGCTCCAGAAATAAAAACATCAGTTTCTAACATTTAAACCCTACCTATCTGTGTTTGATACTAGATTAAATTTTTTTATTTAAAAGAATTGGAGTTAATCTGTCGCAGAAAATCCGATAAATGATGTGTTTTATAATCTACATATTTTTCACTTGATTGAAAATCGCTAACAAGAATAGTTTTGAGGCCCAACTTAAATGGGACTTCCAAATTTCTTACTTCGTCTTCAAACATCGCTGATCTACTGTTCACGATATTGGCTTTTGAAAAAATAATTTCAAATGCTTCTGGAAAAGGTTTTGGAATATAGGTGGCGTCTTCGATACCATAAATTTCATCAAATATATTAAGTAACCCACGATATTTTAATACCTGTTTGGCATAAGGCACGGTTCCGTTTGTGTAGACGAGTTTCCTTCCGGGTAAATTATTCAATGCATCCAATAAATTTATATCTTTGGAAAGCACAGAAAAATCAATATCATGCACAACTTTTAAGAAATCGTCTGGGTCGACTTTATAATTTCGCATCAATCCGGCTAAAGATGTACCGTATTTTTTCCAATATGCCGATCTCATTTTATCCGCTGCAACCTCGTCAATATCTAAAAGGTTCATGATGTAATTTGACATTTTGACATTTATTTGGCCAAACAAGTTCACTGACGCTGGATATAGCGTGTTATCTAGATCGAAGATCCAGCAATCTATTTCAGCTAAATTTTTCAATTTTCAACATTTTCTATGTAATTTCTCAATCCTATTTCTTTTCTTGCTTTTAGGTTGGAAGCTTGCTTATCTGAGTCAATGCATGGGAAAGTTTAATGTCATTAATTCGCCAACAAAACAAGGATGCCTATAGTTTAATCTTAGAAGCAATAGATATGGGTATTTACAAACCAGGAGATCGTCTCGTTGAGAGTGATTTGGCTGATAGTTTTGGTGTGTCAAGGACACCAATTCGTGAAGCTTTGCAGAGACTAGAGACCCAGTCGCTGTTAACAAGGGATGGCAGAAGCTTAATTGTTTCTTCGCTTGACCATAGTCAGATGGCTGAACTTTATATTGTTAGAGCTGAATTGGAGGGATTGGCAGCCAATTTAGCGGCCAAACATGCCACAAGCGAGGAAATAAAAGTGCTCCAAGGTATGGTGGAGTCTGATCGGAAAATTATTTCTGATCCGTCTGCTTTAGCGCGATCAAACCGACGCTTTCACAAACAAATTCACTTGGCGTCACACAACAGATTTTTAATCAAGCAGTTAGACTTAGTACACAGGTCGATGGCTCTTATGGCTACAACCTCTCTGGCTGCGGATGGTAGAGGCGCAGTTGCTGTTGAAGAACATCAGGCAATAGTTACTGCTATTGCCAAAGGGGACTCTGCAGAAGCCTCAGAAAAATTAAGAGATCATATATCCGTAGCGTTTATAACTCGTTTGAAACAAGACAGTTTGAAAATAGACTAATTTTGCTCTCCTAAAAAGTTAAATTCGATCTTTTTTTAAGTTATTTTTATGCGGATTTTATTTCATAGCGGCAACAAATTGATTAAATAGGTAAAAACTATCCTGAGGTCCAGGGCTAGCCTCTGGGTGGTGCTGTACAGAGAAAATGGGTCTGTCTGACATCTTTATTCCACAGTTTGAACCATCAAAGAGTGATACATGAGTCTCTTCAACTCCATCGGGCAAGGTTTGGGCGTCAACTGCAAACCCGTGGTTCATTGACGTGATTTCTACCTTTCCGGAGCTAAGCTCTTTAACAGGATGGTTCGCGCCGTGATGACCATGGTTCATTTTTACAGTTTTAGCGCCTAAAGCAAGTGCTAGCATTTGATGCCCAAGGCAAATTCCAAATATAGGTAAGTCAGTATTTTTTAATAAATGCTGAATGACAGGAACAGCATACTTTCCAGTAGCTGCTGGGTCACCTGGTCCATTAGATAAGAAAATACCCTCAGGTTTGTGCGCAAGCACATCGTCTGATGAACTCGATGCAGGTAAAACTGTTACTTCACAGCCGGCAGATGCCAGACATCGAAGGATATTTCGCTTAGCGCCATAGTCAATGGCAACAACTTTATGTTTTGAATGATTTTGCTTTTCAAAACCTTTTGGCCATGCCCAGCGCATTTCATCCCATTTGTATGTTTGTCTACAAGTGACTTTTTTTGCCAAGTCTAAGCCTTCTAAACCAGAAAAACTTTTTGCGTTGTTTATAAGTTCTGCTGTATCAAAAACGCCATCAGGATTGTGGGCTAGTGCTACGTGCGGCGCACCTGACATCCTAATTGCCCTCGTTAAGCGTCTGGTATCAACTCCGCCCATTCCTAATAAATTATATTTTCTTAACCAGTCTGATAAATGTTCCAATGATCTCCAGTTAGATGGTTGTGTTGGGTCCCATTTGACAATTAAGCCCTCCGCAGTAGGGTTCTGAGTTTCAGCGTCTTCAGTGTTTACCCCAACATTGCCAATATGCGGAAATGTAAAGGTCACAATTTGACTTGCATAAGAAGGGTCAGTAAGAATTTCCTGATATCCTGTTATTGATGTATTAAAGCAAAGTTCAGCGGTTGTTTCACCAGTTGATCCGAAGCCTTTACCAAAAAATAAAGTTCCGTTTGCTAGTGCGAGGCAAGCCGTAGCTTTATTAGACGAAATATCGTTTTTCATGGCGACTCTTTAACCCAAATCGCTCGCAAAGTATGACTATGATCAAGCCGGGTCAAGATTGCAGATCTACTATTTTCACTCAAATTCACTTGCTAATTTAGTATTTTTTTTGTACCGATCGTATCCGAAATCAAGAAAGGCTAATCCTATGGAACTTCGGTCTCGCATAAATACTGCTATGAAGCAGGCGATGAAAGATAAATCTACAGAGCGCCTTTCAACAATTCGTTTGATCAATGCTGCAATCAAAGACCGAGATATTGCGGCTCGGACGGAAGGTAAAGAAAATGGTGTTGGCGATGATGAGGTATTAGCCATACTTGCTAAAATGACAAAACAGCGTCAGGAGAGTGCCAAAACATATGAAGAAGCGGGTAGGCTTGATTTATCTGAGCGTGAATTAGCGGAAATAAAAGTTATAGAAGAGTTTTTGCCTCGGCAATTGACAGATAGCGAAATTCAGTCTGCTGTATCAGAAGCAATTAATGAAGTGGGAGCCAGCTCTATAAGAGACATGGGAAAGGTCATGGGTGCTTTAAAAAGCAAATATGCAGGACAAATGGATTTTGGAGCCGTTGGCGCTTTAGTTAAAAATAACTTATCGAGTTAGGGATTACTGTTTAACTTTTTCAGCAATCGATTTAATTCTTGAAACAGCTCTTTTCTTTCATCCTCACCCAGAAATGAACCCAATTCTACTTCTCGCCCATTTCCACTTAACGTGATATAGTTCGCAACGGGTCCTTCTTTATCGTAAATCCTTAATTTAGACCAGTATGGAGAACAAACCCATTCTTTTTGCTCTCCGGTTGGATCCTGCCTTATCAATATAAGTTCGTCTTTATAAAGCGTTAATTGCTCAAGAATTTGACGGTCTCTGAGACTTTTTCTTAAAGCAAACCAAATTCCCATCAAAGTTAAAAACAGAAATGGGAATAATCCCCAAAATACTTTGGTTCCCAAAACATTAAAAAGTGGTATAGTGATCAAGGTAAATGTTGCCCCTAAAAAAAAAGCAAATCCTTTTGGTTTTAGAGAGTTGTAGGGCCAAAGTTCGATAGTCACTACTTTTCGTGCTCCCATTTCTTTATTTATAGTATACGGCATGTAAAGCTACAAAATTTACGAATAATTTGTCAGTAGTTCGTATTTACTAGGAAAATAAGGCCCCCAACTTATTGGAGGCCTTTATTATTTGGTTACAACTAATGAGCAGGAGATTTATCCCACTCCTCCTGCTTTGGCAAGATCTCAAATGTATGCTCTGGCGGAGGAGAAGGTAATGTCCATTCTAAGGTGTCGGCGTATTCATTCCAAGGATTAGCTCTTGTTTCTTTCTTACCTGCTACAATCGCATAAATTATAACGATGAAGAAAAAGACAAATGATGCAAATGATAAAAAGGCTCCATAAGATGATATTTGATTCCATAAAGCGAAAGCTTCTGGATAATCTATGTATCGACGAGGCATCCCTTGGCGTCCTAAGAAGTGTTGTGGGAAAAAAGTAATATTAGATCCTACGAACATAGTCCAAAAATGAAGTTGACCTGCCCATTCCGGAATACTTCTTCCTGTCATTTTAGGAAAATAAAAATAAATCCCTGCAAAGATGGCAAAAACTGCTCCCAATGACATAACGTAGTGAAAATGTGCAACCACGTAGTACGTGTCATGGTATGCACGATCTACGCCTGCTTGTGCTAAAACGATACCCGTCACTCCGCCTAGGGTGAAAAGAAACAAAAAGCCAAAAGCCCAAAGCATAGGCGTTTTGAATTCGATTGATCCACCCCACATTGTTGCAATCCATGAAAATATTTTGATCCCAGTTGGCACTGCGATAACCATAGTAGCCAGCATAAAATAGGATTGTTGCGTGAGTGACATTCCAACGGTGTACATGTGGTGAGCCCACACAACAAAGCCCAGTGCCCCAATTGCGATTAATGCCCATACCATGGGAAGGTAACCGAATACTGGCTTTCTCGAAAAGGTAGCTATAACATGCGAGATTATACCAAAACCTGGTAAAATTATTATATAAACTTCCGGGTGTCCAAAAAACCAAAGAATATGTTGGTACAAAATTGGATCGCCTCCGCCTGCTGGGTCAAAGAAGGTTGTTCCGAAATTTCTATCTGTAAGAAGCATTGTTATGGCACCAGCTAGGACTGGAAGTGCTAGAAGTATCAACCATGCTGTCACAAAAATTGACCAAGAAAACAATGGCACCTTGAACAGTGTCATTCCAGGGGCTCGCATATTAAGAAATGTCGTGATCATATTGATAGCGCCTAAAATAGATGACGCTCCTGAAACGTGGACGGCGAAAATCGCCAAATCCATTGACATACCACCCTCATTTACGGATAGCGGTGGATACAATATCCAGCCAACGCCAGACCCCAATTGATCGTTGCCTCCAGGGGATAGTACAGAACATATGGCTAAAGTCGTTCCAGCTACATACATCCAAAATGACAGATTATTCATTCTTGGGAACGCCATGTCTGGAGATCCTATTTGTAAGGGCATAAAGTAGTTGCCAAAACCTCCAAATAGGGCTGGAATTACGACAAAAAACATCATCAGTATGCCATGACCAGTAATAAGAACATTCCAGAGATGGCCGTTTGGTGTACATTCACCAATTCCTGCAGCTGTGAGGCGCATTCCTTCCATACACATGTACTGAACGCCTGGGTTCATCAATTCCAGTCTCATATATATCGTGAATGATACGGCTATAAAGCCTGCAAGTGCTGAAACGACGAGATATAAAATACCGATATCTTTATGATTTGTTGACATAAACCAACGGGTAAAAAAACCTCGTTTATCTTCATGCTCATGGCCGTGGATGGCTGCGTCTGCCATATTTGCCTCCTAATAATTCTGTAGTCAATGACTAGCTTTTTTGACTTCCCAATACTATGTAGTTCGCTTCAGCAGAAACAGCAATGATCGTATTTGCCGCAGATGAAGAAAAATGTTTGTTTTTATCGATTTGTGATTTTTATGATTGATATTTCTCAGGCTGTTCCAAATATTTTAGAAAAATTTTTTGTAAGTGCAACGTCTAAATCTGTCATTGAAACTGGTAAACCTAAATCTACTAAGCTAGTCACACCATGCTCCTTAATGCCACAAGGCACTATGCCTTGAAAATGTTCCAAATTCGGATCAACATTTATTGATAAACCGTGAAGTGTTATCCATTTTCTTAAGCGAACACCGATTGCTGCTATTTTTTCTTCTTTCAGTAGCCCATCCACGTCTTTAGGTTGATCAGGCCTTTCAACCCAAATCCCGACCCGCCCACTACGGCTTTGGCCAACGACGTTAAACTCTGCTAGTGTTTGGATAATCCATGCTTCAAGGTTTTCGATAAATTTTTTAATATCTTTTCCGCGCTTGTTTAAATCAAGCATCACATAAACGACTCGTTGTCCAGGTCCATGATAAGTGTACTGGCCGCCGCGTTTTGTTTCGAAAACAGGAAATCGATTTGGTTCGACAAGATCCTGTTCATTCGCACTAGTTCCAGCGGTATAAAGAGCAGGGTGCTCTAACAACCAGATCTTTTCACAGGCTTTCCCCCTGATCATTTGCTGCACGTGACTGTCCATTTTTTCTAGCGCAGTATCATAATCTACTTCGCCATCACTTATTTCCCATTGAACCATCTTTTAATCTCTTTTACGTCAAATTAAATCTGAAAGAAAATTTTTAAAGAATAAAAACTAATTATTTTGTTTCAATAAATTACACAAACTCTATTTTTTGGGAATAAATTTGAAAAACTACTCTAGCAATTTCTTATTTTTGTAAAATTAAAAGATTCATCTTTTAAAAAATTATAGCACAGGATAAACAATAATAGTACTGTGTGCGGCCGTGGCGGAATTGGTAGACGCGCAGCGTTGAGGTCGCTGTTCTTTAACCGGAGTGGAAGTTCGAGTCTTCTCGGCCGCACCAAAAATAAATATCAATAAAATTCTAATTTGGCTATAGACACGTCCGCAGAGTGGTCTTTTCCATAAGCAACGAGACCTATAGTTTTTATGGTATCTGTTTTTAATCTTTTTGGCATGAGAGTGGCGGACTTTTCAAATGCTTCAAATGGTATTATCACTTCTTCCCATTTATCCTTTGTTTCAAAATTTGCAGTATAATAATGCCAAGGAAGGCGTGCAGAGGCGTTTCTTATATGAAGATAATAGATATCGCCATTTCCTTTTACCTTAATTTTTATTCCCTTTTTCCCCTTGGCTTCGCTTGGATCTATTCTGGTCCTGACTTGAATAAAGCCTCCGTTATTTTTTGTTGAAACCTGGCCAGTCAGTCTTATCGCTCCATCGGAAAAGTTTGCAGTTCCTTGAGAGACCCCACCCATAACTGTATCCGCTAAATAGGCCCAGTTATTTTCATAAACCATATTTTTTGGGATTACTGCACTAGTCATAGCTAATAATAATACAGTGGCGTAAAAAATTTGATACAAAAATTTTGTCATGCTTTTACTCAAATGAAACTAGTTTATAGACAAAATAGTTTTGTTGGTAAATAAAACCAACAATCACCCTTTTAGGAAAATAAGTCTTGAAGAGATACATCACCAAAAGTTTATTATTATTCGTATTGCTTGGAGGTTGCTCTTTTAAACCTATACAGCAGGCTGGGAGCAATGCACTTGCTGAAGCAATTTGTCTTTATGAAAAAAAAATTGATTATGGCAATAAAGATTTTGGTCGATGTTTGGAAAGCTTGGCAAGGTAATTTTGATATCTAATTTCGTGCTAGCAAATTTTATGAAATGATTTTATCGCATAATTGGAATTAATTCTGTCCAAAGTAGGTAGCCAATTTAATGGCTACCAATCCATTTCAGGCTTCGATTAGAACTTAAAAGCTACACTGGCACCGATTGTCATGACTGTGCTGTCATTAAGTGTTGCACCAAGGTTAGAAGTTGTAGCATCCCCTCGCATTGAATAATTAATACCTCCACTTAAGTCCGCATTTTCTGCAATAGCATACTTTCCACCAAAGCTTATCGATCTATTAGATCCAGTAGGTGAAAGTTCAGAGGCATCATTTCCGTCTCCACCGTCGTAGAAAGCTGATATTGATAGTGAGAGGTCATCACTAATTTTTCTACCAACACCCAAACTGTAAGAAGTGCCATCGTCAAAATCAGACACTTGTGCGCTACCTGCAGCTGTTGGAACACTTACTTGATTATCTTTCCATTTAGAGTTCCTAATGCTCCCGAAAAGTAGCGTATCTTCGGCAATCCCACTTTGAAAATCTAGTGTCATTGCGTCACCTATGCTCGCAGTACTGTTCCCAGCAGCCGGAGCTACTCCAGCACCGACCGTAGTGGCTATTGTTAGGTCAATATCGTCTTCAATCATCAAGGAGACTCTCAAAGCGATATCTGGCATTTCATATGCTGCACCATAAATCATACCCATTTCAGAGGTTTCGGATAGTATCCAGTGTGATTGTTCGTCAATAACACCGCCTGCACTTACTAAGTTACTTCCTAACTTAAGATTGGCACCATCGTTAACTGTTACCCGTTTAATTCCACCAAATACTGAAATATTATCTGTTACTTTGTATCTTCCAAGGGCAGCCAGCGTAGGCATCTTGAGATCGGCTTCTATTGTGAAATCTACATTAGAACCTAGACTGGTTGCTCCGGCTATAGTTCCATAATCGATAGCAACACCATTTCCGCTATTGGAATACCAAATGCCCAAATCAATATTTTCACCTACCGATGTCTTAACCGAGCCAGTAACTGCTGAAAAACTTGTGCCCACGTCCAACCCAGTTTCTAAGTCAAACAACACGCCCTCAGTAGCTTCCAGTGATGGGCTAACGCTTGCAAAGCTTATGTTAGCTGTACTTCCTTCGTTAAATAAAAAGCTGGGATTTATGTTAAATCGCTCAAGACCTTCAGCTTGTGCTGATAATGGCAAAGTCGCAATCAAAGCTACACTACTCAAAATTCTACTATGTCTCATAATTGTCTCCCTGAAACCTTAGATAACATTAAGCAGTTTTCTCAATTATGTAAATTTTAATTTTATTATTTTTCACATTGATTTAAGATTGAGAGTAACTATTTATCAAAAAGGCTCATTTGTTAGGGGTTGTCATGAAATATATAGTCTCTCTTATTTTGTTAATGTTATTTACAGCTTGTGCTCCAAATGTTGATATTTCTTCCGAACAGCCTGGCCAAAAGCAAACAATTGGGACACTCTCCGGTATGATAATTGGAGGTGCTTTGGCAAATGATATGGCTGGGGACAGTAAAAATAAAGGTATTGCAACAGTGCTGGGCGCCTTTCTTGGCGGTGCGGTTGGTCAAAATATAGGAGCGCAATTAGATGAAAGGGATCGATTGCTTGCTGGCGAGGCATACAATACGGCTCTAGAATTTAATCCCACAGATAAGGCAGCTGAGTGGCGAAATCCAGATACAGGAAACTACGGTCGTATCGTACCGGTTACAACATATCGAAAAAATGGCCGATATTGTAGAGAGTTCACACAAGAAATTTTTATTGGTGGCGAAAAGCAAACTGGCTATGGCCGCGCATGTAGGCAGGCTGATGGCTCTTGGGAAATCATTGGCTAGGTTGTCAAGGTAATAGACTTAACCAAACCCAAACTGTGCCAATTGACAGGGCAGTTGATAACAAAACGCCCGTTGATGCTACTTGTTTGGCTTTATCATACATGTTTGCAAACACGTAAGTGTTTATACCGGGGGCCATTGCAGCAGTGATAACAGCGGATCTCAATTGGGTATCAGTTAAATTTAGTTGCGATCCAAAACCCCAAACAATTGCCGGATGAATTATCAAAGAAACAGCGCAAATCATAACTATGGGTCCAGCATCTCCTTCTGGTCGATATTGATAAAGAATTCCACCCATTCCAAATAGTGCCGCTGGCAAAGCAACTGCAGTTATCATATCAACAGAAGCCTGTATCGATTTAGCTAAATTAATCCCGCCAATATTAACGAGGAAACCCAACACTATGCCTACCACCAAAGCATTGCTAAACATGGCTTTTAATATAATCAGGCTTTTTCTGCTTATTGATTTTTCTGTGTTTTTGAAAAGTTCCATTACAGTAATACCGAGAAAGTAACAAAATGGAGCGTGGATCGAAACAATAGCAAAATTGTGCTGCAAAGCATCGCTGCCATAAGCCCTCTCAGTAATAGGAAGTCCCAGCATCACGGTATTTGAAAACAGACAGCAAAATCCAATTGCAACGGAATCTTCCAGTGGGCGATTAAAAATATAATGAGATCCCAATAACCCTATTAAGAAGCCAGCTGTTGCCCCAAAATAAAAACTAAAAAATAAATTTAGATTGAAAATGTTGGCCAAATCGACCTTTGCAATTGCGTTAAATAATAGAACCGGGATTGCAAAATTTTGTGTAAATTTCATGAGACCGTCGATAGTATCGATGGAAAATAATTTGATCCAAACCGTGCAATAACCAAAACCAATTATCAAAAATACCGGAATAATTACGTCTAAAAGTGAGGACATTTATTGTTTTTCGGTTTTACCAGATGATTTTAATCTCATACCGTCATATGCTGGTTCAACATTACTAGGTAATTCACTCTGAAGCGTCTCATAATCCATATCTATATGCATATTTGTCAATATGCCTTTTTCAACACCAGACTCTTTAATCCATTCTAGACTTTGACTTAGGTGGGTGTGGGATTGGTGAGGAGTACGCCTTAGGGCATCTAAAATCCAAATGTTTGTCTTTTTTATTTGTTTCCAAGCTGGTTCATTCATTTCGGATATATCAGGTATGTAGGCAACATCATTTATTCTAAAACCTAGCGAAGTTATTGTGCCATGTTGAACATCAAATGGGTTAAATGTTATTTCTCCACCGGGACCATCAATAGTAAATTGACCATCTATTGTAGACATTTCTAATATGGGAGGATATGGCGAGCCTTCAACCTGAACAAATGTATAGCCGAATTTTTGCAAAAGCGCCTCTTGAGTCTTGGTGTCCGCCCACACGTTTATTCTTTTTCGCATGTTAAAAAATATCATACGAAGATCATCTATCCCATGAACATGATCTGCATGTTCGTGAGTATATACCACTCCATCTAATTTTCCGACATTAGCTTTAAGTAATTGGTTCCGCATATCGGGTGACGTATCGATCAAAACTCGCGTTACTCCCTCATTGCCTGCAAGTTCCACTAAAAGTGAGCACCTAGATCGTTGATTTTTGATATTACAAGGATCACAGTCTCCCCAGTGGCCCCCTAGGCGCGGGACCCCACCTGATGAACCACAACCAAGGATAGTAAAAGAAAGAGTAGCCATCACGCAGCTGGCCTTTGTGTGATGGCTTTTGTAAATAGCCTTTCAAAGTTTCTCTCTATTTGTCTCGCAAACTGTTCGTATGAGATATTAAATATTTCTGCACCCTTCTGAGCGGTTAAAGCTGCATATGCAGGCTCATTTCTTTTACCTCTGTATGGAGGAGGTGCTAGATATGGACTATCTGTTTCTACTAAGATCTGATCTATCGGCGCCAAAGAAAAAATATCACGCAGTTCGTTACTTTTAGGAAAGGTAATTATTCCGGACATAGATAAGAAAAACCCTAAATCTAGCATTTTTATTGCTAATTCTCTCCCAGAGGAGAAACAATGCATAACACAACTAAACTCAGCATTTTTATATTCACCTTCTAATATTTCTGATATGTCTTTATCTGCCGAACGCGAATGTATAATTAAAGGTAAGTTACTTCTTTGGGCTGCTTCAATATGCAGCAATAGGCTTTTCTTTTGCTGGTTTTCTGTTTCTTTGGTGTAATAGTAATCAAGTCCAGTTTCTCCAATACCAACAAATTTTGGATGCTCTGCTATTTCTAAAAGATCAGTTACAGTTACCATCGGTTGCTGATGTGCATTCATTGGATGTGTTCCAGCGGCATATAAAACGCATTCAAACTTTTCTGCTATATTTCTGACCTTTGGCTCATCCTTTAATTGGGTGCAAATTGTGACAATTCGGCCTACACCCGACCGTAACGCATTTTCTATTGTTTCCTCTAAATTTTCATCAAAGTCTGAAAAATCTAAATGACAGTGGCTATCTGTGATTGGTGGTGAACTCATTTTGTTTTTTATCTAACCGTTTTGGCGCAATCTTCTATTCTAAAAAACGTATCTAGGATCAAGGAGCCTGGGTCAAGGTTCACTGCTAGGCCATGTTTCAGATTTTCGGATTGAGTTTGAGCTAATTCTGCCCATTTCTTTGCAATAGCTGGATTTGGGCATAGTTTTTCAAAAATCTCTTTTTCATCTTTAAGAATTTTTTCTGCTGAACTATGTCCAATAATTCCAGATTTCGAAATGCGGGCGATTACAATATTTAGAAGTTCAATAAAGAGTTCTAGCCTGCTACTATTTTTAGTACCTGTAAAAGTTCCAACGAATTTCTCAATTTCAAAGCCATTGAGATTTGGTAGCTGATTTAGGAAAGACAGTATAGTTCGATATAAGCCGGCACCATCGTGTTCTAGCAATCGGATAGAATTTCCTACAGAGCCAGATCCCAATAATGAATAAATTTCACTGTCATTTTCAGGGATAGTCAAATTTATCTGTCTCAAGGCACTTATCAGATTGCTTTCCGTTAAGTTGCTAAGCCTCAATTCCCTGCAGCGTGATTTTATAGTTGGAATTAAACTTTGAGGATTGTGACTTATGAGCAGAAAGACAGTATTCTTTGGTGGCTCCTCAAGAGTTTTTAGTAGAGCGTTTGCGGCGTTAATATTCAAATCGTCCGCACAGTCGATTATTGCTACTCGGCCACCACCGTCGCTTACTGACAAAGAAAAAAAATTATTCAATTGCCTGACTTCGTCCACCTGGATACTTGATCTAAAGGTTTTTCTTTTTTCGTCAAAGCTTTTCCTTAGAACCGCAAGCCTTGGCTCAGATTCCGCCATAATTCTTGCTGTAATAGTATTTTTAAGATGTTCATCTAATTTATTAGGTTTCTTTCCGTCAGAAATATCAAGAAGGCCATTTGTTTGAATGCTATCGATGGGTTGAGTTAATAAAAACTTTGCTATTCGCCAAGCTAAGGTTGCTTTTCCAATTCCCTTTGCTCCAGTAATTAACCAACCGTGATGAAGTTTTCCGGATTTGTAGCAATTGATAAATTCTTGCTCTGAAAAATCATGACCAAATAAAGTTTCAGTGACTTTGGGGTGAGGATATCCGGTGATTTGATCCGATAAAATCAAATTATTTTCGGTCATGACAGCTTGGCTTTCACCAATGAACAAATATGTTGTGCAAGTTTATCTACTGATTGATGACCATTAACTACCTCTATTCGGTTGGTAAATTCTTTTGCCAGTTTGATAAAGCCTTTTCGCATTTTCATCTGCAACTCTACGCCAAAATCTTCAAACCTCTCTTCGGCAGTTTTTCTAGATTTTGCTCTCTTGAGGCTAATTTTTGGATCGATATCAATTATTATGGTTAGGTCAGGGTCGTGATTTATGACTTTTTCATTTAGCATATCTACCAAATTTCTTAGATTAGGGCCTCGCATACCTTGATACATTCTTGTGCTATCAGTAAACCTATCACACAGTACAATCTTACCTTCATCTAAAGCAGGTAAAATAATACGCTCTAAATGATCTCTCCGAGCAGCTGTAAAGAGAAGTATTTCTGTTTCCGCTGACCACCTATCAACCTGTCCTTGTAGTAAAAGATTTCTTATTTCCTCTCCGCCGACGGACCCACCTGGTTCTCTGGTAATAATTACATCAAAGTCAAGGCTCTCTAAAAATCTGGCTAACTTTTTGATTTGTGTCGATTTACCTGACCCATCAATTCCTTCAAATGAAATAAAGTAACCTTTTTCCCTCACAAACTTCCCTCTGTGTTTGTGAAAAGCATATTAAATAAATATTGGCCTGCTGTTCTAACTTTCACAAAAAAACCACCAGAGAAAACATTATTTCCTGCAAGTAGAGCGTGACGGGTTTCGGGTAAATCTGCGGATCTAATTACAAGTTCAGCTATTATATCTCCCTTTTTGATAGGCGCTTTAATCGGTCCAATATATTCTACTGAGAAAGAAGGTTCCGTTGATGATAAAACAGGCAACATAACATTTAAATCATTTTCTAAAACTAGGCTCACATCTCTCGATTTTCCATTCCAAACTTTTGCTTTTCCAATCTCTGAACCGCCAGAAGCAAATTTTTCGACAACAAATTGTCGAAACGCCCAGTTAACGATAGTTTCAGCCTCTTGTGCTCTATCTTCCAGAGTACTCAAACCGGATAAAACAAAAATTATTCTTCGACCGTCTTGTTGCGCTGATCCAACCAACCCATAACCTGCATCGATAGTGTGCCCAGTTTTTAATCCATCTGCGCCGATCCCTAAACTTAGCAGTGGATTTCTATTTCTGGAGTTTGCTGGTGCGCGGCCGTCAAATTCATATGTCTGCTCGGCAAACATAGGATAGTATTCTGGAAAATCTGTAAATAATTTTTCGGCGAGGATGCCAAGATCGCGAACGCTCATTCGATGACCATCAGCGGGCCATCCATTGGAATTTTTAAAGGTAGAGTTTTTTAGGCCTAATTGCTTTCCTCTTCGTGTCATGAGTTTTGCAAAGCCTGCTTCTGTGCCATCGGGTGAAAGTGCTTCCGCAATTACTGCACAGGCATCATTTCCAGAAAGAACAATTATCCCACGGATCAAGTCTATAACTGCAACTCGATCTGTTGGGTTTAAGAACATTGTTGAGCCAGTATAGTTGGCTGCATTTCTTGATACTGGTAATTTTTCATCTAATCCCAGCCTTCCTGCTTTTATAAACTCAAATGTCATGTACAAAGTCATAAGCTTTGACATAGACGCTGGTGGCAAAGGCAGGTCAGCATTCTTGGATAAAAGAATAGTACCTGAGTTATAATCAACTACATATGCTGCGCGAGCTTTAGTTTCGAAAGAATACGCCTGAGAAATTAGACATACACTAAGAAACGCTGAACTGATTATAGCTTTAATTACTAACAAAATACGCATCTTTAAATCCAGCTGATTTTATTATTTTTAACATATTTCTTCTGCTATCTGATGTTTCAGCAGGTCCAGCAACTACTCGCCAGTAGGGTTTTCCTTTAATTTCGAAGTCAAATATATTTACTGGCAGGTTCAGTTGTCCCATTTGGTCTTTCGTCTTATTTGCATTATTTTGAAAGCCGAATATTCCAACTTGAATGAAAGGCTTCGATAGTTTTGTTTCGATTGTGGCATTATTCGCTGAAACAGAAGAAGCAATCTCCGGCGTTTGCGAGCTGCCTTCAGCTACTCTAACGGCTATTATCTGGACTTTTGTCTCGTTATTTTTAGATATACCCAAAGCTCTGGCTGCATCTGAAGAAATTACAGCGGTTTCAGTTTCTATTTTTTTTGTTTGTTGGAAAATAGCCCCAACGATTGATTTCCCATTAGAACTATTTTTTATCAATACCCTCTCAGGGCTATCCACATTTGGGTGTGAAATCCAATTGCCACCAAGTGTCTGTTCGCCATCCCACATAACAGACGCTGATATGTCTAAAATTTCAGGCTTTTCGTCTAAGCTAAGATTAGCTGTATTTTTAGTTGATTTAGCTCTGTTAGTTAAAGGATTACATCCAATAATTCCGCTAACAAGACTAAATAATAATAAAAATTTTCCAACTGATCTTACACTAAGTAACAACTTGTATTCCAATCACAAAGGTTTCTTGCGTCATTTAAAGTAAATAAATTTACCAAAAATTTCTTTTCTAGGAACTACCTTAGCCTTTCAACCCCTTTGTGAAAAGATCTTGATGCTAAAAATATATAAAGATCTGAACTATTCTTTTTCAATTACCATAATGATATGAATGTAGTCCATTGCGTGGCCGTCCGGGTTTGCAGCAACTTCTGCTTCATATGAATTATAAAACGCATCTACAATTGACTGAGCTTCTTCTGGTGAACGACTGCTGAGCGCAGATAGAAAAACAGTTTCTGACCAGCTTCGCATTGTTGGAATAAGAGAGGCTGCGTACTGCTTAGGAGACATTGCGCCTTCTGAGTCGATAAATGCTTTTTGATATGGACATTTTGTTAATTGAGTGCGTGCATGTTTGAGCCTTAAGCCGGCCTTGCTTACAGGGCTTTCAGAATTATTAAACGGCTTTTTGAATTCGTCTAGTGTACGGTAATGTTGAACAAAAGTAGCCTTACGAAATTCTTCTTGAGTAATGTTACCAGAGCTCAACAGCGCCCGCCAATGTTCGGTGAATTTATTAAACATGGAATGTCCACCTGTATGACCAAGATAACGCCCCTCTTCGTCAATTCCGAAATTTAACACTATGAATTGTGATCCCGATTTCATTTCTGACGCACGTGCAAGCAATATCTTTTGCCAATCTTCGGAAGCGCGTTGCTCAAATAGTGCTCGTTCTTCGTGTTGTCCTCCCACCATATGAACATGATCTTCTATCTCACAGGGCTTTTCTGAAACATAGTGCATGGCAGTTGCAGAAAAACCGAGACTAAGGCTATCGGAAGCCATTAATTGCCGGTGAAACCCAGTACCGCAACCATGGACAAATACATTTTCATTTTGGATTTGATAGGCATTTGACGGATCACCATGCATTCCCTGCATGGTTTTAAATAAAGTTGAAAAATCATTTGATGGCAAATCAGTATACAAAAGTTCAATATGCTCGATATTTCCGTCTTTCCTCAAGCCTGAGATAAGTTCGGCCCAAAGCGCCGCACTTGTTCCTCCATCTGCCGCTCCAAAATCCGCAAATCGCAGAAATTCTGTTTGTGGGAGACTTTTTATTGCTTCTTTCATAATGGGAAGAACACTGTCGATAGCATTTTTTGCACCCGCAGTTCGCTGCGAATAGTAACCGTCTGAGCGCATTGCCAAAACATCTTCCATATTAAGCTTTTCTATCATGCTTTGTTACTTACCTCTCCTTGTCTCGATCTTAATTTTATATATAAGACTATAGATTTCAATTAGTCGCCTTTAGCTAAATTAGATCAGTTATTGAAGGATTACTGTTTATTTTTCTTGTAAAAGTAAAAGCTATTCAAAGAGTCAGGAAAACCTTTGTCAATAAAGGTTTAGTAGACGTTTCAAATAAATTTAACTTTATCAAGGACAGAGTTAAATATGTCGCCCTTGAACTTTTCAGGAGTAGGGGACACTTTTTTGAACCTATATAGCTTATAAAAAGGTTTTCCC
>CACLGX010000030.1 GCA_902606585.1 Paracoccaceae bacterium | reverse complement strand
TTTAGGGATTTTAATTAGAAACTACCCTGTATTCCCATTTCATTTGAGCTGTCAAACCGAACGGTTAAGGCTATATCCAAATCTGCATTGGGGTTCTGAAAAGAAGAAGCGTATTCTTTGAATACACTCTTAAATGTTTCCATTGCATCAAACTCGTCACCCAGTCTTACAATCACACAGTCATGAGCAGGGTAAGCAACAATATCCTGTTGTTTTAGGCGAAGAAGAGTTTCAGTAAGTACATTTGCCTCGTGGTAGGATAAGTCATTGGTGAAGTTCAGGCGTTCTCTATCCAAACATTGCAAAGCAGGGTAAGCATCTAGGCACAGATCACGGATGTGGATAAACTCTTCGACATCACTCAGTATCTCATTGTCTGGCGACGGCTTGCTCTTACATGGATTGCCACTGTCGGTGAGTTCCTTGACAACTAGCTTCACCTTTTGACGCGCATTGGTGATATTAGGTATTTGACATACCACACGTTGGTAGACATCCCACCAAACTCCAATCATGTTCATAGGCTTGCCCGTCAAAGATGAAAGCAGACATAATATCATAGCATTTACATCAACATGAACGACAGGTTTGTTGTCTATTGTGAAACTGAAGCGTTGGTCTGCTTCAAAGTCTGTCCAACCACCATACCACCTTCCACCAGACTTGATTGAACCATTGTGAAAAATACGTTTGGCAGAGGAATAAAATTCATCATCTATTGGGTTATATAGAGGGTGTTCTGCCCAATAAGTATTCATTTCTTTTACTGGTCTATAAGCCAGTGTGTAGTCTTTGCCAAACTTATGCTTAACTTCTCTGATACCAAGCTTAGGAGCAGCAAGGTTTTGGTTTTCCCTAGCTCTTCTATCCTCGTATTTTTCAGGCTTATTAACCAAAACATAAGGAAGGTTTGATTCTACAAATATAGCCATGTCTAGAAAGTGTTTTGGTAAGCGTTTAGCTTTTATCCAGTTAGGCTTTCCTAGCCCAATGTGTTCAATTAGGTAGTTCGGGAAGTCGGTGGTAGCGCCGATATAGTCATTTGCTTTTAGAAGCTTATATACCTCTTTTACAGATTGGTTGGTGACATGAGGGAATAATCCCCAAAGCTTTACGTTGCTGTTTCCTGTGCACCAATCGAAGGCCTGACCATTTACTTTTTTCGCTATTGCAAGGAAAGAAGCTAATATGATCTCATACTTTTTATTTAGAGACAGACCCAGCTCTTCAGCTAGTGATCTAACTAAAATATTAGCTGCTCCGTTGTGCGGTACATATGAGGGTTTGAAATACATGCTTTCTTATACCTGCAATTTTCATGCCGAAAAAATTTTAACATGCAGTCGCAATGTTGGCTGCTAAAAATTTATGGCATTGACCGCGAAGCTTAGTGGTTAAAATATTGATTAAGCTGCTCATGAGTGAGAATAACAACTGCGAAAAAAATTATTCTAAAATTCAGTTTCACCTATTCCAAAAAGTATCAAAATTAAGCCAACGGTGATTAAAATAGATTGTTAACCAATTGGAGAGCTGTTGTGTTTCACGACCTTACTAACCTCCGCTTGCGCACAGAATAATTGCAAAAAGCAGCAATAGGCCACGGGAGCCACAACACGTATTTATTCGGACAGCCTTCTTTCCACAATTCTAGCCATTACGGACGCGCCTACGGGCAAAACACTGGGATCAAGAAAAAAGCTGGGATTATGGAGGCCAGTAGTTCCAGAATGTCCAATCCTGCAATACGCACCCGGTACAACATTAAGCATATCAGCGAAATCCTCAGACCCCGTGGCGGGTTCCTGTGTGCCTGAGATATTCTGCTTGCCCACGATATCCTCAGCGGCCTCTAGATAAGCTTCTGAGAGCTTTTCGTCGTTTACCAATACGTCAAAAGTATTGCGATTATCTAGAGTGATTTCCACACCGTAGGCGGTAGCGAAACCCGAACACAGTTCGTGCATTCGGCGGTTGGCTAAATCGAAGACTTCCTGCTTGAAGTATCGAATTGTCCCTGCCAGTGCCGCAGTATCTGGAACAATATTATAAGCTGAACCAGAGTGAATTTGTGTTACTGATAATACGCAAGTTTCTAAGGGCGCGACGTTGCGCGAAAGGACAGTCTGGATACTTCCAACCAGATCAGAGGCGATGACTAATGGATCGCGTGATTGATGGGGCATAGCCGCGTGGCTTCCTTTGCCTTGAATGGTGATATCAAAAAAAGACGCGCCCGCCATAGCTGGGCCTTTGCAGATTCCAACTGTACCTGGCCGTCCGTTTGGTGTGTTGTGCATGCCATAGATTTCATCACAGGGAAACCGCTCAAATAGCCCATCAGCAAGCATGCCTCGCGCTCCACCTAATCCTTCTTCGGCGGGCTGGAATATAAGGACGGCGATCCCTGTGAAATCACGTGTTTGCGCTAGATGTTTAGCTGCCCCCAACAACATGGTGGTGTGGCCGTCATGACCGCAAGCATGCATTACGCCAGGTGTTTTAGAAGAGTAGTTTAGGTTAGTTAGTTCGTCTATTGGCAACGCGTCCATATCAGCTCGCAAACCTACCCGTCGTGACCCTTCGTTCCCTTTTATAACACCTACTACCCCTGTACCCGCAATGCCGGTATGTATCTCGTCAACGCCATATTCTTTAAGTTTCCCTGCAACAACGCCTGCTGTGCGATGCTCAGTAAAGCCTATTTCTGGGTGTTGATGAAGATCCTTGAATATTTCGATTAACTCATCTTTTGCCGCTTCTATAATGGGTAGGTTGCTCATTTTATTCTCCTTAATTAGTCGTCTCAAAAATTTAGTAAAAAATTTTATAATTCCCAATCCTAAAATAGATGCTAGCGATCAGCGCCTTTTTTGTAACGTTGGCATAAGTCACTAAACCTTTTAGTTTTATGGATCAGGTTTTTTTGGAAACTTTCTTCTGTTTATCCAAATTATACCGGCACCAATTGCTGTCGCAATAATATTTATCCAAACTATTTCTTAGGCTAAGCTAGATGGCAATAGTATCATCGCACCAATAATTATAAAGACGCGTCTGGTGAATAAATTCAATTTTACATTGATGAAACCAACAGTGCTGCTTGTTACAATAAAAACTCCTAAAAGTAACTTTCGATTTCTACAAGCCAGGTAATTCGGGGTCAAGGAAAAAGACCCGCTTCGATCTATTTACTGTCCAGTCTACCTTTGGTTTGAGTCATTGTTAACGGAACTTTGTATTTTTTAATATGCGCCATAAGTACATAGCAAAGATTAAGCAAATAAAACCCCCTAATACATCCCCCAAGAAATATGAAATTAGTTGATTAAAATCGTAAATAGAAAAGTGCAGTCTTGATAAACCAAAACTGTTAAAAAATGCTGACAAAACGATTATGATAACGATTGAAATCCAACCCTTTTCAAGAATTTTTGTGGGGAGAAGATTTTTAATGCTTAAAAAAACTAAGTATCCAATCAAGCAGCCCAAAACGCTAACAAGTGGAGAGAAGACGTCCATGCCTATATCTGCACCATGAACAGAAATGTACCACATTAAATAGTGGGCTGGCAAAAGATAAATGGCAGCTCTTATCCCAAATAGAAAAAATGACATGGCTCGTATTCCATGAGGTAAAAATAATAGAGAAGCCAACAAGGCATTTTCGGGAAAAATAATTTTTTGTAACGGATAAACAAAACCTAAAGTTAAGGTGTAGGCAAGTATATAGCCAACCGTCACAAGCACAAATTCAATAGGCCACTTACCCATATAGACACCGTTCACCAAGATAAAAATAGTCAACTAATATTCACTGAGTAGTCAGACTGTCCCAACTATTTGCTAGGAGAAACTATGTATTCTCCGCGTTTTGAAGTTTTTCGTTCAATTTTCTTCAATTTCTCAAGCGCTTTAATGCCTCTGAAAACAGAAACTCTACTCATGTTAGCTGTAAATTCATGATCCAATAAATGTCCAGTCTTTGCTGCGCCTTTTTCTTTTTCCAAATCCTTTATTGCGTATAAAACATTTCTTTCCACTTCTGATAAAGAATTCAGGCCGAAGTCATTTTCCATACTATTAAGTAATTTTTTCAATTCAATAAGGGTGCTATTTATCATCGGAAGAGCTTAAGTTTCTTTTTGGTATCTTATAGGTTAAAAACATCAAAAAGTAATCTAAGTCAAGAAAAGTAAAAGAAAATACCAGAAACTAAGAATATACTCATTATTTGAATTAATTATTTTTAACAGAATTAAATTTATTGTCTCTTTTAGATTATTTAAAGAGACTATTTGTTGATGCTGATAGTAGTGTAAAGTTTGCTAGAATGGATGTTACAATGAATAAAAATTATGTTTTGTTACGAAACATAAGAGATCTGTCACCGGAAAAGAGGCTAAACGCTATTGGTGAAGTTTTTGAGAATAATCATAATATGCTGAATTCATTAGTAGGTGATGGGGCGCTCCCACTAACTGCGGCTGATGGGATGATTGAGAACGTGATAGGTCGGTTTGAGTTGCCGTTGGGAGTAGCAACAAATTTCAAGGTTAATGGCAAAGATTACTTGATCCCGATGGCGGTAGAGGAACCCTCGGTAGTTGCGGCTGCGTCCTATATGGCAAAGCTAGCAAAGCTAAATGGTGGATTTGATGCTCATTCGGATCGCCCAATCATGCGCGCTCAAATTCAGGTCATGGGCATCCAAGATTTACAGTCTGCGAAAGAAAAAATCTTAAACCATAAAAGTGAATTAATTCATGCTGCGAATGAGAAAGATAAAACTCTAGTGAGCCTAGGTGGCGGTTGTGAAGACATAGAAGTTCATCTGTTTAAAGACACGCCCTCTGGCCCAATGTTGATAGTACATTTACTTGTTGATGTACGTGATGCAATGGGAGCCAATACCGTTAACACGATGGCAGAATATATAGCTCCTGAGGTAGAAAAAATTTCTCAGGGAAACGTAAGATTGAGAATTTTATCAAATTTAGCCGATAAACGATTAGTAACAGCCTCAGTAAAAATCGCTTCTAGCCAATTTGACACTCCCAATTACAAAGGCGATGAAGTCATAAAAGGAATTTTGGAGGCTGCTTCCTTTGCAGCAGTAAATCCATATAGGGCCGCGACACACAATAAAGGGATTATGAACGGAATTGACCCAGTTGTAATTGCTACCGGTAATGATTGGCGGGCTATCGAGGCTGGTGCGCATGCTTTTGCAGCAATTAGTGGTCACTATTCTTCTTTAACACAATGGTCTACTTCGGATGAGTGTGACCTTGTAGGTAAGATTACTTTACCCATGGCGGTGGGGCTTATTGGGGGTGCGACCAAAACACATCCTGCTGCCAAAGCAGCAATTGCACTTCTTGGCGTAAAATCGGCGATGGAATTAGGTCAAGTCATAGCGGCGGTAGGCCTCGCCCAAAATTTGGCGGCGCTTCGAGCGCTTGCAACAGAAGGTATCCAACGAGGTCATATGGCTCTTCACGCAAGAAATATCGCGTTGCAAGCAGGTGCGTCTAGTAATGAATTAAACTTAGTCGTTCAGAGAATGGTTGAAAGCCAAAATGTGACAGTAGACAATGCTAGTCAAATTTTGAAAGAAATAAAATAGTTTTTCCGTTTGGTGCCATCAATCTCCCAATAGCAGATAAATTTCTTTTAAATTGGGAAAGATAATTAAGATCTATTCAAAAATTATATGAGCGTTGCGATTTGCCTTAATAAAATCCCAATCATAAGAAACACCTAATCCTACCCCATCTGGTACGGTAACCATTCCATTTTCATCAACGCAGTTTAGCTGGTCGGAATAACCGCACAAGTAAACTGGTGCTACTGCGTTAGGACAATCTGGACCGACCAATGCCACTTCATAATAATTCGAGTTTCTTGACATACTAATTAAATGTCGATGAGCAGGACCACAGGCATGGACTTCAACATCAACACCCAAGCTTTCGGCAAAGTGATGTATTTTCATGCATCCACTTATTCCCAAATCGTATTCTGGGTCCGATCTTAGAAAATCGGTACCTCCTGCAATTAAAAAATCAGCTTTAGGTTCTACGCCTCTAATATGCTCTGTCTGCAGTATAGGTGTTTTTAACATTTCTCTTAATTTGCGATGTCCAAATGCGGAGACACCCGAGTCTCTGTAGGGATCTTCAAACCAGAAATAGTCCGCCTCATCACAAGCTCTTCCCACGTAAAGAGCGTCAGCAAAAGTCCGCAACTCACAGGCTGGGTCAAGCATCAGCACCATATCGTCCCCGACTACCTTGCGAACATGTAATACAAGTTCGGCCTCTTCCTTTGCATTACCCTCGTGCCAGCCATGAATTTTAAAAGCTTTATACCCCATCGCTTTACATTGAAGGGCAAACTCTCCAAACGCTTCCTTTGAATCTAAACCGCCTCTTCTGTCGCCGTGGTAGGTACTAGCATAAGCCGGTATAGACTTTCTGTGCCCCCCTAAAAGTGTAGAAACTGAGCAGTTCAGGGCATGTCCTTGCCAGTCCCACAAAGCTATATCAAGAGGGCCATGACCCATATGGTCAAATTGCCTTGCCTCACGCTTTAAACTTTCAAAAATTCCAGTTCGTTCTTCTGCCTCATAGCCAATAAGCATAGGCGCAAGCATCTGCATCTGCCCAAAAACAGATGGCGAGGCTCCCCAGTTTAATACATAGCTTCCTTTGCAACCGTCTTCAGTAAAAATTTCAACCGCATATTTGGTGATGGGAGTTTTTGCACCTTTTTCAAAAGATAATCCTCCTATTGAGTTGGTATTTGCACTAAGCCCAAGATTAATAGCTTCAAAATGGAACTCGTGTAATTCAACTTTATCAATTTTTGTCATATCAATTTACTCGATTTCTTTTTCTCTCAAGTTTCTCTGCCAAATTTAAACCCACACCCGGCAGAGACCATGGGCAAACTGCAATGCAAATGCCGCAACCTTGATGTTCATTAAAAAAAGGCAGACATTTATCAAAATCTACATACCATTTATTTATTCCCCTTACAGTTTTTTTCTCGGGCATAATTGCAAAAGGTGGGCAGGCGTCCTCACACACGCGACAAGCTGCGCAAAAGTCATCTACCCCATGCGATGCTGGCTTTGAAAGGGGAATAGGGGCGTCGGTTAGAACAGCAGATAACCTAAATGATGATCCAAATTCGGGGTTGATGATTGAACCGTGCTTTCCTAATTCGCCAAAACCCGCTGCTACAGCAGCGGGTATCATGGTAACAGTGCTGGCCATAGGTCCTGTAAGTGGTTTTGCTTCCCAACCTTCATTATGTAACCATGCAGCTACTGTCATAGCGGAATTAGCAGCTCTAGTGTATTGCCGCATTACCTCTGCTCCTGCTGCAGGCTCTGGTACACGTTTGATGTTGTCAAACTCATGCTGACCACCAGTTAAAATGATCCGGCTTTGGGTAGCGGAGTAACCCTCAAAAACCCATGCTTGATCCAGTTCTGCAACCCCTATTTTTTCACAAATACCTCCTGTTACAAACTTATCTAATTTTTCTGACCAGATATCTGAAGTATATTCCGAGGCTTTGGCTGAAATGGGCGGAAGTGGCATATTTTGAATTTCTAAACGTTTTTGACGCTCTTGAGCGAAATCTGGCAAGCAAGGATCAACCGTATAAAACCATTTCTGCATTTTTCCATGTGGAATCTCATTTGGCTCAGATGCCCAGTAAACAACTTTAGGTTTTGTTACTTTTTCTTCACCTAAACCGTTAATGGTATTGCCCGACACACTTGGTGCTAGCTTCATCTGCTGTGGATCAGGGATAAAGGGACGACATTTATTTTTTCGTGGCATCCCACTCTCCTAATATAAATATTTAATCAATTTGCCTATCATGTTTAATCTCAAATGAATTTTCTGATAAAAAAATTCATTTGAAGTTGTTAAAAATTAGTTAAGGTATTTCAATTATTTTGGAGGCTATAATGGACAATACTGCTGAAAATAGTCAAATTGAAAAATTTATTGCAGACTTAAAAGGTCGAAAAGCATATAAGGAAAAGAAGGCAATTAAACTAGGTTTTTCCAATTTTGAAGACTATGTAGCCGACAAAATATCAAATAATTTCTCGGATTCATCAAAGGTTTGTAAGGCTTCTAAGCAGCGAGTAAGGCGTAAAAATAAAAACAAAACTAAAACAAAGCCGGTTGCTACTTGTGGTTGCTGTTGATGTCAGTCTACTCTCGATAGGATCAAACCAAATCGGCACACTCAATTGAATTTGTTTAAAGTGCTGCTGCTAAACTAATAGTTATAGTTGAGCCTACAGAACTTATAAGAACAGCTCTAGCTATGACATCGACCTTTACTTTATAATTTAATGCTAGCATGAAAGACATTAATCCACATGGCGCTGCTGCTGTCATTATTGCTGGGTTTTTTAACTCAGTTGGTAGAGCTAGAGCGGCTGTAAATACAATACCCGCAAAAATTGGATGAATGACTAACTTTATGAATGTAATAGTTAAAGGTAATGCTAAGTTTACTTCCTTGTAAGGCCTGCTTAAAATTATACCCAGTGAAAAAAGTAGAACGGGTGAAGCCGAAACAGCAACTGCATTTAAAAATACTTCAATGCTAACCGGAATTTTGGATCTCGATAAACCAAATACCAATCCTATCAAGAGTGCTATTAGCGGAGGATTAAAAATGATTTTCTTAAATGTATCAGCAACAGTTAAGTCTTGGGTCTCAAGAAAATCTAATAGGATTATCGTTCCTGCAAACAGGACTAATCCATCCATAGTAATAATAGCAATTATTGGTTTTGTATATTCTGTCCCAAATAAAGTTTCCGCAATAGGTAAAACAAATAAAACATGGTTAGTTAAAGCAATGCATAAGCCAATTAAAACTGCCTCTTTGGTTTCTCTCTGAAAAATAAATTTTGAAATTAAAATTCCGGTTAAGTACAGAACGAGTTCCGTAAAAAAGTAACCGCTCAGCATTTGGAAATTGAATTCACTAATGGGAGCTTTTGAGAGCAGCAAAATAATTAGTGACGGAACACCAATTAACATTACAAACTTATTCAACACCATAGCGGCTTCGAAATTAAAGATGTGCCTCTTTCCCAAAAGGAAACCTAAAACGCCAATCGAAAAAATTGGCAATACACCATTTAGAAAATGATCAATCATGTAAGAAGAATCAAATTTTAACTTTCAAGTTTATCAGACTGTTATCTCAATATACTTATTCTACAACAGTTTCACTGCGTTAATTAACCAAATTCAAAATTTACAAGTTAAAAAACTTTATACCTTGGACTATTGATTGGAATACTGAATGGCGACTCCGGCAGGACTCGAACCTGCAACCTGCCCCTTAGGAGGGGGCTGCTCTATCCAGTTGAGCCACGGAGCCCGTTGGTTATATTAGCTAAGGTATTGTTTGGTGTCACGTGAATTGAAATAGTTTTATGCATTTTTGATTAAATTTTTGGCAATAGGTTCCCAAATTAATTAATTTCTAGTCACTTGACCTTGGGTAAAGTTATATTTTCTTTTTTTTGAACGTCGATTGAATTTTTTGCACTACTTTAATTTTAGGGGAGATGAGCAATATGGTAAATTCTATAGGATCAAAACTTAAGATTTATAATGTGAATACTGGACAAAAATTTGAAGGTGTTGTGGTGCGCAACGGTTCAAACTTTATGCAAATAAGTGCTCGAAATACGAACACTGGCCTGTCTTTTGGTATGATTAGTTTGCGAAAAGATGAACTTAATAACTGGCGACAATCAGAAACAGATAATACTTTTATTCTGATGTAAAATGATTGTTAAACAAAGTTGACGTAAAACTAGTCTAACTAATTCCTTTGGGAGCCAAATCGCCGATCGATTTGGCTTCTGACGGCAGTTTATAAGTATTTTTTGAATTTTCTGGCACTGGTGTATCAAAAGCGTAGGTCGGGTCACTTTTTTGAGTTTGCCAAGTATCCAACATTTCTTTCCAGGCCTCGAATAAACTTTTTGGCTCTGGCATATCTTTTTTGATCTCGTCAGCAAGGTTACGCAAGTTGTAACATGGTACACCAGCGTACATGTGATGCTCCGTGTGCCAGTTCATATGCCAATAAAGATACTCTAAGAATTTTGGTAAGCGTATTGATCTGGTATTCTTGCGAAAATCAGTAGTATTTTGTCTTAGTCCACAGTGTTGGGTTAGTCCCAAAAAATAACTCAGCCAATTCGCGGTGTAACTTGGAATTGTTATGATAAATGGTAAAATCCATAACCCAGTTGAGACTGCCAAAATCAAAATAAATATATGGAAGCCAAGTTGAATTTGGGACCACCTAATAGACGCTAATTTTTGTTCGGATTGGTCACTGTGTATAGCTTCCAACCATTCATTTGCCGGAATATCACTTGATCCGTTTTTCCCAAATGCTGCTAGTATAGTAAGCCATATTGCCGATATCAGTCCCCCTTTACCAAAGGTTCTACCGGGTTGGGTTATTAAATTAAAAGTAAACATTTGCAGTAAAAAAGTTGTGCCAACATTTGGATGAACGGGCAAAAGAACCTCTCTATCACCCTCTGGGTGTAAAGTGTATCGATGGTGATAAGTGTGACTAGCCGCATAATCGAAAGGATTCCACCAGCTTATCAGGCTGAAAAGGTAAAGGAAAAACTTATTTAGCCATTTAGTCTCGAAAACTGTGCCGTGCCCAAGTTCATGAACGGCAGTTCCTTTGAAAAATGAGGAAATTGTTCCATGAATAAAAACAGCGATGGGAAACACAAACCAATAACTATTTACCCAAGACACATAAACAGCGAGTCCACTAATACAAAATAGTCCAAAGTGTCCACCTGCTTGGACAAAACCCTTATAATTGTTTCTTTTCAAAAACTTTCGAAATTTATCGGGATCCATTTTCGATCTGTACCATTGCGGTTTTAAATTACTGCGAATTTCTGAAAGAGGAGGAAAAGTCATTTCTTTTCACCAAATTATGAATCGTTAAACACGTCTTTAGTAAGTTTAAAAATTGTAGAATAAATTTCAATTTATAATTCCAAAATTATAATATTCATTATTTTCTAAAAATATGAGAATTAAACATACAAACGTGAACCTTACTCTCGGTATTTATTGTGACAGGCCTTGCACCCTGAAGAGACCCGTTTTAATGCTGGACGTAAATCGTTAATAGTACCCACAGAAACAGCTAGAACTTCAGTAGTTTCAGCTAAATCTTGTGATAGTTTAGTAAATTCATCAAACTCATCCCAGATACTCGACTTAGCCTCAGACTTAGGATCGGTAGCATTAACCTGAAAAACCTTTGGAGTTTTCAAGGAAAGGAAAGATAATCTCTCTAACGCTAATTTAGCTTCATTTTCATCAAAAGACGTTTTACCTTTTAACATTTGTCCAATAATTTTTGTATTATTAGCCATTTCTTTCATCAACATCATACGCTCTTTAACATTCTTGTCTTTGACTCCACTATGGGCAAAAACAACGGAAGATGCGGTGATAAAGACCGCTACAAATAATTTAAAGAAATTCATATTATTTTTTCCTTTGTTTCAGAATATACCGTTTTCTCTTTGTAGTTCTCTCACGTAAGAAATAATTGCTTTGACATCGCCCTTTGTTAATCCCTCAACTGCAGCCATATTACCGAGAGGCCAATGGTGTGATTTTACGCCCAACGCAACAGCTCGGTAGAAAGACTGGTCAGAATGGTGACTTAGTTCATAAATCTTGTGTGCCAAAGGTGGGCCTATTTCATGACGACCTGCCGCATTTATTCCATGACATGATTGACATTTAAGTTCGAAAATATTTTTTCCAAGCAATCCCAGTTCACTAATCTGGTTAGGAACCAAAACATCTGCGATAGGTTCTCCTACTTTTAACTCTGTTGCAGTAACTTTCACATTTTGTGAAAAAACAAAAAAAGGAGGCTGCAACAATAATAAAAAGACAGAGCAATAACCCGATATTAATATTTTTCATTAATAATCCAATTTTTATTTATTTTATGAAAGTCGTTCTATACTGCATTGACGTAGGGTCTCCAGTCACTGGAGAGTCAAATATTTTTTAGTGTACGCGCGTGCATTTGCCTTTACTGAATAAATCAACGGCTATACCATAAACACCATTAGCCTGATCAGCATCACCGATCTTATTCCAATTCTCGGCAGTCTGCAAAAACTCCCGATATTGTTTGCAAGAAGTTGAGTTATCTCGTATTCGCTGTTCTTCATCCAGGTATTTCGGAATATAAACAAAGGCAGCAACGATAAAACACAAAACTGCCAGAATAAGAATGGTTATTGCTAATTTTTTCCAGAACAAGAGCCTGCACCAAATTGAGTATTTCGGAAACTTTGTTAGTATTAGATAAATTTAAACTTAAATTTCTCAAGAGCATCAGTAACAAGGAAATAAAATGGCCTATTCACGAATTGTAAATGTTGAGTATAAATCTGAGAAAGATATGGAACTTTTTTTATCTAAGTGGAAAGACTGGATGCCTAAGCATATGCCTGTTGCAAATAGCAGAACTATGGTGAAAACTGGGCCATCATCAAGTTTACTAATGGCAGTCTACGCATCAAGCCAAGTTGCCCAAAATGCTAGAGAAGTGGTTGAGGTTTTTTTTGACGAGAATAGGGAACATATGCTTGATGTTATCGCCTTCCATGGAGAAGTGATTGAATTTGATTGAGTTTTGTAGTTACTCCCAAACTTCCTGATACAACTGGATGATCTGGTTTTCAGTGGGCACTCTAGGATTATTTTGTGGCGAGCCTGAAGCCAGTGCTTGCGATGCCATAAGTTTCAACAAATCGTGATCTACGGAGTGCCCCAAATTTCTGGGTGATGGCACTTTCAAATCTTCATTTAAAATAAAAAGATTTTCTATTAATTTTGAACATGCGATTTCATCGTTGTCATTTTCGACCGCCCATTTCATTACACGAGCGCAAGTCGCATATCTTTCCTCATTTCCTTTTACAGAGAATTCAGTGATCTTTGGCAGTAACATTGCATTGGATAGTCCATGGGCAACGTGGAAATTAGCCCCAATTGGTCTACTCATTCCGTGTACTAGGGCAACAGACGAATTTGAAAATGCCATTCCTGCCTGAGAGGCCGCCAACATCAAATTCTTTCGGGCTTTTGTATTTTCTGGTTCTGCGCATGCAACCCTTACATTTTCAACTATCGCTGGCATGGCGGCTAGCGCGAATGCGTCTGTATAGTCGAAAGCTTTCTTACTTACATATGCTTCTATAGCGTGAGTTAGGCTATCTACTGCTGTGTCAGCAGTAATTCGCCACGGCTTTGTCGTAGTGAAAGTCCAGTCAATAAGAGCGGCTGTTGCAACGCAGGCCAACCCTGATAAATTATATTTTTCAGTATTTTTTGTATCAGTAATAACACACCATCTGGTTAGCTCTGAGCCAGTACCTCCTGTGGTTGGAATTAAAATTACTGGTGGGCCGCACAGATCAATTTGATTTGGAGCTTTGTAATCTCTGACGTGGCCATTATTCACGCTCATAAAACTAATTGCTTTTGCAGTATCCATTGGGCTTCCACCCCCAAGGCCTATAATGCAATCAAACGAGCCAATTTTAAATTTTTCCAAGCCCGCATCAACGCATTGATCAGTAGGGTCTTCAACCACCCCATCGAAGATACTCCAAGCAATAGAGTGCTGTTCAAGAATTTCTAAAACTAAATCAACATGTCCGAGTTCTACTAGATTTTTATCAGTAACGATAAGAGGTTTTGAAAGGCTTAACTGTTTTAAAACGTCTGCAATTTCTTTTGCTACGCCACCTCCAATTCTAATAATTTTCGGAGATTGTATGCGACCGATTTTTTCGCTTAGCAAATTGAAAACTCTCTCTAAATATTTTTGCCGTAAATCCGAAAGGTATTTAAGGTGACTTTTGAAACTCTACTGTTTGTTCCTTCCCATCAACAACAAAAGTTATTGTTGAAAAAGAATATACTACCTCTTCTTTTGGTAAGTTTTTAAATTTAGTTTGGCATTTTTGTCTACTTTCATATCCGATAACTTCTGTTGAAGATTTTGTTTTTTGATTTTCGTTTGCTAAAACTCCACCAACTATTGCACCAACCGCAGCACCTTTATCCTTTTGCGTAATGGCCTTGCCAATAATACCTCCTAAAACTGCACCACCTACGACCGCACCAGCGTCCGGTTTTGATTGAATTTTGCCATAAATGGGTATTTTTTGCATGCTGCAATTTTGATAAGGTATCTGGTCAAACACTGTTTGATTTTTATAAAAATCGGTAATTTTTGCTCCATCTATACCAATTGTTAAACCAGGGTAGCTGTAAGAGTTACACCTCGAGATTAAGTTTTTATAAGCTGTATCACTGCGTACGCCCCAAATGCCATCAGCATTGACTCCCACGATTTGTTGTAGGCGTTTAATGGATAAATTTGAGGCAGCTGATTGCATAATTGATTTGTAAATCGAGTTTGCATCGGAAATAACTGTGCAGTCATTTGCATATGACCGTGAACTTGCTAACACTAAAAACAGGAAAACTTTCAATATTTTTTTTATCATAAACTTCAATCTAAATTTTTTATATCTTAAGGATTATTTTGAATTGTTTATTAAAAGCATCAAGGCCACAGCGAAGGCAAGTAAAGCAATTGCCCAAAATAAACCTTCAAAAGATGTCTCTACTGAACGAGATGGTCTGTCAAATTTTTGTTGGGACTGGGTTGGCTTGAACAATTGATCTCCAATAACCAGTTTTTCAATAACTTTTTCTTCATCTGAAAGTACTTTTGTGTTTATCTCATTTTCATCGATTTCAGTATTTACAATACTACTGCGTAAAAATGATAGAAGACCTCGATCCATGTATTCTTCGTCTAATCCCTGTGCAGCTCGAAAAATAAGAATTCTCTTGCTCTCCTCTAAACTCCTTAGGGCGTCTTCAAACTGTTCCTGCGATATTCCAAAATCGTCCTCATTTAATTGATCAGTATCTGGATTATATGAAGTTTTACATCTTTTTATCAAATCAATTACGATACGTGATTTGCGTAAAGATGATTTTTGGCTCTGGGTAAAAAAATTTGAATTGAGATATTCAACCAGTCTCAAATTTTTTCCAATATTCTCGTCAACAAACAAATCGGCGACCTCCTGTTCATTGGACGACAGCTCCTGCTCTAATTCGTTGTCTGAAAACCCTAAATCAAGAAGCTCAGAACGGAAGTGCTCCAAAAATGAAAAGTAAGTTTCGCGTTTTGTATCCTTCCCGACGTTTGGTAAAGCATACAATATTTTGTAAAGGACTTTAACACTGTCTGCATCGCTGTTTTCAGCAAATAACTTTAAATGTTTAAGACATTGATCATAATTTGCGTCTGATTTATTAAAAGACAACACACTAGCGTGAAGGCGGCTCAGCTTTTCAACTAATAATGTTCTTTTTTTTCGGGTATCCATATCGAAGATAACATATGCAGGTCTATAGAATTTTTGTAAATGCTCAATCTATTATAGCACTATTAACGTTCAAAATCATTAAAATTATCTTAAATATTTCACTGTAAATAAACGCTATTGATTAATGTTTTAAAAATATCGGCATTGTCAGAATATAAAATAAATTAGTTGAGTAAGCGGCCATGAAATTTAAAGTTCATAGCCGCGCATACCGGTTTATTGGAATGTCAGATAACTATTGTAAATTATTGATTGCTTGATAGCTATTAAGAATAATTTAAACTGCTTGGGTTTCTTCACCTTCTTTGATTATTAGCTGAAGATTAGACGCTAGTTTCTCAAAAACTTCGTCGACATGTCCGACTTCTTTAGCTTTGTCTAAAGCAATTTGTGCATTTTTTACATCCTTAAGCTCAATTAAGGTATTTATGCAGCTTATCCAGTACTCAGTAACTGTTGGGTTTGCCTCGATGGCATTCTTAAAGAATTGTATGGCCATAGCTTTTTCTTCCATTTTAATGGCGATCAATCCAAAATTATGATTTGCATCAGGATGATTAGGGTCCAAATTCAGGATTTCCAGATATTTTTCCCCAGCTAAAGCAAGATTGCCGGCTTCATGAGCCGAGATTGCGTGTTCAAGTGTAATATCAACATTATCTAACATTTAAAAAATTCCCTTCTATTGACGGGGTTTTTTTGCAAGATCCGTTCCAACTGTTAAAAAAAAGTAAAAAAATTATTTTTAACTGAGTAGACCACTTAAATTAACATTTATTTATTAAAAACTTGTTAAATTGATTTTTCAGAAGATTTTTTATGTATAATGAACTGAATAAGTTTGTGGTCTCTTCTTTCTTCATGTTTTTTCTGTTCTTCGAGACTGTAAAGATTTAAGAGTTCTTCCTCTAAACCAAGTTTAACTACTGATGACCAATCCACATCGGGGTCATTGAACATTTCCCTATACATTTTTTCATAGCGTTTCACATATCCGCCTATTCCTTCCGGTGCATTCAAGTGAATAGTTTGAAATGGCCCCATAAATGACCATCTGAGGCCCAGACCCTCAGAAATCGCCTTGTCGATATCCTCTGCCGAAGAAATACCATCTTTTATAAGGTTGAAGGCTTCGCTTAGTAGGGCCCCTTGAAGCCGGTTAACTACGAAACCTGGTATTTCTTTTTTCAATTCCAAAGGTTCTTTGTCTATCGAGATAATAAATTTTTTAACTGTCTGAGTTATGGCCGCGCTCGTGAATGGCGCAGGCACAATTTCTACAGCTGGTATTAAATGAGGAGGATTAATAGGATGAGCCACAAGGCATCTACATCGTCCTTTTACATCGCTTGCATAAAGAGAGGCTGGAATTCCAGAGGTTGAACTTGCAATGGGGATATCGGTTGCTGTTGCAGCATCTATTTTTTTGGTAAGCTCTTTTTTTATGTCTAGATCCTCGGGACCACTCTCTTGGACATAAACACTGCCTTTTACGGCATGTGAAAGATTTTGAGCTAGATGAATTTTATCCAAATAATCGGAAATATTTTTATTTTCCAGTAAGCCATTATTTTGTAAGTCGCGCAACTTTGCCTTTATGTTTTCTTTAGCTTGAACCGTGACGTCTTCGACTGGATCAAACAATGAAACATCAAAACCTGCGGTTAGAAAGCTTATTGCCCATGATTGTCCAATCAAGCCGCATCCTATTAAGGCAACTTTTCTTTTTGGATTATTTTTTTGTTTTCCGAAAGACATTCCAAGGCCACTACAAAAATATTTTGTTTGAAATTAATTATGTTGATTGTAGCCTAGCTTTAAAATTGAAACTACATTTATAAGTCTCAAAATGAAAAAAGCTTGTTTTTGTAACAAGGTAACCATTGATTTCCCCGTAAAGCCTCTTCTGCATTTTATGTGCCACTGCACTGATTGTGATACTTTGTGGAATGTAGCATTCATGAGTTTTGTTTATACTACTGATGAGGTCACCATTGGTGGTGAAAAATCTACTTATCAATTTAATGGTGGCAGTAGTTTAGGTTTTTAGATCGATTTTTGCGCGACTTGTGGAACTAAGCTGGCCTCCCGACCGGAAGCAGTAGACGGATTGACATATATTCCTGCAGGCTTTTTGAAAAATGAAGTAGATTTCTCTCCTCAAGTTGAGATTTTTGCATACAATAAATATAAATGTCCCGGCGATCCGGAGATTTTAGTTGAAAGTTTTGATCATAATGGAACCGTAGAAAGAATTTCGGCGGTTATAGTTGTAATGAATCACACTTAATCAATTCTCTAATTTACCAATAATCTCTAGCAATTTATCTTTAGTAATTTTCTTTGGGTCGTATTCTAATTTTAGTCCGTCCAACTCTTTTATGACTTTTGAGTTTATGGAGTCTTGCCTAGTTAAAACGTAACTTGCGATAGGTTTATCAATTCCCTTTGCTTTCAATTCAATTGGAGAGGAGGTTTCGAATTTATTTTTTATTAAGTTTCGAACGGCTGACGAAACCAATATGGAATTTTTAGGGGCGGCTTGCTCTAGCCTTGAAGCCACATTTACGGCTCTGCCAATGGCAGTATAATCAAGGCGCTGGGCACTGCCAAAGTTTCCAACATTACATAGCCCATTATGTATCCCCATCCGTATCTCAAGTTTTTCCGGAAAGTTATACATATCCTGAAAATTTTGCTGATTGATCTCAAGAAAATCGAGCATTTCCATTGCCATTTGGCAACATGCGGTAGCATCTTCCTGCGCTCCTTTTGTATCTGGATCGCCGAAAAAAACCATTACTGAGTCACCAATGAACTTATCGATAGTTCCTCCATATTTTAGCGCAATATCACACATATTGGTAAGATAAAAATTTAGGAAGTTTGATAGGTCCTCGGCCTCCATCTGTTCTGAAAGAGTGGTAAAACCAACGATATCGGAGAAAAAAATTGTGAGTTTTTTCCTTGCGCTTTTAGCGGAGAACTCTGCTCCTGAAAAAATTTTTTCGCAGATTTGTGGCGACAGATATTTAGATAGTTGTTCTGAGGCTTTTTGCAATTTGTCTCGTTGAGCATCCGCCTCGACTTTTGCCTCCTGGACTAGAGATTTTTGACGCTCTAATTCACTCGCCAGAGATTTTCGTAATCGAGCTTCCAATTTAAGTTTACTGTTTTCTTGTTTAAGTGCTTTAAATTCTTCAATACTTTCCATTAAACAAACTTTCCAAACTCAATTGATTTACGTTAAATACACATTACCAGTCTCAAAAAAGCTAATAAATTTTGATTAAAAAAAAATTACCCTAAATTCTTTATAATATAAAAAGGATTTCCTTTGAAAAGTTATATTTTTTTATCTATCGCGATTATCTTGGAAGTTTTTGGGACAATGTTATTACCGGTATCTCAAAATTTCACTAAAATTTTACCAACGTTTGCCTTGGTGACCG
>CACLGX010000029.1 GCA_902606585.1 Paracoccaceae bacterium | reverse complement strand
ATAGAACCGTTTGTGTAGGAACCACCTCCCCAGGCATATGTTCCTGATGAGTTTTCGCGATTATATACGACAGTATCAGTAGGTAGTTGATCACCGACAGCTATAACACCCACACCAAAATTTGGTGTGTCAATATACTGGGGCCCACCGCCATCATAGTCATCAACAAGTATATTAGTAACACCGGATATGTGCTGTGTGACAGTAGCACCTGTCGATGTTATTGAACCATCTGCAACACCGGTCGTATATTCATCGTACGTCCAATTGGTGGTAACTCTTTGACCGTCAGCGGGGTTTATTGCGTAAAAAACTGTTTCGGTACCATTATTATTACCCCCTGCGTTGGACATATAGTCAGCAGCCGAAACTTGTTCTAAAATAGCATCGTCCTGCGCAAAGATGGGGTTAAAGTTTTCGACAATTAAAACTCCAGCGGACACATCATCGTTCTCGTACACGTCAGTAAAAAGCGGCTGGGCAACACCGTCTATCGTAATCACATCTTCAGCGTAATTTCCACCAACTGCATGAATATAATTAGTTACACTACCCGACCCATCACTAGTTGCTATTCTTTCAGCTGTACCTTCAGTGAAACTTTCACCCCAAGCATAGCGCCCATCTGGACCATTCTCTACAGTATAAGTTACCGATTGAAAGGTAGCCTGAGTGACTTCCTGTATATTATCTGAGTTTCGACCTGGATCGCTATCATTAGAGTCCAATGTTGAAATCACGTTAATACTGAAATCACTACCTGCCAATTCTGTTCCACGGGCATCTTGAGTAATTGTCAATATTTCTCCAACTGAGTAACCTTGCCCCTTATCAAGCACCTCACCAATACTTAAACTACCATCGTCGGCCACAATTACATTGGCCCGAAAACCTGTACCGGCTCCATTAGAATCAAAACTGATGCTGTAAGTATTACTTCCCCTAGCCAACGAAGTTGACAGCGTATCATTAAATTCAGTATAGCCATTTCCAGAATTTTGAACTGCGTAGTTGTTGACCATACCCGCTCTGTGTTCGAAACCTGCACTGCTGTAGACTTCCGTAGGAACACCAAAATTTGTTTCAGTGCCACCTTCAAAATCCCCATTAACCAGATCACCACTTTCTGGAATTGTTGCATCTCCATAGAAATTAATTTTTAAACGTCCCTGGGTACCATCAGAAGTTGCATCAATTTCTCCGATTTCAACTGTAACATTACCATGATCCAGATCATTAAAAGAAAAGCTGATAACATTATTTTCATCAATCGCTATATCTGCAGTATCTTCAAGAGTAAGACTATCGGTAAGTCCCAAATTACTAGAAACAGCAATATCTAGAGAGTCTGTTGCGATAGTAGTCTCAAAATCCACGAAAGCATTTATAACTGATTCAGAGGGCAAAGCAGTAAGGTTTATCACTTGACCAGCATTTGGCAATCCTGCTTCTATCGTACGCGCTTCTCCATAAAGGTCAGAATAGTCAACTTTAGCAATACCAAAGGTTTGAGCTGAATTTTGAGCACCCATTGAAACAAACTCACTATTGGATGAATCAACAAAAATATTCTTACCTTTATAGGTATTATTAGACATTATGCGGTTAAACTCTTGCGCAATCTCTTCTGCTTCTATGTTAAAAGCTTCATGATCAGCTATTGTATTGAGATCACTCGCACCCAAAACTGCCAGTTCTTGCATTCTAGATAGTAACGCCGTCGCCGAGTTTAAAACCTTCATTCCAGTCTCAAGATAACCCATTACTACAGCAGCGCTCTTGATACCTGCTTTTGTACCGACAAAATCTAATCGGAATTCATCTGCAATTGCTTCGTAGGATACTCCATCGCCAGCGCTTGCAAATTGTTTACCAGTTGCAAGACGCTCCATGCTCTTGCCCATTTCGTTAGTAATACGGGTCAAAGATGATTCCACCTTATAAAACGCCGTGGTTGGACCGATGTTTGCCATGACGGTTCCTTTTCTAATACGATTTTTAACTATCTCAGAAGTAGTAAACGACACTTATCCAAAATATTTAGTTTAAAAAAAAAGTATCGAATTAAGTACCAATGTAATTTGTTGCTGGGACGAACGTCTCAAAAGACTGTTTCACAGAAGTTTGGAACTTTTTAGATGGACAGCCTTGAGCATTTATGCAGGCTATAAAAATTACAATAAGAATTCATTGAAATACTATTAAAAAGTCTTGTCTTATTTTTGAGAATTGCTCAAAATCTAAGCTATATCAGATCGGCCAATTTTGTACTATTACATCAAAAAGAATTAATTTTAAAAATATTATATTATTGTTTTTATTGATTTATTTCTATTATTATGAGTAGTATTAATATTCAGATATTTATCGAGCAAATATTTTCAATTTGCAGATAGCTTTGCTATGTTGTCTGCTTTCTCCAACCATCTATTATCCTGTATGGTTCGGAACCTTGATTATTACGCTCTATCCAAAGTCTGTACTTGTTATATGTTCGTCCATATCTTTCTGATCTGAACACTTCAGGAGGCTTAGTCATTAAGCTATCATAGAAGTCTTTATCTATGTGCTTAAACTGAATAACTCTAAATTGGTCATAAAAGTCTCGTTCATAGTTTAACGGTTTACCTAACACAGCCTTACTTGCTTCAGTCATATATTCTTTCAACCGTAGTATTTGATCATACTGAACAATAAATGATTCACTGACACTCAAAATTGGTAGGTCTGTATAGGTAAATTTTTTTATTACCTGCTCTACTATAAGACTTTCCTTGTACATCAGATTGACACCCATATCAGAAAACAAATCATCCGCTAGATGGGGATTCAAATCTAAAAAGAAGTTTAACAGTTTGTCTAATTCTTCATCCGTCAAATTTATATCGCTGTTGCCCCTAAAAGCCTTATATGCCTGCTGTTTTGAGGAGGCATATATTGCGGTCAGAACTAATAACTGTAAGGCTTTTGTTTGGTTTTCCTTTTTAAGACGAGGCAAAATAATTTCTTCCAACTCGCAGCAATTAAACGTCTTACCTTTATCGATCGATAGAATGGATAAATGAATACCATTGTAGTCGACCTCAATGGTAGGTTTGTCGTTAATTAGGATGTTAGCTCTGTAGCTTTGCCCTAATTGCTGCCAAAAGCCTCCATAGAATCTGCCGTTATTACTCCAAGACCCTCTAGAAAATATGCGGCTCACAAACTTATTGCTTTGGTTTATTGGTATTCGCTTCAATCCAACTTTAGTATCAAGGTCAACATATGCTTTTTCCAATGGTCCAATGTCTATATAAGTTCTTTGAAGTAGGCTATTATAAGCATAAAGCGTCAGCTCCATGCTTTGGGTTTCATTCGTATCTTTATATTCTATAAGTTGTCTTAAATTCTTGCCTCGCCTTCTTATAAGTTTACCCTGCATATCAGTATCAAAATCAGAGAGTAATACAGCGGTTTTGCTTTTGTGATTATAGATGTCAAAGAAATCTGCGGTACATTTACCAAACTCAACTTTAAGAATGTCAGATGGGCGTATTCTGCTGGTAAAGCTGTTCCATCCCTCGTTATTCTTATCGTTACTCCCACCCACGAAGTCTAAGTAACCTAACTCTACCAAGCCATCTATAAGTTTAACAATCTTAAAGGAGATACGAAGACTGTTGTACCTTGAGTTTGGAGAATAAGCATTTGCACTTCTTGCAACTCCTGTCCACAGCGTTGGCAGGTCAAGGAAGTTTACATAGAGATGAACTAATAAAACCTTTAGTAAAAGCTTTGGATGTGTACCCTTTCTATTACCTTTTGGTATTAGATTGGCTTGCCTGTGTTCGCCTAATGCCTGCCACACTTTATCAACAATTATATTTATTTCAGGATGGTCAGACCATAAATGTAAATCTAAAGGTCTTGAATGAGATCTGTGGTTACTAAATAACATCTTTATATCCTAGGGACATAATTGCTTGCAAAAAAAGCCCATGCCTCCTTTGTCAAAATTTTTACCTAATTGTAAAAACAGATACTAGCCTTCTAATGAAAATATATACCTTTATTTTCTTGCATTTACTATAGCAACACCTTAGTCCAAAGACAGTGGACCCATAGCTCAACTGGATAGAGTACTTGACTTCGAATCAAGGGGTTGGGGGTTCGAATCCTCCTGGGTCCGCCATTTTTAAAATTCACGTCCCATATTACACATTAAATATTTCCTTTAATATTTGATCAATATATAGTATTTTTTTTTAAAAAATCGGCATAATTTAATATATATTGTGTTTTTTTGTTTTTTATGTATAGCACTAAGAAGATCTTAGGAGAAAAAATGTACGAGCATAGTAAAATAAAAATATCTCAATTATTATCAGCATTAGTTTGCCTGGTAATAATAGCCGTCGAAATTATTTGAATAAATATCTGGATAAAAGTTGGCTTAGAAGAAACCGCTTTATGTTTCGTTAAATAATTTAATTATGCAGGAGTTACTTAAGTTGTTGTGCTCTCAAATAGAAAATGTTTATTTTCTCAGTCGAAGCTTTTGGCAACTTATCGCTTTGTCCTGAGTTGATATAACAGGACACTTTATTTAAGTGGTGAAGACACACTTAGGGATCTACTTTACATGCGTGAAAGAATTTTATGGATCGATGTGATTAGAGGCATTTCCATTTTAGCTATGATTACTTTTCATTTTGCTTTTGACATGATGTATTTCGGGTTTGCAAAATCCGACTTAATATATCAGCCGGACTGGCGGCTTTTTGAGCGGATGATAGCTTTCAGTTTTTTATTTATTGCTGGTCTCAGTCTATCTATTACGCATGAAGCATGGATTAACTGGAAATCATTTATTAGAAGATATGGAATGACGGCCATTTGCGCAGTGTTAATATCCACTGTTACTTATATTTTGTTTGGCAATGATATGATAAGATTTGGGATATTACATGCGATTTCGATCTCAGGTTTAATAAGTTTACTATTTTTAAAACTAAATTCACTTTCGTTAGTTTTGTTGGCAGTTGCTATTTTCTTGATAAATACAATGATGCCAAAACCTCTGAACGGTGATTATTTTTGGCAATGGTTGGTCCACACTACTAATACTCCCAATTCATTAGATTACCGGCCTATTATACCCTGGATAACTCCCTTTATTTTGGGAATGGCGTCACATCAACTTTTTAAAAATTGGGGTTTACTTGAGAAAGGTAAAGCTGTCACCCACAGAGAGCTTTCATTTCTTTCTTGGTTGGGCAGAAATAGTCTGGCTATATATTTAGTACACCAGCCTATTTTATTTGCTAGCTTCTCATTATTCCTTAAAATTAGCTGAATTTATATTGGTTCTAAATCACCAAGCCTCAAATTTTCATGAAACTTTAACTCAAATTCTACGAAGTTTTGATTTAATATAGCTTTTCTTATTTTCTCCATAAGATCTTGATAATAGTGGAGATTATGCCAGGTTAATAGCATTGAAGAAATTATTTCTTGTGATTTAAATACATGATGCAAGTATGCTCTTGAATAATTTTTACAAGCTGGACACTTGCAAGAAAAGTCGAGAGGTCTTGAATCATTTTGGTGTCTAGAATTTTTAATATTAACTACACCGCGATGAGTAAACGCCTGCCCGGTTCTTCCAGACCGCGAGGGGAGAACACAGTCCATCATATCTATTCCTCTTTTCACCGCACCAACTATATCACTTGGTTTTCCAACGCCCATCAAATACCTCGGCTTATCAGCCGGCAACATATCTGGGGCAAAGTCTAAAACTCGAAACATTGCCTCCTGCCCCTCCCCGACTGCTAGGCCTCCTATCGCGTATCCTTCAAATTCGATTGACTTAAGAGCCTCAGCACTTTCAGCTCGCAAATCGTACTCTAAACCACCTTGTTGTATTCCAAACAATGCATAGCCTGGGCGATCGCCAAACGCGTCTTTTGAACGTCTCGCCCACCTCATAGAAAGCTTCATGCTATCTGCAATTTTTTCATATGGGGCAGGTAAAGATGGACATTCATCAAAACACATGACAATGTCACTTCCCAACATTTTTTGAATTTCCATAGATCTTTCTGGACTTAAAACATGGCGAGACCCATCTATGTGGGATTTAAAAGTCACGCCTTCTTCATTTAATTTTCTGAGCTCGGCTAAACTCATAACTTGAAATCCTCCACTGTCAGTAAGTATTGGCCTTTCCCAATTCATGAATTTATGAAGTCCGCCTAATTCTGTAATCCTCTCAGCGGTTGGCCTTAACATGAGGTGATATGTATTTCCCAACAAAACATCTGCGCCAGTAGACCTAACACTTTCTGGCAGCATTGCCTTTACAGTAGCTGCTGTTCCGACAGGCATAAAAGCCGGTGTCCGTATTTTCCCTCTCGGCGTTGAAATAATTCCACATCTGGCTTTTCCATCAACCGCAGTTAGGGAGTATGAAAATTTTTTTGTCATTAGATTATTTCTCAAAGTAAAAATAATTTAAGTATCTTGTTTATTCACTGAAATTCTTTCCACTGGATAAGGGAGCCATACGAATAAGACGAGAGTCTTTAACTGCTAGTTGGCGATGAGCCATGGCCTTACGATAATCAGGATCCTTAACCATAGAAACAAATGCATCAACGCTTGGATATTCTGCTATAAAACAAAAATCCCATTTTTCTTCACTGGGCCCAATTAACGAAAAGAGCATTTCCCCACGCCAAATAATTTTACCACCCAATTTCTCAAATATAGGAAAACTAAGACGACCATATCTTTTATAGGCCTCCACACCTGAAACTATCTCACCATCGGGATATTCAACCTCTTTATATACCTTCACTAAATTGAGCATATTCAGAGATCGCGCGTCTTCTATCTCACGAAAAACGCTAAATTCGTCACCCGAAAAACTTGTATAACTCATTTGCGCCTCACGAAGCACTGACACTAAAGATGCTTTTCAGGTTTTTTATCACCATAATTGCGCAATACAAAGTCTGCTGCAATTTTGCAACCAAGAGATTACATGTTAAAACTTCAGCCTAGTCCTTATCTAATGCTTCAACTGCAGTCTGTAACTCAGTTTTATTTACCTTTTTATCGGTAACAGCCGCTTGTTCAAAAATATTGTCAACTACCTTGTCTTCAAATATCGGTGCACGTAGCTGCTGCTGCATTTGCTCATTTTTTTGCATTAATTCAAAAAACTCTTTTTCTTGACCAGGATACTGCCTTGATTGAGCCATAATTGCTTGCGTCATTTCCGCATCTGAAACTTCAACTTCAGCTTTTTGTCCCAGTTCAGCTAAGAGAAGTCCTAATCGAACCCGCCGCTCAGCTAATTTAGTGTGCTCTTTGCTCGGATCTATATTTTCATGTTCGTGATCTTTAATATCCGGGTTTTCATCATGAAACAATTGATGTGCTATTTGCTTTGCCTCTGCTTCAACAAGACTTGGTGGTAATTCAAATTTTACTTTCTTATCTAGAGCATCAAGCAGTTGGCGTTTCATTACTGCCCTAGCCGCTCCGCCGTATTCGGACTCTAGTCGTTCACTGATTTGAGTTTTTAATGCCTTCAAATCATCTGCGCCAAATTTAGTTGCTAGCTCGTCATTAATTTTTGCCGGCACAGGTTCCTTAACGTTCTTAATTTTACAAGCAAATTCAGCATCCTTACCAGCGAGATCTTTTGATCCATACTCTGCTGGAAAGGTAACGTTAACTTTTTTATCTTCTCCTGCTTTACACCCAACTAATTGCGTTTCAAACCCTGGTATAAAACTATTAGAGCCCAGAACCAACGGATAATCGTCTGATGAGCCCCCATCGAATGCTTCGCCGTCGACTGTTCCAACAAAGTCAATTACTACTTGGTCTCCATCTTTTGCTTTAGAGCCCTTTTTGCGATCTTTGAAGTCATTTGCGGACGAAGCTAGATTATTTAACGCTTCATCAACTGCCGCCTTATCGGGTTTTACTACAAGTTTTTGAAGTTTTATTTTAGAGAAATCTACATCTGGAATTGATGGCAATGCTTCATAAGTGAGAGAGACTTCTACGTCCTCTCCTTCTTTCCACTTTTCTCTATTTTGCATCTCTACACTGGGTTGCATAGCAGGACGATCACCACTGTCTTCGAAATGCTTAGACATTGCACCATCAATGGTTTCCTGCATCGCCTCACCTAATATACGCTGCCCAAATTGTCGCTTTAGAAGAGCTATAGGTACTTTGCCCTTGCGAAATCCCTTCATCTCAACATCAGGCTGAGCTTCATGTAATTTTTCATTAACCTTTGTGTCTAATTCATCAGCCGATAATTTAATAGAATAGGCACGCTTGAGCCCTTCGTTAAGGGTTTCAGTAACCTGCATTGAAAATCTCCGTCGTTTTGAACGCGCTTCTAAGCACAAATATTTACGACCTTCTATTTTGCAAATGCAATCAGTTCAAGCAGATTTCGCTCTAAAATTAAAACAGTTAAGAGGTGGAAAGAACATACAGTAAACCAGCAGCAACAATAATATGCGTAAGTGTTATCGCAACGGATACTGTGTGCAATAAGACAAAGTTTCTTTTTTTCTTCATATCTGACGCTTTGTTTATCGCAGGCATAAGAACTCTGCTAGTCGGAATTGTAGTTATAAGAATACTTAATGCTAAAGCGGCAACTAGACTACTGATGTTAAAACTAAAGAAAACAATTAGAGCCGATACAACTAAAACGTAACCGTAAAAGTAAGGAAAAGTTTTGCGAATAAACATTCTAGCAACAGATGCCTCTAAAAACTTAAAAGACAAGGTTCCGAATCCTAAGCTGAAAAGAAGCATGCCTCCAAACAGAAAAGATGCTAAGAGTAATGCGATAAACTCCATATCACAGATTAGATTTTATAAACAACCAAATAAAGGCCCCAACCATTGATCCAAAAAAGATCACTGTGATTGCAATCATGATTTTCATCTTGAAGCCATCTAATATTTCCTGAGCAGTTTCAGTTTTTTTACTATCTTTGGTCATTTATTCTTTCGTCTTTCCAAAATAAAAACGTATAAATTTAATCGGATGCTTCAATCGGAAAACACCAACGATTTTGTTAAAAATTTTAGTGAAATATGTTTCTTATGTTCTGTTGCCTCTCAAAGCAAAATAAAGACCAACTACCCACAAAAAGACATGTAAATTATCATATAATATTACGTCTAAAAGACTCTCAGGTTGGCTGACCCATATTACGCCTGTCGTGATAGAGCAGATCGTAATACCAGAAAAGCGTGTAATCATATCTCCAAAATCTGGAATGAAAGAAAAAGAAATAAGTTTGGCAGCGAACAAACCACCAACTAATAACCCAAGTCCAGCTCCTGTTTCGCCGTAAGCTACTACCCACCAAACCAAGTAAGGAAGCCCAAAAGATTCCGCGTCTTCAAGGGTGACTGGGAATTTAGACAGCCCCATCTGAATAAATACTACCGCCAAAGGCAGTCTCAATAACCAATGACTCAAACAAAACTCAGGAATTCTCGTTGTGATACTCTTTAATAATACTTGCATGTTGCACACCCCATAAAAAATAATCTTTTTAAACCTGCTGGAACTAATAATCGAATTAATTACAAAGTTTCTACAACAGTAATACGTGCTATTTTTGTAATTGGATTATTTCTTTAAAAAGTTTTTTTTATATTTCAAATTGACATTCCTGATAAAAACAGTCAGATTAAAATTCAAAAGCCAGCCATGTTGTTCTGCTAGCTACAAAGTTAAGTCCAAAAAGGTAAATTGGGTGAGAATTTTTTGGGCTACCTGAGCATCGACACAGATAGCCATCGTTAATTTCAAAACCTAAATTGGAATAAAATAATGTGGAAGTAGATATCAATGTTACATTCAGCCGTAGAAAAAGCAAAAATTCCTAAGGACGAAGCCCCCACATATAATGCTGTTGAGCTCACAAAAAATGGCAGTGTAGCTCGGATTGTCCTGGAAAACCAAATTTACACGCTTCGCATTACGCGATCTGGTAAACTTATTCTTACAAAGTAAGCAGCACTCCATCTCCATACTCAATCCAATTAACTGATGTCTAGAAAGCAAAACAAATGCAAGGGCTAGTGCATCAAGACAAGTATACATGATAATATTGAATTGATCAGGTTAGGGTTCGGCCAATCCTAAATTAATTAACCGTGCAGTGAATTTAATATTTAGCCAACTTAAACAAGTCTTGTACAATTCCGACTATTTTTGTAAGAATTAGGGGTGACGATTCTCCAAGCGTCACAGTTTCTCTTATCTAAAGCCAGCCAACGCGCAATGTATCAGCCAGCGTTTTTTTTAAGTAAAATTAGAAAGTTTTAGAGCAGTAATTTTCTTTTCTCTTATTTAGTATGATGAGCCGTGACAGCTAGTCTTTATTCTTTCTGTCGTTTTTTTCAAACCTATCAAGAATTTTATCGAGAGATAGTTTGGAAAAATCCAGGCCGCTAAAAACATGGAAAAAGTCGAAAGGCTCTACAAATATTCTACTATCGTGTCTATTTCTAAAGCCCCTACGCTCAATACTATCTTGATTATTTTCCCTTTTTTTTCTTTCGCACATGCCTAAGGTATCCCTGATCGGAACTTGATCGGGCTACCTTTCGGCTGGTGGCTAGACCGTTATTAGTAAAAGTTTTCCACCTACTTTTAGATATATCGCTAAATCTGAACTCAGAGAATTCTAATCGCCCATCTGGATGAATGACCCTGGAGTTGGGTCATCTGCTTGCTTGGACTCAATTGGTAAAAATGTTCCGATCACGTAGAAGAACGATATATACGCAATTGGAATTCCAATGGCAAGCACCGCGACAAAAGATCCAGCAACCATCTGCCCAAAGACCTGAGCCATGGACATCTGTTTGTCCCACATATTTGCTTCTTTCTGTTTCATTTTATTTCCTCACAAATATTAGTCTAGTGGAGCGTAACCGTGCATTTGCGCCCAGTAATACCAGTTATCAACGACAGTTCCTGTTAATAAAATGCCAATACCACCAGTGATAGGAGTTAAGATCGCAAACCACCAAGCCCACCGATGGATACCCTCCATTGATGCGTTGAAACCCATTGTCCAGCGCCAGAATAGAGCCGCACGCTCAGATGCCGTACCTCGGTCAGCTATTTGTTCTAACTCTCTGTCTCCCCCAAATCGAGAAGTCGCGAGGATAGTAGCACCATGCATTGCAAATAGAAGAACAGAGCCATACAGAAATACGATAGAAAGCGCATGAAATGGGCAATAAAAGAGATTTCCATAAATCACAGAAAAGTTCATTGTCCAATCCAAGTGGGTAAAGATACCGTACGGAACCGCTTCAGACCAACTTCCCATCAAAACGGGCCTAAATAATCCTAACACTAAGAATAACCAAATAGCTGCTCCGAAAGCCCAGAAAACGTGCTTACCCATTTTTAGCTGTCTTGCCAAATCGTAAGCCCTCATCCACCAGGAAAGAACCGATATCAATAGGAAAAAACTCGCTATCAGCCAAAGGCCGCCTTCCTTCATTGGAGCAAAACCCAAACCATACTGTTCAGCAGGCGGCTCCAGTGAAAAATAGAAGAGATCACGGACAAAAACTGCAGGATTATATCCAGCCTGTCCCCAATACGAAAAACCTACCATAACGAACCAGATCAAGCCTGATATAAGTCCAAGCACTCCAAAGAAACCTAGATATATTGGGCCTAGCTGCGCGTTGCCGAACCAACCTAGCACGGTGGAGAAAGAAGCATTTCGTGTTCTTTCGTCTAAATTAACTCCTTCTTCGACACCTAGTTCAGGAGGACCTTGCACCTGAACTTGTGTAAAAATATTCTGATATTCAGCCATTAACGCCTCCCTCAATATTTACCCAGAAAGGTAAATCAACATACCAATACCACCACTCAGACCAAGCATCGAACCAGACAGTTCCTGATATCACGATACAAATAGCCGACCAAAAACCAGCATTCAGAGCTAATAAAAGACCCAATCGGTGTATTCCGAGCGGCCCAATTGAGTAACCTATAAAATCTCTAAAAAAAGTATCCTCGTGTTCTGGTACACGCATCTCGTTGCCCTTCTCAGGGTTGGCAGCCGAAAGTATCAACGATCCGTGCAATGCTAAAGCCAACGTCGTAGTAAAAAAGAACGTCACCGCTATCATATGAGCCGGGTTGTAGTGAAAGTTGCCATAAGCATAACCAACATTATTGACCCAATCTAGATGAGACCAAATTCCATAAGGAAAACCATGCCCCCCAAGCACCCATTAATACTGGCCTTATCACAACTAAGGTTGTGTAAGCCAGAATTGCGAACGAAAATGCGGCCGGAACGTGGAAACCCATTCCTAATTTTCTTGAGATTTCAACTTGCCTTAAAGCCCAAGAAAGAAATGCGCCATGAGCACATATTGTTACAAGCTGCCAAATTCCACCCTCATTTAAGGGGGCGAACCCAAGTCCCACTGATAACTCTGGTGGCTCAATTGAAATCAACCAAGGGTTCCAAGTATCGCCCATAGACGCACCATAGAAAATCAGGAAAGTGCCCAATAGTGCGAAGAAAGCAACCGAAACGCCAAAAAAGCCAACATAAAAAGGACCAAGCCAGAAATCAAATAAATTTCCACCTATGATTGTCCCACCAGGAACTCGATATTTCCTTTCGAAAGATAATAGTGCCATCGATTTTTGTATCCTCGTATCTAAAATTCCCCAAGGCAAGCTTATGCTCATTGCCCTGCTGGCGCCTAATCCAATCATTTTAAGTGATTAGACAAATTGGACGCCAGATAATTCTTTTCAATTGATAATTAGAATTTGCTTTATGTCAATCTATATTGACACTATCTGTAATATTTTTTTTACACTTTACTCTAAAAGATTGAAAAATACTTGAATATTTTCATTTCCGAAGCCTGCGAGATCAATTTCTCTTTCCGTTTGAGGGTCAAAAATACTTAATCTATCGTTTTCATTGAGTCGTAGAAATACATGTGAGTTCTCAAATATCCCAACTTTTTTTCGATCCCTCTCCAGAACTTTTGTGACTGTAGAAACAAAATTTTCTTGCTCTTTTAAATAGCTAACCAAAACATTTCCATCGTCATCCAGAATTAAAGTTTCACCGTTTCCCTCAATTTTTAAAAGGATCTCTTTTTCAGCCTTGATATCTAATTTTTTTGGAGTTGAGTAAGGTTGTAAACCCGAAATGCGAAAAACAGCCACAAACGCAATGAATAGAACTAAGATACAGAAGATAAATAACGGAAGCGACGAATTGAAGGTAAATCTTTTTGTCACAATATTTGTCATTCCATAACTGTTAGTCGCTCGCCTTTACCACAGTTGGCGGTTTTAGCCTCTGGCAAATTACTATTAAAGATATCTTTTTTAAAAGTGAACGCAAACCAAAAATCTGCTCTACATAAACTTTTTCTCTCGCCGTATAGTCCGGACGAGTAAATGTGATATAATGTCTTAGCTGCATCGTCGCTTCCAGCTAGTGCCGCTGTTTTCAATAAATCGAGAGCTTTGAGTTTTTCTTTATACGTGGTGGCATTGTTAAGCAAAACAGAACCTAGATAGGACATAGCCGGGTGATGACCAAGCTTTGAACTTTTTTCCAAGTATCTTAGAGCATCATGAACCTCTCGATCATTCTGAGCATTCTCAAAAATCATGTATCCTAAAATAAAAAGTGCATTGGGATGATCACCTTGCGCTGCATGCATTAAAAGCAATAAGCCCCTTTCTTGCTCTTCTGACGTACAAGAGGGCGCAAATAGCTTTTTACCCAAAAAATACATAGCTTCTACGTCACCAGATCGTGCTTCACGGTTTATGACGCGATCCGCTATAGAATTTAAACATTTTTTTGAAGCGATTTCACTAGCGTGGGCAGCTTTTGATAAGCTGAGTTGCATTGTTACAAATATCACGGCAAAAAAAATTATTTTTGCGCAGACAAACAATAAATAATTCCTGACTATTTTTGTAAGTATTTATGTAGATATTTTCGAAAGTCAATATTGCACAACTTTTTAAAGTCTACAAAAATAGATTTCTTAAAAATAACAATATCACACCATCTCGGCGATCAGCATTATTAATTATCTCTTAATTTTCCGCTCACACGATTTATAACAAAGATTTGCAAATTGATGGTTTAAGATAGCGACTAGCTGGCTTTATGGAAAATGGATGACTGCTGGCGTGTCCTACGCAGACGGGCTAAGCTTGACCTAACCCATGTGATATTGCGTGCAATTAAAAATATTTATATTCGAGCTTTGGTCAACAACAACTTTTATTATTTTTTGAACATTGATTATTACTTGAGGAAATCTAACTTTGGCATATAAGACAAATTACCGTGTTTTAGTTAGCTAGCTTATTTTTAAAATGGAGTCCGCCAACATAAATCGAAATATTGTATCAACTCGCATCCCATTTAGGGAGAGCAATAGTAATTTATGACTTAAAGGAATGTAAAATGAATAAAAATTACAACCGCAGGGAAGTGTTAACCGGAGCTGGTGTAGTTATGACAGCTTCTTTAGCGCCTAACTTCTTATCGGCAGGAAATACTTTTGAAGTTTTAATGTTAAATAAAGATCCAGATGACCCAAAAAAGAAAATGGTGTTTTCCCCTAGTCTATTAAAAGTTGCCGTTGGCGATACCGTTTCATTTTTACCGGAAAATAAGGGTCATAATAGTGAAATTATGAAAGGTATGCTTCCCGACGGAGCCGAGGCTTGGAAGGGCAAGTTGAATAAGCAAGTCGATGTTACCTTCACGGTTCCAGGATTTTACGGCTATCAATGCAAGCCCCATGCTAATCAAGGAATGATTGGATTAATTGTCGTGGAAGGCGATGGTATGCTTGATAATTTAGAAGCTGCGAGAGGCGTTAAGCACAGAGGAAAAGCCAAGAAAGCTTGGAAAGAACTTTGGGAAGCCGCAGACGAAGCTGGATTGACAGCCTAGAAATTTTACACCTCCTCCATCTAAAAATGAAATAATTCTTCTAAATTTACCGAAGATACAATTTTAGATGGGGGTAACAACAAAATTAAGCATTACTGAAAATGCCACCCCCGCCCTTATATTTATTGGTTAAGGGAAGAATTAATTGGATAGCTTACTATCGATTAACTTCTAAAAAAAAAAATTATCATTTGTCTAATTAATCAGAGTAATTGCTCCCATCCAGGTATAAAGCAAGTTTTTCGATTATATCTAACTTTACACAGAACTGATTTTTAGAAAGGATGTGTTAACGGAGTCGCACAATGAAACGAGGTCGCCATAAAAATCCACGTGAATACATTGAAATTCGTATTGAGCAACTACTTGAAGATAGAAAAAAAGAAAAAGATAGTTTTAACCGCCAATGGCTGTGGCGCGTTATAAGCGAGCTGAAATACGTAGCTACAATGATGGATAAACATAGAGCAGGTAAAGAGTAAGGTTAAAGCAAACCAGTCAAATAAGGAAGAAATCTATGATTGAAATTCACAAAAGGCAATTAGAATGGTGGAAGTCTAAGCTGGGTGTAAGTGATTACGGTGTTGCGTGGATCGCATTCTTTAAAGGTCTTATTTTCGGACTGCTCGTATATCATTTTCTTGTCGCGAAATGATATTTACAAGGACTAACTAAATGCCAGAGATTAGACGTACCATCATGAATACTTTCAAAGACGCCCAAGAGTGTCAGATGTTTGTAATGATACTGAAGCAAAAGTGGTCAGAGTTTGATGGAAAGTTAAAAGATAAATTTACTGTTGAAATTGCCACAGATGTAGCTGATGCCAGTAAACACACCGCATATTTGACAGCACAATCTGTTGAGGATTTTAAAATTGTTGAAGACTGGGCTACAAAAGAGGTATTACCATTGCGTAATAAATTCGCTCCAAAGTCCCATACTTTTACTTGTGAATTAGATGCTCGCTTTGAATTTGGTGACAAATAAAAAGTTAAGAATGAAGCGCCTAATCCTAATCTCATGATTTATCAGAGAAACTGGACTTAATGTATCTTTATTTTCTGTTTGCATATTAAAAGACCAAATGAAGTAAAATGAAAAAAAAACCTAAAATTCTAATTGTTGGCTCGGGAATTGTTGGTGCGAGCATAGCGTTGTCCTGCCTTAATCTAGGCGCTGATGTAGTAGTCGTGGAGAAAGATAAGTTAGGTGGAGCTGCTAGTAGTAAATCTTTTGGATGGATAAACGCCAGCTTTGCAGAAAGCCCAGCTTACTTTGATTTACGTAATGCAGCTGTTGATGCCTTTAGAAATTTAAAAACTGAGCTTAATCTTAGCCAAAGTGTTAGTTGGCAAGGTACATTGTGGTGGGAAGACAGTGGTCAGGAACTCAAAAATCAATTTAATAATTTATTAGATCGAGGATACGCTGCTAAATTATTGAATAACAATGAAATTAAAAATCTTGAGCCTAATTTAAAAGATGTACCTGAGGCAGCAATATTTACCCCCCTTGAGGGCGCGGCAGAAGCTGACCGAGTCGCGCTGGCAATGCTGAGAAGACTCACTGATGAAGGTGGCAAAGTTATTAGTGGCTGCATAGTAGAAGGCTTGAAGTTTAAAGAAGACTGCTTATCCAGTGTCCAAACCAATATTGGGGAAATGTCTTGTGATATGGTAGCCCTCGCGACAGGAGCCGCCGCAGAAAATGGCTTGTTTGGTTGTGACTGGAAACTTCCAATGCAAAATAAGAAAGGTTTAATTGTTCAAACCTCACCGGTCCAAGATCTTATAAATCATATTTTGATGACAGACGACGTTCATTTTAAGCAAAATATGGATGGAACTTTGACCGCAGGAGAAATATTTAGTGGTGATCTCGAAGAAAATATAGTCGCGTTGGATCTGGCTTCTGATGTACTTACGCGCATTTCCAGAAAGCTCGACTTCAGCACAAATTTAATTCCAACCAATATTAAGATTGGAACTCGTCCAGTGCCTATTGATGGTTTTCCTGTCGTTGGAAATATAGAGGGTTATAAAGGAGTGTTTATTGCTGTTATGCATAGCGGAGTGACTCTCGCCCCGTTAATCGGTCAGTTATTAGCATCAGAAATGCTCAAAAATTCAAAAAGCCCTCTTCTTGGTTCATTTCGACCGAGTCGCTTTGTGAATTAAATCAAAGAAAAATACTAGGAAATTTTCACGTGCAAAATCTAAATTTGTGCTGCATTCTCTTGCAATATTAGAACTGAGAAATTGAGTTAAAATGAATAAACAAATCACATATTTCCTTTTGGGATTTAAAATTTGTAATGCTCATCAATGGGCCGGCCAGCGCCCTTCAGTGCAAACTTAACAGCGCCTCTAAATAACTCCTTCGCAACCGCAATTTTGAGACTTAAGAGGCTCCTCATGGGGGCCGAAATCACTGCATAGTGTTTCCTCTATTCCTATTTATTTTAAAGTTGAGGTCTTTAGCTCTTCGCACAACGCATAGCGGGAATGCAAAAATGCATCTAGCTAACGAACTTTCGCAGTTCCAAATCAACGACATAGGTTGTTAAGGAGTATACCAATGAGCAAAGTATTGAATGCAGTTACTAATTGGATGGTTAAGTCTGGTGAGGCTTCTTCTAAATGCTATTACAATGAAAAAAGAGCTTACTACATTTAAGACCTCCGCTTAAGTCAGTAGTTTTAAATATTAGGTCTCAGCTCGCTTTATTGCCCCCCCTGTTCTTTAGCCGAGTTGAGACCTTTATCAAAGCCCCTGTCTTAGCTTGGCTTGGAGAACGTGTACGCAATCCCTGCACTATTCTGGGATAACTATAATAACCTGTGAGATCAGCTGTAACTCTGCTTGAGAAGTAGTAATAGCCACATCTATTAAACGTATATGGGATACTTTTGGTCTGCATTTTAGTCAGTATTCCAGATAAGCCATAAAGCACGGCATTAGGATTAACTGTTTGATGTCATATACTTAGATCACTTTAGTTCTGTTGTTTGAGCTATTAAGTGGTGCGGGTGGAGGGACTTGAACCCCCACGCCTTTATACAAAAGCTTAACTTCAATATTATTTACTGAAATCAATCTTTTCAATTACTTACGTCTATTCCTGCGTGCAAGATTCCCACGGTTTAATCAGCCTGTCAACTCATGATGACCACCCGATGTGTGCCAATTGCAGCTAAATGTGTACCAAATGTGTGACGACAGAGGGGGGGTGCATGGGCCACCCTACCCCTAGTGGATATATATAGATAAGCTTTTCAAAATTTTGGAAAAAGTCAAACAATAGAATATACATTGCCACAACATCACTTAAGCAATTATATTTTTGAAAAAAATATCTGTTTTTGTTTCAAAACTTGCCAAATAAAGTAATAATTTCCATTAATGGGATTTATATTTAAAAGAAAAGGTTAAAAAAATTTCTTCTTTTTTTTTATATCCATATTTATATATTATTATTGCTAATTCATTGGCTTTGCTAATGCTTGCTTATACTCGATACAGTAATGAACGGTTAATAAACACATTTCTATTCTGTATAGCAATTATACTTTTTTTTAGTGCTGCTTTCAGAAGTAGTGGCCCAGATATATCAACTTATAGAGACTTTTACTATAATTCGCCCGAGCGAATACCCGATATACTTTTTAACATTGTCTTTTCTATATTCAGCTCCGCTGGATTTAAATTTGAAATTGTCTTACTTCTGATGATGCTTCTGACTTTAGTTTCTATAAAGCGTATTACCAAAATCTATAAAGTTTCCTTTCTATTTACCTTTTGTATTTACTTTATTTATTTAATTCCCATCAGAGACCTTGCTCAATTCAGGACTGGACTTGCAATTTCACTTTTATTGATAGCGTTTTCATTCAATGATAAAAAATTCATTTCGTGGCCACTTTATTTTGCAGCTGTGCTTTGTCATTATACAGCAGTTATACTAGTCTTAAATATTATTGGAAGTTACCTAATTGCGTCTTTCCAAAACAAATATATACGCCAAATTCTATTACTATCAGCTGTTATTTTCATTTTTGTTGTTGGATTAAAAATTGAACAACTTGCATTTGTTGATCAACGTGTAAGTATATATTTATCATATACCAGTCATATTGATGGTCGTCCTATTCAGTCTATGTCTGTTGTAATATATTACAGTTTGATAACCTTATCATTTATGTATTTTGCAAAAAATGAATTGGACCAAAAAGATTACCATTCACTTGTCTACATGATGATATTTTCAATTTCAATATTTTTTGCTTTTTCAAATATTGCTATTTTTGCCTTTAGATTAGCCCATGTTGCTGCCGCATTGCATCCCATAATGGTTGCATTTATTTTTAAATCGTTAAGAAAAAAAGAAACGTCAAAAAATCAAAAAACATTGGGTTTTTTAGTAATAGGTATCCTTACAATGGTTTACATAACAAAAATAAGCGTAAACTCAATTATTTTTGATCTTCAGGTTTTCTAATACGTTTTAGCATTTAAACAAATCTTATAGAAAGAAGGTAAATTAATTGATGTTTTTATGTCTAAAGAATATTTGATATTAAATTGATCATTGGCTGATTGAATGATGCAATAAGAATGGTGATTATGTTTCCTGTAACATTGTAAAATACCTTGCGCTTGGTCGAAATACATCGCATTTAAAGGAATGATGCCAACAAAATTAAATTTACTAAGTTAAAGACAAATGAATAGTATATTAAAAAAACTTATAAGGCTGGTGTTACCTTTATCTATAATAAGTTTGGGGCAAAAATATCTATCTGACAAAAAAATGGCCTCTTGGCCAAAGTACAAGATGACCAACGAAAATGTAG
>CACLGX010000028.1 GCA_902606585.1 Paracoccaceae bacterium | reverse complement strand
GAAAATAAAAGTTGTGATAGAATTTAGCAATATGTAAAGAACTAGCGACGCTCTCATCCGTCTTGCAGAATTTTGACTGGCCAAGACATAGGTGGCCACGATCATCCCACCAATACTTGCCAAACCTGTTGCAATGCCTGCAAAAATACCTGAAAAGCCTGTGCCTGCTGTTGTTGATAAAAATTGAATTTTAAAATTTTTTATTAAAATTAATGCTAAAATCAATATCAAAACTAAAGCAATAATTTTACTAGTTTGGAAATCAAGAATTATTGTTAAGAAAATACCTATTGGCAATCCAAAAATCGCCCCAAGCCAGAGGATTATGGATATTTTTTTGTCAGAGTCTTTCCAACCGTTTTTGAACAAAAAAACACCAGCAAAAAATTCCATCCACCAACAAATTGGAATGAGTTCGATGGGAGGGATGATTGTAACGGACAAAGACATCACAAAGGCTGACAAACCAAAACCTGAAAATCCTCTTATTAGCCCGGCAAAAAAGCAAATTAAAATTAAGACTATCAAATCAAAGTTATCTAAAGCTAATGTCCCAAACATTACTATGAGTGATTAGCCTGTAATATCGTTACAGCTATCATTTGAGTGACGTCAGAGCTACTACATCCTCTTGATAGATCATTTGCTGGTTTGGCCAAACCCTGTAGAATTGGCCCAATGGCTTCTGCGCCTGCTAGCCTTTGTGTAATTTTATACCCAATATTTCCAGCATCAAGGTTTGGAAATATCATTACATTTGCCTTTCCTGCTGTTGGGGAGCCGTCAGTTTTTGATTTTGCAATTTCAGGAGAAATGGCTGTATCAAACTGTAATTCGCCGTCAATTTGAATCTCAGGGTTTTTTTGTTGTACGATTTTTGTAGCTGCTAACACTTTAGAAACTTTTGCATGATTTGCGCTACCTTTTGTTGAAAAAGATAACATAGCTACTCGCGGTTCTTCTTGCAGTAGATTTTTACATGAGTCCGCTGCCATAACGGCTATTGAAGCGAGTTCATCTTCTGTGGGATCTATTACTAGTCCGCAATCAGAATAAACCATCGGATAATTATTCTTAGGATACATTAAAAAACAGCTAGAGGTAATCTGTGCATCATCAGACTTACCAATTATCTGTATTGCAGCGCGGACGACATTAGATGTAGTTTCTACGGCGCCGCCGACTGTTCCAGCAGCGTACCCAAGTCTGACCATCAGAGCAGCGAAATATAAAGGCTCTTTTATTTTAATTTGTGCTTCTTCAGCCGAGCTCCCTTTTTTCTTTGGAAGATGAAGGTATTCACTTTCAAATTCAGGAAGCAGGTTTGATTTTCTTGGATCAATGATATTGATATCAGTTGGTAAATTTAAACCCAAGTTTTCGCATTCAGCTTTAATCGTAATTTGACTGCCAAGTAGTACAATTTGGCAAATTCCAGTATTATAGGCTGCGATTGCCCCAGAAATTATCCGAGGATCATGTCCTTCGCTCATTACTATTGTTGGCTTTTGATCCAAAGCTAGCTCTTTTAAGACCTGTAAAGGTAGTTTATGATCAGAATTAGAAGAGCTCATTATTTATACTAAACTTGTTGAGGTCGCATATCCTTGGAGTCTATTCCTGCTACTGCTACAGGTGCAGTCATTGCATCACGTCGGAACGGTTCGCCTAACTCCTGATTGATCATAGCTTCGATAAGAGTTGTAACCCCATTTTCCATCTGATCTTTAATCGCTTGGTTTAGAGCCGCTGTTAGATCTTCCATAGTTCTGGCCACAACTCCCTTTAAGTTACAAGCCTCTGCAATTCCAGCATATGAGACTTCATAATTTAGTTCAGTTCCAACAAAGTTGTCTTGATACCATAGCGTAGTATTACGTTTTTCTGCACCCCATTGGTAATTACGGAAAACAATTTGCGTTACAGCTGGCCAGTTGCCTCTGCCAATAGCTGTCAGTTCGTTAACGGCTATACCGAAGGCTCCATCACCAGAAAACCCCACCACAGGCACATCGGGACAGCCTATTTTTGCTCCCACAACGGATGGAAGTCCATAACCACATGGCCCGAATAATCCGGGCGCCAAATATTTCCTTCCTTCTTCGAAACTAGGGTAAGCATTTCCAATGGCGCAATTATTTCCAATGTCAGATGATATAATCGCATTTCTTGGAAGAGCTGCTTGGATGGCGCGCCAAGCCATTCTTGGACTCATCCAGTCAGGTTTGTCTGCTCTAGCTCTCTGGTTCCATGTTGTGCCTGGATCATCATCTTCATGATCCATAGAAGAGAGTTGCTGGGCCCATTTTGATTTTGTTTCTGCTATATTTACTTTTCTAGCTTCGCGATTTATGTCGCCGGCTGTTTCAGAAAGTTGTGAAAAAATATCCATTGCAACCTTACCAGCATCTCCCACGATCCCTATTGAGACCTTTTTGGTTAAGCCAATACGATCCGGGTTTATATCAACTTGGATTATTTTCGCTTCTGATGGCCAATACTCTAAGCCGTAGCCAGGTAGAGTTGAAAATGGGTTAAGTCGGGTGCCAAGACACAAAACAACATCTGCTTCTTTAATCAATTGCATAGCGGCTTTCGAGCCATTGTAACCAAGTGGACCAGCAAAAAGAGGATGATTACCTGGAAAAGCGTCATTATGCTGATAGCCAACACAAACAGGGGCGTCTAACTGTTCAGCCAGCTTCATTGAAGCACTTATTCCACCTTTTGATAACACCACGCCTGCGCCATTTAAAATAACCGGATTTTTTGCCTCACTTAATAATTTTGCCGCGTCCGAAACTGATTTCCCGCCACCGCTTGAGTGCTCAAACTCAATAGGCTCAGGAATTTCTATGTCCACAACTTTGGTCCACATATCTCGGGGAATATTCAATTGCGCAGGAGCTGATTGTCTCTTTGCCTGTGCAATCACTCTAGCGAGGACTTCTGCAACTCTTGAGGGGTCTCTTACTTCTTCTTGATAACAGACCATATCTTCAAACAACTTCATTTGCTCAACTTCTTGGAAGCCACCTTGGCCTATCGTTTTGTTTGCCGCCTGCGGAGTTACAAGCAATAACGGTGTATGGTTCCAGTAAGCAGTCTTGACTGCTGTCACGAAATTAGTAATGCCTGGACCGTTTTGAGCGATCATCATCGACATTTTTCCTGTTGCGCGAGTGTATCCATCACTCATCATCCCAGCACTTCCTTCATGAGCGCAATCCCAGAACTTAATTCCTGCCTTTGGAAATAAATCTGAAATTGGCATCATTGCAGATCCGATTATTCCAAATGAATGTTCAACGCCATGAGCTTGAAGTACTTTTACAAATGCTTCTTCTGTAGTCATTTTCATGATTTTTCTCCTGCAGGTAATTTAAGGTGGCTAAAGGTATTATTTAATTTTTGATATAAGCTCATTTTATTTAAAAGGATAGAGCCAGTTTAACAACCAAATTATGTCCAGATTAGTTTGAGCCTGTCAATTTCATAATATTTTCTGCGACTATTCTTATATCATTTTCTATTTTTTCCACATTTTGGATGAAAGCTCCAAAAAAACTAGACACGGGTATTTTGGCCTTAAGATTTATTAAAAATGGAGTTCTGTAAAAGCCAATGAGACAGTAATTCTGCTTACGCCCAAGTGATGAGCGAGCTTTCTGGTTGAAGGAAGTTTTTCACCTCGCGCAAATCTCCCCGACAAAATACCAGAAGCCACTATCTGCTGCACTCTGGTTTGAAGTGTTCCTTGGGTTGTGTTATCTAGAAAAATTTTCTACGGGTATTGCCATGGGTAATAGCCATTATCTTATTAAAATACGCTAAGAAATATTAGGTTACAAACAAACAAAATTAGTTCTTCCTAAATTTGCGCGTTATTAAATGAACTTTTTTCAAACAATAAGATTTTTTTCAACAACTTATTACCCAAAAACTCTTGATAAAGCTGAATCAACTGCTTCTGTAATCGAGTCTATGTCATCAGGAGTTGCAATAAGTGCTGGACTGAAACAAAGTGTATTATTTAATCCAGGCAACGATCTGTTGGTTGCTCCAATTATAATACCCTGAGCCATGCAGTCAGCCACAACGGCTTGCACAAGTTTTTCTTCAGCAGGAGTCTTATCACTTCGGTCCGAAACAAGCTCTGCACCACAAAACAATCCGGCTCCTCGCACATCGCCTATTACCTCATGCTTCTCATATAAATCCCACAAGTTCGACATCAATCTGTCACCCATCGCTAGGGTGTTTTCTAACAAATTTTCTTCTTCTATTATGTTCATATTTTCGATCGCAGCTGCGGGACCCGCTGTACATCCCCCAAAGGTAGATATATCTCGAAAATAGTTCATTGGATCACTTGCATCATCTTTGAACATTTCAAAAACAGTTTCTGTAGTGACTAAGCATGCTATTGCGGCGTAACCAGACGCTACTCCCTTAGCCATCGTTACCATATCTGGCTTTATGCCAAAGTTTTGGTATCCAAACCATTTTCCAGTACGCCCAACTCCACAAACGACCTCGTCTATATGCAATAAGGTATCGTATTTTTTACAAATTTCTCCAACACGCTCCCAATAGCCTGGTGGGGGCGTTATAACCCCACCACCTGCGGTAACTGGTTCAAGGCAAAGACCTCCTATTGTGTCTGGTCCTTCCGCTAGAATTATTTCCTCGATTGCATCAGCTGCCCGTTGACCGTATTCTTCACCACTTAAGTCCCATTGCGCTCTGTACTCTAGGCAATGCGGCACACGGATAAATCCGGGTGTATATGGGCCATATTGTGCGTTTCTTTCATCTTGGCCCCCGGCTGAAAGAGTAGAAATTGTTGTTCCGTGATAATCGCGATCCCTGTAAAGGATTTTATTTTTCCTACCGCCATAACGTTTATGAGCAATTTGCCTTATCATTTTGAAGGCCTTTTCATTAGCCTCAGAGCCAGAATTACAGTAATATACTCGGCTTAACCCTGGCATTTTTTCAATAAGCTTTTCGGCAAAGATTGAACCGGGGACTGATCCAGCAGCACCAGCAAAGTAGTTTAGTTTTAATAATTGATCCCGTACGGCGTTAGCTATTCGCTCTCTTCCATAGCCAACATTCACTGTCCATACGCCGCCTGAAACACCATCTATGTGCTCTTTGCCATTTTGGTCCCAAACCCGCATGTCTTTGCCTTCGACTATAATGCGAGGTTCGTTTGTCTCGAATGGCTTATGCTGAATTAAGTGATGCCAAATATGAGCACGATCAGCTTCAACTATTTTAGAAATATCATTACCACGAGGCGTGCCATCCATAGTCAAAATCCTTTACAAACTGTCTCAGTCTAACTGAGCCCTATTTTTTTTTATGAATCAATAGTACCAGTTTAAATGTTAATTTAGATCCAAAAACAATAATTTTAACAAATATTATTTAAAATAAATTTTATTCTTATGCGGCTACGCCACTTTTGATCGTTGATATGGCAGACAATATAACATCTGAAATAGCTTTACACTCGTCTAAAGTCAGTCTTGATGGTAATCTAACGTCGCATGCTGACATTAGCATTTTTCGTGTTTTTGGTAACTCAAAGGTTTCCGGTAAAAACTGCCAATTCCAAAAGGCACGCGCATTATCTTTTGTTCTTCCAAAAATCTGCACATTCAAACCCGATTGACTTGTTATTTTTTCGAATAAATCAATCTCATCTGTATCCAGGTTAATCAAATTAAACTGAATAGAGTCAGGGGCACGTTCTTCTGGCGTTAACTTTTTAGGTACGAAAATCCAAGGGGAAGTATTTAGGTGCTCCGCAGTAAAATCATGGTTACGCCTTCCTTTTTCTATTCTGCTATTTAATTCGGGGAGCTGTGCATTAATCAAAACAGCGGATAAATTACTAATTCTTAAATTATAGAGGGGCAGTTTGTTTTGCCACTTTTTGAATTTGGCTTGATCACCTTGGTGTTTTATCCAATTGTGCTCATATGCCCCCGACATTATAACTGCCTTTGCAAACAATTCGGGATTATCAGTAATGAAAATTCCACCCTCACCTGAATTAAGCATTTTATAAGATTGAAAAGAAAAGCATCCTATATCCCCAATAGTTCCAATTTTCTTACCATTCCAAGTTGTGCCAAGTGAGTGTGCGGCATCTTCGATTAATGGAATATCTGCCTGTTTGCATTCAGATAATATAATGTCCATATCAGAGGTATGACCTCTCATGTGACTGATTAATACAGCATCCACAGTTTTAATTTTTTCCTTAAAATCGATTAAATCAATTCTGTAATCGTCTCTACACTCACAAAGTACGGGTATAAAATCAGCATGTATGACTGAGGAAGGAACTGCAGCAAAAGTAAAGGCTGGCAAAAGTACTCGTGCGTTTCTGGGAAGGTTCAGGGACTTAAGCGCCAAAAAAAGAGCAGCAGAACATGATGATACGGCAAGTGAGAAACTTACGCCCATGACTTTTGAAAACTCAATTTCAAGTTTGTGAGCAGCTGAACCTTCTGAGTTATATCTAAAGAGGTCACCATTATTCATCAGATCTATGATTTCAGACATGACCTGAGAAGGTATAGGCTCGGCGGCTTTAACATTGGGAATATCAACCATATTTTAGACCTCCGCTTACTTTGCTTTAATACCTAATAAAACTTTTGCTAATTTATAATTTGTTTTAATTTTTTTTTTTTAAAAGGCCACGCTATCTTGTCTAGTTTTCTAACTAAAGTAGTTTGGGATGCAAATTCAAAACTTATTATTTCGTGGAAAACCGCGCGGAGCCATTTTTCCAGCACTCGCTCTTTTTGACTTCCACTCGCCTAATTCGGTTTCAGTTCTTGTCCTCCCTCCAGAATCTAACCAACTTAATCCATCTTCGAAAGAAAATGTTGTTACATCAGAAAGTCCGCCATCCTTGTATTTCTGTAGTCTGACCCCTTTACCGCGTTGCATTATGGGTAGTTCTCCCAGATCAAAAATTAAAACTTTTCTATTTTCGCCTACAGTTGCCACATAATCTCCTGTAACTATTTTGCTAGCCGCGGCCTTTACAGTTCCTTTTACGTTTAAAATCTGTTTACCGTTCCTAGTTTGTGCAAGAACTTCATCCATAGGCACCACAAATCCATCGCCAGCAGTTGATGCGACAATTAATTTGCTTTCTTGGTTGAATGTATGAATGTTTATTATTGCACTATCATTTGGGAGGTCGACCATTAGACGTAAGGGCTCTCCAGTTCCTCGACCACCAGGCAAATTCGATGCCGAAATAGTATAAAAACGGCCATTGCTGCCAAATATAAGTAAGCGATCTGTTGTTTCAGCATGGAAAATTATATTTGGTCCGTCACCATCCTTAAATTTCAGTTCTTTTTCTAGATCTATATGCCCGTTCATAGCTCTTACCCAACCCATCTTACTGCAGACTACAGTGATAGGTTCTTTTTCAATAAGGGCTTCGATTGGAACGTCTTCTACGTCATCGTAATCTTCAATTTTTGACTTGCGTTTTCCACCTAAGTAATCTTTTCCAAACTTTTTTTTCGTTTCTTTTATTTGCTCAGCCACCCGGTTCCATTGTTGATCCTGATCAGCTAAGAGGTCTTCTAGCTCAACCCTTTCTTGCATAAGATCATCCCGTTCGCGTCTAAGCACTATTTCCTCAAGTCGTCGTAAGGAGCGGAGGCGCATATTTAAAATCGCTTCAACCTGAACTTCACTAAGTTCTCCCTCCAAATTCGAAGGCGAAATATAGTTACTCTCATTGATTGCGCGATGATGTTCTATACTCCAGTCTTCAGCCATAAGAGCTTTTTTGGGGTCCTCGTCATATCGGATAATATCAATCACCCGATCCAGGTTAAGGAATGCGATTATTAGACCTTCAAGGACCTCTAGGCGTTTATCAATTTTTTCAAGCCTATGTTTGGCTCGTCTGATTAAGACTTCGCGGCGGTGATCCAAAAACGCTTTGAGAACTTCTTTTAAACTGCAAACTTTAGGTATAATCCCGTCGATTAAAACATTCATATTGAGAGAAAAACGTATCTCCAAGTCTGAATTTCTGAATAATAGACCCATCAAAATTTCAGGATCTATGTTTTTTGATTTTGGCTCTAAGACTAATCTTACATCGTCGGTGCTTTCGTCCCTTACATCTGACAGAATAGGGATCTTTTTAGTTTGTATTAATTCTGCCAATTTTTCTATTAGTTTGGACTTTTGAACCTGATATGGAATTTCTTTGACTATGATTTGCCATTGTCCTCTATCGAGATATTCAACCTCCCAATTTGCTCTTAATCTAAAAGAACCTCGCCCGGTCCTGTAAGTTTCTGCTATAGCCTCCACGCCTTCAACAATAACGCCGCCCGTTGGAAAATCGGGTCCAGGGACAAAGTTAAGTAAAGTTTCGTTACGAGCATCTGGTTTTTTAATCAGGTGCAAACAAGCGTCGCATAGTTCTGCTATATTGTGAGGAGGGATATTAGTTGCCATTCCAACTGCTATCCCACTCGCCCCGTTTGCAAGTAGGTTTGGAAAGGATGCAGGAAGTACTATTGGTTCACTTAGCGTCCCATCGTAATTTTCTCTAAAATCAACGGCATTTTCGTCTAAGCCCTCTAATAGGGCTTCAGCGATAACCGTCATGCGGGCCTCAGTATATCGGCTAGCTGCGGGATTATCCCCATCTATATTTCCAAAGTTACCTTGGCCATCAACTAGTGGATATCTGACATTGAAATCTTGTGCTAATCTGGCCATAGCATCATAGATCGCAGCATCACCATGCGGGTGGTAATTTCCCATAACATCGCCTGAAATCTTTGCAGATTTACGAAATCCTCCATTTGAGGCTAATTTTAGTTCACGCATCGCATAGAGAATTCTTCTATGCACGGGTTTAAGTCCATCGCGAGCATCAGGCAGTGCTCGGTGCATTATTGTTGATAGAGCGTAGGTCAAATAGCGATCCCCAATCGCCCGCCTCAAAGGCTCGATCAAAATTTGGCCTATCTTGTGGTCGGTACCTATTTCACTCATAGATATTGTGATATATTGTCAAATTGATGAGGTAAAGGAAACTATTTAAAAATTTGAATTTTATTGGTTATATTTTTGGTCTTTGCACACTTCTTTTATAAAAGTGCAAATTTTGAGTGAAAATTAAATTTTGAAGTATCATGAATTTGGTCAGTTGGGGAGATAAAATAAATTGAAAAGTATTTTAATAACAGGTTGTTCTTCTGGAATTGGCTATGACGCAGCCTTTGGATTAAAGGAAGCTGGGTGGAGAGTATTTGCCAGTTGTCGATCTGAAAAAGATTGCAATCGTCTTTCAAAAATGGGCCTTGAGACTGTACAGCTAGATTATGCAAATGAGGATTCAATTAATGCCGCGCTTCAAGAAGTGTTGGAAAAGACAGACGGAACACTGGATGCACTCTTTAATAATGGAGCGTATGCATCTCCTGGAGCAGTTGAAGATCTTCCAACTGAAGCCTTGAAACAGATTTTTGAAACAAATTTCTTTGGATATCATGAATTAACCAAAAAAGTTATTCCTGTAATGAGGCGACAAGGTTATGGGCGAATTGTAAATTGTTCTTCAGTTCTGGGCTTTGTTACTTTACCTTGGCGTGGTGCTTACAATGCCTCAAAATTCGCCTTGGAAGGATTAACGCATACTCTTAGGATAGAAATGCGTGATACACCAATCAAAATAATTCTGATAGAGCCAGGCCCAATTACCTCAGATATACGTAAAAACGCGATACCGCATTTTGAAAAGTGGATTGATTGGGAAAGTTCACCTCTTTCTGAAAAATATAGAAAAATATTCATTCCCAGGTTGTATAAAGATGGTAAAAAAGACAGGTTTGAATTGCCTGCAAGCGCGGTTACAAAAAAGTTAATGCATGCATTGGAAGCAAAAACTCCTAAGGCCGCTTACTATGTAACTACTTCTACTTATTTAGCTGCGTTTTTGAAGGCAGTCCTACCAACAGAATTTATGGATAGGATACTTGCAAAAGTATAATTTGGATTAACTTTGATTAATGAATATGTTTTAGAAACAAACACCGAATTTTTGGTGTGATGATATTAGGAATAAAAATGGCGTCTGATCCTTTATTTGTGCTAGTAATACTTTCTGTGGCTGTAGTGGCAATTGTCCTTTTAACAGGAATCGGCGGTTTTGGACGAGGTGGGGAATTCAATAAAAAATATGCAAATAAGATCATGCGATTAAGGATAGTTGCACAATTTGTTGCAGTTGTATTGATATTGGCCTTTGTTTATTTTAGCGGAGCTGGAAATTGATATGGTAATTTTGAACAAGATTTACACAAAAACCGGAGATAGTGGTGAAACGGCGCTTGGAAACGGTGCCCGAGTGGCCAAGTTCTCTCTGAGGGTTGAAGCCTATGGGACAGTAGACGAACTCAATTCTCAAGTTGGAGTTTCGCGTCTTTTTTCTAACGGAGAGATGGATGAAGGCCTTATGAGTATTCAGAATGATCTTTTTGATCTAGGTGCAGATTTGTGTCGGCCGAACTTTGAAAAAGATAAGGATGAAGAATATCCTCCATTGCGTATTGTTCATAGACAGGTCAGTAGATTAGAGAATGAAATTGACCAAATGAACGAGAAATTGGAACCTCTCAAAAGTTTCATACTACCTGGCGGATCAACACTGGCTGCTCATCTGCACGTTTGCAGAACTGTAGCGAGGCGTGCTGAGAGATTGGGTTTTGAACTTGCTACTATGGAAGAGATAAATTCAAACTCGATCAAATTTTTGAATCGGCTTTCTGATTGGTTTTTTGTTGCAGCACGACTGGCGAACAATAATGGACTGGATGATGTTCTTTGGGTTCCTGGCGCTAACAGGTAATTATTTTTGCATTAAAATATACCCGGCGGCGTTGAATTATCCTGGTGTGACGATTTTGACCTGTTTAATACTATTACAAAATTATAAATCTGATTAAACTTTGGACTACGAGTCGCCGAAGCGGCTATAAATACAGGAGTAACCGAATATGAAAGTCTTGGTGCCCGTTAAACGTGTCATTGACTACAACGTAAAAGTCCGTGTCAAAGCAGATGGAAGTGGCGTTGATCTCGCAAATGTAAAAATGTCGATGAACCCATTTGATGAGATTGCTGTTGAGGAAGCAATCAGACTTAAAGAAGCGGGTAAAGTTGAAGAAGTAATTGTCGTATCAATTGGAGTTGAAAAGTGTCAAGAAACGCTGCGTACAGGTTTAGCTATGGGTGCCGACAGGGCTATTTTAGTCAAAGCCTCTGATGACGTACACAATGACGTAGAACCTCTCGCTGTGGCTAAAATACTTAAAGCAGTTGTTGAAGAAGAAAATCCAGGATTAGTCATATGTGGCAAGCAGGCGATAGATAATGACTTGAATGCTACTGGTCAAATGCTGTCCGCATTAATGGGTTGGTCTCAGGCTACTTTCGCATCTGAGTTAACTGTTGAAGGTGATTCAGCAATTGTTACCCGAGAAGTAGATGGCGGCCTGCAAACGGTAAAAGTACAAATGCCTGCAGTGGTAACTGTCGATTTACGTCTAAACGAGCCAAGGTATGCCTCACTGCCTAATATAATGAAAGCAAAAAAGAAACCGTTAGATATAAAATCTGCTGAGGATTTTGGCGTTGAAACAAGCCCGCGTTTAGCAGTTGTAAAAACAGGTGAACCTGAGGCTAGAGCTGCAGGAATTAAGGTTGAGTCAGTTGATGAATTAGTTGGTAAATTAAAAGAAGTAGGGGCGGTGTGATGGCTGTTTTATTATTAGCAGAAATGAATGGAACTGAATTATCGTTGGATGCTACCGCAAAAGCTGTAACTGCGGCAAAATCATTAGGGGACGTTACAGTGTTATGTGCGTCGTCTGGCTGCGATGGAGCAGCATCTGCGGCTTCACAAATTGAGGGCGTTTCTAAGATTCTATGTGCAGATGATGATGCTTACGGCAATGGTTTGGCCGAACCAATAGCAGATCTTATCATTGCTTTATCATCAGATTATCAGCATATAGTTGCTGCTGCTACTAATTCAGCGAAAAATATACTTCCTCGTGTTGCCGCACTTTTAGATGTTATGGTTATTACAGACTCAACAAATGTTATTGACGGCAGCACGTTTGAGCGGCCAATTTATGCCGGTAATGCTATTCAGACGGTACAATCTTCTGACAGCATTAAAGTTGTTTCTTTCCGGACTGCAAATTTTGAAGCTGCTGGGACCGGAGGTTCTGCTCCAGTTGAGAAGATCCCCTCTGCTGCAAACCCTGGGCTATCTGCTTGGATAGAAGATAAAGTCCAAGCGTCTGACCGTCCTGAACTGACATCTGCCGGTATTGTTGTTTCAGGAGGACGTGGTGTAGGCTCTGAAGATGATTTTGCGATGATTGAAAAATTAGCTGACAAACTTGGAGCAGCCGTTGGAGCTTCCCGCGCAGCCGTTGATAGCGGATATGCTCCAAATGATTGGCAGGTTGGACAAACTGGAAAAGTTGTTGCTCCAGATCTTTATCTGGCCGTTGGTATATCTGGTGCAATTCAACATTTGGCCGGGATGAAAGATTCCAAAATAATTGTTGCAATTAATAAAGATGAAGAGGCTCCAATTTTTCAAGTTGCTGACTTTGGATTGGTAGCTGACTTATTTGAAGCTGTTCCAGAACTTACGGAGAAATTATCAGATTAGATAAACGAGCAACCCTCTAGCGTATAAATATATTTAAAATTTGATTGGCATAAAATTGGAAATGAAAATTCCATTTAATAGTTCGCTGATAATGCACGCCACCTGCGTGGATATTAACGGTTCAGGAGTTTTGATAGTTGGGCGTTCAGGGTCAGGAAAGTCGAGTTTAGCTATTAATTTGCTCGCTTTAGGTTCAACTTTGGTTGCTGATGACCAGTGTGAATTAGTAAAAAAAAATAATAGATATCTCATTTCTAAACCAGCTTCGCTACCAAATAGTATTGAAATAAGAGGCATTGGATTAGTCTCTGTTCCTATGGTTATTGAAACAAGTCTTGATTGGGTAGTCAATATGGACGAAGCTGAAACGGAGCGTATGCCAAATCTACGATTCACCGAAATTGATGGTTACAGAGTTCCGACAGTTTTTGGTAAGGATGTGGACGAGTTAGCTCCGCGAATATATGTTTTAGTGAGTAACGCATTATCTTGAATTAAATATGTGGTTAAATTGGCACTATTTAAAGAAAAGAATAATATACGATTAATACTGGTTTCAGGCCCAGCAGGAGCCGGTCGTACAACCGCTATTCGATCGTTAGAAGACTTAGGGTTTGAGGCTATCGATAACCTCCCGCTTGATTTAGTCAAGTCCGTACTAAAGCCCAAAAAAGCAAGTGAGAAAATCGCAATAGGTCTCGATACAAGAGGGCGTGATTTTTCGGTGGAAGGGTTGTTGGGTTTGTTGAACTCGCTCTCACGCCTAGAGTTTGTTGATATTGAGTTGTTGTATCTCTCGTGTACGATGGAAGTTTTATTGCGACGATATTCTGAAACTCGTCGTCGACACCCACTTGCCGATGGAAAGTCTCCTAATGAGGGAATTGAAAAAGAATTAATCTTGCTGGAGCCTATTCGGCACAAAGCTGACATTTTAATTGAGACTTCAGAGCTTACACCTCACGATTTAAAAGCAAGTATTAAAAAACTTTTTTCAAATACTGGAGTAAATCTACTTTCTGTATCATTAAAGTCATTTTCATATAAAAGAGGCCTACCAAGAGGTACTGATATGACTTTAGACTGTAGGTTTTTAAAAAATCCTCATTGGCAAGATGAATTAAGAGATAAAACAGGCTTAGATTGCTCTGTGAGCGAATTTGTGGCAAGTGATCCAAAATTCTCAGAATTTATTGAAAGGGTCACGAAATTACTATTATTTTTATTACCTTCGTTTAAGGAAGAAGGTAAAAGTTCAGTTGAGATTGGGTTTGGTTGTACTGGTGGTGTCCATCGGTCCGTTGCTGTCACGGAAACAGTCGCAAAGAAGCTTGCAGATTCAGGTTGGAATGTGTCAATAAAACATAGAGAAATTGGACGGTTAGATCTTTAATTACTGTTTGACTGGGGAAGAATTTTTGATTGGTATTGTAATTGTTGCTCATGGTGGTTTAGCGCAGGAATATCTTGCAGCGCTTGAGCACGTTGTTGGCAAACAGGTGGGTATAACAGCAGTATCAATAAAAAATGATGACGACAGGCAATCTAAACAGGATGAAATTTGTCTAGCAGCAGATAGGGTGGATCGAGGATCTGGCGTTGTCGTAGTGACTGACATATTTGGCGGAAGCCCATCTAACTTAGCCATGCTGGCTTGCCGTCCTGATGACCGTAGAATAGTGTATGGAGCAAACCTACCCATGTTACTTAAATTGGCTAAATCCAGGAATTTGGTCATTGATGAGGCAGTGAATGCAGCACTCTGCTCTGGTCGCCAATATTTAGATGCTAAAAATATTCCAAACATCGGTTAATTTATGTCAATTGCTTCCCAAGTGTTTACGATAATAAATGAAAAGGGCCTTCATGCTCGTGCTTCTGCTAGATTTGTTGAAGTTGTAGAAAAATTTGAATCCGAGGTTACAGTCGAAAAAGATGGATTGGAAGCATCTGGTAGTAGTATTATGGGGCTTCTAATGTTAGCTGCATCAAAGGGAACTATGATAAAAGTCACGTCGAGTGGAAAAGACTCGGAAGAAATGATTTTGGCGTTAGATAATTTGATAAAGTCCAAATTCGGTGAAAATAGCTAGGCGGAAAATAAGGTTGAAAAATACAAACCAAAAATTGGATCAGGCTCTCCAAAATAATCAAGAACCTGACACGCCTTATGATCGAAGACAACTTTCTTATGCAAACACTTTTACAAATCCAATACAGCGAAATACAATAAAAACTCTAGAGTTATTGACTGGAAAATTACGCCTTCTTAGAAAAGTAAGGCAGTTTGAAAAAATGGGTATTCCGGTTGGTCAGCCTTTTTGGAAGCAAGCTTTGGATCTGCTTGGTATTAATTTACATACAAAACAAAGCGAAATCGCAAAAATTCCTAAAAAAGGCTCTCTTGTGATTACAGCTAACCATCCGCATGGTTTGGTTGATGGAATGGTGCTGGCCGAATTAATTGGAAAAGTGCGAACTGATTATAAAATACTAACAAGGTCACTTTTAACCGGCGTGAAGCAAATCGATCAATTTATGATCCCAGTTCCATTTGACCATGAAGAAAATGCTCTAAAAAAAAGTTTAGAGATGAGGAAAAGCGCCATGGACCATTTGGAAAAAGGGGGAGTGATTGTAGTTTTCCCATCTGGAAAGGTTGCATCATCAGAAACAATGTTTGGTAATGTCGTGGAAGGTGACTGGAACCCATTCACCGCTAAGTTGATCCAAAAATCTGGTGCGAATGTTTTACCAATATTTTTTCCAGGATCCAACTCGAGAATATACCAAATCGCAAACCAAGTATCAGCGACGTTAAGACAAGGACTATTAATCTATGAAGTTGTCCATGCAATGAATAAACCACAAAGTCCATTCGTAGGAAGTTTAATTAAGCAAGACCAAATATTACCTTGGAAGAGTGACCCTCGTGGCTTTATGCGCTGGTTACGCAAACAAACTTTGGGACTGGGTTCTAAAAGCTAAATTTATCTAGATGGTATCGGCTTTTCGCCTGTATAATCATAAAACCCCCGCTTAGTTTTTCTTCCAAGCCATCCTGCTTCAACATATTTAGTCATGAGTGGGCAAGGTCGGTATTTTGTGTCTGCGAGCCCCTCATGCAAAACATTCATTATTGCTAAACATGTATCTAATCCAATGAAGTCTGCGAGTTCTAAAGGACCCATCGGGTGATTTGCTCCAAGTTTCATAGATGTATCAATTGCCTCTACGGAGCCCACTCCCTCGTACAGTGCATAAACAGCTTCATTAATCATCGGCATAAGAACTCTATTTACGATGAACGCTGGAAAGTCTTCTGCGCTAGCGGCTGTTTTCCCTAAGTTCTCAACAACATTCAGACAACTATCGTAGGTTTCTTTGTCTGTAGCTATACCTTTAATTAGTTCAACCAGTTGCATTACGGGAACGGGGTTCATAAAATGAAAGCCCATGAACTTTTCTGGTCTATCAGTACAGCTTGCTAAGCGTGTGATTGAAATAGAAGAAGTATTGCTGGTCAGTATGGTGTGGGGTTGAATATGTGGTAATAATGAGTTTAAGATTTTTTGCTTTATTGGTTCATTTTCTGTAGCTGCTTCAATAACTAAGTCGACTTCATTAAACTCTTCAAGTGAAACTGTATAGTTAATTAACTTTAACGCAGCATTACTTTCCGCGGTGGAAATTTTTTTACTATTTACCTGTCTCTTCAAATTATTTTTTATATGACGTGAAGCTTTTTCGAGGATATTTTTATCAATATCGTTAAGAATGACATCGTACCCGCCGAGAGATAGTACATGCGCTATACCGTTTCCCATTTGTCCTGCGCCAATTACGCCAACTTTTTTAATCTGCATATGTGCCTCGTATTTCGTTGTTCCGATGCTATTATATTGTTGCTACATGTTACAAGGTGTCTCTTCGCTTCAAAATTATTTTTGTAAGCACTTGATCAACACATCAAAAAAGCATACCCATCCCACTTAATAGGGGTATAGCTCAGTTGGTAGAGCGACGGTCTCCAAAACCGTAGGTCCCGGGTTCGAGTCCCTGTGCCCCTGCCATAAAAATCGCTAAATAACAGTAATTTGACCCATTTGACTATGCATGTACGTTTTAAAAATGCGTTATATCTTATTACTAATCGCCATGGGCCTCGTAGTTTTAACTTACCTAGATAAATTTGCTGGCGTAAATAGAGGAGCTTCAGATAAAGAAATTGATGGTCGTGCTGTTTATGTTTTGCGAGGCTCTATAACTCATGTGCGAGATGGTGATACTTTTGAAGTTGATGGGACACCTGTCCGCATCTCAGCCTTGGATTGTCCCGAAAACAGCACAAGCTCAGGACAAAAAGCTACCCAATTTACTAGGCAATTCAAAGGCAAGCAAGCTGTTTGCGAACTCACTGGCGCAAAGACCTATGATAGAGTTGTTGGTTATTGCTCAATTGAAGGCAAAGACTTTGCTCAAATAATGGTGGATAATAAGTTTTGTAAATTTTGGCCTAAGTATGATGTTTGGAAAAGGTATTAAAACGGAAGAAAGTTGAAATGGCGGGTATGATTAATTGCATGAGATTTAAACTAAAAGCTGGACAGGCAGAGGCTTCATTTAAGGCGTATGGTGAATATGTCAGAGACTATAATTTTGATAACATAATGCATAAAATTATTGATCTAGGTGATGGGGAATTCGCTCTGATCGGTGTTCATCATAGTGTTGATAGTTTTATTGATATTATGAATAGGGATAATCGTGTAAGTCAAATGATGCGGAAAAACGTAGAACCTTATGAAGATGGTGAGAGCTTTCATTCTTTCTCAGGCCTAGTTGTTAATTGTGATGACTACCTCTGAAATGCGTACTGAGCCGCGACAATTTGTTTATCGTATCTGATAAAAAGTCAGCTAGCTCAATAACAATGGGTTAATTATAGGAGTATAAAATGCTACTACCAATAAAATTTATAGCAGCAAATATTTTTGTGTCAGGTATGATTGTAGGGTCAGTATGCGGAGCTTTTGCTTTTTCTACATTATCTAATCCAGAGCGACGAAATCGAATGAAAGATTATATTAAAGGATGCTGTGAAGATCGCAAAAAATAGTTTGAAGTAAATTCAAATTATGTTTGGAAAGAGTAAATTTACTCTAACCGTGATTACGTTAATAGATGGAAAATTTCATGTTAAAATTTTTAAACATTTTAGTGCCGTTTTTATTTATTGTAGGTTGCGGTATAAAACCCACGATTGATGATGCTAAACTCTCTGATAGGAACTTCTCTTTGGAAAAATTCTTTGATGGTGAAACAGTAGCATATGGTCAATTCCAAGATATTTTGGGAAATGTATCTAGGCGCTTTTTAGTAGACATAAAAGGTTCGTGGGATGGATCAAATCTAATTCTAGTTGAAGACTTCAAATACGACGACGGTTCAGAAGAACAAAGAATTTGGACTTTGACTAAGGCTGATCAAAATCGTTGGGTCGGTTCTGCTGAAGGGGTTGTTGGGACTGCGGAAGGTAAGACTGCTGGTGATATGTTTTATTGGGCTTACACAATCGATTTACCAATGCCTAGCGGAGACAGAAGAGTATCGTTTAAAGATTATATGTGGATGCTGTCTGACGATAGAGTTTTAAACAAGGCATATATGTCGAAGTGGGGTATTCCACTTGGAGAGGTTACCATTATGTTTGAAAAGAATTTGTAAATTTCAATTTTTTAAATGAATTCGTTAGGTAACATTTGCAAAATTTTTTGACGTAGTTAATGGTTGTTTGAACTTTATCTTATGACTATTCTACATATATCTTTTTAGACTATTTCTTGGGAGATTTAATTATGACAGTTCAACTTGCCCCGCGACCAAGAAACGAAGAAAGGCGCGTTGTTGCGGTAAAGCGCACTGGTCTGATAGATAACAATCAAGAAGATAATTTTTCCATTTTCTGCGATCTAAGTAGAGAGCTCACCGGTTTTGATTACGCTGACTTTAGTTTATTTGATGAAAATTTTCAGTGTACTATATCTGCAACTGATGGTGAAACGAATGGAAAATTTGAACGTACTGAATTTAATATATGTTCTTACGTTTTGCTTAGCTCCGAACCAACTCTGATACATGATTTATCAAAAGACCCTAAATGGAAAACTCATCCAAAAATACTTTCTGGAGAAGCTGAATATTTGGGCTATGCTGGGTTTCCTGTGATAAATAAAGACAATTATGCTTTGGGTACATTGTGTTTATTGAGCTATGAGCCAGCTTCTCTCAATCAAAAACAGATTGGCCTAATTAAAAGTTTGACGGAACGTATTGCTCACCAAATTGACCTGCAAACCGACCAAAAGGAAGCAACATCTGATACGGTCCACCAAGCTATAAAAAAGTTTTCTGATCAGGTAAATGTAAATGATTTGAGTTTGCTCAATAAATTTCTAAATGCGTGTTCTGGAAAAGTTGTAGCGCAAGAGGATTTTGACCAACTAAAACAACTTGGTTTAGCCGATAGGGATCCTTCGGGCGAGGTTGTTTTAACCGAAAGTGGAAATGCGCTTCTTTATGAAATGAAGTTACAACCTAAAGTTATGAAAAGAAATATAATTGATGCGGGTAGTAAGCCTACATTTCTTGATGACTTATTAGGAGAACTTTAGATGTTTGCCAGAATTTTCGAATATAAATTTAACAATTTAGAGCAAGCAAAAGTTGCTGCTAACCACTGTTCAATGGAACTTGGTGATAAGATAGATAAATTTAACATCCAGTCTTTGAGCATTACCATAGGAAAATGTGCCAGTTTATCTATAGTTGCAAAATTTGATAACAACGGTGATCTTCAAAAGTTCGAAAAATTTGCGTTAAGTCTACTTCAACAACTCCGGAAAACGTTTACGTTTAAAGAGGGTGGTTTTCCTGGAGTCACAATTTTTAACTATGAGGGCGAAGCTTCGTTAGAACGGATAAAGGTAAATTAACGACAAGTTTAGATTTATCTAAAAGGTTTCTACCCAGGGACGTAGCTCCACCTCCCAAGCCCATGCACTTTTACTCTGTTCGTGAAACTGAAGGTATGTTTTGGCAATTTCATCTGGATCAAGCATGTCATGATCTCCGTTGCCTTTTCTATCTAAACGTTCATTTGATTTTATTCCGCCATCAATGACAAAGTGACCGATATGGATATTTTTTGGGTGTAATTCACGAGCTAAGGCTTGTGCTAATCCACGTAATCCAAATTTTCCCATTGCGAAAACTGAAGAATTTGCAAACCCTTTTACTCCTGCTGAAGCACCTGTGAAAAAAATACTACCACTGCCTCGCTCTAACATTCTCTTAGCTGCTTGTTGTGCAACTAAAAACGCTCCAAAACAGGTAACATCCAGTGCCTCCTTTGTTTTTTCTGCATCAAGGGTCTCAATAGCACCTCTCAACCTAGCAGAGGGATTATAGACAACTAGTTCGGGTATCCCGAGTTTTTCATCAAGTTCTTTAAATAGACTATTAACCTCTTCAATTTTAGAGGCGTCGCACTTGTGAAGGCTGGCTCCAGTTTGGATACCTAAATCCTCTAATTTCTCAATATTTCTTGCTGCTAGAGCCACATCCATTCCCAAGTTTACACATTGCAGAGCAAGTGAGGAACTTAGTCCAGAGCCAGCGCCAACTATTAAAGCAGAACGTTTCATTAAAAGCCTCCAACAATTTATTTTATTCTCAATATGTAAATATTTCAATAAAGCTGGCAATTTATTTGCCAGCCATTAAATTGATAAACAGAAGCAGTGCACTTAATAACTATTTTTTGGGTGGGGTGCAGATTTATTAAGAATGAAATTTTAATATTAGGTAAAGAAAATGGCTCAATCTTCTGCAGTATGCGATTTTGGCTGGAAAGCCCCACAATTTAGCTTGCGGTCAACTAAAGATGTTGATGTCAGTTTAAAGAGTGCTTCCGGTAATAAAGGCATATTAATAATGTTTATTTGTAATCATTGCCCCTATGTTGTGGGAGCACTGGATGATATTGTTAAGGAAGCAACTGCTTTACAAAAAATAGGAGTAAATGTTTTAGCGATATGCTCAAATGATGCTGAAGAATATCCACAGGATAATTTTGAAAACATGAAGAAATTTGACCTGGATTATTCATTTACCTTTCCATATTTACATGATGCAGATCAGTCTATAGCAAAATTATTTAACGCAGAGTGCACACCTGATTTTTTTGGTTTCAATAGTAACTTAGAACTCCAGTATAGGGGTAGACTTAACAACAAGAGAGAAAATCCAGAAGTTGTAAAGCGGGATTTATTCGAAGCCATGAATATGATTGCTAAAACTGGTGAAGGTCCTCAAGAGCAATCTCCATCGATCGGGTGTTCAATAAAATGGAAGAGTGAATGACAAATTATTCTGAAAAAATATGTGAGGCATGTCAGCCCGATGCTGATCCCGCCACAAATGAAGAAATAATTGAATTTCTATCGAAAAATTCTGATTGGTCCCTTATTCAAAGTGATGATGCCAAAAAAATAGAAAGAATTTACAAATTCAAAAATTTCAAAGACGCCCTTGAATTTACTAATCTTGTTGGGGAGGTAGCAGAGAGTGAGGGTCATCATCCTCAGATCATAACAGAGTGGGGTAGTGTTTTGGTTAGATGGTGGAGCCATAAAATTGGAAACATTCATTTAAATGATTTGATACTTGCTGCTCGATGCGATCAGCGATTTGAAAAGCTACAAGCCTAATTTTATGAATTCCTAAGCTTTGGATGCATTTTTTATCATATCGTATTCAATATAACTTATAATGTTTGATTTTATAAAAATTAGAGAGGTGCCCAAGACCAGTTGAAGCTCTGATGAAACCTTTAATTTAAAACCAAGGCTACAAACTCTTATGGCTTTGCTGGTGGGTCTAATACTTTTTAGCTTAGGAGAAGCTCTTTTAGTTACTTCTGAAATAGGAGTGAGCCCATGGACAGCTCTTGGTCAGGGTCTGGCTAATGTCTCTGAACTGGGCCTTGGTTTAAAAACATTTCTAATAAGCTTATTCGTAATTTTTTTATGGATCCCATTAAAACAAAAGCCAGGATTAGGCACCGTTCTCAATGCAATATTTATTTCCCTGGTTTTACATTATGCTATTCTTTTTTTACCCGTTTTCGAGGAAAATTTTCTAAGATTAATCCAAGCTATAACGGGGGTTTTTATTACTCGGATTGGCAATGGTATCTATCTTATCGCAAATTTGGGACCTGGTACGCGAGATGGTTTAATGACTGGGTTGCAAAGGGTTACAAAGTTTCCGATCGCTTGGGTACGTAGTAGTATTGAATTTACAGTGCTTACAATAGGTTAGTGGCTGGGAGGAGTTTTTGGCTTAGGAAC
>CACLGX010000027.1 GCA_902606585.1 Paracoccaceae bacterium | reverse complement strand
GCAGTTGCTTTAGCCGCTTCTCAGTTTTCAATTTTGTTTGGAGAATAATGAAATGATTAAAACCACTAAAACAAAATCACTGGCCAAAGTGCAGGAACTGCTAACGGCAGAGTGCTATAATAAATTGTTTATTGGGGGTCAGTTTTTTGATCCTATCGATGGCCAAAAGATGCCAACCTATTATCCTGCGACAGGTGAAGTTTTTCATGAACTGCCAAAAGGTAATGGCAATGACATAAGCTCAGCCATCCGCGCAGCCGAGGCTGCTTGGTCAGATGGAGCTTGGGCAAATATGTCTGCTTCAGAAAGAGGTGACTTAGTTTCTCGCATGGCGCAAGGTATTGAGGAAAATATCGAGGTTTTAGCTGCAATTGAAGCTGCAGATGTTGGCAAGCCCTTTCGTCAAGCTGCAATGGTACTTGGTGGCGCCGCTAATGAAGGTAAATACTGGGCTTCGCTTGGTGCCGTTCTGGACGCAGAACAGGATACACCGGTTAACTCTGGTGGAGGTGTGGGCGGACTTCCCCCCGCTGAATGGGATGTTGTTTACAGACGGGACCCGATAGGTATCGTTGGTCTAATTTCAGCATGGAATTACCCCCTAAATGTTGCGTTTAGAAAGGTAGCTCCGGCTTTGGTAGCTGGAAATTGTGCCATCCTCAAACCTTCGGAAATAGCAGGTCTTTCCTGCATGTTCTTGGGCAAGCTAGCACAGGATGTAGGCATCCCAGAAGGCGTGTTTAGCATTATAACTGGCGATCGTGAAACTGGTGCCGCTCTTGTCGCCTCTCCCTCAGTTTCAATGGTTTCTTTCACGGGTTCGTCACTGACAGGCAGCAAGATTATGGAAGCTTCTGCCCCAAAACTTTCTCAAGTAGCATTAGAATTGGGCGGCAAGTCAGCAATGGTAATATTTGATGATACCGACATTGAGCGTGCGGTTGAAGCTACTATTAAAGGATGCTTGACTAACGGCGGCCAAATTTGCACTGCACATACCCGGCTAATAGTACAGGAAGGTATAAAAGACGATTTGTTGAAAAAAATGAAAAACGTACTGGAGAAGATACCCTACTGCAGGGATCCCATAACCGAAAGGGAACGCGGTGACAGAGCATGGGAAACTGGGTTGACAGATGTTATCCAACCCGTGGTTTCTGCTTCTCAACACGAGAAAATCTTAAGTTTTCTTAATGAGGTGGAAGCTGCAGGTATCAAAATCTACACTGGTGGTAGAGTTCCTGATCCCGAAGACGTAGAAAATTCGGGCGGCTATTTTATTCAGCCAACTATCTTGACTAATGTGCCTCGCGACTCAGACGCTTGGCAAAAGGAGATATTTGGGCCAGTGCTTTCAGTGCGCTCTTTCGCTAGTGAAGCAGAGGCGGTAACTGAAGCAAATTCTACAGATTTCGGTTTAGCCTCGACTGTTATGTCCTCCGATCCAGCAAAGGCAATGAGAGTTGCCAACCGTATACGTGCAGGAGCTGTTTTTGCCACATCTACAGGAGAAGGTCTTTTAGCTGAACATCCTGCTGTCTCAAGAGGTGGTTTTGGTTGCTCAGGAGTTGGCCGAGAACTTGGCATTGGTGGCTTGCACGAATATACTGAGCTGAAGAGTGTCAATTACTCCGGTTTCTCGATTACAGAGGCTAAAGAAAATTCTAATCACGGATAATCACGAAAAATATAATTTTTTGAAGGATTTGGTTTGGCGTCTCTAATAGCGGAGAGCGGCTATTAGCTGAAATTTGTAGAAATTTATGGCATCCAGTTTAGCAGTATATCACTTTATTAGGAAGTTGGTTTGCGGCCCTTCGCTGCAGATGTTAGCGAGAAGGGTCTAACCCAATAAAAGACGCTCTGAAAGTCGCTTTCGGGAGCTCACCCGAGACAGGGCATTATGGCTTCCTCATTACCATCTATTAACCATATTGTTGGCATTTAACCAGAATCTTTATTGCGGATTAACTTTCCAAACCCTAATAATGGCGTAAGCGAGATTGCTCGCGCCAGTTGAACATTCTAATTGGAGTTACTTATCCAGTAATCAACCCATACTGTCGAGCCATATTTCTTAAGAAGGGAAGCCCCTCGTTCATAACGGCGTCTTCACCTTGTGCAACTGGGCGCCAGACCGACAGCCCATATGAAAGCTCTGGCGGCATATTGATAAAGCTTTCCATTGCCATTCCACCTCCAAACTCGATCGCGGCAAGCGTCGCGAATATCTCGTTCCAATCGCAAGTTCCACATCCCGGGGTCCCTCGATCAGATTCAGACAGATGGATGTAGCGAAGATGATTACGCGCAGCCCTAATGCCCGCGCCGACCCCCTTCTCTTCAATATTCATATGATAAGTGTCGAGATGCACAAAGACATTCTCCAGTCCAATACGCTCAACCATTTCGACTGATTGGGCTGCAGTGTTTATCAGATGGCTCTCGTAGCGGTTGATCGCCTCAATGCCAATTGAAATTCCACGCTTTTTCGCGTGCTTTCCCACGGCAAGCAAAGCCTGGGTGATATTGTCGTATTCTGTCTCAGTCGGCGGCAGCCCAGTACGCTCGCCTATGGAACCATAAATGACCCCAGTCAACGCCTCAGCCCCAATCTCCGCACACTTGTCGATTGCGACCCTTAAATACTCAATGGCCCTTTCAGGACAGACAGAAGCCCTCACCTCATCTGGTAATCCGAGAGAGCAGACGGAACGCAGATTATTTTCTTCAAGAAGTTTCCGACTGTGATGGGCATCAACCCCCGCTGCATTCAGCAACGCAATCTCTACGAAATCAACATTGTAAGAAGCCGCCTTCGCTATTGCTGACTCCGCGCCCGCGCGATCCCATGACATAGACCACATACTGGTGTGAACTCCAAAGCCCTCCATCAAGTTCTCACTACGTCCGCCAAGCATGAAATTGCGTTGGCATGTGACGCTTTAATGGAGGTTGGTGTTTTAACAATCTCAAGAACATCTATCATGTGTAACCTCACATTATGAATTTGCAGAAAGGTAGGCTAAACAAAAGTCGGGCTTTTACGACATTATTTTTATAATTTTTGCCTCGATTTCTATGCTTTCTAAAAAGAAACACCTAAGTCGACCTTCTATGTAATTTCAATACATTATTGAGAATCTAAACGCAATGTTTTGAGCCACCCATCTAGTACAAAATTGCCAAAATCGCCAGACGCAGCTTAGACGTATTGCGAAAGGCTAGATTAGCGGCAGCCAGTTAAAATTTTAAGTATTTTAACAAGTTGGTGCCTTATTATTTGAATCTCACGGTGTTCCAATGCAGCCAAGTCAATCTTGGCAGAGTCGGCTGCGCAACAACAACATGATCTAGCATTTCCGCCGGATAAGGTGGCTCAGTTTCAAAAATTCGGTTCCGTGCAATCCAATCTGACCGCTTTATAGAAAGGGCTCTAAAGGCTCGTAGTCAAAAAGACTACCGCGAGCTATATTTACCAAGACCACTCCTGCGACGCTGATCTTGCTGTAACCTTTGCCGCAATTCTAAAAATGGGTTCAAATCTATCTCCGGCTAGCGGGATCTCGATGCTGAACACCTCCACGATGATCTGCGTCCACCCATGAATAAAATACGCCCATCCATCCTCAATCTGGAGACCTTGCGCTACTTTAGCTGCTTTAGCTTGATCCAGAAAAACCAGATCGCCTCGGTAATTCAACTCCCAGATAATGGCATTTTTAGGAAATTTACTGCTTCAATTAGAGGAAACCCAGGAGAATCTTTGCCCAAACCCATCGCATTGATTATGACACTTCCCGCCGCCATAGATGCCAATATATCGTCATTGACCCTGCCTTGTTTCCAAGCATTTTTACTCTTCTAATTATTTTATGATTTGTAACAGTGCGACTAAATCAAAATTCAAAATAATAAGGATGAAAAGTATAATTGACGTTGTGTAATAGGGTAGTTTCTTATGTATTTTGCTCGTTAATTAGGCGTTTCTTCCCAAAATCTACTTCTATGTAAAGCGACACATGTACATATCCCATGCACGGAAGTAGTTTTTAGTAAGGATAGCTTAACGGAGTTATAACAAGTCGAAAGGAGATACAAATGCCAACACTTATACTAAAACAAAAAATCACAAAGGGTTATGATCATTGGCTAGCCGCATTTGATAGTGCTGAAGAGTTAAGAAGCGGATACGGAATAAAAACAATTTATCGAGGACAAGATGCTGCCGATGCAGACACCATACATGTTGTAATGTATACACCTAGTATGGAAGTTATTGAGGAGCATATGAAAAATGAAGCTGATCTCATAGCCGCTGCTGGTGGAGATACAGACCCTAATAGCATGACAATGTCCATTGCCTCTGATTAAACTTGTTGTTTTTTATTATAGATTTTAGAAAGGATAGCTAAAATGAAGGAGAAAGGCTATGAGTATTGCACGAGTAAGAATGGTTGATTTTGTTTCAGAAGAAAGTTCAATAGCATTTGAAAAAGAGTATATAAAAAGAGCTCTCGAACTTGTTCCAAAAGCTTTAAATCTGATCATGACTCGAACTGGTCCAGAAAGTTTGCTACATGTTTCTGTTTATCAAAACCAAGAGGATGTTGACAGTTCATTGAAAGCTATTGAGGAGTTTATGGTTGATTGGAAAGGAAGCATAAAAGACGCAATTCATCTGCATGGCCCTGTTTCTCAAAATTACTCTAAGGATAAAGACTAATAGCGAATGAAGTATTACTTTTATGGATCAATATACAAAAATACTTTTAACAATAATAACTGTATGCGTTGTTGTGGTAACACTGATAGTAGTTGGGTCTGCCATTATCCATGACCATGATGAAGACCATGACCACGATTACTTTGAATACATGGAACATGTTATTGAAAGACTTGAAAGCATCAAAGAACGACTAGACTAACCCATGAAACACATCCTACCCGCCATATCACCTATCTTCGGTGCTACGGCTTTGAGTGCTAGCACTATAGAGATGACAAAATGCTAAAGTACCTTACATACTTCTCTTTATTAATTACAATTATCAGCGGTGCAGTTTGTTATTTCAGCACAAATGAAGAGAGCTTATTCTATTACTTGATTACCTCTATTATTTCTGGAGCAATATCCTGTATATTAATTGCAATTAAAATGATAACTGCAGACACAGATAAGATTGACCATAAGAAGCATATTGGTGACTTCTTTGGCGGTGGAGGTGGTGGATTATGACTGGCAAATTTTACTTTATAAATAGTTAATAATTTATGCTGAGTCAGATTGCAGAGAACTTACTGGAATTATATTAATCATACTCCTTGTTGGTTAATTATATATTTATAAAAATAGAGGTTTTACGAAACACGGTAAGTTTGCAAAACCATCTAATACATACTTCTGGTTTCAGGTTGGCCTGCTAGTCTTCTTATTTCTTTGGCAACCTTGGAATGAGTAGCACAGGAAGCACATCCTTCTCAGCAAATGATAGCCAGCCGATGTGTGCCATTTGCAGCTAAATGTGTACCAAATGTGTGTCGACAGAGAGCGGGTGCATGGGCCACCCTACCCCAACTCATATTGCTGACAATGCTATTATTTTTGAATTACTTTGTTTCAATCGCTCAAAAAGAATTAACCCCAAGTTACGAAGTAGCAATTCATTGAAACTTGGATTGACTATGGAAATTTCATTAAAAGCCTTTATGGATAGAAAGGAACAGAAAACTTTAGTGTCAGCAATAATATTAGCGGTTCTAGTTGCATCTGGTGCAATTAATGCAAGCTCCCCAAAACATGTTCCTGCGTCAAGACCAGAAACATAAATACCGTCACCCACCATCACACTTACTTTTCCAGACCGCAGAAAATATATGCCGTCTGCCTTTTCATTCAGCTGAATAATTTTGGAACCACTCTCATATTCAGTTGAAGTCACATTTTTTTGAAGTGTTTCCAAATCTGAGTTTGGGAGGCCTTTAAGAAGTGGTTGATCAGCTAATGATGAAAAATCTTCAGAATTGTTTTGGCATTCTCCGTATTCAGCGATCAATTGGCTCTCTACCCATTCGATAGCTTGATCTAGGTTTTCAAAACATTGGCAATTCTGTTTTATTAAATCAGCCATTTCTCCAAATAGTCCTTTGGGATGATCTTTAACAACTTCCTTATCAACAACGATTACTCGCTGACTTTTGGACAAAATCTGATTAAAAAATAATCGAAATACTTCAATCGATGCCCTCGTGAGCCGATTAACTCTGATAAATGATAATACAATAAAGTCTTGAAAATTTTCTTCAGCTACCGAACGCGTAATAAAATTACTTCCTATGAAATTAATTACGCCACTTAGTTCAAATACACTCACGCGGGATCCAAATTCTTCTAAAGTTTTATTATCGGATTGACCGCGCATTCGAGATGATCTTATTTCACTTAGATCATAGTTAATCGGTATATTCTGATTTACATCATCCTCCGTTTCTAAAACATGCAAATGAAAGTATTCGGATAATAATTGACAAACTTTTATACCCCGAACACTATTTCCTAATTTGTCAAGAGGTGGCGAAAATACGCCAAGGCCGAACTGAGAGGGAAGTACCGCTGTTATCCCGCCTCCAACTCCGCTCTTTGCAGGCAACCCGACCTTGTAGGTCCACTCTCCAGAATAGTCATACATACCAGAGCTTACCATAACGGACATGGTCTGAACCGCTGTTGTTTTGCTTATAACTCTCTTTTTGGTTACTGGATTTGTACCATTATTTGCTAATGTAGCTCCCATTATCGATAAGTCCTTAGCGGTTATCAATATTGAGCACTGTTTAAAATATACTTCTAAAACTTCCTCGACGTCACAGCTAAAATTATCACTGTTTCTTAATAACCAACCGATAGCTCGATTACGATCACCAGTAGCGTTTTCTGAAGAAAATACTTTGTCATCTACGTTCAATTCTCGACCCGCAAACTTACTCAGCAAGGTAAGAATTTTTTCAAATGCTTCCTGACCCTTTTTTTGACAAATAAGAGCTGTGCAAGCAATCGCACCAGAATTTACCATAGGATTGAATGGTCGATTATCATCTTTTAGACGGATCGAATTGAATGCTTCACCCGAAGGCTCAATCCCAATTGTTTTGAGCACTTTATCCGTGCCTAATAATTCTAGAGCAAGACTATAAACAAAAGCCTTCGAAATTGATTGAATAGTGAACTCAATTGATGCGTCACCTACTTCATTTGTAAAGCCATCGGAGGTCGTTATTGCAATCCCAAATTGATCAGGATTAACTATAGCTAACTCTGGTATATAATCTGCAGGAGCACCCGACTTATCATCAAATATATCCTGATGTGTCTGGTTAAGGAATGCTTTCAGTGCAGGTGTTTGATTTTTTTTCATGAAAAAGTCACCAACTTTAGAATTAAAATGCGCTTGCTAGGATATGCGTTTACGTCTAAAAAAAAAAAAAAGCCAGGACAGCGGTAGCTAGATAACATCAAAAACCTTATAATAAGGCAAAAACTTCGTAAGTTTCTAATTTTTAGGCATCTTTAAGATATTCAGAGATAGTGATGTTAAATACTGGTCTGGTTGTGTTCACTACCCTTGTTATGCTTGATCCCACCAAACCTTTATTAACGAGATAGTCTCTTAATGACCTGCCACACTTATTAAATATTGGGGTATTAAAATAAAAATTAAAACGACGGCGCAAAGACCGCACTACTGCTGAATTACTCATTTTATCTGCCTCTTCTTACCAGTCTTCTGCTAGCTAGGACTAATAGATTAACACATGAATCTCTTCTGACAAAATTTGATATTCAAAACACTCTATAATATCCGACTACTTTAAAATGAAGATATTTGTTAGAAGCCTAGTTCTCTCATACCTTGCTCCGCTGCCTCTTTAGTAAGCCCTGGATTGTTCGTCATCAATTTGTTGATCTATTCTTGTCGATCAAACGGCCCTCTTTGGTTGACTGATTGATCTGAACCCTGAGATTTCCGCTGTTGCCAATTTAGTTCCAATTTGATTTTCATCGCTTGCGCGAACTGATGATCGTACTGCTCTCTAGCTTCAGTTGATTTAAATTTCGAATTTATTTTTTTGACAAAGTTGAAACTAATTCAGACGCTGTTTTTATTGGGGGATATCTTCCAAGGATACCTGCTCGTAGAACCTCTGGTCTATCATTACGCAATACAAATCCTTCTGGAGCATTCGCATACAACTCAGCAAACATAAAAAGTGCATCCATATGCCCGGAGCATTCTGGGTCGAGGTCTCCGAATGAGTAAGTAAAGTAATCTGCAGCTGTAAAAGAAACCACACATGGCCTTTTACACTGGCTCATGCAATAAACTCCCCTGACACTGAAGCCAATTTGTTCATTGGCACGCTTCATAAACTCTTCGGCAAGTCGGGTTCCACCACGATTTTCATGCATATCTTCGCGCCCATCACGGCATCGAGTACAGATTGATAGTAATGTGTTAGTTTTCTTCATGATAAAACCAGGTTGTTACACTATAACATTACACTGAAGAGTGAGATTAATACAAGAGACATCCTGCTACCAATTATCACAAACCTGAATTTATCAGTCACAAAAAGCTGCTTTTTCTGTGCTTGCGCCTGGCGGTCAGCACTAGCCGTAAAGACATTGCAGGATATGGGTTTTGAGAAAATTTCAAAGATGGACGATGGATTCGGCTCATGGAAACAACGCGATGCGCTGATTGAAGAATAATCAAAAAAAAATGTTTTACCCGCTTTTCCTACAAAAACAAAAGGCTCAGCGTGTTTCCGCTAAGCCATCAATTTTATAATGTTCTATTACAGATTAAGCTCTAAAAAATCATTAAACCTTAAAGAAGAAAGTCTTGGAGAAGCAATCCTTAAGCGATGCTTGATTTACTTCGGCATAGACAACTTGCGTTTATTTTAATGTCACTTCGAGCTTCGGCTTGTTGGAGAAGAAAGGCTACATGCGGTAACTCTATCTTATCATCTCTACGCTTAAGGCATTCGTGCAAACCATGCAAAGCCCAAACGTTTTTTGGATGCTGGCTCGGTCGAGGGAGTTTCCCGTCAATGCCCAGGTCAGCTTTGTATACAACCTCTGCCTCTTCGTAGTTGCCAACCTCTAAAAGCAAAGCTCCCAACGCATGTCTTGTCGGCTGTGGCCAAGACCAAGGTTCTTCGTAGTTAAGGTTATCGTCTAATTCAACGGCTTGTCTAAGATGGTTTAAACCTTCTGTTTTATTACCTGATTTGAAAGCTACCTCACCTTGCATCATTTCGTTAGCTATTTCGAGTACATCACGTGACTTATTGTTAAAAAGATGACGGCTTTCAGGAACTAGGGCGTAAGCATTAGCAAATTGTTCTGCACAATTTTCTGCTTCTTTGTGTTTACCTAAATTTGCATATGCAACCGCCTTTGCATAGTAAACAAGGGCGTTTGTTGTGACATAAAGTTTTTTATCTTCGGGTTGCTCAAGATTTGTAATCTCGTCCCACATTCCAAATCGAATATAGACATGCGGTGCGGCGGCAACGAAAGTTTCAAAAATATCGGGATACAATTTAACCACTTCGTCAGGGACTTCTTCCCGCAAACGATAGACCGCTTCAAGAGCAGCCCCTTTTTGTCCCAGGAACATAGCCCCGTACATAGCGAAGTGCAGATTATGAATACGGTAAAGCGCATAAAAGTTGTCGGCACCTGCGTACAATTTAAATGCTTCATCTACTCTAGCGGCCTGTAAGTTTCTCGACAAAACATTCTGGTAATCTCCACACAAAACGTCGATATGAGTTGCCATGTGAACTAGATGCCCTGCATCAGGCACCAAATCAGTCAAAATATCGCCATGCTTCAGAGCTTTTTCTGGATGAGGAGACATTTCCATCAGGTGAATGTACATGTGCAAAAGGCCCGCATGCTCCCATGCCAATGGAAACTCTTCGAAGGCATTTTCTAAAATATTCATTGCCTCTAATGCGGAGCCTTTTGGATTTGGAATACCTTTCCAAAAATTCCATAGTCTCCAAGGAGTTCTGTTCATTAATGCCTCAACATAAATGCAAACTAAGTCTAAGTCGTCAGAATATTCTTGGTAAATAGGTTTCATCGCACTGGCAAAAGCATCGCTGTAAGGTTGAAAATCCTCAATCATAGGATTTTCTGGATACCTCAAAATCAACGCCTTAAGCAATTTTTTTTCTAAAACTGGAAGGCTAGGCAAAGCCAGCCCAGTTTTTATAAATTTATGGGCCTTTTCGAGTATGGGACCTTTTTCATTTGGCGTAAAAACCTCCCAATGCTTATTGTAGTTGGGGCCAACAGCATATGCGATACCCCAATAAGCAAATGCACATTTTTGATCGGCTTCAATAGCTTTTTCAAAACATGAGATTGCTTCTTCGTGGTTGTATGCAAATAGCCACACCATGCCACGATCAAACCAAGTTTGGCTATTCTTGTTGTCGCTCACTGTTCTGGAGTAATTACCTAAATCAAAATAATCATTCATGCCATTCTCTTCCTCTAGTTACAAAAGGTCCCAAAACTTTTTACAAACACTGAATTTTACTATCATTTACGAATGTAAATGCCTAATTATGAAGACGTTATGCAATCTACTTTAATAAAAGCCTATTGGATCAATCAAGCTCGACTGCGAGCGGACCTGTCATTCCGCTTGTTGGTGTCATACCTGAGGCTGAAGTTGCTAAGGCTCTAATTGTATCGACGTTTGCGTCCAGCAATTCTTTGCTACTCCAGAGCGTCATGGTTCTAAGAGTATTTTCTCCAGTAACCGTGCAACGTGTATTTACTGCACCATACTTCTGCATTTCAGGCCAATTTGCTTTAATGCCTTCAACTGCATTGTCAACATTTCCGTCAAATTCCCAATCGGTAAAAGATACAAACATTTAATCCTCCATTTTTTTACAATGTTATATCATTTGAATTACTTTTTTTTGTCAAAGGTTACCAAACGGAAGTTTGACCCTCTCGTGATACTAAGTCAAAGGGGTCATTGAAAATAAATCTTAGCCTGTTTTTCCTAGCTACTGCGATATTCTCAAAAGATTAAACTACTCTATGTGAAAAAAATGTGAGAGCAGCATCTTAGTAACCCAACAGCTGCTAATTTTTCACCCTCCCTAAATCGATTCTGGCAAAATCACTTCATAAAAAGCTCCGCTCGTTCAGAAAGTTGGAACAAATGTGAAGTACAAACTTACTCTAGCTATGGTCAAATTGTATAATTTCGCAGTTTTGGGGTTTAATTCCAGTCAACGCGCGAATGAAATTACCATGTGAGATAATTGCTGTGGATTGGATACCTTCACGTTTCATATACTCGACAAAACTATCCGCTCTCTCCATCAAAACCTCTTCAGGCTCTACTGAAATCCCACGGTAATCTTTTTCTCCTTCATGCCACCAACATTCATCTAGATGATTAAAATTTAGGTGGGGAAAATCTTCAGCAAGTTTTTGAGGTGGGCTTCCTACATCGCAGCTGTTGACGAGTTGCTCTCGCACTTCCGCATTTATTTGAAAAGGCAATTTATTTCCAAAAATTAACTGGGCGGTTTGCAATGTTCTTGTAAACGGCGAAACAATGACGTTTTTGATATTGAATTTTTCGACTTCCAAGCGAGCCCGCTTAGCCTGAGTTTCTCCCAGTTCTGTGATAGGCGCATCGAATATCATAGGGTCTGGCTCATTTGGACCGTAAACGGCATTGAAGGTTGATTGAGCGTGCCTAATTAGGTAAATTGACATGATAGGTTTTTCCTATTGCCTAGAGATTGCTGTAAAGATAAGTATTTGGGTCATACAAGCTGATGCCTAAATACAGCAACGTTCACTGCAAGTCCGGGCAGAAGCCATTGAAACAACCTTACCACAGACAAGACTTCACTCAGCTGTCCATCTTGTGTGGCGCAGCCAATTAGCTGCTGCGGTGTGATTTTGGACATATTAGGCAAACTACCTGCCAGCAATACGGCCGCTTCGTGTACACGCAGGACAGCATGTTCATATTCTTCCCGTAGAATAATCGATCGTAGATCAGTCCATGCGGGATTGAAATAGCTCGGCCATCTTGCAAAGGCGCGATAGTCAGTGTTGACGAAAGGCAAACCAAGGGTCTGCCGAATATCTGCAAAGAGCGCGGCAGTAGTAGGATCCGCGTGATGCAGCTCGATCAGCACTGGCCTCTTGAAAGTTATGCTAGGCGCATTGTACATTTTTGCGGAACCCTTGCCATCCCACGAATGCTCTTCCAACAATAGACGGGCCAAAGTCGCCATCAGGACGTAAGGCATGTTGCCGGACGAAAAGACCTCGTTGCAGTTCTTGATCTCTTCAATCTCTCGGTCATCATAGCCCAATTTTGTTAGCTTTGAGCAAATGGCAACAGGGCCAAGGGATTCTGCCTCTTTCTCCGCTGCAAAACGTAGTTTCTGACAGGCATCTGCAAAAGCTTGCGTCATCACGACTGGCTCCATCGCTTGCAAAAGACAATTGTAAAATTCCCGGTAATGCGCGAAGGCCATTGCAACGACACCCATCCACGGAACACTAAAACCCCTTTTGGTGCGCTCGTAGACAGCTGTGCGTCCAGCGTCGGCCGCATATTCTGGGACCGGATGGATGGTTGGGATCGGATCTGGCTTTAGTCTACTTAGTTTAGACATTTGCTGACCTTTCTCATAGCAATCAATCTCATATTGGCATTCATACAAATCGCTTAAGGTGCGTCAATTTTGTGAATAATATTCACTGATATGACCTTTCTACGCGCGCGCGGAGGGCTTTGCAATTTCAAGTTATATCAATTAGCCATTTTCCAGGTTGTCTGAAGCCGCTAATATCATTCAAATTAACCATAGCTTTTCTAAAATGACAAAAGACTTGCAGTAAATATTATTAATGCCCGTTAAGTGAGCAAAAATTTATAATCTCAGTGAACTGACTTTATATTATTCCAATATTAGTATCTTTGTTACGATATCATGTTATAGTCAAAACTTCAGACAAGTATTTAAAAGAAAGGATAAAAAATGCCTAGCATGTTAGTTACTGTAAAAATTTCCAAAGGCTTCAAAGTTTGGACTGATATGGCCAAGTCTTTAGAAAAGGAAGCTGGCGAACAGGGTGCAAAAGTAATTTGGGCTGGAACTAATCCAGATGAGACTTCAATTTATGTCATGATGGACGTGCCTGACCCAGAATTTATGCAAACTTTTGGTTTGCGACCTGATGTAAAGAAAGCACGTGAAGAGGCTGGAGCTGACGTATCTTCAACAACAGTAATAACACCGATTGGCGATTACTGGCTTGGGTAGAACTCATTTTCGCAATCAATTTAAGCGATTTAAATGCTAAACTTCAAAACAAGAATAAGCAGGCTAGAAAAGAATATTAAACCCAGAAAGAGGCGGTATAAGATTAACTGGGCTGATGGCACATTTGTCGCCGAATATTGGTCTTAGAGGCCATCAAAATGCGCCCTATGGGGTGGACTACTGGGTGGACTGAAACAGTATAATATTAGTCAAGATTGTGTTTATTGAATCAATTAGTTTGAAGTGGTGCCCCCACACGGGGTTCATATCTCTACTACAGCACCATGAACAAACTGGTGTAAGCAATATCAAAAGCTTACGTATTTATGGTTCATAATCAAGTGCTGCTTAGGTGATATTCTAGAATATACCACAGCTTCTGTAGTCACTGTACGTGTTTAACTGACAGTGTTCTTAACGTTACTAGTTTGGGGGAATTGATCGGTGGTGAGTGATATATATATCACCAGTGTTAAACACCGTTATGCTTATCCTTATCACAATACACAGTACGTGTTCTGCACAAACTGTGTGTAACGGTATGAGTGTATAGTTAAGTGTAATCACCTTACAGTGCCCCTACTACACAAAAATGTCCAACGTTGGACAATTACATGGGAGGCATGCGGGACCACACTGGGTGTGTGCGTATTATGTATATAGAGCTTGAAACGGATGGGGGATTTTCAGACTTGATTGAATTGAATATGAATGTTCATTTAATCCCATGGCTACTTTTAAAGAATTTATTGAATCAATCCAAGCTGACGGTGATGACGGCAAAGCCTTTGAGTATTTCTGCAAATGTTTCTTGCTTAATGATCCATACTAGAGAACCTAAGTAGATAAGGCATGGCTTTTTATTATAAAGTAATTAAATGAAATTATCCCTAGAAGAAGCGTTACGAAAAGGTGTGGAGGCACACAGAGCAGGCAAGGTAAAAGAAGCTGATCGTTACTATACTGCTATTCTTAAAGCTAACCCATTTCATCCACATGCCAATCACAATATGGGTATATTGGCGATTGGTTTTGACAAAGTTAATGAAGCACTGCCATTTTTCAAAGCTGCGCTAAAAGCTAACCCTCAAATAGTCCAATTTTGGCAAAGCTACATTGATGCCTTAATCAAGCTTGAAAGATTCGAAGAAGCCAAAGCTGAGTTAAACTTAGCTAAAAGCAAGATTAGTAAGATTGATGATTTAAACATGCTCAAGGAAAAGTTTGATAGCTTCGAAAGGGCTTCTAATAAAAGACCAAAATCAAATAAAAATCAAAATAACATCTTAGATGTAACAAATTTGGACCAGGCAATACGGTTGGCAGGCAAAAACGTCAAAGATAATGATATTGAGAGTGCTAGAAAAATATATGAAGATATTCTTCAAAAATACCCAAAAAATAAAAAAGCTATTGCTGGTTTTAAAAATTTATCAACCACACAATCGGTTGGGCATACAAATCTAAAAGAGCCTCCTCAAAATCAGATGCAACCTTTGATTAATCTTTACAACCAAGGACAATTTCAACAGATTTTAAGTATCACTTCAGATTTAATTTTTGAGTTTCCTTACTCATTTAATTTACAGAATTTTATTGGAGCCGCAAACAAAGGCTTAGGCAATTTAGATAAAGCAATACAGGCATATAAAAAAGCTATCGCAATTAAGCCCGACTATGCTGAAGCATTTAATAATCTAGGCACTGCTTTAAAGGACCAAGGAAAGTTAAATGAGGCTTTTGAGAATTACAATAAAGCTCTCAATATCAAGGATGATTATTTTGAAGCCTATAACAACTTGGGGCTTACTCTACTTGAAAAAGGTCAGCTTGAAAAAGCTATGAAAGCTTTTAATAAAGCGCTTACCATAAAGCCTGATTATATTGAGGCTTGGTGCAATGGTGCCGATGGATTGGAAAGATCAAATCAACTTAAACAACTGGGTTTATGGTTGCAGAGGGCGTACAATGCATATGATGTAATTCCCTCTGATTTAATTTTTATCAAATCCAATTTGCTCTGGAGGGAAAAAAAATATGACAAAGCTTTTTCGTTGATGTCTGAAATAAATTTTAAAACAGTTTCGGAATTTCGAAAGCAAGCTTTTTTGCTATTAAAAGCAAAAGTCTCTGAAAAGTTTGATGATTTTGACAAAGCTTATGAATGCTTTTACGAAAGCAATTTACTTTCTAAAAATTCAAGACAGTATTTTAAATCAAATCCTGAAGAATTTTTCCAGAATTTAAAGACAAAGCTAAATAAATTAAAATCAGGTCAAATCAAAAAGTCAAAAGCTAAATTTCATGCAGAGACACGGTTCACCCCGACTTTTTTGGTTGGGTTCCCTAGATCGGGTACAACTTTGTTAGATACAATTTTACGCTCTCATTCAAAAATAAGAATTGTGGAGGAGCAGCCAATCTTAAGAGCCGTTAAAATTTTTTACGAAAAAGAGGGATTTAACGATCCTTTGAGCCAAGTTTTATCTTCAGATATGATTGAAGAAGCCCAAAAATTATATGAGCTCGAATTTAAAAAACATGTTGCTGAATCAGATCAAAATTTTATTCATATTGATAAATTGCCCCTAAATATTTTAGACACACCGCTGATCCATCAGTTATACCCTCAAGCTAAATTTATCCTAGCTTTAAGACATCCAATGGACACAATTCTAAGTTGTTGGATACAAAACTTTAAGCTTAATCCAGCCATGGCAAATATGGTTGATTTGGACCGAATTGTAGAATTTTATTGCGTTGCAATGGAAATTTTTCAGATATGTCGCAGCAATTATAAATTAAGTGTTCACGAAATAAGATATGAAGATTTGATAGATAATTTAAGTGAAGAAACATCATTGCTTTTAAATTTCTTAGATTTAGAATGGCAATCTGGAATGGAAAATTTTCAAGATACAGCTGTAAAGAGAGGAAGAATTAAGACGCCTAGCTACTCTCAAGTTATACTGCCACTATATAAAGACTCCAAGTATAGATGGCTCAATTATGAAAAATATTTATTTCAGTATTTAGACCAAATAAATCCTTGGATTAAACAGTTCGCATACAATTGAATTTAATGGTGGCTTTATAAAGTTTAATTCAAACCCAGACGAAATTGGTGACGTGGTGTTTCATTCAATAAGAAGTTATGAAAATATCCCAGAAGCCTTTTTTGATATGAATAAGGTGGAATTGAATATGTCTATAAACATGGGCACATTACCTACCATTCGCTCACTAAGTTATTTATTTGAGTCACTTGTTTTGCTACGGGTTTAGCAAGTGTACATATGGGAAAGGCTCTAAATCTATAGGTGTTAGATTAAAACTGCGCGGTACAGCTTATTTTTATGCGCTAACCAAGATTAGTAATTCGAGATGGCAAGGTCGAAGTTCAGACTTTCAGATTACGTTTTCACGTTAATACGTCCAAAAGGCGTGACTGAGCTACAGCTAAAACAAACAAACTTCTTACCCTTAAACATCTGCATTTTTCATTTTTTTACTAAAACTTTTTACTATAGTGATAATCCACCATCTACTTTTAGGATATTTCCTGTGACATAAGCGGATTCATCAGAAGCAAAGTAAAGAGCTGATTTTGCAATATCCCATGGTGAACCTTGTCTTTGCATTGGAACCATCAAAGCTCGCTCCTTTGAAAATTCATCTGAGGTTTTTATCTTGTTTATAAATTGTTTCGCGTGCGGAGTATCAATCAATCCGGGCAAAATAGAATTACATCGTATTTGAAATTGTGCATTTTCGCGCGCTATAGTCTGTGATAATTTAATTAAGGCTGATTTTGATATTTCATATGAAGCATAGGAGTAAGGCGAAGAGTAGACTGCAGCTAATGATGAAATAAATATTATAGAACCTTGTTTTTGACTGCGCATAAAAGGTAGCACTTTTTTCACCAGCATAAATGCACCCGTTAAATTAATATCAAAGACTTCCTTCCAGTCGTTTAACTCAGTTTCTAAGACACCACCTTGATTACTTTTACCAACGTTATAAACCAAAACATCTATGCCGCCCCAAAGATCGTTAGCTTTTTTCATTACTAACTTTCCAGCTTGAACATCAGTTATATCAACATGCAAAATTGCGGCTTCTCCACCACTTTTTACAATTTCTTTAACTGTTTCATCCGCTGCCTTTTGATCAGCATCTATACACAATATTTTTCCACCCTGCTCAGCAAATAGAATTGCCATCGCCTTTCCATTACCCACTCCCTCTCCGCAGGAACCAGCCCCTATAATTGCAACTCTTTTACCAACCAATCGTTTCATTTTACATTAAACCAAATCAAAATATTCACTTTTGTGTAAACCCCGCCAAAAAGCTTTTCTCATTTCATCACTATGAAAAGTGTGAATAGTCATATACTTTTCCGCGCCATCTCTTTTCCTCAATTGCAAAGTTGAAAACATAAAAGATCTAAATAGGAAATATTGCAAGAACGCTCAAACTTTATCCGAAAAAATGTGAGTGCAGTAACTTAGCAACCTAACCGCTGCTAGTTTTTGGCCCCCACCCCTTAATCTACTGATTCTAATACAAAATGTAGCCCCCAACCGATTGCTGTTTCTTTGCATTCGAGGAATATGCTTGATGAACCCTGGACCTACCATCAGCTAAGCGCTCAATTCCCAAAAAAATAAAAAGGCTCACAAACTAATGTAAGCCCTTTGACTGCTGATGGTACGCTAACCGACATGGAAGGTCAGTTTGTATATAAGTTATACATCCTGAACGTATTTTTGGATTAGTTTAAGTGCAAAATGACATTTGAATAAAATTTCCCTAAGTCTAATTTAAAGTAAAATAGTGAGGTTCTTTATGCGTTTAATATTAATAGTGGTAGGTTTTATTTTTCTGCATGGATGCGGATCTATTCAAGATATGGAACCTGTCGCATCATTTAGATCAAGCTATTAATCAATCCCTTTTTTTGCAGGCTAACTAATTATATCTAACACCACGATCAAAATACTAAGACAGAACATAATATTTTGGAAAAATTTACGAATAAATATCTTACAGCTAATAAGGAAAGAAGAGCTAGCGTCTTACTTAACAATCCTAAAACTCTTTGGATAAATACAGGAACGCTATGTAATATCACTTGCAATAATTGTTATATATTTTCATCACCAAAAAATGACGACCTGATCTATTTTCAAGATAAATTTTTAATCAAATACCTAAAAGAGATTAAATCTCTAAATTGGCCAATAGAAGAAATTGGCTTTACAGGTGGTGAGCCGTTTTTAAATAAAGAAGTTTTAATAATGAGCGAAAGAGCTCTTAAAGAGAATTACAGAGTCCTAATACTCACTAACGCAATGCAACCTATGCAACGTTCCGGGATAAAAAAAGGCCTAATACAGCTCCATAAAATGTATGGAGACAATCTTAAACTAAGAGTTTCTATTGATCATTATAAAATGGAAAAACATGATGAAGTTCGGGGCAGAGGAAGCTTTTCCAAGACAATAGAGGGAATGAAATGGTTGATGGAGCAAGGTATTAAGACCTCAGTTGCGGGCCGCAACATTTGGAATATTGAGGAAGACGTATCAAGAAAAGGTTATGAAAAACTTTTCAGTGACTATAATATTAAAATAGATGCGTTCGACAAAAGTGAAACAATTTTGTTTCCAGAGATGAACGAACAGAATATAGAAGTTCCAGAGATAACAACAAAATGCTGGAGTATTTTAGGAAAAGATCCAAGTTCGATAATGTGTTCAAATTCCCGAATGGTTATACATCGTAAGGATGAAAAAAAACCAAAAGTCGTAGCTTGCACGCTACTACCCTACGAAAAAGAATTTGAATTGGGTGATAATCTCAAAGCAAGTGAAAATCGAGTTTACTTAAATCACCCACATTGTGCGAAATTTTGTGTTCTTGGTGGCGCTAGTTGTTCTTGACTAAAGTCCCAAAAAGAAAAGATAGCTACAACATCCATGTCATTTTGTACCCTTTCGAGATAGTATGTAGACGACCAACACCACAGCAACTAGCAATAGTAATCCTGATGAACCCATATTTTGCATAAGCTAACTAAACCTCAAGAAGTATCCTAAGTAAATCCTCGTGTGTGTTACTGTGAGTATTTACCTACTAGTACACCCCCAGTGGCCTTAGCAATGTCAGACAGTTAGAACTCTTCATCGTTTTTAAACTTTATCGCTGTATTGTATTTTTGTGTAAAAGGGCTAGGTCGTCTTAAAAGAGGTATTCCAAAATTATGCCAGATAAAGCTAAAAGACCAGGTAATCGTTTAATGGATAGACCTGAGTACCGTCTAAAACAACAACCGTTGACTTGCTCTGCAGACACGAGTGTTTTCGATGCAGTGTTAGCAATGTCTGAGAAAAACTTTGGGGCGATTGTAGTCATAGACAATCTAAAAAAAGTAATAGGTGTTTTTACTGAACGTGATGTTATGAACAAAGTTGTCGGCAAGAAGTTAAACCCTCAAAAAACCCTTGTGAAAGATATCATGACGCCAAATCCACGAGTAGCAAGTGAAACCGATGATCTGATTGACTGGCTTCGAATAATGTCGAATGAGAGGTTTAGACGCTTGCCAGTGGTGGATGGAAACGGTCATATCAAAGCGGTGTTTACGCAGGGCGACTTTGTATCCTACACTTGGCCAGATTTAATGTACCAGATAAAGAACCTTGCGACTGCGACTTTGAGTAAAAACTTTGCTGTTTTTTTGATCATCGGAGGGATATTTTTGTATTCCGTAGCAATGGTTGTGTTAATTAAAACCTTAGTTTGAGCCAATATTATTTTACTTTATTCTTAGAATAATTTTGTGACACAGGGCCATGCAGATAAATTCTGTTTTTAATGCTTCCTTTCCAACTAACCATAAAATCCTCAATAGATTTCAATTCACTTTTTGTCGACATTCTAACCTAGGTATAAACCTTAAACCCCTAACAAAAAACCTTCAGAAGATATGAAATCAAATGGCTTTGGTGAATCAAGTGTTTTTCCTGAGTTAAGATCAAAGCCTTTATATCCTTCTTCTGCAATATTATTGCAGATTTTACGATACGTATTCAAACCGCCAACATAGGGCATAAATACGCGAGGCTTACCTGGAATATTTGCGCCTAGATACCAGCTGTGCTGCACTTTGGGCAGCAAAGTGGCATCTGCCGTTTCACGTACGTGATTTGTCCAGATTTCTGCAGACTGTTCCTGGGCTTCAATAGACGTACAACCGGTTTCGATGCAATGCGCAATGCATTCAGTTATCCAATCAACATGCTGTTCGATGGAAACGGGCATATTGGACAAAACCGAAGGGCTCCCTGGACCTGTGATGGTGAAGAGATTCGGAAACCCCGGAATGGCAAGCCCTAGATAGTTACTTGGTCCTTCCTCCCAATAAGATTTCAACGATGCTTTGGGCGTTTCAATGTTTAAATTGAGCAAAGGTCCAGTCATAGCATCATAGCCGGTGGCGAAAACGATGACATCAAGCTCGTGATGCATACCACTTTCCAAGATAATTCCATTGCGGGTGATTTCAGCGATTGGATCAGCCTGTAAATCTACCAATGTGACATGATCTTTATTGAAGGTTTCAAAATAGTGCGTATCGATGGGTGGACGTTTTGCCGCGTAAGGGTGATCAATGTTCGTCAATATATTTGCTGTCTTTGGGTCAGTGACCTTTTGACGAATTTTCGACTTAATGAAATCTGCTGCGGCAGAATTTGCTATTTGGGAAGTTAGTAAATCATGGAAAACACCGCGAAAGCGCAGGCCGCCCTTTCTCCATGCTGCTTCAAATATTTTTTGGCGCTCCCCGTCAGGGACTTCCATTGTTAGATTATTAGAAATACGAAACGGGTGGCCATTGGGTGTCGAGCGGACCAATGCCTTTAATTCGTCATAATGACTGCGCACCCAATCAGTATAAGACGCGTCCCATTCTGTATTACGTGCTGGAATGGAGTAATTCGGCGTTCGCTGGAAAACTGTGAGGTGTTTACAGGTTTTGGCAATTTCTGGTGCAGCTTGTATTCCTGTTGACCCTGTGCCGATCTGGCCAACGCACAAACCGTTGAAATCTACATCATTGTGGGGCCATGCCCCTGTGTGATACCATTGCCCCTCAAAACGCGATACTCCAGTAATATTGGGTACATTCGCTGCTGAAAGACATCCAACCGCTGTAACAAGCCATTTGCAGTGTAATGTGTCACCCTCTTCCGTTTGAATTTCCCAAAGTGCTGTTTCCTGTGAAAACAAGCATTTGGTCACTGTTTTGTTAAAAAAGATATCTTTTCTCAAGTTCAGCGAATCCGCGACGTAATTCAGATATTTTCGGATTTCGGCATGTCCCGGATACCTTTCGGACCACTGCCAGTTTTCATGCAATTCACGCGAAAAGAAATATGCATATCCCTGACTTTCACTATCGCATCGTGCGCCGGGGTAACGGTTCCAATACCATGTTCCACCGACGCCCGCTCCTTTCTCAATTACAGCTACTTTTAATCCAAGGTCATCGCGCAACCTATGGAGTTGATAAAGCCCAGAAAACCCTGCACCGATCACAAGGGCATCATATACATTGTTCAATTGCTTGGTCCCCATAATGCAACAGAATGCATTACAAACTTAGATTTTGCACGTGAAAATTTTCTGATATTTTTCTTTGATTTAATTTACAAAGCGCCTTGGCAAAAATGGTTCAAGAAGAAGGCTTTTTGAAGCTTTGAGCATTTCTAATGCTTGGGCTGTTGGAACTTTGCGAACAGTTATAGAACAAACCTCAATCCAACTCATCCTCAAAGTAGTCTCGCCTAACAAACACATTTGTTAAAACGAAACTAAGCAATAAAAAATATGAGAGCAGTATCTTAGCAACCTAACCGCTGCTTGTTTTTGCCCCCACCGCCTAGCGTAGCTAAAGCACAACTAAATAGAAACAATTGATGAAATTAAAAAGACTTTGGGTGCTGCCTGGTTCTTGCTATTATTGTGCCTGAGGAAGGGGATTGGGATGTTGGAAATTTATGGGCGTAGCGACTCTTCAAATGTACAGGCGGTGATGTGGTGCGTGGCCGAGCTTGGGCTTGAATACGTTAGGTACGATATTGGCCACCGTTTTGGGGGAACAAATACAAAGGAATTCATAGATATGAACCCAAATCAGACTGTCCCTGTCCTTCGCGATAAAGATGGACTTACACTTTGGGAAAGTGGCGCCATTCTTCGCTATTTAGCTAATCAATATGGCGATGACCGATTTTGGCCAAAGTCTCCAAATTTGCGTGCAAATGTAGATAAGTGGGCAGAATGGTCAAAAGTTTCCGTTGCTATCAACTTCACAATTCCAATTTTTTGGGAGGTCGTGCGTACTCCAAAAGAACAACAAAATTCTCAATTAATCGACAAGGCAATCAAAGCGCTGGAAGTTAAGCTGAGTATTGCAGACTACCAACTGGCAAAGCATAGATATTTAGCAGGAGATAATTTTACACTGGCAGACATTCAGCTTGGCCATATGCTATACCGTTATTTTGATATCGATATAGAGAGAAAGAAATTTCACCACTTGGGCTTATACTATAAAAGGCTTTGTGAGAGACCAATGTATAGCAAGCATGTTCTGGTTTCGTATGAAGCTCTGCGCGCTTAGTAACCTAACCGTTTCTAGTTTTTGACCCCTACCCCAACATACATTACCTACCATTCACTCACTAATTTATTTATTTAAGTCACTTGGTTTGCTACGGTCTTAGCAACAAGAATTACAATTGATATTATGAATTTAATTTCGAATTATTACTTTTTAATTCAGTTTTAATTAGGATTACATCGTGGCCCAGAATACACCACATGACTGGCCAAGATTTAACAAGGATAAATGACATGAAGATTGCTACAATGGCTACAGGAGGTATCGGAGGTTATTTAGCGGTAAAACTTTCAAATGCGGGTTTCAAGGTCGCTACCATTGCAAGAGGCGCTCATCTGGCTGCCATAAAGGAAAATGGTTTAATTTTGGATGGTCCGAATGGATATGAAAAAGCTAATCCGTGGCTTGCCACAAAAAATCCTTCAGACATTGGCGCAGTAGACGTGATAATTTTTGGGGTAAAATGTGGAGCACTCGAAGCTGCGGCTGAAGCCTGCAAACCAATGCTTAAAACGGAAACAATAGTGGTCCCCTTTCTAAATGGCGTAGAAACAGTCGACCGACTCCGTAAAATCTTACCCAAAGAAAACATTGCAAACGGTGTGGCAAAAGTATCT
>CACLGX010000026.1 GCA_902606585.1 Paracoccaceae bacterium | reverse complement strand
TTTGTATTAATCGACTGAATTATTATGGAGTAGGGACTGAATATGTTAAATCAGTTTCTGGAGAATTCAGGACATCATTGGCAATTTACGAAAGCTGTATCGATAACTTTCAAAACGTAATTTATAGGAACGGGGCCGCAGATTTTGAGGTAAAGCCTCCCGAAATGGATGAGGTGGACTATTCTCGATTTACCGCGTTAATTACTGCTGGGACAGTATTTGCTGGCCAACCCTCTCGGGATGCTACCTTTAGAGCATTTGAAAATGCACGAGCTCAAGGCATTCCTGTGATTTTTGATATTGATTATCGTCCATATTCTTGGCCAAGCCCTCAAGTTGCATCGGAAGTTTTATCTCGCGCCGGTGAAAAAAGTGACATGATTGTTGGCAATGATGAAGAATTTGGCTTTATGGCTGGCGGTATCAACAAAGGACTGAACAAAGCAAGAGATCTTGCATCTGCGGGAAATCGATTAGTAATTTATAAAATGGGTGAAGAAGGTGCGATAACCCTTTATAATAATGAAGAAATTAAGACAGGTATTTTTCCTACTGAGGCCATTAAACCGGTTGGGGCTGGTGATAGCTTTATGGCCGGTTTATTATCTTCTTTGGCTTCGGGGTATGACCTTAAAAATTCTGTAATTCGAGGTTCAGCATGTGCGTCTATTGTTGTTTCATTGCCTGGATGCGCTCCGGCCATGCCTGATGAAGTTCAATTAAATAATTTTATTAATAATTCTTTCATAAAGGACTTATAATCAGAATGCATATAGCCCCTTACGAAAATTTAAATAAACCCATCGTTGATATCGATAATGAATTCGTCCCCCTAAATTATTTCAATATCGTAAAATTGAATAGAGGCGAGGTCTTCGAATATTCTATCAGTGGCTACGAGACGTGCATCGTACCTGCAACAGGCACAGTCTCTGTTGATATTGAAAGTAAGACTTTCGATCAGTTGGGAAATAGAGGAGTAGATGTCTGGGATGGTGAACCCGAGGGGGTTTATGTTCCTGTTGGCGCAAAAGTTCGTATTATTTGCCAATCTGAAAAGACCGAAACTTTCATTTCAGGAGCCAAATATGATAAAGTATTAGAGCCTTTTGATGTTCGAAAAGCTGAAATAGACCTCGTTCAATATGGTTCTGACGAGACTAAAACACACCGCAAAATCAAACATATATTAGGCGCCAACCAGCATGGTAAAGTAGGCAGATTGCTTGTCAGTGAACTATTTACAGTTGGGCAGGGAGGCTGGTCGGGATTTCCAAGTCATAAGCATGATTCAGATCGGCTGCCTGATGAAACTAGGCATGACGAAACTTATAATTTTCGTTTCAAACCTAACTATGGTTCAGGCTTACAAATGCTTCAGAGAGAGGATAATAAACCAGGTGATGCTTACCATATTGTGGATGGATCAACGATGTTGATCGATAAAGGTTACCACCCTTGTGCTGTTTTACCTGGTTATGAAATGTACTATTTCACGATATTAGGCGGCTTGAGCCAGAGATCTCTTAAGCAGTATTTCCAACCCACACATGAAGAGCAACTTCACACAATTCCTGGTATAATGGATATGGTGGCTAAGTTTAAGTAATGCTTGTAACCCTCAGAGATGTATTACAAAAAGCATTAAAAAATAACTACGCTGTTGCAGGTTTGGTTACGCTTGGTTGGGAAGACATGTTGGCCTATGTTGAGGCTGCTGAGCAAGAAAATTGCCCTGTAATTCTTCAAGCGGGACCTTCTTGTAGGCAGCATACACCACTTCCAATTTTAGGAAAAATGTTTAATTATTTAGCTGAAAATGCAAGCGTGTCAGTCGTAGCTCATCTTGACCATGGTTATTCAGAGGAAGAATGTAAAATAGCTGTAGAAAGTGGTTTTAGTTCTGTAATGTTTGATGGTTCAAGAAAATCTTTAAACGAAAATATTGATCAGACGGCGAAAATTTGTGAAATTGCACACTCTGCGGGTGTCTCCTGTGAGGGCGAAATAGGGTTTGTTGGATATTCAGGTGGAGAAGCATCCGCAGGAACTGACCCAGAGGAAGCATTTAGATTTGCTATAGATACAAATATCGATGCCATGGCGATTTCAGTTGGAAATATTCATCTGCAGGAAAATAATGAAGGTGGTTTAGATGAAGATCGCATAAGGGCAATCGAAAAGGTCACAGACATTCCTTTAGTAATACATGGAGGGTCTGGTGTGCCAGTTGAGCAAAGAACATATCTATCACAAAACTCAAAAATTTGTAAATTTAATATTGGAACAGAACTACGATCTTCTTTTGGTAATGCTTTGCGTGAGGCTGTGAATAAGGATCTCAATCGCTTTGACCGTATTCAAATATTGAAGGATACTCAAAGACCACTTGTTGAAAAAACAAGGAATATTTTGAAGGCTTTAAAGCCAATTAGCTCATAAATCTGGATAATATGAGGAAAAAACTATATCTCAAAAAGGGTAATTTCGGTATTAAGCATGGCTTCAAAAAAATCTAATAAAACAGAAAGAAATATTGAAAATTCAGCTCGTTTTAGTGTTGCTCCTATGATGGACTGGACTGATAGGCACTGCCGTTACTTTCATAGACGGTTTACGAGTAATTCTCTTTTGTATACAGAGATGATTGCAGCAGCTGCACTTGTAAAGGGTAGGGCTTATCATTTACTTGATTATTCTACAGAAGAGCACCCGTTGGCTCTTCAGCTTGGCGGATCTGATCCTATTGAACTTTCAGAAGCCGCCTCGATTGGCGTTGCTCATGGCTATGATGAAATAAACCTGAATGTTGGCTGTCCTTCTGACCGTGTGCAATCTGGTTCTTTTGGCGCTGTATTGATGAAAAATCCAAAACTTGTTGCAACGTGCTGCGAAGCGATGCGGAAAAGTACTTCGATAGACATAACAGTTAAGTGTCGTATTGGAGTTGATGACCAAAATCCTGAACAAATTCTACCAGAATTCTTAGGCCACATATCTGACGCTGGTGTAAATCGAATTATAATTCACGCCCGCAAGGCCATTCTCAAAGGTTTAAGCCCAAAGGAAAACAGAAAAGTTCCCCCATTAGACTATGATATAGTGTTTAAGATGAAAGAAAGGTTCCCTAATCTTCATATTTCGCTAAATGGGGGCGTGACAAGTCTAGGCGCTGTACAGGATTTATTTGCCAAGGGAATTGATGGGGTAATGATTGGTCGATCTGCCTATCAACAGCCCACACAAATTCTTTCAGAAGTTGATAAAATTATTTTTAACGACGACGTTATTAAATCACCTTTTGATATTGCAGATACTATGCGTTCATATTTAAAAGAGCATTGCGAAAAAGGAGGAAGGCCTCACCAAGTAACTCGTCATATAACTGGTTTATTTCATGGTTTGCCTGGGGCAAAGAAATGGAGACATTACCTGTCTATCGGTTCAAATAATGATAATATTGATTTTTATGATGAAGCTTTAGCGGCTGTAGCTAATTCAATAAATAAGTGTGCTGCTTAGGTGGCCATATTTTATTAGGTTTGCTTTCGACACAATTTTATTCAGTAATGTTTATTTCTGGGAAACCAAGTTTATTATCCGATGATATCGTTTAAATTTTTTTTCTCTTTCCTTCTCTTGATCTGTCACTTAACACTCTCCAAGTGGTTGAGGGCAGTTTAGTTTGAACCAATTTTCTTACGGCATTTTAGCAATTATAACGGCATGTGTTATTTGGGGTTTTGTACCTCTTTATTACAAATTACTGGCACACGTACCTCCATTTGAGCTTCTAGCCCATAGAACAGTTTGGTCATTTTTGTTTTTCTTTGTCATCTTAATTTATAATGGAAAATTAAGTGAATTATGGACGTCTGTCTTCGTTTATAAAGAGGATCGTGGCTTTATAATAATCTCAGCGGTTCTCATTGCAATTAATTGGTTCTTTTTTATCTTTGCTATTCAAACAAATAATGCCACCGAAGCAAGTCTTGGTTATTTCATAATGCCTCTGGTTACAGTTGTTTGGGGTTTAATAATTTTTAAAGAAAAGTTATCTCATGTACAATTGTTTGCCGTCGTACTAGCCGCTATTGCGATCTTAATATTAACAGTAGGTTTGACTTCAGCCCCCTGGATAGCACTCACCTTAGCAGTAAGTTTCAGTTTTTACGCTGTTCTAAAAAAAAGAATTAAGATTTCGCCAATGGTTAGTGTTACCGCCGAAGTGCTCATTTTAGTACCTTTAGCTTTGTTACTTATTTTATATTTTCATCAAGGGCAGGGTGGTTCCTTCGGAGTAGACTTTCTCACTTCATTTTTGTTGGCGTTATCAGGTCCTCTAACAGCCGCCCCTTTAATTCTTTTTAGTTACGGAACTCTCCGCGTTGAATTATCAACAGTTGGTATTTTGCAATACATCAACCCAAGTCTTCAATTTTTTTGTGCTGTAGTAATATTTTTGGAACCTTTAACCATCTGGCATATGTTAAGTTTTCCAATGATTTGGACTGCTCTTGCCCTGTATAGTTGGGCAGGAGTAAGAAAATCTTATACAACTCGCTTGTAAATATTTTAAATAAATGAGACCTATACTTTAGGTTTATTAGCACGCCCCAAAACATCACAAGGGACTCAAATTTTTTTATCATCAACTGTTTCGTGTGTTTTGGAGTGGCATGCGGACAATAGCAAAAAAGAAATCAACAATATTTTTTCATATATCCCTTATTTTTCAACTTTTTACAGGTTTATGTGTTAAATATATCTTAAGCCATACCAGAGTAAAAAAATACATCTTATTCGAATATAATTTAATTTAGTTAGATGGCTCCGGCGGTAGGGATCGAACCTACGACCAATTGATTAACAGTCAACTGCTCTACCGCTGAGCTACGCCGGATCTTAAGATGATATAGCAATAGGCTTTTGGAAGGTCTAGAGAAATAATGGTAAAGATTGTTTTTTTTGTTTTACAAATTCAAAGAAACTTTTGTGTTCTCAGAAATAGGACCAAGAAACTTGATCTTTCTCCGATTATTCAAATCAATTAGATGAGCAAAGACATTCCTTGTAGCAGCATTTATTAGAGCTGGATCTATGTCATTGTAAACGAGGTATGTAATTTCCATCGCGGTAAGGGGACCGATTTCAATGGTAGATTTGATCTGTCTCTCACGCTCTAAACGATGATTAATCAGGAAGGTTATCCTCTCTTTGGGGCCGCTTACTGGATCTCCGTGGCCTGGTAGTAGCATTTTAAAGTTTTCTTTTTGAAGCACCCGGCAAGAATTCATAAATTGTGTAAGGTCGCCATAAGGTGGCGATACCATTGAAGTAGCCCAGCCCATTATGTGATCTCCTGAAAAAAGAATTTTATCATATTGAAAACAAACGTGATTTCCCATATGCCCAGGAGTATGAATAGCAGAAATATATTCTCCATTTAAATTAAATTTTTCATTATTAGTTATTACTCGGTCAGGACAAAATTCATAATCGATACCTTCAAAACCACTGTCATATCCATTTTCAATCAAAGACAGCATCGTGGAACTCAAGCCTGAATTTGAGCCGCCGAAAGCATAAATTGGGGTGTTTAAAGTTTTGGAAAGTTTTTTTGAAAGAGGTGAATGATCCACATGGCTGTGTGTTAAAAATATATATTTAACTTGTCTACCTCCTACTAAATCCAAAATGTTACTAAAATGTTCATCAATCGCGGGGCCAGGATCAATCACGGCTAATTCACCGTTATCAATAATATAGGTGTTTGTTCCTTTAAAAGTCATTGGGCTTGGGTTTGGTGCTAAAATACAAGAAATTTTTTCGGTGGGTTTTGTTAATCTTGCTTTATTGCTGTGCTTTAGAGACAATTTATTTCCCTTTATGAAAAGTTATGCTTAGGTTTAAATGGTATGTTTAAATGGATCAAATCATATATGCCCAAGCGGTTATATTATCGCGCAGCATTGATTCTTGTATTCCCCGTATTATTTCTCCAGCTTATCGTTTCGATTGTTTTTATTCAGAGGCACTTTGAAGGTGTTACTGTTCAGATGACTCGAACCGTAGCTGCTGAATTAGACTTAATTACAGAAGTGTTAGGAAAAGAGGGTGCCGTAGCCGGCCAAAAAATAGCCAGATCTCTCGGTATGTCGATGTCTATAGTTGCAAAGGATACAAATTTTAATGAGAATCTTAGATTTGCAGATCTTACGGGTTTAGTAGTGCGGCGCGAGTTACTTGCGCTACCAGAAGTATTAACCGTCGATTTACCGGATAATCGAAAAGTAAATGTAAGAATTAAATCGGGCCAAGAATTTTTTGATTTACAATTCTCGAGAAGAAGAGTTTCTGCCTCTAATCCCCATCAGCTTATTGTTTATTTATTTGTTTTTGGAGCATTTTTTACTATCATAGCTTTCTTTTATTTAAGAAATCAACTTCGTCCGATTACTAGATTAGCCGATGCTGCAGAGGCGTTTGGTCATGGAGAAAATTTACCATATGAACCAAGTGGAGCGTTAGAGGTAAGGGCTGCTGGACAGGCATTTCTAAATATGAGGGAACGAATAGGGCGACATCTAAAGCAAAGGACAATGCTATTATCTGGGGTCAGTCACGACCTCAGAACACCTATAACACGGCTTAAACTTGGACTATCTTTTTTGCCAAAAGAACAGAGAGAGCCACTAGAAAAAGATGTTGAAGACATGAACCTTCTTTTGAATGAATTTTTAGATTACGCTAAATTTGAAAATGAAACGGAGGTGCCAGTCGAGGACATCGATCCATCCGCTTTGGTAGATGATCTTATAGAAAACTTTTCTCGTACAGGTGTTAAAATCCAGTCTGTTGGTGAAATGACTAAAAATTCAATTAAGCTTAAGCCATTTGCAATAAAGAGAGCACTTGAAAATTTGATCAACAACGCAAATCGATATGGCACTCAAATTTTAATTGAAAAGAAAATTGAAGATAATTTATTGTTTTTTTCGGTTCATGATGACGGACCAGGTATCGACAAAAGTCAACATGATGAAGTTTTACAACCTTTTACTCGTCTGGATCCATCCAGAAACCAAAATAAGGGGTCAGGTGTTGGTCTAGGACTGCCTATTGCAAAAGAGATTGCAGAGGGTCACGGAGGAATTTTAAAGTTATCAAGAAGTTTACTCTTAAACGGATTATGCGTTTCTTTAATAATTCCAGTAAATATTTAGTCAGTGGTAGGCCCGGAGGGACTTGAACCCCCAACCAATGCGTTATGAGCGCACTGCTCTAACCAGTTGAGCTACAGGCCCACTGCAACTGCCAATGCTTGCTAGCTATAACGAAGCCAGAGGTCAAGTGTTTGTGATTGAATATCTTAGGTGCTTAATATAATTGCCCATACTAAGTATTGAGGATTATTAATGGCGGATCAAAATAAAGGATTGTCTTACTCAGCTGCTGGTGTGGATATTGACGCTGGTAATGAATTAGTTAAGCGGATCAAGCCAAGTTTAAAAATGACGAACCGGCCAGGTTCAATATCTTCTGTAGGCGGGTTTGGGGGATTGTTCGATCTCAAGTCTGCTGGCTTTAAAGATCCAATACTTGTTGCCGCAACGGATGGAGTTGGTACAAAATTAAAAATAGCCATAGAAACTAAACAGCTCTCAACCATTGGTATTGATTTAGTAGCAATGTGCGTTAATGATTTGGTTTGTCAGGGTGCTGAACCTCTGTTTTTTTTGGATTATTTTGCAACTGGAAAACTAGTCCTTGAAGACGCTGAGAAAATTATTGGCGGAATTGCTGAAGGTTGTCAGGAAGCTGGTTGCGCACTTATTGGCGGAGAAACTGCTGAGATGCCCGGTATGTATCAAGGAAAAGACTTTGATTTAGCTGGATTTTCTGTAGGAGCAGTGGAGAGAGGGCAAGCGTTCCCTCGACAAACAAATGATGGAGACGTTATAATAGGCTTAAGGTCAAATGGAATACATTCAAATGGGTACTCTCTAGTAAGAAAAATAGTAGAAACCTCAGGTCTGAAATGGACTGATGCAGCACCATTCGAAGGACTTTCCCTCAGTAAAGCACTTTTAAAACCGACAAAATTGTATGTGAAACAATGCTTAAAAATATTGAGTATAAGTGAAATTAAAGCATTTGCCCACATTACCGGTGGTGGGCTTACAGAAAATATTGTTCGGACTTTAACAAAGGGGCAGGGAATTGAAATTAAGCTTTCAAACTGGGAATTGCCCCCAATATTTAAGTGGCTTTCAGATATAGGTGATGTGAATAAGTTTGAAATGTTGAAAACTTTTAACTGCGGTATAGGCATGACTATAATTTGTTCTCCGTCGTCAACAGATACAGTTTTTTCGTTATTACAAAAAATAGGAGAACAGCCAATTATAATCGGTCACGTTACAAATAGTGGCAAAGTAGAATACTATGGGAATTTTGGATGAAACTCGCCGTTGCTATCCTTATATCAGGAAGTGGATCTAATATGGTGCAGTTAATTAAGTCAATGGATGACAACCATCCGGCATATCCCAGTGTAGTAATTTCAAATAAATCAGATGCCCCTGGCTTGGAAAAAGCGCAGAGTCTTGGCGTTCCAACGAAAATTATTGACGAAAATTGCATAAAAAATAATGATTTAGATTTTGAAAAAGAGCTTATTAAAATCTTAAAAGTCTATAATGTTGAATTAATTTGTTTGGCTGGTTTTATGAAAATTCTATCTAAAAAGTTTGTAAATAATTTTAAGGATCGTATTTTGAATATTCACCCTTCACTATTACCAAAATATAGAGGGCTTAACACCCATGCGAGAGTACTCGCATCAAATGATACTATTGCCGGATGTTCAGTACATTTGGTAACCCCAGAGTTAGATGGAGGACCGGTACTCGCCCAAACTGAGGTTGCTATTAAAAAAAATGAAACAGTAGAATCGTTAGCTTCAAAAGTTCTTATTGAAGAACATATTTTATATCCTAAAGTTTTGTTAAATTTTTCAGATCAAATAAGAAAATTAGAAGTATAAGAGAATATTAAGTAAAGCTGTTTAATGATCTAGGTATAATTATATAATGAAAACAATTACAAAGAGTTCAGAACTAAAAGACTTTTGTGATAGAGCAACAAATGAGAAATACATTACTATTGATACCGAATTTCTGCGTGAACGAACTTATTTTTCGAAACTATGTTTAGTCCAATTAGCAATTCCTGGTGATGAAGATGAAAATGCTGTTATTGTTGATACTTTAGTAAAAAATTTAGATTTAGCGCCTCTTTATGATATATTTCAGAACCAAAATATAGTTAAGGTATTTCATGCTGCTAGACAGGATTTGGAAATTTTTTACTTAGCTTCGGGTATTTTTCCATATCCTTTATTTGATACACAAATAGCAGCTATGGTGTGTGGATTTGGAGATCAAGTGGCCTATGAAACACTTGTTCGACACCTTGCTAAACAGACTTTAGATAAAAGTTCTCGGTTTACTGATTGGTCTCGCCGTCCATTAACGGATGCTCAGAAAAAATACGCTCTTGCCGATGTAACACATTTGCGGGTCATATATGAAATTCTTTCAGAAAAATTATTGAAAACTGGGCGTTTAAACTGGGTTGAGGAGGAACTTAAAAATTTAATCTCGTCCGAAACCTACGACGTTAATCCAAAAAATTCCTGGCGAAGACTTAAAACGAAGTCCAATTCAAGAAGATTTTTAGGTTTAGTCGCCTCGTTAGCAGAATTTAGGGAAAACTTCGCTCAGTCAAAGAATATACCTAGATACCGGGTCATTAAAGATGATGCCTTATTAGAATTGGCATCTAATAAGCCTAAAAATCTGGATGAGCTTTCAAGATCAAGATTACTGCTGAGAGAGGCGCGTCAGGGTGAAATTGCATCTGGGTTATTAACAGCTATTAAAAAAGGATTGGAGATTCCAGATTCGGAGCTTCCCGAAAAGCAATTAAAATCTGATAAAGGAAATGTTAACAGTGCGTTAGCAGACCTGCTTCGAGTTCTTCTAAAGGCATGCTCAGAGAACGCAGGGGTTGCTAGTAAATTAATTGCATCGGCAGGTGATTTAGACGCTTTAGCAGCAGGTGATCGCAACATAGTTGCCTTAAATGGTTGGCGGTTTGAAGTTTTTGGGAAAAGTGCCCTAGAGCTTTGTGACGGAAAAATTGGCTTATCTGTTGCAGGAAGTAAAGTAAAAACCTTTCATTTGTAGTAGAATTTATATCTCCAGCACTAAATTAATAAAAAAGGTATTATATTTAAGGGGTTGAAATTGGCTGGTAGTGAATTTGAACAAATTGTTGATGATTTTGAATTTCTAGAAGATTGGGAAGACAAATATAGATATGTAATTGAAGAAGGTAAAAAAATGCCTGCGCTAGACGAAGCTTTAAAAGTTGAAAGTAATAAAGTTAACGGATGCGCCTCGCAGGTTTGGCTCCATTTTTCAGTTTCTGACACTCTTTATTTCGACGGCGATAGTGATGCCGTCATTGTAAAAGGCCTAATAGCTTTACTGCGCAAATTGTATAACGGTACACCAATTGACGAAATTAAAAATATAAGTGCTTGGGATAATTTAAAGAGATTAGGTTTACATGACCATTTATCGTCTCAACGATCAAATGGGGTAAAAGCAATGGTGAAAAGAATAAACTCTCTAAGCTAACTTTTAGGCACTCAATTGATTATGCTTTCGAGCTATAAATTCCTTAGCTGTCTCAACTGCTACTGCAGCATCTCTACAATACGCGTCAGCGCCTATAGCTTTTCCGAACTCCTCATTGAGCGGAGCACCTCCCACTAAAACGATATATTCGTCTCGTATTCCGCTCTCAACTAGTGTATCAATTACAACCTTCATGTAAGGCATTGTCGTCGTCAATAGAGCAGACATGCCTAATATATCAGGCTGCTCTTTTTCCAAAGCTTCTAAATAATTCTCGACTGGGTTATTTATACCCAAATCAACAACCTCAAAGCCCGCGCCTTCCATCATCATAGAAACCAAATTTTTTCCAATATCGTGGATATCGCCCTTTACGGTTCCAATGACCATTTTGCCAACTCGAGGGGCTCCAGTTTCTGCAAGCAAAGGCTTTAATATCGCCATCCCACCCTTCATTGCATTCGCCGCTAGTAAGACCTCTGGAACAAATAAGATACCATCTCTGAAGTCCTTCCCTACGATCGTCATTCCGCCCACGAGCGCTTCAGTAAGTATATTATAAGGAGCCCACTTTCGTTCCAAAAGTATATTAACAGCTTCCTCAATCTCTTCTTTAAGCCCATCGTAGAGATCATCAAACATTTGCTGGACAAGCTCATCATCGTCTAATTCTGATAAAATTATTTCGTCTTCATCATCTGACATTCACACACCTTTTCAAAAAACCAAATAATTCTACGATCTACTTTTTTTTTTACTTTTCTATTTTTTGATAAAATCTAACGGTCATTTTACGACATAGAGCATTTTAAAGCCGACTTATTATAAAACTAAAATATTATTTTTACTTTAAATATCAATAAAAACTGAGGTTTATGTAGCAAATATAGCAATTACTATACTCAACGACGCCTTCTTTTAGATGTGCGCTCTCTAATTCCTTTTTGCTTTGACTCGAAAAGGGACCAATTTCTAATTCTACTTGTCGAAGCGATGGAACTGATCCTAAGATGTCGCTTTCAAGGGCTGCCCGCATTGACAACAAATGTTCAGATTTAGTTCCACAGCAACCCCCAATTATTTTGGCACCGCTATTTCGAGCCATAACTGCATATTTCGCCATTAATTCTGGAGTACCATCATAAAGAATGTGACCATCAATATATTTTGGAATTCCTGCATTGCCTTTTGTAATCAATATGCTTTCAGGAGCAGATTTCGCAAAATCTTGGATAGTTCTCAGTAAGTCTGGAGCACCTGTGCCACAATTTGCTCCGAAAGCTATAGGTTTATTTGGTATAGAGGAAATTAACTCAACCATTGCAGCCGGGCTTGTTCCCATCATTGTACATCCGGCCGTATCAAAACTCATTGTTCCTACCCAAGGAAGTTCAATTTGCGAAAAAGCTTCAGCCGCAGCTCAAAATTCCTCTAGAGCTGATATAGTTTCCACCCAAAGAAGATCGGCGCCACCTTCTTTTAGACCCTGGGCCTGTTCATGGAATACTTCAACAGCTAATTGGTGAGTAAGATCTCCAAAGGGCCGCATAATTTCACCAGTCGGCCCAAATGAACCGGCAACAAAAACTGTCCTATTCGAAGAATCTGCAACATCTCGAGCAATTTCAGCAGATATTTTAGACAAATCAAAAGCTCTGTTTTCGCATTTGTGAAGCTTAAGTCTAAGTGCGTTACTACCAAAGCTATTTGTTAAAAATATATCACTTCCAGCTTCAATTGCATCTTTGTGAAGTGTAGTAATTTTTTCTTGATATTTTTCATTCCAAAGTTCAGGGGCGTCTCCAGACATTAAACCCATATCAAAAAGATTTGTTCCTGTAGCGCCATCTGTAAGAAGCCATTCACAAGAAATTGTTTTCTGCTCAATTTTTGAAGCCATTTCACCTCGACGGTTTAGTCAATCCATAATAAAAAATACTTTTCTATCAAATTTAATTCATTTTCATTATAAGCTATCCTCAAAAATTATTCTTTAAGGTCTTTCCAGATAACAACTTGCTGAGTCATTTCCTTTCGCTTAATAGAACTTAGCAGAAATTAAAATCTCATAATGGATTTAAACTTATGGCCCGTCGTGCAAAAATTTATGAAGGTAAAGCAAAAATTTTATATGAAGGGCCTGAACCAGGAACAGTTGTTCAGTATTTTAAAGACGATGCAACAGCATTTAATGCCGAAAAAAAAGAAGTTATAGAGGGTAAAGGCGTCTTAAATAACCGGCTATCTGAGTTTTTTATGTCAGGTCTGAATGATATAGGAGTTCCAACTCACTTTATTAAGCGCTTGAATATGCGTGAGCAACTTGTGCGCAATTGTGAAATAATTCCTCTTGAGGTTGTTGTACGAAACTACGCAGCTGGCTCTATCGCAAAAAGATTGGGAATAGAAGAAGGCACACAGCTTCCTCGTCCAGTAGTTGAATACTATTATAAGGATGATAGTTTAGGAGACCCGATAGTATCTGAAGAACATATTGCTGCTTTTAATTGGGCATCTTCACAAGATATGGATGATATTCTGGGTTTAGCTCTGAGAGTAAATGATTTTTTATCTGGAGTAATGTTCAGTGTTGGAATTAAATTAGTTGATTTTAAAATTGAAATTGGTCGTTTTTTTGAGGGAGAGTATCAACGGTTATTAATTGCCGATGAAATTAGTCCAGATAGTTGCCGCTTATGGGACATTAAAAGTGGTGAAAAACTTGACAAAGACGTCTTTAGACGTGATTTGGGTAGCCTTTCGGATGCCTATACGGAAGTTGCAAATAGGTTGGGATTGCTACCCAAAACTAATTCAGAAAGAAAACCCACGTTAGTTCAATAACTATTACGCAGTTTTTAAAGATAAGGAAAGTTAAAATGAAAGCTCGGGTTACAGTTATGCTAAAGAATGGAGTTCTTGATCCACAAGGCGAGGCTGTAAAACAAGCATTAAATTCTCTAGAATACAATAACGTTGAGTCGGTCCGTCAAGGTAAGGTCATAGAAATAGGTTTAGTTGAAACCTCCAAGGAAAAAGCAAACAAAAGTATCCAAGAAATGTGCGAAAAATTATTGGCAAATACTGTAATAGAAAGTTATGAAATAGAGTTTATTTGATGCGCGCAGCAGTTATTATTTTTCCCGGATCAAATTGTGATCGAGATCTACTCGCTGCGCTTCGTTTAACCGGCCATGAGACAATTTCAATTTGGCACAAGGAAACTGAATTGCCAAAAAATATAGACCTTATTGCAATTCCTGGTGGATTTTCTTTTGGGGATTATCTTAGATGTGGAGCAATTGCTGCCAGGTCGCCTATTTTCGGGGAAGTAATCAGACACATTGACCGTGGAGGTTATGCGTTGGGTATCTGTAACGGATTTCAGATCCTTACCGAAGCCGGCATTTTGCCAGGCATTCTCCAGCTGAATGAAGGTACTAAGTTTATTTCTAAAGTTGTTGATCTGCGTGTTAAAAATATATCGAGTACTTTTACACATAGTTATTCATCTAACAGAATTATATCTATACCGATCGCTCATCATGAAGGAAATTATTTTGCCTCAAAGGATGATTTAAAAAAACTTCATGACGAAAATTGTATTGCTTTTGAGTACATTGATAATCCAAATGGAGCTTCTGATAATATCGCCGGTATTTTATCCAAAAATCATCGTGTTTTAGGAATGATGCCTCACCCAGAGCGGCACACTGAGAGTGCGCATGGAAGCCAAGACGGTTATTCCTTTTTTAAAGGATTGTTTGAGACTAGTTAAAATTCTTAACAGACTGAAGAATTTGAGCCATATTATATCTATGGATAAGCAGAATTTAACTGAAGTTATAAAAACAAACCGGAGATCACCATTTAAAATTTTAACAAAACCAAGAATATTTTTACTTTCATTCCTTATCATTACACTATCAGTTCTATTTATAACTAATTCATTTTTCACTTCGAGATTTAGCGAGATTATTAAACGTCAGGGCCAATTAAATCTGACAAAAAACACAAGCAATATACTAAGTGAATTACAGAAAAACTCAATCATTCCTCAACTATTAGTAAATGATCAAGAAATCACAAAATCTTTAATTTCTAAAAATTTTTCTATTTTATCAGAAAGGTTTTCACTTTTTTTAAATGAGATATCCATCGCTTCAATATCCCTTTTGGATAAAAATGGGAGTCTAGTAGCTTTTAGTGCCAAGGAAAATTTCAAAAAGCGGTTATCTTACAAGGGTTTTACTAATAATGTCAGCGGAAAATTAGAAACTGTTATGAGCGTTTCCAAAAAAGAGGGTAATGAATTTGGTTTTTTTTATTCTCGTCCCATAGAATATGAGGGGGAATTTCTTGGCGTGATATTAATTGAGGTTGATCTCCAAAAATTTGAAAAAGCCTGGGTGGAAAGTGGAGAAACCATTATCATAACCGATAATAATGGCATCATAATTCTTTCAACAGAGCCTAGTTGGAGGGGATTAACCGAGGAAAAAGCCTTTCAGATCAAAATGCCTGAAAACACTCTAAAACGTGTTTATAATTTAACAACCGAGTGGACTAAGTTACAAGGCGTGGATACTTACTCAAAGACACAGGCTGCAATCCGCTCTAACGGAAAAATACCTTTGCTAAATTGGAATATTTCTAGTTTTACTAATTACTCAAGCGTAAGAGAAAAAGTTAACACCATTCTTGCCTTTGAAATCCTTCTTCTTCTATTTCTGATTGTTTTTTGTTTGTATCTATTAAATAGAAAGAATGTTAACCGTCTCAATTTGTTTGAGGAAGAAGCATTTCAATTAAAAGAATTGAATAAAAAATTAACAAAAGAAATTAAACAACGAAAACGAGTAGAAAAAAATTTACTTGCTGTTGAGCAAACTTTGGAACAACATTCCAAATTGGCCGCATTAGGTGAAATGTCAGCGGCAATCAGCCATGAATTAAATCAACCTTTAGCTGCTATGAAAACATATTTAGCAGGTGCTTCATTATTATTGAAAAGAAATAGACCGAATGAAACCGTGACGGCTTTGACGAGAATTGATGACTTGATTCATAGAATGGGGGGAATCACTAAACAACTTAAATCCTTTGCTAGAAAAAACACAGAAAGCTTTGTTCCAGTAAATTTCAACGAGGCTTTTTTCTCTGCAATGGCCATAATGGAGCCCCAATTAAAACAAGCACAGGTAAAAATTGAAACATTTATAGAACCTGAAGAAGTCATTGTTATGGCGGATCAACAAAGACTTGAACAGGTAATAATTAACTTACTGCGAAATGCTCTTGATGCAGTTATGGAAGTCGAAGAGCCCGAAATTAAAATATCACTTTATAAAGATGACTCCGCAATCTTTTTATTAAAAGATAATGGCAAGGGTATCAGTAATTTAGAGACTATTTTTGAACCTTTTCAAACTACTAAAGATTTAGGAAAAGGTTTAGGATTAGGGCTAGCTATATCGTCAAATATCATTTCCGAATTAGGAGGTATAATTCAAGGAAAAAATCTTTCCTCCAACGGGGCCGAGTTTAAGATCACATTACCATTATTTGATCCAAGTACGATAACTGTTAGAAAAACAGCAAACTCAAATTCAGGTATTGAAACATGAAGGTTGCCATAATTGATGATGAAAGAGATATGCGTCTCTCTATCTCACAATGGCTCTCTTTATCAGGTTATGAACCTGAGAGTTTTGCTTCAGCTGAAGATGCATTAACCAGTATAAATTATCATTATCCAGGCCTAGTTGTTACTGATATCAAAATGCCCGGAATGGACGGGATGCAGCTATTAAAAAAATTAATGGGGCAAGATAGTGGACTACCTGTAATTCTGATAACAGGTCACGGAGACGTGCCAATGGCCGTTGAAGCTATGCGGCTCGGCGCTTTTAATTTTTTAGAGAAACCTTTCGAGCCTGAAGATTTAACTCAATTAGTAAAATTAGCTGCTCAAAAGCGCCGCTCCATTCTGGAAAGTAGAGAGCTTCGCCAAGAACTATCAGATAGTTCCAAAATTATAAAAAAATTAGCAGGTTCATCTAAAGTATTACTTAAATTAAAAGAAGATATTTTGGATTTTTCTCAATCTGATGCATTTGTATTAATAGAAGGAGAAACGGGTTCAGGCAAAACACTTGCTGCTCATGCTTTGCATGCAGTTAGCAAGAAAACAGCAAAAGCATTAATTACAGTTCACTGCAGCGCCTATGATGCACCTGCCTTGTCAAGACGATTATTTGGACCGGTAGAAGAAACCGACAATTTTTTACCTGCTTTTGAGGAAGCTAAAGGGGGAACACTTATTTTAGAGGACATAGAAAGACTTCCCATGGATCTTCAGGGAAAACTATTGGATAAGTTAGTTGTTTTAGAAAATTCTTCAGAGATAAGATTAATAGCAATTTCTAACCACTCATCTCCAACATTTGTTAAAAACATAGTAAGGGACGATTTATATTTCAGACTAAGCTCTTTAAAAATTTCAGTTCCTTCGCTGAGGAAAAGAGGAAATGATATAATCGATTTGTTTTATCAATATGCATCATCGTTTGCAGAAGAGTATGGTTGTTTAGCTCCTGTACTTACCTCAGAACAATCAAGTCAGTTGATGCAGGCGCCGTGGCCAGGTAATGTGCGTCAGCTGATAAATATAGCCGAGCAGATCATAATTCAGTCGAGGAGGGGAGAATTAAATCTATCTTCGTTATTGATAATTTCTGAAGAAAATATCGACAATACAATAACTTCAGATGGAAAACCTTTAAAATTATATGTTGAAGCATTTGAAAAATCACTAATTGAAAGTTCTATTCGCAAGCACAAAGGCTCAATAAACAAGGTAATGGAAGAATTATTGATACCTAGACGAACTCTTAATGAGAAAATGGCAAAATACTCATTGAATAGATCAACCTTTCTTGAATAAATTTTATTCAATCTGATTTCGTAGGTAGCAATAAAACCAAATTAAAAATAAACAAAAGGATATCAATGCGTTCCATCCAGCCATAGAAATACCAATTAAATCCCATGCTATTTCGTCACAGCGAACAAGCGGGGCACTCATTATTTTGTCTAATAATTGATCGGTGGTTAATCCTTCTATAGAGGCATTAGTACATGAATTTGGGCCCGACCAATATTTTTGTTCTACTCCTACATGGTAAAAAGCTAAAATTGTTGAGGCCAACATGGAAATCATGCCAACAAAAATAAGGCTGCGCATTTGAAAGAAATTGAATAACAGAAAGATCAAAATATTTAAATAGTGCGGGTACCGTTGCCAATAGCATAGCTTACAAGGTAAAAATCCGCCTATATATTCGAAAGAATAAGCTCCCAAAATGACAGCTACTGATGAAATGCACGCTATAGTTATTAACTGCTTCGTTGTCATAAAAAATCTAAACCCAAAGTTCCAACCACAATAAGAGCTATAAAAAATAGAAACAGCCAACCTAGATAAGTCTCTATAAAACTTTTTATTGTTTCTCCGTAGCGCTTTAATAGAGTTGCAACAATGAAAAACCTAGTGGCTCTTCCCAGTAAGGCAGAAGCGAGAAAGACATATAAGGGCATTTGTGTAAAACCAGACATAATAGAGACAACTTTAAATGGTATTGGAGATATCCCAGAGGTTAGTACAATCAAAAATCCATTTTCGTTTATAGAATTTGAAAATAAGTCCATCGCAGATTGTTTTCCGAGCCCAATAAGTAAAGGTTCAGCTATTTGTGCGTAAGCAAGAAGGCCAATAGCGTAGCCCACTAGGCCTCCCAAAACAGACGAAATTGTAGTAACAAGAGCATAAAGCCAGGCCTTTTTGATATTTGCTAAAATCATAGGAATTAACAAAACATCAGGAGGTATTGGAAAAAATATTGCTTCAACAAAACCAACGAATCCCAACAACCAAATAGCCTTTGGTTTATTAGCTTGTTCCATTGTCCAGTTATATAAAAATCGTATAAAGCGCATATTATTTAATTGGCTAATCGCATGTGTCCTTATATTGGTCAATACTTTCATTTTGCATCTGGACGTAACTATGTTGTTTGCTTATTAAGCTATTCAGTGCCCAAGTGGCGGAATGGTAGACGCAGGGGATTCAAAATCCCCCGCCCTCACGGGCGTGTGAGTTCGAGTCTCACCTTGGGCACCATTGTCGCAGTAAAATATTATTATAAGCCGCAGAAACTAATCGTTTTTGCACGAATAATCATCGGAGACTCTTTTTAATTGGTTTGACCTAAATTTTACATCATTTTCTCTTGATTATAAAAAATACCTTGTTAAGGTCTTTGAATTAATTGTCGGCTCAGTTCGACGGGGAGGAACAAAAGGCTGGTGCTATAGCGTCAGTCTTTTTTCATTTCACCTAAATTTCTCAGATTTTATAACCAGTAAAAAACTGCAAAACACAACATTTTGTATTCTTGCTAGACTTTTAGTCAATATAGTGGTATCAAATAGATACCACTATACTTTAGTGGGAGGCATCAGCCTATTATTTAACCTCCCTTGAACTGGTCGGGGTGATGATTGTTACCTCGACTCCTCTTTTAGTTTATATTCAATTTATTAACTAACCTGGTTTGCCCAATTAAGAAAATCTTCTGGGGTGTCTAAATCAATAAAATAAGAATCGTCTTCCGTTACAAATCTATTAAGATTTACTTCATTTCTATTTATAATATCGCGAGCACCCTTATCCCCATTAATCAATTTTAGTTCTTCAAAATATTTTTGAGGAAAAATAACTGGATGGCCAAACTTTGAATTTCCAAGCTTGACAGGACGGCAAATCATTTCGGGGTTTTTTAAATAATATTTTATTAATTTTCTTAAGGAATCTGCTCTAAGACCTGGCAAGTCAGAAGTACAGACAGCCAGACTATGCAAATTTAAGTTTTTTGTAGTTTCAGATAAACCTGTTGAAATAGAATGCCCTATGCCCAAGTCTGAATTCTCTACTTCAATTGAGACTGCATTTGTTTTAGATATAATTAATTTTCGTTCGGTATCATGTGCAGGGACTGTGGCAAATACCGGAAAATTTAACTTCAAAGCTTCGTCTAAAACTCGTTGAAGCATCGGAATCCCATCTATTTCTTTCAACAACTTATCTTCTCCATGCATTCTGGTAGACGCTCCTGCAGCTAAAAACAAAAATCCAATTTGATGTTGAGCCATTCTTTAAACCTTATTTAATGCTCAGTTTAACAAAAATCGTTTTAATTATAAGTTTAAATAAAATTTGGTTATCAAACGACTTCATTAGTCGCCTTCGAACATCTGGATCAGATATTAAAAATCTACGTTTGAGTTATATGGAGGTTCGTCGGAATGAGATCAAAAGCACAGGTAGTTGTTATTGGTGGAGGATTAATTGGGTGCTCTATTTTGTATCATTTAACAAAATTGGGTTGGTCAGATGTAGTTCTCTTGGAAAGGAATGAACTTACTTCTGGATCAACTTGGCATGCTGCAGCTGGAATACATGGGCTTCATGACAGTACCAATATCAGTCGAATTCAGCATTACACAATGAATTTATACAAAGAACTTGAGAAAGAGACTGGGCAGGGATGTGGGATTTTCCAACCTGGCTCACTCTATCTAGCGCAAACTGAAGAGCGTGAGCATCAATTAAGGCTTCAAGCCGCTAAAGCTAAATTATACGAAATGAACTTTTACGAAATATCGCGTGATGAGGCTGAAAAATTACATCCTTTTGTAAATTTTGAAGGAGTGCGTTGTATAATGTGGGAGCCAGATGGTGGGAATGTTGATCCTTCTGGCGTCACGAATGCTTATGCTGTTGGTGCCCGTTTAAATGGAGCAGAGATCCGTCGCTTTACTCCAGTCATTGGAACAGAGCAAAATTCAGATAATACTTGGAATATCAGAACGGAAAAAGGCGATATTCACACAGATTGGGTTGTCAATGCTGCGGGCTTGTGGGGTAGGGAAGTTGGTAAAATGGCTAATATAAATTTACCTTTGCAACCTACTGAGCATCAGTATTTTGTAACCGAAACAATAAACGAGATAAAAAACTTTTCCGATAGACTACCCTCAGTGGCTGATAGAGACGGTGAATATTATCTGCGCCAAGAAGGTAAAGGTTTATTGATTGGTGCTTATGAAAAAAATTATAAATTATGGGCCGAAGGAGAAACCCCAAAAGATTTTGGTCATGACCTTTTTGATAATGACTTAGAGCGAATTGAAGAAAATATATTAAGAGCAATTGAACGAGTTCCTATCGCCGGCTCTGCTGGAATAAAAAGGGTCATAAACGGTCCGATGATTTGGTCACCCGACTCAAATGTTTTATTTGGGCCCATACCTGAGATAAAAAATTATTTCTGCTGCAACGGTATAATTCCCGGATTCAGTCAATCAGGAGGCATGGGATTGATGGCAGCTGAATGGATTATCAAAGGTGAGACACAATATGATCTGTTTGGATGGGATGTGGCTCGTTATGGAGACTGGGCAAATAATAAATTTGTCAAAGAGCGCGTAGGTGATCAATATGCAAATCGTTTTAAAATTCATTTTCCAAATGAGGAAAGATCCGCTGGAAGACCTCTAAAAACAAGGCCTGTATATAATTATCAAAAAGAACTTGGAGCTGTATTTGGTTTAAACTATGGATGGGAACATCCTCTATTCTTTGATAAAAATTGTATCGAAACCTCTGGATTCACAAGGCAAGACTGGTGGCATTCTGTAGGTCGTGAAGCTAGAATGCTTCGCAATAGTGTAGGTGTGATAGATATCTCTAATTTTGCTAAATATAGTTGTAAAGGACCGGGAGCTGAAAAATGGCTAAACTTAGTCTTTGCCAACAAGATGCCGTCGAAAATTGGCCGATCTTGTTTAACCCCATTAATTAGCGTTTTTGGTGGTGTTGCTGGAGATGCTACAGTCACTAGAATTTCAGATGATGAGTTTTGGGTTATAAGCTCTGGAATTTCTGAAAGATATCAAAAACGTTTCTACAACAGTGTGCAACTTCCAGAAAATACAAGTTTTCAAAGTAGAACTGATGAAATGTGTGGTTTCAACGTTGCTGGTCCAAAATCAAGAGAAATTTTACAAAGATTAAGTAATCAGGACTTGTCGAATAAAAACTGGTCATTTATGCGATCTGGTAATCTTACCATAGCAGGAGTTTCTTGTTTAGCTTTGAGAATTTCCTTTACTGGAGATTTGGGATGGGAGATATATTGCGAAACTAGCAAGCAACAGATTGTTTATGAGGCACTAGTTCAGGAAGCAATTAGCGAAAGGGGCGGGCCGGTAGGTAGCAGAGCCCTTATGTCATTGCGCGTTGAAAAGGGCTATGGAAGTTGGAGTAGGGAGTATAGCCCCGAAGTTTGGCCACACGAATGTGGATTAGAGAAGTTGTGCAAATTGGATAAAGAGTTCTTAAATAGAGGGGAATTAGAAAAAAAACTCAAAACTGATCCAAGAGAAATCTTAATGTTAATACATTTAAATGAAGACGATTGTATTTCGTCTAATGCAGATGCAAACGGAGGCGAACCAGTTTTTAAAAATGGAAAAGGTTTAGGAAGAATTACATCAGGAGCTTACGGATATACAGTTGGAATGTCTCTAGCTTTAGGATACTTAAAAGGTGCTATTCCGGGAGATAATGTTGAAGTAATGGTTTTAGGACAGCCTCATAGAGGAAAGGTTCTTGAAGCTCCCCCTTTCGATCCAGATGGAATAATTTTAAGAGGCTAAATCGTCATTAAAGGGTTCTGTTAGCAACTGTCGAACTCTGATTACAGTAATTCTGTTAGCATCTCTTCCAGCAACTTCAAATCGAAAACCGTGAAAACGAAAAACTTGGCCAACCGCCGGTATCATTTGTGCTTCGTGGAGAACTAAACCAGCCAAAGTATTCGCGTGTTCATCTGGCAAATTCCAATCCATCGCTCGATTTAAGTCACGGATGGTCATAGTTCCATCCAACTCGTATACGCCATCCAAATCCGGTTTTATTGACTCATTTGAGTCTGGATCAAATTCATCTGCAATCTCACCAACAATTTCTTCTAGAATATCCTCTAAGGTTATCATTCCCTCAAGACTGCCATATTCATCAACGACTAATGCAAAGTGCGTTCGCCTTTTTAGAAATTGACGCATCTGCTCGTCCAAAGCTGTCGTGTCAGGAACAAAATAAGGTTTCATAATTACAGAACTAATGTCCAGGCTTAGCAAATTTTTTAACGATGCATCAGGACCACTTATTTTGTCGTACATTGATCTTGCCAAATCTTTGGCGTGAATCACACCTATAATATTTTCTGGCTCATCTTTATATACTGGTAGTCTTGTATGATTACTTGACATACACTGAGCCAATATTTCTTTTGCTTCATCGTTAAAATTAATCATCTCTATACTCGAGCGATGCAACATTATTTCTTCAACTGTACGTTCTGATAAATCCAGAGCACCCAAAATACGATCTCGGTCTTCCTTCTGAACAACTCCCTCAAGATGGCCGAGAGATATCGCACCCGCTATTTCCTCTCTAACGGCCAATATAGGTTCGTCAGCTGAGGTTCTAACACCAAACAACCACAAAATACCTCTGACTAATTTTCTAACAGCTGAAACAATCGGATCAAATATACTAACTAAAAGAGCAATGGGAGCAGAAACTCTAGCAGCAGCCCGTTCTGCATTTGTGATCGCATAAGTTTTTGGAAGCACTTCAGCAAAAATTAAAACGAGAAGTGTCATAACTAAAGTTGCCAATGCAACGCTACTTTCACCAACTAGTTTAGTGAATAAAGCCGTAGCTAGTGATGTCGCGAGAATATTTACTAAGTTATTTCCTAATAGTACTGAGCCAATTAATCTCTCATTATCTTCTGTAATTGATAATGCTCGCGCTGCGCTACGTGATCCTTTATCGGCTTGGGTCTGAAGCTTACCTCTCGAAGCCGCTGTTAAAGCAGTCTCGCTACCAGAGAAAAACGCTGACATTAACAAAAGTATAAAGATTGCAAATATAGTGGACCAAAAGGCGTAGTCTAAATTCAAAGACTGTAACCAAAGCATTTATTTAAACCTTATCAT
>CACLGX010000025.1 GCA_902606585.1 Paracoccaceae bacterium | reverse complement strand
ATTATTGAGGGAAAATAAAATGGCAAAAAAAAGCTGTAACCCAAATTAACAAAAGATGTTCAGCAGGTTGTCTTTTTTACAGATAAATTGGTGGTTATTAGATACCTTCTTTAATTCTTATGATTAATATATAGTCAAATTCGAAAATTAATTCAGCAGCTTATAGTTTTTTAAAAATAATTAATCATTTAAAAAAGATTTATTTGCAATAGTTGCTACATTGTAGAAATTAGTACGTGTTCACGAAACACTTCCTCCCTGCCGTGTCAATGTACAAATTACTGGAACTGCTTCAGTGCTCTCTTGAAGCGAATCTTTTTTACTTTCCGCTATTAAAAAGGTAAATTGACGAATGCGTAATTGTAACTCAAGGCAAGGAACTAAAAATATAGTTTGCAGAGTACCGATTCGTTTCTAATTAAAATTTTTTGTATACCTTTGAATTCAATTTTTCATGTCTTCTGTGGATAAGTATAAATTTTTTGTGTACAACTGAAGGTTTTTCTGTGGATATCTCATATTTCGTTTTGTTAGATAAAATTTTCATGCCAAGATCATATCAGGATAAAAACTGGGGGGTGCTAGAAGTTAATTACTTAGAAGGTTATCGCAAGATTGACAATTTAGGTGAAAAATGGACAAAACCAACTCTGGATCAACAAACTGAGATCGTCCACAGCTTTCGAGTTGGATCGCAGTTAAAGGTGAAAAGAGCTTACAAAGCGCAAGCAGAGTAAGTAAATTGAACGCCTAGCGTGATATTAAACTTGGTTTGAAATCGCGCAGGGACGAAAAAGAGACAGTAGTTATCCGTGAAGGGGTAAATGTATGAGAAATCACGCATTTGCCCCTCTTTGTTTTGTAGCTATCCCTATCAAAACCCACTTCTGTGTTTTTGTTCATATACCATATCGTACACACCCCGTACTCCACTCGTCCGTACCTTAAAGGAACCAACATGGCGCAGTGATATCCATCATGTGGAGTCGGATAGCATAGCTCTTATTCATGGTGACAAAGAGGCATTCGACACGCTGTCAGAGTCCACAAAAACGTATTCAAAGTCAGGTAATGAAATTTCGTTACTCCTACATAGATAATGAAAAAGCCTAAAGTCTTGGAGACATTAGGCTTAGGATGACATCGTTCCGGGGTAAATAAGAAACATTTTATTCATTTTACTTTGGCTGTATGTTTTTGGATCACTTTTACAACAAAACCTAGACGAATGTTTTGATGGATTCATTTTACTTTAACCTTAACTGCTTGGTATGCTGTTTCGGGCAGATTGTAAAAGTCATAAGCATAACGAACTATAGTTGAACGGTTTGACCAAGTGGTTCTAACGGCAGCGTATGCACCCCAACCCAAAATTCCTAAAATGCTTAAACCAGTTATAATACACATGATATCGTCCTCTTTTATTAGGTTAGGGTTATCTTTTAAAAATGATTTGTAAAGTTGAGAATAAAAACTGCTTCAGTTTGTCCAATTTTAATTAACTATTCCCAGATTTTAATTCATCAGCTACCGTAACTTAGATTTCAAATTATTGCAGGTTCAGAACAAGTTATAAATTTAAATAAGAGCTCAACCAAGCAAGCCAAGAAAGGCTCGCTTGACCATTATGACCATGCCTTTTTAAGGAAGGATTACTGCATCAATAACATGTATTACGCCATTTGATGTTTCGATATCGGCTTGTATTATATTTGCGCCAGCAATTTTTACCCCAGCAGTAGCATCTATTTGAGCAGTCGATCCGTTGACCATGGTTACCTCAAGTTTTTTCCCAATAATGTCTGATGACATAACTTTGCCAGAGAGAACATGATACGTCAAAATATCAGCCAATTTTGACTTGTTTTCTGGTTTCAGAAGAGACTCTACTGTTCCTTCAGGAAGAGCCGCGAATGCTGCATCTACAGGCGCAAACACTGTAAAAGGTCCTTCGCCCTTTAAAACATCAACTAAATCTGCAGCTGCAACGGCTGTGACTAATGTTTCAAATGATCCTGCCGCAACTGCGGTATCAACTATATCTTTTGAATGACCTCCAGCTGTAGAAGTGCTAGCCAGTGAAATAGAAAGTAACGTTGCTGCTATTATACGTTTAAACATTTTTTTACCTCATTAATACGCTTACCATAACGTTTGAAATAAAATTCAGTTAACATCAGAAAACATGACATTACGCCACAATGTGACAATGTTGCTCGCATTGACTTTATTGAATTTTTCTTTGCAAAAACTAACGCACTGTCACAGGATGCTAGAGCAAAATATTACTTTTTGTGCGAACGTCTAACAAACTACAATATCACTAGTTCTTTATCGCTTTTTCTGTGATTTCATCGCAGGTCAACTCACTGTACCGTCTACGGCATTTGTAAATTTTTTCTTCATAAAGCACGATGACGTTTGTATGAATGTTCACGTCTAAGCCAACCACTTCTGAATACAAAATTGTACCTTTTAATAATATGTCGCTCGGGAAGAGGTGTCCATCTGCTTTCAACTGAGTACCCAAGATAAGCGATATGGTGAGGATGAGGTGTTTCATGGATTAGTCTAGCTCTTTAAGTTTTTATTAATACCAGTATTTTGCAAGAAAAGTGTAGGGATTTCGTATACGTTCTCTGCCCTTAGTAGCTTCAATACGTCTGGTTACTTCATCCACTAATTCATCAAACATTTATGAGCGGGACCTTAGAGTTGAAGTGCTTTCCACTACCTAGACCCTAAATTCGTGGGGAACCAACCGCTAAATGATTTATCTAAAAAAATACCCCACACATACAAGTTTTAAAAAATTAAGCATCAGCTAGATGAATTTGTAAATTCGTTATGAAGCAAAAAAATTTACCCTAAGCTGAACTAAGAGCGATTGCATATAGATAAAAAACACAAACTGTACCCGTCCACCATAGGCCGCTTCTAACCCAAGTAATTGAAAACAAATAAGCTATAAAATATAAAATTCTAAGAAATAAAAATATTTGGAGGGCTAGGACCGTTCCTTTTGAGCTTTGCCCAATTGAAACCAAAGCCATTACTGCTGGCAAAACAAGTACCAAAGAGACGATAGAGTTCTTGACTGCCCTATTTGATCGACCAGCAATACCAGTTAAGGCAATATTTTCTCTGTACTCTAATAATGTTTTTATGCCGTGCTGCCGAGTTGCTAAATATGATTGGATAACCAACATAATCATTACGCTTAGCGCATAAATCAAAACCAGTTGCATTTCTAATATCATAACTACCTCCTAAATTTAATATCTGATAATTGGATAGCAAACAGAAAAGCAGACGTTACGAATAGTAGATTTTTATTAGTCAAAAATCAGTAAGTTTATTAAACAATTCTTCCTTATCTCCACTAATACAGGTCATTCAACTAGAAGCAGAAGACCAGTCTTAGGTGGTAACGTAACCAAGTTAGACATATTGCGGCAGTAATATCTCAGCTAAAAGCTCGCCCGATTGCGAGAGTTTGTTGTGGCTGTCAAAAAAGTCCATTTTACGGCCATAGTTCATCGCAGCTTGTAAAGACGGCTCAGTGACTCGTTGTTCACAATGGGCCAAAACAACTTCAAATTTAAGGAAATTTGGTTGCATAGGTGTGTTCGTCATAATTATTGTCTCTGATTATTCACTGTTCAGTGATGGTTTACAGCCATGAATGGCGAGTGTGTTTGAGATTTAATACGTCCTTAAGATCTATTTGGATCACTTCCAGCTATCCTTTCTAAAAACCACTTCTGTATAAAGCTAAATATATACCTATCTATGCCACCCCAGTGACCCTCGCATGGGGTATGCATATACCTAGAAGAACACACATGAGGATTTACTGGGAATACTTCTTGAGTTTAAGATAGCTAACAATAGTAAGCAATTTGGGGTAATTTAAGATGCTATATGAAAAACTAATGAGCGCATGGAAAGCATGTGATATTTCTTTGTGGAAATCATATTATCACGAAGATTACACATTTGTAAGTCATGCAAATGGTACTACTATGTCTACAAGTGATATGTCTGATGAAATGATGCTTGGTATGATGCAAACAACAACATTAGAAAAACAACGTTGCATATATGAGGACGAAAATATTCTTGTCGAACATAGCTTTGCCACTTTTGGATCAGGTACAAAAGAGGCAGTTTTGGCTGTTCATACTAAAAAAGACGGTCTTATCTGGCAAACCGAAACTGGCGCTACACCAATTTAATAGCACCTAACTTTTGTAGAAACACGCGGGAGTATTTACCAGGGATACTTCTTGTTCTTGAAGTCGCTTATTGATATTTAGCTTGGGCTTTATATCATGAAAAACTAGCTAGGAGTTTGTCATGCAGAATATGAGTTCATCAGGTTTACTATTGCTAGTTGCTGTAGTGTCGGTCGTCTACATACTACTTCTAAAAGATAAAAAATGAAAAAGGACTGAGAGGTTTATTGGTGATGCAAAAGATCCTATTACTTTTAGGAGCAATCATTATTATTGTGGGAATATTCTGGCCTTATGTATCTCGTCTTCCACTTGGGAAACTGCCATTTGATATTAGTATCAAGCTTGGAAATACCCAGGTCTACTTGCCTATAGGATCGTGCATTTTATTGAGCGTAATATTAACTATCCTGCTGAGATTTTTAAGATGAAAAAACTAGTAGCCACACTGTTAGCACCCAAACCGCACCTAAAACTATCTCAGGTATGGTTGAGGCGTCCCTAGCCATTAACCCTAATGTTTGACCCTCTTCAGTGGGTGTTCTTCTGAGTATCTATCACCTATTGATTAATAAGTTCCACACCTTCCATTCCTCCAGTGACATGGAACATTGGAGGCTATGGAAGGTTACAAAATGAATAAAGTTGCATTATCTTTACGCAAATCGCTCTGACCTAACGTACCCAACAGATGTCGTCGCAAAATGCTTAAGAGGGATTCCTAATGAGTTGATTTTCTCAATGACTTCGTTGGAAACATTGCCATAAATCTCAATAGAGAAATGCGTTGCCAACTCCGCATGCTTTTCTACGTACTCTTGAACGGGGGGATTATCTGCATGAAAAAGAAAGTCGTCACTTTTGCGGTAAACTTCAGTCCAGACAAATTTATGCTCATCATCTGGATCACAATCAAAATTATGAAACAACATACCCTCTTCCGTTTTTTCTACCGCTTTGTCAGCCGCCTCAGCAATTTCCAAGTACTCGTCAACCATTCCTTCTTTAATTGTAATTCTAGCCAACAAAACAAACGGATTTTCACTATCAGTCATTACGTTCTCTCCCAACTCTAGCCTCAAGATACTGCCATATTAGAATTTGTGTAGCACTACAACGAACCCTGCCTATTCTTAATAACCTTCCATAAGTTCCACACCTTCCACAAACAGGAACCCTACCCCAACTCACATTACCTACCATTAGCTCACTAAGTTATTTATTTGAATCACTTGGTTTGCTACGGTTGTAGCAAGTCAGAAGACTCAAGGTGTCATTATGCGAATACTATTTACAGGTGGATCAGGTAAGGCTGGAAAACACAGCATCAAATATCTTTTAGAACAAGGGCATTCAATCCTTAATCTAGATAAAGTTCAGCTGGACAATCCTAACGTCTTAACTCGATTTGCAGATATTGCAGATGCAGGGCAAGTATTTGACGTAATGCAAAGCTATGCAAATTATGATGAACTTAAAAAAGGAACTGGGGTTCCAAGCTTTGATGCAGTTGTTCACTTTGCAGCAATCCCACGCTTACTTATGACAAGTGATAATGAGTGCTTCAGGATTAATACACTCGGCACATATAATGTTATTGACGCAGCAATAAAATTGGGTGTGCAAAAAATTATTTTTGCCTCATCGGAAACCACCTACGGGATATGTTTTGCTGATGGTGAGGTGAAACCTGAATATCTGCCTATTGATGAAGAACATCCAACTATCCCTGAAGATAGTTATGCAATGTCAAAAGTTGTTAATGAAGCAATCGCTAAGAGCTTTCAAAAGAGGAATAACATAGACATTTATGGCTTGCGCATAAACAACGTAATTGAGCCACATGAATATACGGAAAGGTTTCCAAAATTTATGGAAAATCCAGATTTAAGGAGGAGAAATATCTTCTCGTATATAGATGCCCGCGATCTGGGCCAGATGGTTGAAAAGTGTCTTCAGAAGAATGGGTTAGGTTATCAGATTTTCAATGTATCTAATAACAATCATTCAGTAAGCTTATCATCAGAGGAATTGATAGAACGTTATTACAAGGATGTTCCTTTGAAACAGAATATTGTTCCAGATAGTTTTTACTCCAATGAAAAAGCTAAACGCTTATTAGATTTTAAGCCAATGCATGATTTTCAAACTTTACATAACTGATTTATCAGTAAGGAGTTAAAGTTTAAATGAGCAACCATGATAAGTCAGATTTACTTAATTCTGAGTGGCTAAAATATTTTGGAAGTATCTAATTACATTCTGTATGACTTGTGATCCGAGCATACCCTTCCTGATATGTAAACCCGCATCTCGAATATCCATACGCTGTTCAACAGGCCTGATAATCAATCCCGCTTTTTCAAAAATGCTGTCTAGTTGTAGTGGTGCAGACATCACGAAGTGACCGGTTTTTACAAGTTGAATACCACTGGCCAAGGATGTTGTTCGAATGTCAATCAGAGAGTCTTCTGTGCCTTTGAGGGTGGTATATTGTTCAATCCTCTTCTCAGTTACTGGATCGCTTGTAAAGCTAACCCAGCGGTAGCCATCTAGAAGACTTGGATTTATAAATTTGTCTTTAGCGACCGTTTTATCTTTACGCATCACGATACCATGTTCGACCTTAATCAACTGCTGGCTGTATATCGAGTCGTCTTTTTCTTTGTCAGGTATCATCCCTAGATATATGTCTATATTGCTTTCTTTGAGCCGCCTAGCCATGGTACTGTAATCGTCTGTCCTTAACTCAAGCTTAAGGTTCGGAAATTGGTTAATAAGTTCATCAAATAAACTCGTAATCCAATTCATGTGGAAAACTGGACCAGCGCCTACGGATAATCGTGAAATGCCTGCATCGCGGATAATTGCAACTTCTTCCATCCCATGCTGGTATTCCTGCTCGATTCGCTCTGCCCTCAACAAAAAATTTGAGGAGTTATCAATCAATCGATCAAAGGCTGAAATACTTTGCCAATAAAAGGCTCAAAGTTTTTCCAAGCTTGTTAACTGTTTCTATAGATGCCCTTCTCAACTTGTAATTGTGATGCAGTTTTGACTGGTCTATCGTTTCTTTTCTGATCCAGATATTCTTGCCTCCACGAAAGCTTTAAAAAATCAAAAAGGTTGCTTCCAATAATTTCTGGCTCTTCAGTAAAAGCAACGTAATCCAGCGTGAATATCCGATTTTGAAATTTGGATTTCCAAAATAGCATTAAATCTTCACAATTATTATAATGTCGCACTATTTCATTGAGCTTATATGAGAACTGATTACCCTCAGCAAAGGATGTTTCATAATTTGACCAACAGGTTGCACGAGCATCACGTTTACAGTGTACAAATTGTGCATTCGGAAAACTTATTGCAAGGAAACCAACCCAGAATAAATTAAACGGCATTTTATCGATTATATGATTTTCAGAGAACCTACATTTTTCTATTTTAGCGGCGTAAAAACTTGAAAGATCTTGACTGATTACTTTTAGATCCATTTTAAGATTTGTTTGCGACATGAATTGTGTTGCGAAAGGAACTTCGCCAACGCTGGCAACTCCTTCTGCATTACAGACGGTTTGCTCAACCAGAGTGGTTCCTGACTTAGGCATGCCAATGATGAAAATAAATTTTTGATCGATTAGTGAAGTGCGAAAAATTGAAGTGTCCCAAAATTCTTCAAATTTATTCTTTATCAATTTGATGTTGCTTTCATCACGTTCTGGATCGTATTTTAAATAATTTCGCTTTATATCATTTGCTTTTTTTAATATTTAAAAGCATTAACAAAACGACCTTCTCGCTTTTTACAAATGTAAAGCGCTTGAAGTAAGTAATACTTATGGTGAGATTTTTGCGTATTTTCCAATAAAAAGCAAAGCATTGTGACAAATCTCAAAATTTCTTTTTTTGCACAAAGTTTGGCATAAGCTGGATATGCAAATGTCGCGCTGGGATTGTCAAAAATAAATTTCTTAAGATTTAACTTCATCAAATTAGAAACGCCTAGTTCCAACTTTTTATTTATTTCTTCGTATTCTAGGCTTTCTTTAGATTTTGTTGCTGGCTCACGCTTTCTTAATAAATCTAGATCAAACCTTCTCTTTAAAGCAGTTATGTTAGAAGGAAAGTTATTTCAAACGTCGGAATAAGCATCAAATGCAGTAAATGTTTCACCCAACTTTTCTGCACGTTGTGCAATTTTTAGTAACTTTGCGGCACTATACGACAAAACAAAAACTCTTCATTTGAAATAAAAAAGACCCGCTTCAAGAGAGCACTGAAGCGGGTCAAGTAATTCGTACTTCAACACGACAGGGAGGAAGTGTCTACTGTACTACTAATAGTTGCTGCATTGCAGCAAGTATCGCAACTATTCCCCAACGTAAACTCTGCTGTAAATAATTAATTATTTGTTAAAATATACAAGTTGCTGAATTTAAATGCGAATTTGACTATATATTAATCATAAAAATAACCGAAGGTATCTAACCACAACCAATCTATCTGGAAGTAAAAAAACTATTACAAGAGGAGATTTAGGGGAAGAGTTAATTGGGACAAACTATGATAATCGTCCAATTACCAAAGAAAGGAAGAAGGAGATTTGTGAGGAGTTAGGGTTTAGCTTTGATAAATTCACTCTTAAAAGTAGGGGTTAAAGTCATTAATATTGTGACACTTTTTACTTTCCTGCCATACTTTAATTATAATAAGATATTTTATTTAAACCAGAACTTGTCGAATGGCTATAGCTTCCAAGATTGACATCTATTGGGCAAATACTTGTACCTTTTATCGTGATAGCAGACCGAAAAACCCCATTTCTGGGATTGTCATAGCGTGGCTGCATCTAAGGCCGCTAGCAACGTTCTCACAGCCGTCAGTGAGTATGAACTTACTCCAATTGAAGGAACATACGTGTCATGGGGCTTATCGATAGCTACAGACGCACTCTGGAGCTGACTGAGATAGAAAAAAGACTTCAGGCTTTAGAAAATACTTAAATGTTAAGCCCAATGTGCTGCATGGTTAGAACTGAATTAGCGTCAGGTAAAATTTCAATGTCTTTGTAATAATGTCATGCTAACATAAAGCTTTAAAAATTTTGCACGTGAGCAGATATGAAAATTGATGTGATAAATTACAAAGATGAACTACAGCAAGATTTAAAGTCTATGCTAAGAGATTACCTTAACTTAGTCGCTGAAGAAGTTAAACATGACCCTTGTAGATTTGAAGTCTCAATATTTAAAGCTTAATTTCAATAAATAAAATTTATATCGCCAGATAATTTTAACTCTACCTTATAGAGTGTAGGACTTCTCCACCTATACCTACAACTTTCCCATAATTTCCCATGATTTCATAAAATTGGGGAAAATAATCATTCTTCGATGCATTCTCAACATGCCGTTGAATGCTCTCGATAGATGTGAATCTTTCGTTGATAGTAAAAATAGTGTTTCCAGTTGTTCCTTTCTCTGGATCTGTAGGATCAACAAACTCAGGAGATTTGGTGAAATATGCAGATATTAAGTACTTCGGTCCATCATTTGCTTCTGAATAAAATTCATTCATCCAACTTGCGTGCTTCGTAAAAATAGTTTCAACAAAATCCGCTTTTTCGTCCGACACAACATATCCCAAATTAATACACTTTATTTCCATGTTTTAACCCCTGATTTTCAAAAATTTAACTCATCCTGTTCTAGACTAAGATAAATTGATTGAGGGTTTTTTATTACCTAACGTTCTAATGAATAAAAATTAATATATGCTTAAAACTTAGGCAAAGAATTAAAGGACATGTGTCATGGGGCTTATCGATAGCTTTAGACACACTCTGGAACTAACTGAGATAGAAGAAAGGCTTCAAGTCTTGGAAACTGCTTATTAAATAAGCAAAAATTTAAAAATTTAGCAAACTGACTAAACTTCAGATAAAATTAATATCCTTTGTCACAACTTCATGATTTTCTCAAATTACAACAATTAAGGCAAATAAAATTATTATGGATGACAAGCCTTATTATCTGATTGGCGATGTAAATATTCACAACATGGATGAATATAAAATTTATATGCAGAATACGAAGCCAATAGTTGAAAAATACGGTGGTGAATATTTGGTAAGAGGTGGTAACATGGACGCAAAAGATACTCAGCTTTGGAAACCAACAAGAATGGTACTGATAAAATTTCCCAATAAACCTTCTGCTGACGAATTTTATCAAAGCGAAGAATATCAGCCGTTCAAAGAGATGAGACACAAAAACGCTAGCTCAACAATGATATTTGTTGAGAGCTTTTAAGCGATTTGAATTATACGAATAGATTTAAGGCTTCAGGGCATGGAGACCACTAATGCGTAACTTCAAAGAAAGAATAAGTAAGCTAGAAAAGAACATTAAGCCCAGAAAGAAGCTGTATAAGATTTACTGGGCTGATGGCACATCTGTTGGCGAATATTGAGCTTAAACCATTGAGATTAAACTCATTTGTCTCGCTGAACGTCCCGCTTAAAAAAAATAAAAACTTAGCGTGATTTCCGCTAAGCCATTGATTTTAGTGGTGAGCCATACAGGATTTGAACCTGTGACCCACTGATTAAAAATTAGCTGGTCTCTTTATATTGTTTCCGTGTAATTAACCCATGCGCCACCTGCCCCCTACGCCTGATAAAGGGGACTTTGTCATTTCTGTCATTTGGGGCGTACAGTTAATTCTAAAAAGCTTATTTCATAAATTAATATTTTACGACTTTTCCCCATAGAAATTGCGACGGCCCGTAACCGATACGCGCATCTTCCATTTTAAGTAATCTATCACAATCAACCATCATATTTATTCCAGGTCCATACATTTCAATATACTTTGAAAAAACATCTTGATCATCGGCTTCAACCATAAACTGCTCAAGTTCTAATGGGCTGATCAGGTTATCTATGATCTGCCATCTATAACCTTTTTCATCAATATTTTCTGTAAGACCCTCAGACTCAAGTAAAATCTTCCATGCTCCTGCCTCAATAAATCTTTGCGTTTGCTTTTTAATTCGCTCCATAAAAATTTCTTCCTCAGAAACCTTAGAGTGTGCAAAAGCAACGCCTATTTCATTAATCACCTTAATACCTTTACTTGTGGCTTTATCAATTAACCTGCACATGTCATCATCGTCCAACGAGCGCGATATCCTAGAAATTTCAACTATTTCAATACCTAAATTTATAACGTCATCTAAAAGACCATCCACTGCTTCTTTTCCACTTGATAGAGCCACATCCATGATTGGGTTACCTAAAGCAACTTTTACCTCAAAATCTTTGCAAGTAGCTATAAATCTCAGTAGTGATTTCTTACTCATCAGAGCGCCTTGCTTGCCAGAAATCTTAAAGATATCAACTAGATCAGCATAAGCCTCGAGATAATCCTCAACACAACTACCCACCATTACAGGTGCCCTTACATAATTTATCCCTTTCTCACGAGGCTTCTTTTCACGTTCAATGAAAGACAAAGTTGGGAATGATAATTTGGCCATTTGAATCTCCTTTTCTTAGTTCAATTCGCCACCTAGCCACCAAGGTAGTTCGATTAAAAATCCAATAGCGCCATTTGGAAATTGTAAAGTTAGAAGAGAGGATAGCATCCATAAAATCACCAATAGTATTGCTGAAATACTAAGTGATACGCGATATGCCTTCCTATCGTGAAATAAAATGAATAAATTTATAAACAGCGCTGATGCTATTGGAAAACCAAAGATAAAATTTAAGAATAGAAATCCAACAAAACTCACAAAATAGTGAAACTGTTTATTAAAACCAGAAGTTATTTCAAAAATATTCGAGCGCGCAAAATTCATTATCGGGTGTTCTAACAACTTAAGTTGCTTTAGATCTGCTATTTTCACGCATAAGATGAAGTTCAAGAGTATTACAGCTATTATACTAAGGCTAATAGGAAATAAATTTGCTCGATAATCCAAGTTACTCGTGACCCAAATCATCGATAAAGGAAGACACATTAGTACCAATACATAAAAGATTTGTCCTAATTTATTTGCAGCCAACTCAGCGCTGTAATTGCTCTCAAATCTTTGTCTCAAAAGCAACAATATCGTCAAAAGGCATAAAATTATAAGCACTATAGAGACTGGCCGATATAAGAAGCTCAGCCCATAAACAGCATGTGTTTGGTAACTTAGCAATTCCACTTTTGTGGACAGAAAGAAGCCTATTAATAGAGCGGGCCTAGACCAACCAAAATTTTTGAATGTTATACCAATTAACCCAAAGCCCAGTAAACCAATAAAGTCATACCAATCTCTATTAATATTAAAAGTTGCAAAAAATATTAAACATACCATTACTGGTGCCAATATATAGTAAGGAACCAGCGTGAATTTTGAAATGTGAGGGGCAAAAGCCACGCAAATACCAGCACCTAGGATGTTCGCAAGAGCCAAAGACCAAATCATTAAATAGGTAAGATCCAAATTAGTTGTTACCATATCTAATCCGGGCTCTATCCCAATTAATACAAAACCACCAAGCAATAAAACTTTGTTTCCGGAACCAGGTATCCCAAAAATCAAAGTTGGAATTAACGCACCGCCTTCCTTTGCATTATTTGCCGCTTCTGGCGCTATAACTCCTCGGATATCACCTTTGCCGAACTGAGAAGTATCTTTTGCAGTTTGTTTTAGATGGCTATAGGCTATCCAGTCGACAACGGTGCCACCCAATCCCGGCAAAGCGCCAACAAGACAACCCAAGGTTGAGCATCTCAAGACTAAAAACCAATTTTTAAAGACATCTTTTACACCTGTAGCCCAACCCTTCTCGTTTTTTAAAGTTTTCGCTATTGATCCTTGGCTATTCAGCAAGCCTACAATTTCCGGTAGTGCAAAAAGACCTAACCCAACGATTACCAAAGGCACGCCCTCTATGAGATACAAGGTATCAAAGGTATACCGTGGGTCTCCAGTAATTGGAGCTGTGCCAATGGTTCCAATTATTAAGCCAAGAAAACAAGATGTAAGTCCCTTAATAAAGTTATCACCCGTCAGCGCACCAACCATCAAAAGCGCCAAAACTACTAATAGGAACTGCTCACCAAAACCAAATGCCATTATAATTGGAATGGCATAATATATAGAAACAGATAAAATAAATGCTCCAAAAATACCGCCTAGTAATGACGCAGAGAACGCAGCACTTAAAGCTCTTGCTGCCATGCCTTTTTTAGAAAGTGGAAACCCGTCCATCACAGTTGCCTGAGAACCAGATGTACCAGGCACTCCCATTAATACGGCAGGAAAAGTATCTGAAGTTGTAGTTGGTGCAAGCACTCCAATCATCATGGCAAGTGCGTACGATGGTTCCATAGTAAAAACGAAAGGAAGGACCAGTGCTAGACCTGATGTACCCCCCATGCCTGGCAAAATCCCAACCACCAGTCCAAGCATTGTACCAGCAAACAAAAACGCAAGGTGGTTGAGCTCAAAAAGCTGAAAGAGTGCTGCAAATAATTGATCCATGAAAACTGCTGCTAGCTAAAAGCTAGCAGCACCCTTCGTTGTAATATTCTACTGCACCTGATAAGTGAAACGATTTTTCTTAAGGACTGCATTCAGCTGATCTTTTGTAGTATCTGAGAATATTGCAGCCTTTTTAACAATTTCTCCAGCCTCTTCACCTATAATTAAAGGAAAAGGTCCAAGAGCTTTTGAAGCTTTTTCCATGAATTCCGGATCATTCACCATTTTTCTTGCGGCCTCTCTAAATACTGCAACTATTTCATCTGGTGTATTTTCTGGCAAAAGCATTGACTTAGAAGCTTGAGACCAGGCCGCACCGATTGAATAGAATGCCTCAAGATCATCACCTTCAAGCTTTTTGCCATTTATTTTTTCATACATTTCTGGAAAAGTAGGAGCATCTGGCGCAAGTGGATTTCTTGAAACAGATCCATCCGCTCCAATGATTCCAAGTGTCATCAAGTCTACCACTTTTCCTTGCTCAATTTCAGGCTTTACTTTTTTGACATAATTAGCAGCGCCATGCGAACTTATGTGAATCTCTCCTCTTAAAAACGCCTGGTAACCGCCGGACGACGATAAGCCTGGTATCGGCTTTGCACCCTTAAGTCCAAGTTTGTCAAAAACCCAGATGTGGAAAAGGTCTGCCGAAGCTGGGGTTTTTAAAGCGTAGAGAACTAAGTCTCGTTCTATAAGTTTTGATAGATCATGAGGCTCAGTCGCTAAATCAGATCTTGTAAACCAGTGAGTGTTCTGAGGAAGTAAAAGAACTGGCCTATACTCGCTCAAGTTATATTTAACCAGCGGGTTGCCTGTAGCAACGTTGACAATAACAGAGGTTGAGCAACCAAACAGGAATGTGCCATCTGCTTTAGCATTTTCTTGAAAATAGTTAGAGCCTTTTATAGCCCCCCCACCTGGTATGTGCATGACTTTTATGTCCGGATTACCAGGCAGATACTTGGTCAGGAAAGGTTGAATAAATCTGGCGAACCTACTCGTACCCCCACCTTCTTTGAATGGAACAACCCAAGTGATTGTTTTGCCCGCGAAATCCACTTCCGCACTGACAATTGATGTTAGTGAGAAAAAGGACACGAGTAATAATATCAAAAATTTACGCATAGTTTAACCTCCCAATAATAACTATTCAAAATTCCGGTTTGAGTTTAGTGACAATAAAAATAATATGATAACGTTATCATTTTATGTCAATATTTTTTTATGAAAATTTTATTTATAATGCCTTTAATATATTTTTAGCTTCTGGGTTGACCTAAACAATTTTCCAACTCACAATTTTGACAATGGAGGTCCGTTTAAATGAGCAGTAAAGCAACAATTGTGGATGTTGCAAGAGAGTGTGGTTTGTCCCAAGCCACTGTTGCTAGGGTTTTAAATGGGCAAAAAGAAATTCAAGTAAAAGAAAAGACTCGAAAAAAAGTTTTGTCGGCCGCAAAGAAGATTGGCTATGAACGAAATATTTTAGCCGCAAACTTTCGACGCCAAAAGACAAAAAGCATAGCTATTTCTATTGCAGATTTAACCAATCCTTTCTTTCCAGAATTAATAAAGGGAGTTCAAGACAAGATCAGGGAATATGGTTACAGCATTGTTCAACTTAACAATGAATGGAATCCAAAAATTGAACAAGACAACTTTAAATATATGATTCAATCCCGAGTGGACGGAGCTATAATATCACCATCTCATCCAAGAGCAGATTTAAAAGTTTTAGAAAATTTACCTACTATCTTACTTACAAATTCTGACGAGTTCTCAGGCTACGACACAATTGCAAATGATAGTAAGGGTGGCATGATATTAGCACTTGAAAAGCTCTTTGAGCTTGGGCATCGCAACATAGCACTATTGACAGGCGGGTCCATGATGAGCTCCGGCTCATCGTGGCGCTTGCAAACAATGAAAGATTTTTCCTCTAGCCGGAATATCTTTTTCTCTGAAGACATGTGTATAAAATGCGATATGAGTGTAAGCTCTCAGGACTCATTTTCTCAGGCCAGAACTGCGATGAGAAAGTTCTTAAGCAAGGATACGGCGGCAACTGCCATTTTTGCATCAAATGATATTCTTGCTTTGGCAGCCTTACATGTTGCAAATGAAAAAGGGATAAAAGTTCCAGATGAACTTTCTATCATTGGTATGGATGGTATTTTATCTGGTGAAATAAGCTATCCATCGCTCACAACGGTAGAAAAAAACCGATCACAAATTGGAAGTCTTGCGGCCAAGTCATTAATAGAAAAGATCGAAGCCCCAATTGAGTGGCAAGCAAAAAAAATAATATTGCCTTGTAGACTAATTGAACGCGGTTCTTCAGGGCCAGTTAGAGAGAAAAAATAACAAGCTGGCATTAGATCTTGATTTTGATAACGTTATCATTTTATTATTGTTTTGTGTGACCAAAGGTTTAAAGAAAGTACCAGAATAATGTCTAGGTATGATAAGTAGTGAGTAAACTTTCTATTTATTGACCTGACGCTTTGGCACGTAAAAAACTATATGAAAGAGATCTATGTCGATCAGAAAACTATTTGATCTAAGCCATCCTGAGCCCAAACCTCGATCCAAAAACCAAATTTGGATAAAAGACGTCGGTTTTGATGAAGCACCATGGTATCATGAACGGATGGGTTTGATTGAACTTGAGGACTTTCTTGAAGTAGCGGGAGAGAAAATTGACTATGTCAAGATAACAACCCCCCAAATTCTAGGGCACCCCGAGGCTTGGCTAAAACGCAAGCTTGCCCTGTATAAGCGTTATTCAATTCAACCCTATTTAGATCATGGTTTTTTCCTAAGGGCTTATAGGAAGAGGGTTGTTGATGAGGCTATAGAGGCCGGGGCTAATTTAGGGTTTTCAATAATGGAGTTCATGAATACGTTTGATGACGTTCCAAGCTGGCAATTAAAAGCCTGGCGACAACGCGCTATCGATTGTGGAATGGATTTGATATATGAGCATCATCCTGAAAGTGGTTGGAGAAAGGTAGAAAAAGCTACAGCATCCAACGCTAAACAAATTATTAGCTCAGCTGAACCTTTTCTTGAACATGGTGCGTTTACAGTACTAATTGATCATGAAGAAATTGAACTCCAAGCTGAAGCAGCAAAAGATGTACTCAGTGAAGTTACAGAATACTTTGGTAAGGATCACATGGCATTTGAAGTTACTTCTCCGAAAGAGGCCAGAATGACTTGGTACTCCAATATTATCGATTATTTCCAACTCTTTGGAACAGATTGCAACATAACTAATATTATGCCAAGCCAAGTCATGCTTATTGACCCACTTCGATCAGGCGAACGACCTGCTGATATATTGTTTGACCGATACCCTGAATTAAAATCATTAAAATGCAAATAAAAGTAGATCGCGCACGGACGCGCACGCGTTGCAAATATAGCGCTCTATTTTGGAACCCATTTGGAACCCACGGCTTTACTGGTTAATGTATTAATTCTGCTAAGTCATTGATTTTAGTGGTGAGCCGTACAGGATTTGAACCTGTGACCCACTGATTAAAAGACAGTTGCTCCTTTTTTCCACCCTATCTAAAACAACACCTTAGATATTGCATATATGCAATAAAAACAATGATTTGCAAAGATGCAAAAGTTAAAGCTCTTCACAGCTTAGATTAATTATGCTATAAAAATGTAGCCCCAGTGTAGCCCCAGAGCATAATCTAAGGTATTCATTTGATGTTAACAGATCAGACCGTGCGCAACGCCAAACCAGATCCTACTAAAAGGATTTCTTTGACTGATGGCGCAGGCCTTCAGCTTAGGATTTCAAAGGCTGGGGTTAAATCGTGGAGCTTCCAATATCGCTTTAACAATTCAAACAAGAAGCTAACGCTGGGAACCTATCCCACCATCAATTGCACTAAAGCACGCAAGCTCGCAAATGACGCTCGATACCTCATCGCTCAAGGAATTGATCCTCAATATGAGAAACAAAAGCTTCGTCAGCAAAAGCTCAAGTTTGCTGAGGCATGGAATAGCTTTGATAGAATTCATCTCTCTCGTAACTTAAAGGGAAAGACTGCTAACGAGTATCGAAGATTGGCATCGAGGTATTTACTAAAGAAGCTGGGAGCAGTGCCCCTAGAGAATATTGTAAGATCAGATCTTGTGAGATTGATTGATAAGGTTGGGGAGAGCACACCAACGACAGCTAACCGAACTCTGTCACTACTCCATAAGTTTTTTCGCTGGTGTGTAGGGCGATCGCATATAGAGATTAATCCTGCTGCTGGTATTCCAAAAGTCATTAAGGAAAAGCCTCGAGCGAGGGTATTAAGCCTCTCAGAGATGAGGGCAATCTACAAAGCAACAGGTCAACTTTCTAAAGGAAACCGCCTTTTGGTGCGGCTCCTGCTTCTTACTGGCCAGCGCGTTAATGTAATTGCGAAATTGCTTCGAGAAGAAGTGCAAGAAGATCATTTGGATATTTCTGGTGAACGGAATAAATCAGGTGCTCGAATTCGTATTCCACTTTCGGATACGGCAAGGTCCTGCATAGAAGAACTTGGCAGTCCCGTTGGACCTTATATCGTTTCAACAACCTATGGCGAACGTCCCATAAGTGGGTTTTCAAAACTAAAAGCCAAGCTTGATAAGCTAACAGGCTTAGAGGACTGGCGGTTTCATGATATCAGACGCGGTTTATCTACACATCTAGAAGATAACGGGCTTGATAGATTTTACGTGGAGCGCGTGCTCACGCATAAAGATAAGTCTGTCACAGGTATCTACGCCCGCTCCAACCATTCGCATCAACTAAGAGTGATCTTTAACAAATGGGCAGAAGTACTAACCAGCAAAGATGGTAAAACTGCCGAAAACGTTTTGACTTTTTATAGGGAGGCTTGATGAACCAACTTATCTATAACGCCGAAGATGCAAGTAATTTACTTGGTATTTCCAAAAGCACTTTATTTAGGCTTACAGAAGTAAAGAAGCTTAAGAAAATCAAGATTTCCAAACGCCGTATTGGCTGGACACACAGCGAGCTAATTCGCTTTATCAATGATAGCCAATCTAGCTAGCTCACCTGTAGCAAATAGCTTAAACATTATCATCTTTTCTTATTGCTTTAATCATTATCGCAAGTTGTCAGCTATAAGCTTAACGCATTTAATTTTTTTAATACTGTAGTAGCTTCTATTTCCTTTGGTGAAGTCTTGAGGTTTTCTCAGCTTTGCCTCTGGAGTTTGGACACACTTAGCCTGTTCGGCAAAGTGCTGATCTTTTCCTTCGGAGCCAGTCCGTCGGCAATCTCAGGCAATGAAGCGTCACCTTTTAGGTGGGGGGCGGTTGAGCGGTCTCCCCTTTAAACGCCGCTGTCTTAACGCAAGCAAACGGTAGCTTCATTGCCAACTCCCGCTGCTTTATAGGTTACCGCTAGGTAGAGCCTACTCGTGGGACTTAACGACTATCCCTTCTCGGCTGAGCTACTAACGCCACCCCAAACGTTTGCTTTTTCAATTACAAACTTTATTTGTGGCTCGCCTTTACAGCTTTATGTAACAGAAGAGTCTCATATTTCTGAATTTGGCACAACGCACAAATTAGAAATGTATTATTATTTATTATCAATTACTTATTATATTTTTTAATTTTATACCTTAGTGCATCAAAGCTGATCCCTAGTGATCGAGCGGCTTGACGCATAGATGGATACACAACACCATCAATTTTAATTTCTTTTGATCTAGAAACAAATGGAGTCTTCAGGGCGTCTTCTACTGTCCACCCCTTATTGATCCTGTTTCTAATCCTATTTGGCGGATGGCCAAAATATTTTGCTGCTTCTTTTGTTGAAGGAAAATCCATTCCGTCAACGGTAACTTTTTTCCATCTTGAACTTGACCAATTTAAAGGTTCCAATCCAACACTTTGCTCAGGTGTATATCCTTTATCAAGTCTGTAAAGTAACGCCGATGAATCTATATTAAAGTGACGGGCTGCATCTGCTACAGATTTAAACTTCAGACCCAAGGATGGAATTTCAACCGCTCGTCCAGGCACACGCCCTATTGTTCCACCCTTGGACAGATTATAACCTTCGGGATTTTGGGTGTTGTAATCTTTTATAAATTGCTTTTCTAAACTTTGAAGATCAGCTTGCGTTTTTGCAGTTTTTAAAATCTTAAACGAAAAATGCTTTTCACCATGAGTATTAATAGCTTCGGCCAAACTACCCTTTAATCTTTTTTCTGCCATAGAAGAGCTCTGTATGTGTTCTTCAAATCTTTTTTGAGGTGGATTTCTCAAGGTAATGCCGACATACTTTTTCGAATTTACATTGTTTTCTATTAGATAGACCGCTCCAAAGTCCGTGTGAAAGCCTGCTGGAGGTGGAGCCAATTCGAGAGCTTGCTCTATAGTCCAACCCTGTTTGTTCATGCGAGTAGCCACGGTGCCTATATTTAATTGATAGAAACGAGCAGCATCGTTTCTTGTTGCAAATTTCCTACCGTTAACAATTACTTCCTGAGGCTTACCCGAATATTTTTTTTCAACCAACTCAAGCGCTTCCTCTAGGCTCCAACCTTCGCTTAATCTTCTCGTGAAATTATTAGCAGAGACACCAAATTCACTGGCTAGTTCTTTAGCGCTACCATATATTTTTCCCTTAAAAGAATAAGTTTTTGGCGCATTCTTAGCAGTATTTTGAGGGGGCGGATCGATCCCAAAAACTTGCTCAAGAGTCCAGTTTTTTCTTAATCGATAACTGGCTTTTGCATAGTCTAAATCGAAATATTCACAGGCTTCTTTTAGTTGTTCAAACTTCAGGCCAGCAACCTCTATAGACCTAAATAAACGACTTTTTCTTTTAAGTTCTCCTTTCTGAAAAACCTCTTCGATTGATCGGCCTCTTTTAAGCCTGTTGTGAACTGAATAAAGAGGAATTCCAAAATAACGAGCAGCCTCAGCTTTGGATTTAAATGTTTTATCTCCAACTATAATCGGTTTTTTATTTCCCTCTTCAAAAGGTTCCAGGCCAACTGCCTGTTCTGGCGTCAACCCTCTTTCCAATCTACCGTGTATTCTTCGTTCACTTATCCCGTATTCCCTTGCAGCCACAGAAACAGCTGAATAAGTTTTTCCTTTTATTATTATTGGACTTGAACGACCAGTTTTTGGAAAGTCTTGTAGTGAAAAGGCTTCCTCTACAGACTTTCCAGACTTCAATCTTGACCAAACCTTCCTATGGTCTAATCCATGTGCCTCAGCAGCTGCTTTCATCGACTTATATTTTTGGCCTTTATACTCAAATAACATTTAATTTTAGTTTCCAGAGCTAGTCTCAAAAAAATAATTGTCTGAGGTTTCTGCAATTCTAGCATTACCCTTACTGACCAACCAACCCGCATATTTCTCAGGGTCTAATTCTTTGAAGCCAAGCTCTGGATCACTCATGTAATAAGCACCTAGTTTTCGACAGTCATCATCCGTTACTTCATCACTTTGACCCGCTGGATGCGCTTTTAAAATATAAAGAGGGGAACTATTCCGAAAAATATAGGCGACTTCTCGCATTAGTCTCAAAGCAACTCCATGACCACGATATTCCTTATCGACCTGGGCTTCCTCAAGGAAAAGAACACTATCAAAATTCCAGGAGTCCTCTAATTTTACTTGTAACAATTTTTCAATATTTTTCATCTCTTGAAATAGAATTGAATAAGTCTCATGGGCATGACCATCGCGAGCATCGAAACAATCGACGGAACTGTCTTCTATTTGACCATCAAAAGTTAAAGGTGCGTTAAGACCGTATAAACCAGCGACTTTAACTTGCCTAAAATCTTCATCATCAAGCTCCTTAATCGCTGTTACACCAAACTCTATTACTGATTTAAATTCTGGGTTTCTGTACATTTCAGTTTTAATAATTAAATCCATTTTTCTCACCATATTTCTCTTGCTATAGCCTGAATTTCTTCCACATCGAGAAGTCCAGTATTGTTTATCCAATGATACTCATCAAGCATTTGGTGTTCTTGCTCGCATTTCCAAAGAGCCTTGATGAGATGGATAGCAATGGTCTTTTCATCAAACTTACCTTTCCCACAATGGGCCATTAATAACCAATGCCAGCCCCATGGGTTGGTTCCATCGTCAACCCAATTGTTCCAAAGCAACCAACCAGTCCTACGAGGGTTTAGATAGTAGTTATCAATGCGATGATGCATTGGGGACCAAGACCATTCTACGCTAAACAGAAATGTAAGCTTTCTGGGTGAGGCTTTAGGTCGGTCACGCAGCAAAGGTTCAACCCATTCTACTTTGGGGGCAAGGCCTTTGGGTAATTCAGGAATAGCAACAACCTCGTTTAACTTCTGACGAGGAAGTAACTCAGGTGACATAGGAATAAATGAAGTGTGTTTTGTGGTAGACATAAACTGTCCCTCCGCTTTAGTGCTTTAGCCACCATGGCAAGGCGCACAAGTTGAAGATTAAATGCCTTAGTTATAGTTAAGAGATTAGAGCTTAGGTTTCAAGTAGTGCCCACTAAGTTATTTATTTGAGTCACTTGGTTTGCTACGACTGTAGCAAGTTTGATTTATTTTTTTGATAAAGTTGAAACTAATTCCGACGCTGTTTTTATTGGTGGATACCTTCCAAGGATACCTGCTCGCAGAACCTCTGGTCTATCATTACGCAATACAAATCCTTCTGGAGCACTCGCATACATCTCAGCAAACGTAAAAAGTGCATCTATATGCTCAGAGCATTCTGGGTCGAGGTCTCCAAATGAGTAAGTAAAGTAATCTGCAGCTGTAAAAGAAACCACACATGGCCTCTTACATTGGCTCATGCAGTAAACTCCCCTGACACTGAAGCCAATTTGTTCAGTGGCGCGCTTCATAAACTCTTCGGCAAGTCGGGTTCCACCACGATTTTCATGCATATCTTCGCGCCCATCACGGCATCTAGTACAGATTGATAGTAATGTGTTAGTTTTCTTCATAAGCGCTTTTATGTGTCGTGTGTTATGATAACGTCAAATTAACTTTTTTGTCGACCTGTTTAAGCAATAGACCCACCGTCACGCGAGGCAAAAGCAGCAAGTGTTTATTGCTTTGATTCAAGAGCAAAAGGCTCTCTTCAGAGAGTAATTACTTGGTCTGGAGGACTTCCAGCAAGAGCCTGGTAAAGTTGTGGAAAACAACCCGCTTGCACTCCATCCACAAGTCCTTTTGGTTTAACCTCTCCGCTTCCGCACTGCTCAAAAGTTCCCTCTGCCAGCTCACGCCTTACCGCACACTGATCGCAGACCATCAACAACATTCCTTTTTCTTTTGCTATTTTGCTCAGTCGCTCCCCTACAGGGTTGTCTTTCTGGAGGCAGAATATGTTATCATCAAAGAAAAACATTCCAACGACATCAACCATGTGAGTGTCGTTTTCTAGCTGCGGCAAAATCATGCTACCTAATTGAAAGGTGCTTGCCATACTAGTTTTAAATACATATGCAATCTTCATTATACTTTCCATAGTGTTATATTATAACATCACTCATAGAAATCTCGTCAATGCATGTCAATTAAAAATACGTTTTCTTCCATCTATATTCTTGGCAGGAGTATGTATGCTCCCATGCATAACTTCTGTCACCACTTTTGAATCTCGATAAAATAATGTTAATCTGATAATTTTCTCATATGGTCATAACGATAAATTTTACCATCTCTTAGTCTAGCAATCCCCATAACTAAATTTTGCTTACCTTCATCATCCAAAACTGGGTGGGTGCCAGAAATAACTTCCGCGTTCTCATAGAATGTCTCTGGTTCACCATTTATTCTAAAAGAGGTTGTTGAAGTCCACGATAATGTAGCTTGTCGATCCATGTCAGAAGTGACCCAATCAAAGTCCTCTGCAATAATGTTGCTTAACTTTTCAATATTGCCAGTCTCTGAACCAATGCGGAATGCATCAACAAAATCTTTCCAAGATGTAGACATGAATTCTCCTCTTCGTGGTTAAACTTTTATTTCATAATTTAAAAAACATACAAAACTAGCATTTTGAATCAATAATAAACTGGATCACCCCCTCTAGGAGCAAAAATGTGAGAGCGGTATCTTAGCAACCTAACCATTGCTCGTTTTTGCCCCCCACCCCCTGCTCTGGAGATGGCGAAACAAATCGTAGCCCCAG
>CACLGX010000024.1 GCA_902606585.1 Paracoccaceae bacterium | reverse complement strand
ATACGAGCAGCCTGTTCGCTAACCTCTTTTTGCTTTCTCTCATAAGATGCCAAAATTGTTTGGGCCTCTTCTCGAAGAGCTCTGGCCTCATCTAATTCGTTCTTAATAGACGCGGCCCGCTGATCGAGCATCTTGCTCATCATAGAAGGCACTTTTAGGTAAATTAAAATTAATGCAAAAGCAATGAAGCTAATCAATACAACAAAGTCTGTGTTACGGAGAGAAAAGAAAGGGCCGGATGCTGCCCACAGAGGGTTTGCGACTGTAAGAATTAATCCCGGAGCTATAAACTTTTTCAACATTCCCATTACCCTTTCATTTTTTTGTTGATCACCGACGTCAAAGTTTTGGAGTCAACTTTCCCACCAAGAACTTTAACTAGCTCAGAGGTAATTTCTTTTGCTACTGATTTGACATTTGTCAGCGCGTCTTTTCTTATATCAGCTATAGCATCTTCGCTGGCAGCAGCCTTCAAAGATATATCCGCATCCGCTTTTTGGATTGCAACATCCAGCTCCTGTTTTATTTCCGCTTTCGCTGTTTCTATTATTCTAGAAGCCTCAGATCGAGCGTTTTCAAGAGCTTGATTGTAAGCTACTTCAGCTTGCGCCGCTTCCGATTTCAAATTTTCGGCAGCTGCCAAATCGTTAGTTATTGTGCCTTGTCTTTCCGAAATTACCGCAGAAATTCGAGGCAATGCTAATCTCGATAATACAAAAAATATTGCTACTAGGGTGACCACCAACCAAAAGATTTGATTACTTGCCCAATCAGTACACAATTGCGGCATACCGATTGCACTGCCGTAGCCATCAATACAAGTGCTCGCAGAAACATCAGTTTTTATTGACATGTTTTACTCCTTGATGACCCAGTAATTTTGAGGTGTTCCCGATCAAAGAGCACCCCATTTTTCAGGACGTTGTTCTAAGTGTCGTTTAGACGGCGAACATTAATAGAAGAGCAACTAGGAACGAAAAGATACCCAGTGCTTCGGCAAAAGCAATCCCAATAAACATGGTTGCTGTTTGTCCAGCAGCTGCGGAAGGATTTCGAAGGGCTCCTGCTATAAAGTTTCCTACCACGTGACCAACGCCAACTGCCGCGCCGCCCATGCCTGTACAGGCCAGTCCCGCGCCAATGTATGCACCCATTTGTACAATATCGCCTTCCATTCGAATTCTCCTTATTTATTTTACTTTAGTGATGTGGATGAAGAGCGTCTTTTAGGTAGACGCAAGTTAAAATTGCAAAGACATATGCCTGTATAAAAGAAACCAACGTCTCTAGAGCATACATTGCGGTTATAGCAACAACAGATAGAGGCGATATTAGCGCTACACCTGCAAATGCTGCAAATACTTTGATAACAGCGTGTCCTGCCATCATATTGCCGGCTAGACGGATAGAATGACTAACGGGCCTCACAAAATATGAAATGATTTCAATAAGTGCTAGGGCGGGTCTCAAAGCCAATGGGGCGGACGAAATCCAGAAAAGGGACAAAAACCCCACGCCATTTTTAGCAAACCCTAAAATGGTTACTGACAAAAATACCACCATAGCCATCACTGCAGTTACCGCGATGTGTGAAGTGGTTGTAAAGGACATTGGAAGCAATCCCAAAAAATTTGATAAGACGATAAACATAAAAAGTGTCATTATATAAGGAAAGTAGGGAACAGCATCTTTGCCAGCCACGTCTTCTACCATTTTATGCACGAACCCATACGCTAATTCACCTATGGATTGCGCCCTCGAAGGCACCAATGCACGCTTTGATGTACCAACCACCATTATTAAAATTAGTGCAACAACCGACAGCGCCATCCATAAAGTTACATTTGTCACTGTATACCAGTGTACCGGGCCCGCTCCAAAAAGCGGTTCAACAATAAATTGATCCATGGGATGGAAAACCAAACCTTCATCTTTTGCGTCAGCGCTGCTCGCCATCTGAGTCATCCTCTTCCTTACTGAATTGGGCATACAATTCTTTATCTTGCAGCTCACGCGCAGAACGCATCATTGTTTTTACACCAGCTGCAAACCCAAACAAGGTCAGTATTAGAATAAAAACCGGTTTGGTATCAAATAAGAAATCCAGTCCATATCCCACGCCAAAGCCTATAAAAACTCCAGCAGTTAATTCTATTATCATCCTCCAACCAACTTCCGCGGCAGAGAATTTGTTTTGCACTTGCTCCGCAGGCTCAGCTGATTTTTTCGCAGCCGCTATCTTAGCCTCTAAAGATTCAAGAGGATTTTCGGTTTTACCCTCGCCCATACTTTAGCCTTGTGAAAACAATCTTGGTATTAAGTAGTCGCAGTTGGTAAGTCAACAGCGATTTTCAAGATCAAAAAAACTTAAACTATTGTTTTCATGTATTTTAATAAAAAAAAATTTTTATGGCGCCTTCGGTTGATTAAATTCAAAGTGAATCTTATTATTCAACTATTTGGTTGAATAAAGTTTTGTCAGAATGCCTCATAAGCTAAACCAGATATTTTCGGCTCTAGCTGATCCAACTAGACGCAAAATTCTAATGATTCTTTTAGAGGATGACATGGCTGTGACCGATATCGCAGACCCTTTTGATATTTCACTGGCGGCTATTTCAAAACATCTAATTGTGTTGACCAATGCAGGTTTAATTTCTCAAGAGCGCCGTGGGCGTGTCAAGTGGTGCAAATTGGAGACGGAAGCAATGCATGCCGCTTTTGTTTGGATACAAACTTTTGGAAAACTCGACCCTATAAGTTTAGACTCACTAGAAGAATTTTTAGCGAAAGAGAAATTATTGAACCCATCCGATTTAGGATGATAATCAATTTTATATGCGTCTGTTCTTGACACGCCAAGAAAAGCCGTGTTTACACCATTACAATTTCTTGGGAGATTTTTCTTCCGGTCCTCAACAGTTGGATCGCCCCCCGTCAGCGAGTTTCGCCCACGGGGGTAATTAGGTTTAAACAAAACTGCTAGGATCATCTGAGCTAGATTAAATTGAACTTAAGGAGTTTAATTTGTTTGAAAGTTTATCTGAGCGGCTTTCCGGTGTTTTTGACCGCCTAACCAAGCAAGGAGCGCTATCCGAAGACGATGTAAAAACTGCTCTCCGAGAAGTTAGAGTGGCTTTATTAGAGGCAGATGTATCTCTGTCTGTAGCAAGGGATTTTATAAATGCGGTTCAAGAAAAAGCGACAGGACAAACTGTTACCAAATCAATTACTCCAGGCCAACAAGTTGTTAAAATAGTCCATGATGAACTCGTTTATTTTTTAGCTGGTGAAGACGACTTAGAGAAACTGAAAATTGACAATCCACCGGCCCCAATCCTCATGGTGGGACTTCAAGGTTCAGGCAAGACAACAACCTCTGCAAAATTGGCAAATAGGTTTAAACAAAAAGAGAGCAAAAAAGTTCTAATGGCTTCGTTGGATGTTAATCGCCCAGCAGCTATGGAGCAACTTCAAATACTAGGATCACAGATTGGTGTTGATACCTTGCCTATTATTAAAGGTGAAGATCCATTAGCGATCGCAAAGCGGGCAAAAATTCAAGCGTCTTTAGGTGGTTATGATATCTACATATTGGATACAGCCGGCCGCTTGCATATCGACGAGGAGTTAATCGCCCAAGCGGCTGCCGTTAGAGACATCGCAAACCCCAGAGAAACTTTGCTAGTTGTTGATGGTTTGACTGGACAAGACGCCGTCAATGTTGCAACTGAATTTGATGACAAAATTGGTGTCAGCGGGGTTGTTCTAACGCGTATGGACGGTGACGGCAGGGGTGGCGCAGCGTTATCAATGCGTGCGGTCACTGGGAAACCAATACGATTTGTTGGTGTTGGCGAAAAAATAGATGCTCTCGAAACATTCGAACCTGAGAGAGTTGCCAGCCGTATTCTTGGAATGGGTGACATAGTTTCACTCGTTGAAAAAGCTCAAGAGACCATTGAGGCGGAGCAAGCCCAAAAGATGATGAAGCGGTTTCAAAAAGGCCAATTCAACATGAATGATCTAAGAACACAGCTTGAGCAAATGATGAAAATGGGCGGTGTTGAAAGTATTATGGGTATGATGCCCGGTATGGGGAAAATGGCAAAAAAAGCTTCTGAACTTGGAATGGATGATACAGTGTTTAATAGGCAAATTGCCTTAATTAATTCAATGACAAAAAGAGAACGGGCAAACCCCCAAATTTTGCAAGCAAGTAGAAAGAAAAGAATTGCTGCTGGCTCTGGAATGGAAGTTAGCGACTTAAATAAATTGCTCAAAATGCAGAGGCAAATGTCCGATGTGGTGAAAAAAATGGGTAAGGGCGGCATGCTTAAACAAGCCATGATGGGGATGTTCGGAAAAGGAATGCCAGATCCTGCCGGATTACCAGGTAAGCTGGACCCCAAAGCCTTGCAAAAGGCAGCAAAAGATCTGGGCAATATGTCTCCAAATAATATTCCTGGAGGACTTTCAGGAATAGGTGGGGGCCAGCTTCCACCTGGATTATCTGGGTTTGGCAAAAAGAAATGACCTTAACAAACGCACCCACACTTGAGTCAGAGAATTTAATACTTCGGGGACCTGAAAAAGAGGATGCTGAAAAAGTTATTTCTTTTCTTCTAGATGAAAATCGATCTCGGGGCTTTGGTTCATCACCTGACCGTAGCAATGCATGGCGTTGGTTTTCTACCAACGTGGGCCACTGGCATTGGCACGGGTATGGGTATTTTATGATAGAAACTAAACTGGGTGAAGTTGCTGGAATGAGTGGAATTTGGAATCCTGAGGGTTGGCCCGAGCCAGAAGTAGGATGGGCTGTTTTTGATAAATTCGAAGGTAAATCAATTGCCTACGAAGCTTCATGTAGAGTAAGACGTTGGGCCTACGAGGTACTTAAGTTTGAAACGCTTACAAGCGGTATAGTACCCGAAAATCAACGATCCATTAATTTGGCGAAACGCATGGGCGCCCGCTTTGAGCGTTCGTATAAAAATTCATTTATGGGTAATGAAATGCTTTTTCGTCACCCCCAACCGCATGAGTTAAACGGATGAATATTTTACAAATTGCAAGTGGGAAATATAAATTTCTGGGGAGGCTTTTGAATGACTAATTTATCGCAAACAGTCTTGGATGTTCTTCATGATCACCGAGACAGTATTGATCGCCTTGATGCAATTTTAATTTACACACTTGGCGAACGTTTTAGACACACGCAAGCCATTGGAAAATTGAAGGCGGGAAATAACTTACCACCTTCTGACCCCGAACGCGAAGCATATCAAATTTCAAGACTTGAGAATTTAGCAGATGAAGCCGGTTTAGATCCAGAATTTGCAAAAAATTTACTAAATTTCATTATCCAAGAAGTAATCCAACATCACAAAAAACAACAACTTTGAGGCATTTGCCTGAAAAGCCATTCAAAAGGAGAATATACAATGGCCATGAAAATACGTCTTGCCAGAGGTGGTAGCAAGAAACGTCCTTTTTACAGGATCGTTGCGGCAGATAGCAGAATGCCACGAGACGGACGATATATAGAAAGACTAGGAACTTATAATCCACTACTACCTAAAGATAGTGATGAAAGAGTTAAAATGAATGTAGAGCGCATTCAGTATTGGATGAGTGAAGGCGCGCAAGTAACTGACCGAGTCTCACGGTTTCTAGAAGCAGCAGGAATTCTCGGAAAAAAGACCCGAAATAACCCTAAAAAGGCGCTTCCTGGCCAAAAGGCACAAGACAGAGCTGAAGAAAAATTAGCTAAAGACAGCACCGAGGCACCGGCTGAGGAGGCGCCAGCCGAAGAAGCCGTAGTTGAAGAGGCGCCAGCTCAAGAAGCCGCAACTGAAGAGGCGCCAGCTGAAGAAGCCGCAACTGAAGAGGCGCCAGCTCAAGAAGCCACAACTGAAGAGGCGCCAGCTGAAGAAGCAAAAGGCTAAATTTAAACCATTCTGTCTAACGATTATTATTGGAAATTAAAAACAATAATCGTTAGACATTTATTGTGAATAATCAAAAGAAAAATATTGTATAATTAAAATGATATTTAGACCGATAAGATTGCTTGTAATTATTGGGATAGCCTTCACCGCTGGTGTTGTGTACGAAAAACAAAACTATAAAAAAATTTGTGGTGAAATAGGTGGAATATTAAATGGCTCTATCTGTACAGCCAAAGTCCAAGAGTAATTAGATCATTTAATTGAATATCCGCATTAGGGATTTCGCATATGCCTGAACTTATTTGTGTTGGAGCGATTACTGGCGCCTTTGGTGTTAAGGGAGAAGTTCGATTAAAAAGTTTCACTTCTATTCCAGAGGCAATAGCCGACTATGCCCCACTATTGACTAAAAAAGGTGAACAAAAATTCGATGTCGTTATAACAGGTGAGATAAAAAATGGTTTATCAGCACGAATGTCTGGGGTTATATCAAAGGAGGATGCCGACAAATTGAAGGGTACAAAATTGTACGTCCCAAGAGAAAGATTACCAGAACTCCTTGAAGACGAATATTATCATACTGACTTGATCGGTCTGAGCGTCCAAAATTTAGAGGGTTTGAGTATTGGGAGGATTATCTCCGTTCTCAATCATGGCGCTTCTGATTTATTAGAAATCGAAAATAAAGGCCAAAAAAACTCTATTTTAGTACCGTTCACCAGAGAAATTGTACCAAAAGTTGATATAAAAAACTCTATTGTGATTATCGATCCGCCGAAGGGGCTTTTTTAATAATGCCTGATAAACCTTTATCGCACGGTAGGAAATCAATATCCGCCTCCACTATACCAAAAGAGTTGATGACAAATAGCCCACGACTTAGTAACTTATGGACGGCAGATGTAATTACACTCTATCCCAATTTGTTTCCTGGTGTATTGAGCGAAAGTATTCTTGGAAAATCACTTCAAAAAAAGAAGTGGGCACTTGAAATAGTAAATTTGCGCGATTTTGGCATCGGGCCCAACAAAAAAGTTGATGATACTCCAACGGGCGGAGGTGCAGGCCTAGTTTTGCGCGCAGATGTAATAGAGCCTGCATTAGAGAAATCAATCTCGAGCTCACCCAAAGGAAGGCCGTTAGTTTATATGTCGCCTAGAGGAAAAAGGTTTGACCAAACACTTGCGAAAAAATGGGCTGCTGCACCAGGAGTTATCATCTTATGCGGTAGATTTGAAGGAATTGATGAGCGCATATTAGAGCACTATGATATTGAAGAAATATCGTTAGGCGATTTTGTCATGACGGGCGGCGAAGTAGCAGCACAGGCAATGATTGACGCTACTGTTCGCTTGCTTCCAACTGTTTTGGGCAACCCTGATAGTCTACTAGATGAAAGTCACTCGAGTGGTTTGTTGGAATACCCCCAATATACTAAACCAGCTGAGTGGAAAGGCCAAAAAATTCCAGAAACTTTATTATCAGGTCATCATGAGAACATTGCAAAATGGAGAATGGATCAGGCAAAAACTAAGACACAAAAACACAGACCTGATCTATGGAAAACCTGGAATAAAGTAAAGGATTGATCGCTTCTCTGTTAGTTCTTTTGGCCAAAAAAACAAAATAGAAAGATAAAATTCCCACTGGCATTACTTTGATCGTATTTATAATAAAACACTTGCCAATCCGCTGTTTTCAATTTAAATGCTGCCCAATCCGGTTGAAAATGTCAGTTCGACCGTGTGGATCCATTGTATTCCATCGCTGATTGAAAGGTATAAAATCTACAAAAAAATTTGGTTGTATACTCTTTTGGACTTAATATAGTTAGGGATCCAAGAAAAAATTAGAGCTCTGGACCGATTAATTAATAATACGGAAAAACCGTTATCAAAGGAGATTTGCGATGGATATGATCGCACAAATAGAGGCAGAACAAATCGCCTCATTAAGCAAAGAAATACCTGATTTCAAAGCTGGTGATACAGTTAAAGTAGGGTACAAAGTTACAGAAGGCACTAGATCTCGCGTTCAGAATTATGAAGGTGTTTGCATTGCGCGAAAAAATGGCGTTGGTATTGCTGGATCTTTTACGGTTAGAAAAATATCTTTTGGTGAAGGCGTAGAGAGAGTATTCCCTCTTTATTCAACCAATATTGAGAGTATTACTGTTGTGCGTCGGGGCCGAGTCAGAAGAGCTAAGTTATATTATCTTCGCTCACGTCGTGGAAAGTCCGCTCGTATTGCCGAAGATACCAATTACAAGCCAAAAACTGTAAAAGAGTAGGAATATAAATTGAAAAAAGATATTCACCCTGATTACCATTTCATTAACGTAAAACTCACAGATGGCTCAGTCGTACAAATGCGTTCGACTTGGGGTAGTGAAGGCGAAACATTGTCTCTTGATATTGACCCAACTGCGCATCCTGCATGGACCGGCGGCGGTCAACGGTTACTCGATCAAGGTGGTCGCGTATCTAAGTTTAAGAAAAAATACGAAGGTTTGGGTTTCTGAATTATTAAATTTCAAAAAGTTTAAAAAAGCCGCTCTAGAGAGCGGCTTTTTGTTTTTATATTTCCCATGTAAAACTACTACGAAAGCAAGGAGTCTTAAAAAAATTACCAACTTAAGTTCAGTAGTATCTAAGTTATCCCCCTGTATTTGGGTTCATGTATCGCAGCCAGATCGTTTTCGCGCAGCCGAATTGCTTTGTACATATCTTAAAGAAAAGTTGAGAACAGAATTTCTGATAACCTATGGGGAAGAGTTTGCTAAGAAACCCATTTCATGTAACGATTTTTTAATCCTTGGAAAAATTTCTGACCAGCTTTCACATCCAAATTTTTTCAAAGAATATGATCCGCAAGTAATAATTTGTTTAGATGGGCCGCTACCCTACCTGTTAACTTCAAGAATAAAACAAAAAAAATACTTAAGTATTTTTGCCGATGCCCGCCTTGCTAATCTAAGAAAGAGAAAACTCAAGATACTACCAAACTTTAGGAAAACGGTATTCAACAATTTTGATTTTGTGTTTACAGAAAATGAAATGACTGCCTCCAAACTTTTCAAAGGTTCAGTGGACGGGCACAGAATTAAAGGGATAGGTCTTTTACAGTCCTCAATAGCGCCCCTGCCGTTTTCAGAAAATAATAGTGTTTTTAGTATTTTAAAAGGTAGACCGATGTGGGCCGCGGTAAACATTCATGAGCGCGAAATTGACTTTGTGCTTAAGGCTCATCGACAAGTATTAAGAGCAGCTTTCCAATATTGTCTAACCATTTCATTATCTAGCCCGGAGGATATAGACGTTTTGAAAGAGAAGTGTAGCAAGTTAGATTTGCGATTGAGTGCCGTTGAGGACATTCAAACACCGGGCGAAGCAACTCAAGTCTATTTTTCAAAAGAACCTGTTCATAATATTAAACTCATGAGATTGGCACCAATTGTTTTTAATGGCAATACATTAGCAATATTAGATCAGCAAAAAGACCCATTAATCGCTGCAAGTTTATGTTGCGGGATACTACATGGTCCTAATACCAATCCATACTCAATGGAATATGAGGGCCTAAAAAGTGTTGGCGCAGCATTGCAGATACAAAGTAGCAATGAATTGGCAACGGAGCTAAATAGACTGTATTCTGCTAACAGTGCTGCAAGTATGGGCATCGCTGCACTTGATTTTATTTCTTGCGGCGCTGAAAATACTGATAAAATTGTAGAACTTGTTTGTGACTTTCTAAACCACAGAGAATTAATATGAGAGCTCCAAAATTTTGGTATGAGCCCAGTTCTTGGAAGGCTACTTTTTTACTTCCATTAGGTCACCTCTACAACGTACTAACCTATTTAAGAGAGAAATTCGGCAGCAACCAAAAGTATAACTGCTTAACGATATGCGTTGGCAATTTAAATGTCGGCGGCACAGGCAAAACACCCACAACGATAGCATTAGCAGATCACTTCCTAAAAAAAGGACTAAATGTACACATCGTGTCACGTGGATACAAAGCAAAATTCCAGGGAACTTTTTTAGTAAATCCTAGAAAGCATAAAGCCGACGAGGTGGGAGATGAACCACTTTTAATGTCCGAATTTACCTCCGTATGGGTTTCAAAAAGAAGAAAAAATGGAATAGCAGCCGCTGAAAAAGCAGGCGCCCAAGTAGTATTATTGGATGATGGATTTCAGGATCCCAGTTTTCACAAAGATTTTTCAATTTTGGTGGTTGATGGAACGAGAGGCTTCGGAAATAAAAAATGCCTTCCCGCGGGACCACTGCGAGAAAATATCTTCCAAGGTTTTAAACGAGCTGACGCGCTAGTTATTGTGGGTTCCGGCCTTTATAGATTTGATACTTTTCCAAGTCACTTGAAAGTTATTCACTCAACATTAAAGCCAGTTGAGACTGGCATGAATTGGAAAGAAGGGAAATTTATAGCTTTCGCTGGGATAGCTCACCCTGACAAATTTTTTAATATGCTTCGATCAACAGGTGCTAATTTAATTGATTGCGTGGCATTAAGTGATCATCAAAGGTTGAGTGCACAAATTTTGAAAAGATTAGAGCATAAAGCGTTAACTGCTCACGCACAATTAGTGACTACGGAAAAGGATGCCGTACGGCTACCAAACGCGTTTCGCAAAAAAGTAACCTCCTTACCCGTAAGAATTGAATTTGATGATAAAAATGAGCTTGAAAATCTTTTTAATATTTAATTAGTAAATTTTAAAACTTGTTATTATCCTGACCTAACTGTGGAGATGGTGCTTCCATATTTAATTGTGCATCAGAAAATTTAAAGGGAGAAGCCACACCCTGATGATTTCCAAAATTTAACGCCATCTCTCGAAAGATAACCTGCGGATCTTTAAAAACTTCTTTCATTGTATTTATAGGACCAGCTGGAACGTTTTTATCTTCACAAAGCTTCAAAAGCTCGTCCTTCTGCAAAGCTTTTATCGCGTCAGTTAGCATCCTAGTGAGCTGGTCACGATTCAAAACCCTTTGCTCATTTGTCAAAAAAAGTGGGTCGTTGCTTAAAGATTCTAGTTTTAGAATACTACATAACCGAGAAAACTGATTGTCATTCCCAACTGCGATTATTAAGTGACCATCGGTACATTCAAATACTTGGTAAGGACAAAGATTAGGATGAATATTACCTACCCTTTGGGGTGAAACACCAGTACTCATAAAATTCATTGCCTGATTGACCATTACTGAAACTGCACAGTCAAGTAGAGCCATATCAATATGTTGGCCTTTACCCGTATCATTTCGCATATGTATCGCTGATAGAATTGCTGTAGTTGCATATAACCCGGTAAATAAATCTGTAACCGCCACACCAGCCCTTTGAGGCATTTCTCCAGCTTCACCAGTTATTGACATAAAACCACTCATTCCTTGAATAATGTAGTCATATCCTGCTCTGTGTGAGTATGGACCAGTTTGCCCAAACCCAGTTATGGAGCAATAAATTAATGCAGGGTTAATCGATTTAACACTTTCGTAGTCGAACCCATATTTTCTTAAACCACCAACTTTAAAATTCTCAATTAGGATATCAGAGGACTGTATCAATTCTTTAAGACGTAATTGATCACTGGTCTTTGACAAATCAATAGTAATACTTGCTTTACCCCGATTGCATGAATGAAAATAAGCAGCAGAACTATCTCCATCTCTATCTATAAACGGCGGTCCCCAATTTCTAGTGTCATCACCATTTGGAGCTTCAACCTTAATAACTTCAGCACCTAAATCAGCGAGCGTTTGCCCTGCGAAAGGCCCGGCAAGAATACGAGCCAGCTCTACAACACGTAAACCTTCTAAGGGAAATTTCATGATTTTTCTAAAATCTCATCTAAAATTTCGGTGAGCTTTTCATAACTTTGATTAGAATGCTTTTCACCATTTATGACTAGAGTTGGTGTCGATTTAATTTCATCTCTTTTTGCATTTTCACTATACCATTCGACCAAGGCCCGTAATTTTACACCATCTTGAAGACACTGACCTAGCTGGGTTTCATCTAGCCCCGCCAACAGGCCAATTTTTCTAAGCTCTGTAACAATAGCTACATCACTTTCCGCACGAGCCCAAACTGATTGTTTTCTATAGATTTGGTCTGTCATTCCAAAAAATTTGTCTGGCCCAGCGCATCTGGCGATCATTGAAGCCCACATCCCATATTTATCAAAATAGACTTCTCGGTAAATAAACCTAACAAGACCCTTATCAATGTAATTGACTTTTAGTTCGGGATAAACATCGGCATGAAAGGTAGCACAATGAGGGCAGGTGAAAGATGCGTATTCAATCATTTCAATCGGAGCGTCTTCGTCGCCTTGAACCATTTCTGCTATCGGCTTTACTGTTTCGGAAGCTTCTTCAGCGCTTACAGAAAAAGGAAGATCAAATTTATTTCCATTTTCATTTTCGCTACCCGACTGTAAGATATAAACAAGCCCAAGAAATATTAAAAATAATGACAACTTTTGCATAATATTTACCTTTCAGAAGAGGAACTATTTTCTAACTTTGTAAATACATTTATTGCCAGTTCTTCAAGGGCTTGTCTGAGGTTTTTATCATCAATTTCATTTACGGCTTTCTCAAGGCTAGTAGATATTTCCACTTTAGGTTTATTTTTTTTTGAAATTATACTCTTAGGATTTTCATTTTTGCGAATTAAAGCAAGGGGTGACGACTGAGTTATTTTTATTTTTTGAACCGCATTGTAGCCATACACCGCGTTAATCTTATTTCGTATAAATTCTTTTTGCATCTCCAAAATAGGTCCACTTGACCCAGATGTTAGAATTGTAAGTGTAGCACCTAAACCATCAGTTTTGTAGCTCACTTTGGTAGGAATAGATACAGATGAAATTTCTTCTCCAACAATCGCGCTCCAGTGCGTCAAAACGCGAGATTGTGCAAAACCTCTTGATTCACTAGCTTTTTGGATATTTCTCTTCAACAAGACCGATGCTTTTTTGAATCCATGTTTCCGCATTTCTTTACTATTATATACCTATCCTTAAGAACCCAATATTTAACGCCACAGGCCTATCGTCAACGGATTACCCAATGCAGACTAGCATAGAAAACAAACCAGATCCAAACAAGTTGTTAGACTGGTATGATTATAACGCTAGAGAAATGCCCTGGCGGATTGGTCCCAAAAAAAGGTTATCGGGCATTAGACCAAACCCTTACCATGTTTGGTTATCTGAAATTATGCTGCAACAAACCACCGTCGCCTACGTTAAACCCTACTTCACAAAATTTACCACAAAGTGGCCGACAATCTTTGACCTAGCAAATGCTAAAGATGAAGAAGTTATGGGAGCTTGGGCAGGACTTGGTTATTATGCAAGAGCCCGAAATTTATTAAAGTGTGCAAGACTGATCGCAAAAGAAAAAAGCGGAAAATTTCCTCAAGCATTTGATGCGTTACTAAAATTGCCTGGTGTTGGTCCGTATACAGCGTCTGCAATTGCTTCAATCGCATATGACATCCCGGAAACAGTCGTAGACGGTAATGTTGAACGTGTCATATCCAGAATTTTCGATGTCCATACAGAACTGCCAAAAGCTAAAAAAGAGCTGTCATTTTTAGCAAAGCAGCTCACCCCAAAAATTAGATCTGGGGATTATGCGCAAGCAATAATGGATCTAGGCGCAACTATCTGCAAACCCAAAGTACCAAGTTGTGAGATTTGCCCTTGGGAAAATCATTGTGATTCAAGAAAAGCAGGAACAGCTAAATCTTTGCCACGCAAATTGAAAAAAACGAAAAAACCAGTGCGATATGGAATCGCGTATTTTGTTGAACGGGTTGATGGCGCAATATTGACCGAAATAAGACAACCAAATGGTCTTTTGGGTGGAATGCTGAGCCTTCCATCTTCGGCATGGGGAGATTCTTTTCGGGACGATCCACCAATAGACGGAGATTGGGAAATTAAGGATACTATCGTAAAACATACGTTCACGCATTTCGACTTAAATTTGAAAGTCATGCATGTTACTGTTGAATCAGAACAAACTCCCAAGCGGGGCCAATTTTTGAAACCAGATGAATTTAATCCGAACAATCTGCCAACAGTGATGAGAAAAGTTTGGCAATCAATTAAATATTGAAATTAAATATTTTGGAGCCAAATGGAGAAGACTAATATTAGGAAACCATACAATGAAAATAAAAGAAATCATAATTGTAGAAATAGAAAATTTTCTTTAATTAAAAGGAACAATAGTTGTAGTTATGCCAGATAAAAATATTATTTTATCCTTTGAATCTGCAGTACCTTTTTGGTCTTCTGTTTTGTTCGCAATAGCGCTTTGGGCTTCTTTTATAATTCAGGGTTGGGCAATTCTACTTGTCCCTGTTTTTACTCTATTAATATTACCTATAATCGACCAATATGCGGGGTTACGGGTTGAGAACTTAGATACAAATTTGAAAGAATCTCAATTGTTTTGGTACCGACTTATAACTCTAATATGGGCTCCAATCCAATTCCTTACTTTGTTTGGTATTCTAACACTGATAATGTATACCGAAATGGGCTTAGCGGAAAAGATTGGTCTGTTTTGCGCTATGGGCGTATTAACGGGAACCATAGGGATAAATTATGCGCATGAACTGATGCATAAATCTGGTAAAATAGAGCGGTGGCTAGCAGATTCTTTGCTTGCGATGGTGCTTTACTCACATTTCCGCTCAGAACATTTATTGGTTCATCATATCCACGTGGGAACACCAAAAGACCCAGTAACGGCTAAATATAATGAGAACTTTTATAAATTCTTCATCCGTGTTCTGATTCAATGTCCAATTTCATCGTTCAAATCAGAAAGCAATAAACTTGGACGTAAAGGACTACCTCCAAGCGACTTTTCCAATCCATTTTATATCTACTTAATCTTACAAATTTTTATGATCGTCTTATCATTTCTAATTGGTGGATTTTTGGGATTATTTTTATTTTTTCTTCAAGCTTTCGTTGCTATTTTATTATTGGAGCTTGTAAATTACATTGAGCATTACGGTTTATCGCGTAAAATTCTTAAAAATGGTAAGTATGAGTTTGTGCAACCTCACCATTCTTGGAACTCAACATATAAGGTTTCAAATTGGGTTCTGATTAACCTACAAAGACACTCCGACCATCATTTCAAACCAGCAAGAAGTTTTCCGTTACTCCAAAACCTTGGGGCAACAAAGGCTCCCCAACTTCCACATAGCTATCCAGCCATGGGAATTTTGGCATTATTTCCAAGCGCTTGGATGTCAATCATGAATCCGAGGATTTCTCGTTGGCGAGAAATGTTTTATCCAGAAATAACTGAGTGGTAAAAATAAGTTAAAAATAGAAAAATCCGCCCAGAGGGCGGACTTTAATTTGTTGCGGTCTCATACCACAGGCTGTTGAATTACAATTTAACTTCTGAACGAATTTGTTGTCTTAAAATATCAATTGGCACCATTTTACCATCTCGCTTAAAACCCCAATATGTCCAACCATTACAACTTGGGGCACCTTCTAGAGCAGCACCGACCTGATGAATTGATCCTTTTATATCGTCCCCTATCAAAGTACCGTCAGCTCTAACTTTTGCCTTATGACGCCCGTTCAAAGACCACAATTGTTCGCCAGGTGATAACATTCCACGCTCAATTATTTGACCAAAAGGTACCCTGGGTTCAGATCGTTTGCTCGTTGATACTTCGAGCACCTCACTATCAAATCTTTTTATTTTCTTTATTCTCTCTTGAGCAACGTCGATATAGTTTTGCTCTTTTTCAATTCCAACAAATTCTCGACCCAGCATTTTAGCTACAGCCCCTGTAGTACCAGTTCCAAAAAAAGGATCTAACACTACGTCATTGGGATTAGTGGTGCCAACCAAAACTCGGTGTAGCAAGCTTTCAGGCTTTTGGGTAGGATGGGCTTTTTCACCTTTGTTATTTTTAAGCCTTTCATTCCCATTACAAATTGGCAAAATCCAATCCGAGCGCATTTGCACGCCCTCATTCAAAGCTTTAAGTGCTTCATAGTTGAACGTGTATTTTGCACCCTCTGATTTCGAAGCCCAAATCATTGTTTCATGTGCATTTGTTAATCGTTTACCCCGAAAATTTGGCATTGGGTTTGATTTCCGCCAAATAACATCGTTTAAAATCCAAAAACCTTTATTCTGCAAAGATGCACCAACTCGAAATATATTATGATAGCTTCCAATGACCCAAATAGCACCGTTAGGTTTCAAAACCCGTCTAGCAGCCTTTAGCCAGCTATCAGTAAAACGATCATAAGTTTTAAAACTATCAAATTGGTCCCAAGCGTTATCAACGGCATCGACTTTTGAGTGATCAGGACGATGAAGATCGCCTTTTAACTGCAAGTTGTATGGAGGATCAGCAAAAATTAGATCGATCGACTCCGACGGAAGACTATCCATTATTTCAATGCAGTCTCCATCTAAAATTTTGTTCAAAGGAAGTTTGGTAACTTCCTTGGTAAAAGTCTTAATTGACATTCTGGCCTCAATATTTTGGCGCTTTCTCGCGCTCGTGATTTGCATACACAATGATTCAAACGTGATTCGAGGTCAATTTATTTCTTTAATTCAAACACTTAATTATTTTTTTGATACAAGATGTTGTATATGGGTTTAAAAGAACGCCTATGATATGGGGTGATCCCTATATTTAGGATTGCTGATTTATGCAATTTTGTTGGGTACCCGGCGTTCTGAGACCAATCATAACCTGGAAACTCTTTATCCAATCGCGACATAAAACGGTCGCGTGTTACTTTTGCAACAATAGAAGCTGCAGCTATTGAAAGAGACTTTCCATCCCCTTTAATTATAGTTTCAGATTTGCTTTCCAAGCCCTCAGGACTTTTATTGCCATCTATGAGTACAAAATCTGGCTTAATATTTAAACCAAAAATAGCTCTTTTCATTGATAGCAAGCTTGCCTGTAAAATGTTGATTTGGTCTATCTCTTCGACGGATGAATGCGCTACGCAAAATGTACATGTGTCTTGAATTGATTGAAAAATTTTTTCACGATTTTTAAAACTCACTTTCTTAGAGTCATTTAATCCACTTGGAATTTTTTGCGGGTTTAATATGACTGCAGCAGCCGTCACGGGGCCTGCAATGCATCCTCTTCCCACTTCATCAACACCTGCTATCACTTTATAGCCTTTTTTAATCAATCCAGTCTCAAAATCAAAATCGGGTAAAGGCATCAACAAAATTTCTCGAAAAATCCAACTAGAGATTTTTTTTAACATAAGTAAACTCTAACTTGTAATTTATTTAATCTTTCCCCAAAAATAGATTTAAAGGGGGTCTATGATTTGAGTCGCTTCGAAAACCGCACACTGACCCTCAGAGACGTCTCTGAAGCATCTGGTGTTTCTGAGATGACAGTAAGTCGTGTACTCCGAGGTCGGGGGGATGTTTCGCAAGCAACTAGAGAAAAAGTTCTTCGAGCAGCAAAATCTCTTGGATACGTTCCTAATAAAATTGCAGGAGCCTTAGCAAGTCAGCGAGTAAATTTAGTGTCGGTAATAATTCCGTCTATGTCCAATATGGTTTTTCCTGAGGTCCTGACTGGAATAAATTCAGTTTTAGAAAATACTGAATTGCAGCCAGTGGTCGGAGTCACCGACTATCTTCCCGAAAAAGAAGAAAAAGTTCTTTATCAAATGCTATCCTGGCGACCTTCCGGCATTATAATCGCTGGCTTAGAGCATTCAGATGCCTCAAAAGCAATGCTAAAAACTACAAACATACCCGTAGTAGAAATTATGGATATTGATGGAGACCCAATAGATTCCGCTGTGGGAATTTCCCATAGGCGGGCGGGTCGACATATGGCAAAAGCGATATTGGAGGCGGGATATAAAAAAATAGGGTTTTTGGGAACCAAAATGCCTTTAGACCATCGCGCTAGAAAACGTTTTGATGGTTTTACGGAAGCTTTGGCAAAAGAGAATATAGAAATTTCTGATCATGAATTTTATTCCGGAGGTTCTGCTTTAGCTAAAGGTGCACAAATGACCCAGGAAATACTCAAGAGAACCCCAGATTTGGATTTTCTATATTATTCAAATGATATGATTGGAGCAGGAGGGTTGTTATCGCTTCTTGAAAATCATAAACGCATCCCAAAAGAGATTGGTTTGGCGGGATTTAACGGAGTTGAACTATTGGACGGACTGCCAATGAAACTCGCAACTATGGATGCTTGTAGATACGAAATTGGGAAGAAAGCAGCTGAAATCGTTTCGAGTAGAGTTACTGATCAAAAAGAAAACCATGAAAGAATAACTTCTCTGAAGCCCAAACTTGATTTGGGTGACACACTTAGGTCTTGACGACTATCGAGAGAGCCGTGAAATCTCTTCTTTCAAACGTAATTTTTCTTTTTTCAATTGAGATATATATAATTCATCTGAGGCTGGTGACTTATAAGCCTGCTCAACTTCATTTGAAAGCTTTTCATGCTTTTGCTTGAGATTTTGGATATGCGACGTAATGCTCAATTTTGTTCTCCTTTCGCTACCACTAGGTCAATTTGAGCATAATTTTTCGGTCATGTCACTTGAGTTATATCGAATTCGGCAGATTTCCGCCATTTTTCATAAAATCCGTATATCAAATCCAGTTTATTAGGCTTGCGCCGTTCCTAAGCACCTGATCAACTTCAGGAACGTACTTTTCTTGGGAGTCACTTTTTAGCGGATGAAGAATTATAGGTGATGAGATAGTAAAACCAGCACGGCCGTTTTTTTTTGCGTGTAAAATTGTAAGTTTAGCATTCTCATTTTGACGTGAAAGAATGGGCGTTATTACTAAGCTTCCTAAGCTATTTGGCATATTGTTAAACATTTCAGGCAATCGCTCAGATCTAACTATAAAATGCACAAAGCCTTTCGGTTTGGCACGTTTTGCAGCAACTTTCAACCAGTCGGAAAGAAGGCACGTATCTCCAAATGATTTTTCTTTAGCTAAGTTTATACTTCTAACCGAAGTTTTTCTATCAAAGTAAGGCGGATTTGCTATTACATGATCGAAACTTTTACTAGTAATATTTGCTGATAAATTTGTGATACTAGAACATTCTAACTTTAATTCTATTCCATTTTCGTCTGAATTTAAATTCGCCAGATCTGCAAAAACTTTTTGAATTTCGATGCCATATAGCTCAACATCTTTAACTCGATAAGCAATGGCAAAACTAGCCGTCCCTACGCCGCAACCAAGATCCAAAACTTTTTGACCTTCACTGATATTTACTGATGCCGCCAATAATATCGGGTCTATCCCTGCCCTATAACCCTTTTTGGGTTGCCAAATCTTAATGCCACCTCCTAAAAAACTATCTTTCGTAAAATCGTTCACATTAAATACTTTTCAAATCTAAACCAAAATCTTCCAATAGCTCCAAAGCCTGTTCATAATCATTCTCCAGTACCATCAATCGGCGTGGCAATATACCAATTGATCCTTCTAATACACTGATGTTCTCGTCGAGAGTAAAAGATACTATATCATTTGAGTTCAGAATAGTTTCGGCGTATACAAATTTCGTTATATCATTTGTGCTAAATAATTCTTTCATAAGAAAACTTTATGAGCTGGCGTCATATATGTCGAGAAAAGATAAGGTTTAATCAGTATTGGATAAAAAAATACAACCAGATGAAAAGCTAGCTAAAATTCTTGAGTTAGAAATGCTAAGTGTAAATGAGATCATTCGTGAACGAATGGCTTCTGAAAATGCGCCTAGAATACCAGAAGTGACCTCCCATTTGATCGGTGCAGGAGGTAAAAGATTAAGACCGATTCTGACTTTAGCCGCAGCACGTTTGTTCGATTATTCTGGAGATAAGCATTTAAAATTAGCAGCGACGGTTGAATTTATCCACACAGCAACGTTGCTTCATGACGATGTTGTTGATGAAAGCTCAAAGAGACGCGGCAGACCTACAGCAAATTTATTATGGGATAACAAATCATCAGTTTTGGTTGGTGATTATTTATTTTCGCGCTCATTTCAATTAATGGTGGAAGTCGGTTCACTGACAATTCTAGATATATTAGCCAGTGCGTCAGCCACTATTGCAGAAGGAGAAGTACTACAGCTTACCGTTTCAAAAAACATTAAAACAGATGAAACTACTTATTTAAAAGTTATTCGGGGGAAAACAGCCGCTCTGTTTTCTGCAGCAACTCAAGTCGGGGGTAAGGTAGCAGGAGCAGGAGAAGATGCTTGTAAAGCTCTTTATGAATATGGTGATGCATTAGGTATAGCATTTCAAATAATTGATGATTTATTAGACGTAGAAGGTAGCCTTCAAAAAACAGGAAAAAACAGCGGCGATGATTTTCGGGAACGGAAAGTAACAATGCCGTTTATAAAAGCCATTAAAAAATCTAACAAAAGTGAACTAGAATTTTGGAAAAGAACAATTGAAAAAGGCGATCAAAATGAGGATGATTGGGATAAAGCTCTTTTGTTAATGCAAAAACATGATGCAATAAGCTTTACCCGTAAAGAAGCAGAGATTTGGGTTAATAGAGCAAAACTTGCACTGAGAGCATTACCAAAATCTGAGGTTACAATTCTTTTATCTGATTTAGCCGATTATGTATTAACAAGATCTAAGTAGATATTATTTCAGTAGAAACGCTCCACCACTCGGGCCGTTCTCGTCGAACCATTTTCATAGCCAAATCGCAGTCGTGCTTATTTTCAAAGACCCCAAAGCAGGTAGCACCAGACCCCGACATCGAAACCTTCTTAACAGAAATTTGATTTGAAATAAGTCGTAAAACTTCTGATATTACTGGCTCGACACTTACTGCTGGCTCCAACAAATCATTTCGCTGTAAAAGTAACCACTTTATACAATCTTTTTTTGTCTGAAATAACTTTTCATATTTTGAGAGAGGTGGGTTTTTCTTACTTTTTAGCATGCGAAAAACTTTTTGTGTTGAGACCTTTTTCAAAGGATTTACCAATAGGACAGGAAGGTTTGGGAATGTATTTATTTCGTTTAAAACTTCACCAAAACCCTTCATGTGCTGAGTTTTTTGACTAATGCAAACTGGCAAGTCGGACCCAATTTTCATCAGGTCATGTATTTCTGGCAGATCTGTACCCCACAGTCGGGATAGTCCACGGATAGCAGCTGCTGCATCACTGGATCCTCCACCTAAGCCAGCACTTGGAGGTAAATTTTTGCTTAAAGTTATGTGAGCACCGGTTTTAATGTTATTAAGTTTTCTTAGTAATTCTGCTGCTTTCAAAATCAAATTGGACTTGTCTAATGGTATTTGATCAGAAAACTCACCCTGCACCATGAGCTCTAACTTGTCACTTTTTTTGAAAGATAAGTGATCACCAAATTCTGTGAACGCCACAATCGAGTCTAACAAATGAAACCCGTTCGACTTTTGACCCACAACCTGCAAACACAAGTTGACTTTTGCACTGGCCTTTTCTTCAAACATTACTTCACTAATGATCCAGTCTCCCTTGCTTCGTCCAAGAGCACTTGAGTAAGGCCAACTTTCAGTTTCTTTTTTATTCGCTCTATATCTTGTTCTTCTGGGTCAAAAGACAAAGCTCTTCGCCACTGAAACTCAGCTTCAGTTTTTCTTCCTACCATCCAATAGACATCACCTAAATGATCATTTACGATCGGATCGACGGGCATCAATTCAGCGGCTCGTTCTAAGTTTGGAACAGCCTTTTCATACAGACCAAGTTTGTAATAACCCCAGCCAAGACTGTCGACAATATAACCGCTGTCGGGACTTTCCTTGACAGCCCTTTCAATCATATCCAAAGCTTCATCTAAGTTAGAATTTTTTTCTATTAATGAATACCCCAAATAATTCAAAACTTGCGGCTGATTAGGGTTAAGTGAAAGCGCTTTTCGAAAATCTTTTTCAGCTAATTCCCAACTACCAAGCCTTTCCCGGGTTATGCCTCGGACATAATATAAAAACCAATCGGCCTCACCTTTGGCTGTATAAAGCTTTATAGCTTTCCCATAAGAAACCTCGGCTTTGTCATAAATTTCTAAGCGGCGATAATGGTTTCCTAATGTCCTAAAACCATTGGCAGAATTTGGATACTGGCGAGTTAATTCGATCAACACTTCAATTGCTTCCATCGCCTTACCGGATGCGCGCAAAGCCTCTGCTCTTCCTAATTCCGAGGCATAGAATTGTGGTTGACTTTTGGAGAGCTTTTCATACTCCCTTATGGCTAAATCATATTGCTCTAAGTCCACAAGTAAATCTGCAGTCATCAATGTTGAGTCAACATGATTCAGATCGAGGTATTGGGCCAGCCTTGAATAAATTAATGTAAAAGCTGGGTCCACCTCTTTTGAAATCAGTTTCGCAATAGAATGAAAAACATCAGCTACAGCAATGCTTGGGTTAGGAAAAGAAGAATCAGAATAGTATTTTTCTTTAGATGCATAAGCAAACATTTCTTCTATCTCAGGATCAAAAGTTGGGCCAAACCACTTCTCAAGTAAGCCCTGTGCCTCTTGGAATCTGCCCAGAGATAAGAGTATTTTTGTATGATAAATAATCGACCTCCTTGTTGGGTTTCCCTGATCATTGTGGATGAGGCTGAACGTTTTTTCGGCTTGGTTAAGTTTTCCTATTGCAAGCTGTGCTAATGCACGATGAAAATTCGCGAATTTTTCCATACCTTTAACTTGAGCAATTTTATCAAAAACACGATTTGCGTTTACCTCATCATCTAATGCCATCAACATCCATCCTGATAAAAGATCTTGCAGGATTGGTGTAGTTTCAGCAGCTTCTTTGATGAAATTCAGTGCAGCTTTTTTCTTTCCATCTTTGATCATTGAGGCTAATAAAATCATTTGGGAGATTTGGCTTGAGTTCCCTTTGTCTTTGTAAACTTCGGCAATAGAGGTCGCCTCATCTACTGATCCTTGAGATATAAAAGATATCATAAGCCCTTCTAAAAGCTTGGAGTTTGCCGGATCAGCAGTCAGACTCCTAGCTTGAAATTTAGAAGCAATTACAAAGTTATGATTGGAAATAGCCTGTCTACCTGCCAAATATGCTCCAGACGAAGCCGATGCTATCTCGGAAATCGAAACAACGGGAAACAATAGTAAGACCTGCAACAATTTGTTCATTTGATCAGCTTACAACTCATGATGGATAACCTAACCCTTTAATATAAATTTCAAAGAATTTTCCGTTAACTACATATTTGGATAATTAGGCCCATCACCGCCTTGAGGTGTCACCCAATTAATATTCTGACTGGGATCTTTTATATCACAAGTTTTACAATGCACACAGTTCTGAAAATTTATTACAAAACGTTCTTTTTCTTCAGTTTTAACAACCTCATAAACTCCAGCAGGGCAATATCTTTGCGCTGGCTCACTAAATTGCGGCAGGTTCACAGATATTGGAATTTCAGGGTTATCAAGTTGCAAATGGCATGGTTGATTTTCTTCATGATTGGTCATAGAAAATGATACATTAGTCAAGCGATCAAAGCTTATCGAGCCATCGGGTTTCGGATATTTAATTTCTTTATGCTTTGCAGCGCTCTCAGTAGACTCCGAATCAGATTTTCCATGTTTCAGACTGCCAAGAAGCGAAAATTTAAATATTGTCTGGAACCACATATCAAATCCGCCCAGAATTAGGCCTCCAAGTGGGCCAAACCGAGCATTCAAAGGAGCAACATTACGAACTTTCTTCAAGTCTTTTCCAACAGCTTCAGTTTTTAATTTTAAATCATAGTCTAAAAGCGTATCCCCAAATCTATCGTCTTTTATTGCATTATAAACGGATTCGGCCGCCTCTATACCAGAATGCATAGCGTTGTGATTACCTTTAATTCTGGGTAAATTTACAAGTCCAGCAGAACAACCTAGTAAAGCTCCTCCCGGAAAAGTGGCCCTAGGAATTGATTGCAACCCACCTTTAGTAACCGCTCTTGCGCCATAAGCTATACGTTTACCGCCAGTTAACAACTTTTTAATTTTTGGGTGATGCTTAAACTGCTGAAATTCCATATAAGGCGATATAAATGGATTTTTATAATTCAAGTCCACTATATATCCAACATAAACCTGATTATTATTTAAGTGATAGACAAAAGAGCCACCCGAGCTTTTAAACCCCAAAGGCCAACCCATTGTATGTGTAACCTCACCTTCATTGTGAAGATCTGGATCAACTTCCCAAATTTCTTTCATTCCAATTCCAAATTTTGGCACATCACATTCAGAGTCTAAATTAAATTTTTCTATGACTTGTTTTGCTAGCGATCCCCTAGCCCCCTCGGAAAGAAGCACGTACTTTCCATGTAATTCCATTCCTGGTTCATAGGCCTCCCCTATTGAACCATCAGAGTTTCTCCCAAATTCACCAGCAACGACCCCTTTTACCTCACCAGTTTTTCCAAAAACTAGGTTCGAACATGCCATTCCAGGAAATATTTCTACACCTATCTCTTCAGCCTGCTCTGCCATCCATCTACATACATTGCCCATTGAAACTATATAGTTACCGTGATTATTCATAAGTGGTGGCATCAAGAAGTTTGGCAAACGGATCTGTCCTGCCTCTCCAAGAATGTAAAAATTATCTTCCTTAACAGGCACGTCTATGGGTGCACCTTTTTCTTTCCATTCCGGTATTAATTTATTTAGTCCAGATGGATCCAAAACCGCACCAGACAAGATATGAGCACCTACTTCTGATCCTTTTTCAAGTACTACCACTTCTAAGTTTGCATCAAGTTGCTTCAGTCGAATAGCGGCGGAGAGACCAGCCGGACCAGCTCCAACTATTACAACATCATACTCCATAGTTTCTCTCACCATTTCTGACACGAAACCCTCCTCGAACTTTTGCTTCTCTTACCCGAAGATAAGTAAGCCTTCTCAATACTAAGCGTCAATCATTTCACACCATTTAATTAATATCTTGCGGCATTATTTCCATAAAATTAAACAATATATGGAATTCAACTCTACAAAACCTTGCATAAAAACATTTAATTTGCTCATCATAAGGTTAAGTGCGATAATTTAATAGCAAAGCCGGATGCGTTATGGAAAAAATCCCAATGACCAGAGAGGGAAGCCTCGTACTCGAAGCTGAACTTAAAAAATTAAAATCTGTAGAGCGACCAAGTATAATCCAAGCTATCTCTGAGGCACGCGAACACGGCGATTTATCAGAAAATGCTGAGTACCATTCAGCTCGTGAAAAACAAAGCTTTATAGAAGGTAGAATAAAGGAAATTGAAGCAATAATATCTTTGGCTGATGTAATAGATCCAACTACCTTAGCAGGCACAATAAAATTCGGAGCAACAGTAACTTTAGTCGATGAGGATACTGACGAAGAAAAAACTTGGCAAATTGTTGGAGAGCATGAGGCGAATATTGAAGCAGGGCTACTAAATATTAAATCACCGATTGCAAGAGCCCTTATTGGAAAAGATGAGGGGGATAGTGTGGAAGTCAGAACTCCAGGTGGCGAAAAATCTTACGAAATATTAAAAATCCAATACAGGTAAGCAACATTATTTGAACAAAGTACCTGGGGTAGTCACAAAAACCCTTTATAAAGAAATTACTATTCAACTTTTAATAAGATTTTTCCAATGTGCTTACTACTTTCCATTAGAAGGTGCGCAGAACCAACATCTTCTAATTCGAAGACACTATCTATAATAGGATTTAGTCTGCCAGCACCCAACAATGGCCATATTTTTTCAAGTAATTCTGAGGCTATTTGAGTTTTTGAAAGGTCGGATTGAGGCCTTAAGGTACTGCCAGTAAACGTTAGGCGTCTTGTCATTATTTGTGCAAAATTTACCTCAACTTTTGCACCTTTCAAAAAGGCAATTTGTACCAATCTACCGTCATCAACCAAGGCGTTTATATTTTTTGCGATATAAGCGCCCCCAACCATATCTAAGATAAGATGTACACCACCAATACTTTTTATTACGTCTAAAAAATCTTCTTTATTATAGTTGATTGCTCTTTTTGCACCAAGCTCTTCACAAACTAAGCACTTTACATCGGATCCAGCCGTGGCATAAACTTCACTGCCAAAAACATTTGCTAATTGAATAGCAGTAGTTCCTATTCCAGATGAACCACCATGAACCAAAAACCTTTCATTTGGCTTCAATTTTCCTCTTTGAAAAACGTTACTCCATACTGTGAAAAAAGTTTCAGGAAGTGCCGCTGCTTGCTTTAAGCTCATGCCTTTTGGAACCGGCAAACAATGACTTGCTTGCGTTAAAGCGTATTCGGCATAGCCCCCTCCTGGCAAAAGTGCACAGACCTCATCGCCTATGTTCCAATTAGTGACATTGTCTCCAATGTCTAATATTGTACCAGAAGCTTCAAGCCCTGGAAGGTCACTTGCTCCATGAGGTGGCAGGTAAGATCCTGCTCTTTGCAGAACATCTGGCCGATTAACGCCAGCATAAGAAATCTTAATTAAAACTTCATTTCTATTTGGCTTTGGGATGCTCCTAAAAATTTGCCTTAGAACATCAGCTCCACCGGGCTCCGAAATTTCAATTGCCCTCATTTCTTTCACTGTTAAGTATCCAAATATCCGGGTAAATTAGGATCTATATTCCTATTAGGTCGTTTAATCTTTTTCAAAAAATTTCCTGTCAAACCATTAAATTTTTCAGTGAATTTATTTGCTTTAAGTTGAGCTTTTGCAGTCTCAAACTTCATAACATCTTCAATTCTTCGATCTAAAAAATGCCAGGTTTCTTCATTTCCTTCACTATTATCGCCTAGCCAGTACAATACAGTAGCGGCATATACCCCACTCAAAATTGCTCTCTTAGAATACCAGTTGTAATCCTCAGAGTTATCTCCAATTAATTCCCAAATTATATCCGAAGTATGCCATATTAGGCGGCTGCCCTCAAACGCATATATAGGTAACGCAAAAAGGACTACCCCTCTTCGAACTGCTTCTTTATCGGAAGCAAGTCCAATTCTTAACTCAACGGCTTTTCTGATCTTTTCTCTTACTTTCAACTGCGAAATTTTTTTGCTTGTAAATGCAGCTTCAAACTGATCGTCACCCCACTTATGAAATGCAATTGCCAGATCCACTGCTCCCCTTGGGCAGAATAGTCTGGCTTTTCTCTCAGAAATATTAGCTTTTTTACAAGCGGCAACAAAAGTTAAATTTGACCAACCATCAAATGCCACGTTTGGCAAGGCAGCTAGCATTAGCTTTAATACTTCAGGATCAATTGGTCTACGCATTAATAAATCTTTCACTAGACAACTTTATTTATGGTTGCTATAGGAGCATTTCCTGCACACAGATGCAACTTTAACATAGAAAGGTGGTGACAACCACATGCAGGTTAGTGTTCGAGATAATAATGTGGACCAAGCTCTACGTGCGTTGAAAAAGAAACTTCAGCGTGAAGGCGTTTTTAGAGAAATGAAGCTTAAGCAGCATTTCGAAAAACCTTCTGAGAAAAAGGCTCGTGAAAAGGCCGAAGCAATTCGCCGCTCTCGTAAATTGGCTCGAAAAAAAGCTCAGCGCGAAGGCATGATGTAAGAAAGCTTGCACATTAATTTAAAAATGGCCTGCTTTTAGTGGGCCTTTTTAATTTTAAAAATAAATTCTAGTAAATTTTTGGAATGTACAATTTATCCGGTAAAACCCTTCTTTCGTAGTCTGGATTAAAAATACGTTCAGGTAAATTTACCGACTCGTGGTGGATTTCTTTATAGGGAACCATGGATAAAATATGTTCTATACAATTTAAACGCTCTCTCTTCTTATCATCACCCTCCACAATATACCACGGCGCCTCTGGAATATTGGTTCTAGAAAACATCTCCTCTTTTGCCTTTGTA
>CACLGX010000023.1 GCA_902606585.1 Paracoccaceae bacterium | reverse complement strand
GAGCGAGCATTAATGAATATGCTGAATGATTTCAATGGATTACAAATTGATATATTTGCTGCCGCTGAATGGGATGAAGATCCTGGAGCTTTCGCTGCTGTTCGTGAAGCCATCGCTCAGGCTGACATAATTGTCATAAATCTTTTATTTTTAGAGCATCATGTGAAAAGGCTTTTGCCTGAAATTCAATTAAGGCGAAATTTTTGTGATGCCATTGTTGGAATGATTAGTGACGCGGAGCTTGTAAAGCAGACGAAAATGGGTGCGCTTGACATGCTTTCTCCGCAAAGCAATGTCATGTCTCTTTTAAAGAAGTTGAGGGGTTCTTCTAAGCCATCTAGTGAAAGTGGCGAAAAGAAGATGCGCATGCTTCGCAGACTTCCCAAAATCTTGAAATTTATCCCAGGAAAATCGCAAGACTTAAGAGCTTGGTTTCTAGCCATGCAATATTGGCTCGGCGGAACAGATGAAAATATTGAGTCTATGTTGCGTTTTCTAATTTCACGTTATTCGAAAATAGAGGGTTGGCGCGGTTGTAAAACTGAAATGCCAAAAGATTATCCTGATGTGGGCCTTTATCATCCTGATTCAAAGGAAAAAATAGTCGATAGTATTGAAGATTTACCAAAACTGGAAAGCCCCATAGGAACAATCGGTATTCTATTGATGCGCTCGTATGTCTTGAGTGGAGATACTGCGCATTATGATGCTGTAATCAAAAGATTCCAGGAACATAATATTCAGGTTGTTCCTGCTTTTTCTGGGGGATTGGATGCAAGACCAGCTATTGAAAAATATTTCAAAAATTCTGAAAAACCGTTAATTGATGGACTTCTTTCGTTGACCGGATTTTCTTTGGTTGGAGGGCCCGCTTATAACGATAGTGAAGCAGCTGTCAGCGTTTTGAGTGAGTTAGATTTACCCTACGTTGCAGCTCACCCTTTGGAATTTCAAACTTTATCACAGTGGTCTGGTTCAAGTGGTGGTCTTGGTCCTATAGAAACAACTATGCTTGTTGCCCTCCCTGAATTGGATGGTGCAATTAATCCAACAGTATTTGCTGGCCGTCACGGTAATAGTGGCAAGCAACGAGCAATGGCTCCTTGCAATGAGCGAATAAATATTCTTGCTGAGAGATGCGAAAAGCTGATTTTGTTGAAAAAGAAGCCAGCTGAAAATAAAAAAATAGCAATAATTATTTTTGGTTTTCCACCGAATGCAGGTGCTGCCGGGACTGCTGCATACTTGAACGTTTTTGGTTCATTGTATCAAACAATGTTACAGATGAAATTGGAAGGTTATGACATAGAAGTTCCGTCATCAGTTGAAAAATTGAGAGACCAAGTTTTAAACGGAAATTCTCCAAAATTTGGTCAAGATGCAAACGTTGCTTGTAGAGTCGATGCAGATTGGATTGTCAAAAATACGCCATGGCTGGAAGAAATTGAAAATCAATGGGGTTCAGCTCCTGGCCGTGTTCAGTCTGACGGAAGTTCAGTTTTTGTATTAGGAAAAGACTTCGGCAATGTTTTCGTAGGGTTACAACCCTCTTTTGGCTACGAAGGTGACCCTATGCGTTTACTCTTTGAAAAAGGGTTCGCGCCAACTCATGCATTCTCAACTTTTTATCAATGGTTGAAAAATGAATATAAGGCAGATGCAGTTCTGCATTTTGGTATGCATGGAGCACTTGAATTTATGCCTGGAAAACAGGTTGGTTTGAGTGGAGAGGATTGGCCAGATCGCCTAATCGGTAATTTGCCAAATATCTATCTTTATGCGTGTAACAACCCCTCTGAGGCTAGTTTGGCAAAGAGGCGCAGTAATGCAGTCACCATAACACATCTTACACCACCAGTTATAGCGGCTGGTTTATATAAAGGATTACAAGAGTTAAAAGATAGTTTGGTCCGCTGGCGCGAGATGCTAGATAACGATACTGCAAGACCCGAATTAGCGGCTTTGATCCGGGAACAAGCCGAGATATTAGATTTTTCTGAAACAGATATTGATGCTCTTTGGCTTAAGTTATTAGAAACCGAAGAGGCATTAGTTCCAGAGGGCTTGCATGTTTTGGGTGAGGAGCTTTCAGATCATCAATGTCAAAGTTATGTAGATGCAATTGATGGGTTGGGGTCAGAAAAGCAAAACAGGCTATTTAAGGCGCTTAAGAAACAAAGTGAAATTCCAGCTTTAATGGACGCGCTTGCGGGGAAATACATTCCGCCTGTTCCAGGTGGAGATATTGTTCGCTCAACTGATATTCTTCCAACCGGACGAAATATTCATGCTTTTGACCCATTTAGAATGCCGACCATTTTTGCGTGCCGGCAGGGTGAAATTCAGGCGGAATTATTACTCAAAACTCACAAAAAAATTCCTGAAACAGTGGCTTTAGTTTTATGGGGGTCTGATAATATTAAATCGGATGGTCAGCAGATAGCACAAGCCCTTGCTTTAATCGGAGCAACCCCAAGATTTGACAGTTTTGGAAGGCTTTCGGGAGCAAATTTAATTCCATTGGAAGAGTTGGGAAGACCCAGAATTGATGTTGTAATGACACTTTCTGGCATTTTTAGAGACCTTTTACCGCTACAAACTAAGATGTTGGCTGAAGCAGCATACAAGGCTGCCACAGCAGATGAAGATCCTTCGCAGAATTTTGTCCGTGCAAATGTCATAGACTATATGGCTAGGACTAGCAGTGATATTGAAACAGCAGCTTTGAGAATATTTTCAAATGCGGAAGGTGCATATGGCTCTAATGTAAATCAATTGGTAGATAGCTCATCCTTTGATGAAGAAGATGAATTAGCAGATGCTTATGAGGCTCGTAAAAGTTTTGCGTATGGACGAGACGGCAAGCCCAGTCAAAACCAAAAATTACTCAAAAATGTTTTGTCTAAAGTTGAGCTAGCTTATCAGAATTTAGAAAGTGTCGAGCTTGGTATAACTACTGTTGATCACTATTTTGATACATTGGGTGGAATTTCGAAAGCTGTGAGCAGAGCTCGTGAAGGTCAAGCAATAGATGTTTATATATCTGATCATACAAGAGGAAATGGAAAAGTTCGAACACTCGCTGACCAGGTTTCTCTGGAAACACGTTCGAGGTCATTAAACCCAAAGTTTTATGAATCTTTACTTGATCATGGTGCCGAGGGCGTTCGACAACTGGAGGCCCAGGTTACTAATACACTTGGTTGGTCGGCTACTACAGGTAAAGTAGAGCCTTGGGTTTACCAACGAATTAGTGAAACTTTTGTTCTCGATGAAGAGATGAGAAATAGAATTTCTGATTTGAACCCAACTGCTAGTTCGCGAATGGCAAACAGGTTGTTAGAGGCAAATGATCGATCTTACTGGAATCCGGATCCTGAAACAATCGCTGCACTTCAAGACGCGGCAGATACTCTTGAGGACAGAATGGAAGGAATAGCTGCCCAATGAATTTAGTATTTTCACAATCAAAAAGGTACCTCATATGAGCCCACTAGATAAATCCCCACCACAACTACGTGGTCAAGACGGCGAGGGGTCGGTGCAAGTACATCAAGACCCCGATATGAAAATTGACGGAGCCAAAGTTTTCTCAGTTTATGGAAAAGGAGGAATTGGTAAGTCAACGACTAGTTCCAACCTTTCAGCGGCTTTTTCAACATTAGGCAAGCGTGTATTGCAAATTGGATGTGATCCTAAACACGATAGTACTTTTACATTGACGGGCTCCTTAGTTCCAACTGTCATAGACATTTTAAAGGAAGTTGATTTTCATTCTGAAGAACTTCGGCCCGAAGATTTTATTTTTGAAGGCTTTAATGGTGTTAAATGTGTTGAGGCTGGTGGTCCGCCGGCTGGTACTGGATGTGGCGGTTATGTAGTCGGTCAAACAGTCAAACTATTGAAGCAACATCATCTACTTGAAGATACGGATGTTGTGATTTTTGATGTTCTCGGCGACGTTGTTTGTGGTGGGTTTGCAGCTCCTCTGCAGCACGCGGATCGGGCTTTAATTGTTACTGCGAACGATTTTGACAGTATCTATGCAATGAATAGAATAATTGCTGCGGTGCAGGCCAAATCAAATAATTATAAAGTTAGACTTGCTGGTTGTGTGGCAAATCGATCCCGCGAAACAAATGAAGTAGACCGATACTGTAAAGAAGTTGGATTTAATAGAATAGCTCACATGCCAGATGTCGACGTAATCCGTAGATCTAGATTGAAAAAGAAGACACTTTTTGAGATGGATGCTGACGAAGAAGTGGTAGCTGTTCAGGCAGAATATGTCCGACTTGCTGAAAAACTCTGGAATGGGACTGAGCCGCTTGCTCCCGATCCCTTAGAAGACAGGGTTATCTTTGAATTGTTAGGGTTTGATTGATGCTTTATGACCAAACTCTTTCTCGCGTTGAGACTTATTTTGATAAAACTGCGTCAAAGACGTGGGAGCAGCTTACTTCAGATGCTCCGGTCTCTAAAATTCGCCAAACTGTACGGGCTGGGCGAGATAGAATGCGGCATAAATTGTTAAATCGATTACCTCAGGAATTAATAGGAGCTCGAATATTAGATGCTGGTTGTGGAACTGGTCAGTTAACAGCTGAGCTCGTAAAAAGAGGGGCCTCGGTCGTTGCAACTGATATAAGCCAATCTTTAATTCAGATCGCTAAAAGTAGAATTGACGACTGTTACCATCGGAAAATTAGTTTTCGTGTCGGTGACTTAAGCAGCGAAGATCTTGGAAAGTTTGACTATATAATCGCTATGGATAGTCTCATTTATTACTCATTAAACGATCTGACTAGAATTTTAACTGAGTTAAAACAAAGGACTGATCGGGAAATAATCTTTACAATCGCTCCAAGAACAAAACTCCTGCAAGCTATGTGGTATGTGGGAAAACTGGCTCCAAAGGGTGACAAATCGCCAGTTATGGTGCCGCAGTCTTTAACAAAAATTTCAAAAAGTTTGGCGGGAATTGCTGATATAAATGATCTTGGACGAATTTCTTCCGGGTTTTATATTTCACAGGGGGTCACTTGCATTTGATGCTGGGTTTAAAGCCTCATATCGCTCTAAGTTTTTCTAAAAAACTTCTTCCATTTTCAGATGCGGCTAGCACTGATTTGCCTCTCGGGCAATTGCTCCGTCTTTCTTTATTCCAAATTTCAGTTGGTATGGCGACCGTGCTTCTATTAGGAACTCTTAATAGAGTTATGATTGTAGAGCTGGGTGTGCCTGCGACTATTGTTGCGCTGATGGTGGCAATTCCCGTTTTAATTGCTCCATTCAGGGCTGCTTTGGGTTTCAAGTCAGATAACTATCGCTCGGCGATTGGCTGGAAACGAATACCTTTTATTTGGTTTGGTTCACTTTGGCAGATGGGTGGTTTAGCAATCATGCCTTTTGCACTTATTGTTTTATCCGGCGAGCAAACTATAGGCCCAATGTGGGCTGGAGAGGTTCTTGCAGGCTTGGCGTTTTTAATGACTGGCATTGGTTTGCATATGACGCAGACAGCGGGATTAGCACTTGCGAGTGATCGGGCACCGAAAGATAAACGACCGAGAGTTGTGGCTCTGTTATACGTTATGTTTTTAGTTGGAATGGGTTTGTCTGCACTGGTTATCGGATATCTTTTGCGGGATTTCTCAAACCTTAGGCTGATTAGAGTGGTCCAAGGTGCTGCTTTATTTGGTTTTATTATTAATTTGATTGCAGTGTGGAGACAAGAAAGCGTCAACCCTATGTCCAAATCGGAAAGAGCTGCGCCCTATCCATTGTTTAAAGAGGCTTGGAGAGACTTTATTAGCGTGTCTAATAACGCTCGGCTTATTATGGTTGTTTTCATTGGAACCCTTGCTTTTAATATGCAGGATGTTCTTTTAGAACCCTATGGTGGACAAGTTCTTAAGTTAAATGTGAGTGAGACAACTCTGTTGACGGTAGCTTGGGCCACTGGTGCTCTGATGGGTCTCGGAATTGCCGCACATAGATTAAATAAAGGAATAGATCCAAGCAACCTAATGAACTTTGGTGTCTTGGTAGGCTTTGTTGCTTTTACATCTGTAATTTTTGCCTCACCAATTTTGTCAGTTGTCTTATTCTTTATTGGTACGTTTTTGATTGGCTTAGGTGCCGGTCTATTTTCAGTTTCAACGCTCATCGCCGCCATGAACTTGCCTCTATCTGGCAAATCAGGACGCGGGTTGGCTTTGGGAGCTTGGGGAGCTGCGCAAGCTACAGGCGCAGGTTTAGCCATTGCAATAGGTGGAGCCACACGAGATATCGTGAATGCCTTTGCATTGAATGATAGTCTAGGCGCATCGCTTAATAATAAAGCAACAGGCTATCTTTTTGTTTATCATATAGAACTAGCACTTCTTGTGGTGACCTTGGTGATACTGTCACCGTTAATAAAAAGTGCACGAAATAAGGAAATAAAGTCTAATCAGAAATCAGCGGGCATCCGTATAGCTGATTTTCCCATGTAATTTGAATCGTTGAAAGGAAACAAAATGGACCTGATATTATTTGGAAACTTTGATTTAGCTAGCCTATCTATATGGCTATTCTGGATCTTTTTTGCTCTGTTGATTTTTTATATTCAAAGAGAGAACATGCGTGAAGGTTATCCGTTGGAAAATGACGACGGTAGCGAAGCTGCAAACCAGGGACCTTTCCCATTACCAGAAGCCAAAACGTTTGACTTACCACACGCCCGCGGTGAAGTGACTGTGCCAAATGCGAACGGTGAGGGGCGTTCCGTTGCTGTAGAGCAAACGAGTGTTGCAAATGGTTATCCTTTTGAACCAACCGGGGATCCTATGAAAGATGGCGGTGGTCCAGCATCATGGGCGCCGCGTCGTGACGTTCCTGAGTTGGATGGACAGGGGCATCCAAAAATAATCCCCATGTCTGCAAACAGTAAGTTTGTTGTCAGTGCTGGGCGTGACCCTCGTGACATGCCAGTGGTTGCAGGGGATGGAGAAGTTGTTGGTAAAATCTCCGATATGTGGGTAGATGAACCGGAACAGCTTGTTCGTTATTTAGAAATTGAACTTGGTAAAAAATATGGTGAAGGATCACGGCTTGTTCCAATGACTCTTGCCAAAATTCATAAAGACAAAGTGGCGATTAAATCAATTTTTGGAGAGCATTTTAATGATGTTCCGAAGCATAGTTCAAAGAACCAAGTAACTCTTTTAGAGGAAGATAAAATTTCCGCATATTACGCGGGTGGAAATATGTATGCCTCTCAAAGCAGATTTGCGCCACTGACGTAAAATAGGAGAAACGTAAATGTCACAAGATGATTTCGCTTTTGAGCCAATAAGAGGACTTCCCGAACGCCTTCCCGAAGGTGAGGTCATTTTGTGGCAAGGTCAACCAAATTGGTTACGCCTTACCGTTGACTCGCTCAATCTTTGGTGGGTCTTAGCCTATTTCATTTTTTTGTTTGTTTGGAGACTCATTTCTGTTTCCGATCTTATGCCTATTGATCAGGCTTTATTAGTGTCTTTTCCATTTTTAGCCTTGGCACTGATTGTTGCTTTGCTTCTACTATTAGTTGGCTTCATCCAAGCTAAAGCGACTGTCTATACGATAACAAATAAGCGTATTATTATGCGAATTGGCGCTGCACTTACACTTACCCTCAATTTACCTTTTACTGAAATTGAAAATGCAGCAATTGCTTCGAGCTCTAAAAATTTTGGTAGCATTGCTATAGATACGAAGAATGACGCTAAGTTTTCTTTTTTAGTTCTGTGGCCGCATGTTCGCGCTTGGCATTTTAAAAAGCCAAAGCCCAGCTTGCGGTGCATACCCAATGCAACTGAAGTCGCTGAAATTTTAGCTAATGCAGCAAAAGCGAGATTGATTGAAGTTAAAGATAGCCCGAAGCAAAAGCTACAAAGTATCGATGCTATAGTGAGTTAGGAGAAGCCAAGTGACCAGCATTGAAATAATCTCAAATAAGCAAGTTGAAACGATATATTTAGCCAGAACCACGAAAGGGGAATAAAGTGGGTATTTTCACGAGAACTAAAGAACACGCACCATGTACTGTGGAGATCAGTCATAAATTTGAAAGTCTGCATGCACATGTTCGCATTAATAATGGTGCAATTATTTATCCAGGAGATGAAGTTCAGGTTCAGGGTCCTGAGATTATGGCGCCATTTGGTGAAGTGGTTACCGAGGACAGGGAAGCCATAATACTTAGGGCAAGTCTTTTAGAGCGATTATGGACGAAAACTTTTGGTGATTTTGAAGTCATGGAACTCTGTGAGTTTTCGTTTTCTGAGGAGGCAACACTATGAATAAGCACTCAGCAGACGCAACCACAGCAGAAGAAGCTATTGCGATTCAGTCAGCGCTAGACAGCAATATGGCGACTGAAGTTGCGATGCAGGATACACTTTTAACTCCAAGGTTTTACACCACTGACTTTGATGAACTCGACGCGATTGATGTGAGCCAGATTTCAGAGGAATGGGAACCTCTTATTGAAAGAATGCTCAGTGATCCAAATAAAGGACATTTTAAGAAAAACGACGATTGGGATAAGGTTGACTGGGATGGCATGGACCCAGAATTAAAAAAGGAATTTATTGACTTTTTGATAAGTTCTTGCACAGCCGAATTCTCTGGATGTGTACTTTATAAGGAGATGAAGCGAAGGGGTTCTAATGAACATATAACTCAGCTGTTTCAATTGATGGCTAGAGATGAAGCCAGACATGCTGGATTTATAAATGATGCTCTCAGAGAGGCCGGTGTAGCTGTAAATTTGGGGTTTTTAACACAGAAAAAGAAGTATACGTACTTTCGTCCTAAATTTATCTACTACGCGACTTATTTATCTGAAAAAATCGGGTATGCTCGGTATATTACCATTTATAGGCACCTTGAAAAAAATCCACAACATAGGTTTCATCCAATTTTCAAGTGGTTCCAAGAATGGTGCAACGATGAATTTGCTCATGGTGAAGCGTTTGCGCTTTTGATGAAAACAGATCCTAAGTTGACTTCTGGGATAAACGTTTTTTGGATAAAATTTTTTCTGACTGCTGTGTATGCAACTATGTATATACGGGATCACCAAAGGCCAGCATTTCATAAAGCATTAGGTGTTGACCCTGACTGGTATGCAGAAGAAGTTTTTACTAAAACTTCCGAGTTAAGTAAGCAAATATTCCCAATAACTCTCGATATAGAAAATCCGAAGTGGTTTGAGAAATTGCGGAGACTTCAAAAGGTTAACGCGGATCTTGCTGAAGCAAAAAGGAATAAAAATAAGTTGAAGCAACTGTGGTGTAGCACAAGAGCTGCATTGATTTTCCTTTCACTTTTAGCTGTACCGGCTAAGAGTAATAAAGTCCCAGATGTTACAAGAATGGAGCCTGCATACTGATGGGGGGCTCAATTTTCATAGCCATGCTCGCAGCAGTATTTCTCTGGTGGTTTTCCACTGGCGCTATACTTTTAGTTGTAAGGCTACTGGAAAATCTCAGTCTTTTGACCAGACTAAAAGTCTGTATTTTTAGTTTGCCAATTTTAGCATTGGGCCTGTGGGGAATTTGGGAAACGAGTTCGAGTTTAACGATTTTAGGCTCATATCTTGCATTCGTTTCAGCCATTTTTGTTTGGGGATGGATTGAGCTAACATTTTTGACTGGTGTAATCACTGGTCCAAATAAATCTCAATGCCCAAAAAATATACCATTATTTGAGAAATTTATCCGTGCGTGGGGGACTTTAGCTTATCATGAGATTTCTTTACTTTTGGCGCTAGGAATAGTGATTTGCTTGGCATACGGACAAGAAAATCATTTTGGTATTTGGACATTTACACTGCTTTATTTTGCTAGAGTTTTTGCAAAATTAAATCTATTTTTGGGCGTTCCTCATGTTAACGCGGAGTTTATTCCCCAAGCACTTTCTCATTTAAAGAGTTACTTTAAAATATCTAGATTAAACTGGTTTTTCTCAATATCGGTAACGATCTTAACTCTGACAACAGTTTATTGGGTTGAGCAACTTTTTACGGTTCAGAACTCTTACGAGATTATAGGTTTCTCTTTGCTATTTACCATTTCTTTAATGGCTCTTTTGGAGCACTGGTTCATGGTTTTGCCTATACCCGATGCTCGACTATGGCGATGGATGCTTCCTAAAACAAAAACTAAACAAGACTATCTAAGCGAGGACTACAATGGATTTTGATGCTTTATTTTCTGATCAATTAGATCTGCTCAAAAAAGAGGGTAATTATAGAATTTTTGCTGAATTAGAGCGTCAATGTGGAGCTTTTCCAAAGGCGAAAAGCTATGATAAAAACTCTCCTGAAAATGTTACTGTTTGGTGTTCCAATGATTATCTTGGAATGGGCCAAAGCCAAATTGTAAAAGATGCTATGAAATCTGTTATTGATACAAATGGTTGTGGTGCTGGTGGCACACGAAACATATCGGGGACTAATCATCATCATGTATTATTGGAAAGAGAATTAGCAGATTTGCATCGAAAAGAGGCGGCACTTTTGTTTACATCGGGTTATGTTTCGAATTGGGCTTCCCTTGGAACTTTAGGTTCGAAATTACCCAATGCGGTTATTCTTTCTGACGCCGCTAATCATGCGAGTATGATTGAAGGTATCAGGCACTCACGCGCGGACAAAGTAATTTGGAAGCATAATGATCCAGAAGATCTTGACAGAAAGTTAAAGGCAATAGGTCCGAACCGTCCCAAAATTGTAGCCTTTGAGTCTGTTTATTCTATGGATGGTGATATTTCTCCAATGCAGGAAATTGTTGAAGTTGCTGAAAGTCATAATGCCATGACATATTTGGATGAAGTCCATGCAGTTGGTTTGTACGGCCCAAGAGGCGGTGGCATATCTGAAGAGTTGGGACTTGCTGAGCGAATTACCTTAATAGAGGGCACACTTGGGAAAGCATATGGTGTAATGGGCGGATATATCACTGGATCTAAACTTCTCTGTGATTTTATAAGATCTTTTGCAAGCGGTTTTATCTTCACGACTGCTCTTCCTCCAGCAGTTGCAGCAGGGGCGAAAGCATCAATTGCTCATTTGAAATCTTCTCAGTTTGAAAGAAAGCGTCAGCAAAAGCAGGTGCTAAAACTTAGAAGTGATTTGGATAGAGCTGGAATACCACATATGCATAACCCATCACATATTATCCCGGTTATGATTAAAGATCCTGTGAAGTGTAAAATGTTATCAGATATTTTAATGCGAGATTTTGGTATATATGTGCAACCGATTAATTATCCTACGGTACCGAAAGGAACTGAAAGATTGCGTTTCACTCCATCTCCATTGCATTCAGATAAAGATATAGATCATTTAGTGAATGCATTAAATGTGCTCTGGAAACAGTGTGCGATTGCTAGGGTGGTAGCCTAGTAGGAGTTCATTATTTTTTAATGGCTTGAAGATGATTTAAAATAATCTGGCTCACCTCATATGGCTTTTCCTCATGTACAAGATGACCTGCTCCTGAAATTTCATGATAGCTAGTTCTGGGTAATATTTGTGACCATTTTTTAGAAACGCTGATGGGAACTGTTTTATCTAGATTCCCAACTAAAAAATTGATGTTTGAGTTACAATTTTTAAGATTTTTAAGAAACTCGAATAGGCTCCACTCTGCCATTAATTTTAAAGTTCCTTTAACATGATTAGGCTTTGAAAAAAGCACTTTGTAATGGTTGAGATTGTCCTTTGTAATTTTCGAACCGGTATTAGCTATCAATTTTTCTGTTCTTTCTTTATTTCGGGACAGTCCGGCTAGTACATCTGATGAAAAAGGAACCACTGCAATGATTTTGGCAAAAATAGGAAACATCACGCCTGCCAGTCCGGGGAATTCTCCAAAGGCTGCATTTATGCATATAACTCCATTCTTTGCCTTTATTTTCTCTGATAGTAAAACGGCAACTGCGGCTCCTGCAGAATGACCGACAATAAGATCTGGTAGAAAAGAAATTTTTTTAATTAATTCCATTGATCCTTCAAATACTGATTGCAATGAACTGTGGTTTGGTGCGGGAATCCTGGAAAATCCATGCCCAGGTAGGTCTACTAATAAAACGTCAAATTCATCCAGCAAATGCTCAACTGTGTTGGCCCAAGTATGACAGGAAGAGCCAGTGCCGTGGATAAACAATATTTTTTTTCCTCCACTTTTACCTAATCTTTGGGTATGCCATGTATGAAGACTAGTTTTCACGTATTTGGAATATTCGCTATAAGGCCAAGTGTATGGCACAGAGTTTTGCATTAGATACCTAAGTTTGTTTGTACTAAATTAGATATTTTTGTTGCGTTTGTTCTTGGGAGACTAACATAGTTTGCACCCATCGAAGTTGCTATTTCTTTCAAGTTGTTGTTTGGCCGCTTACCGCAATCAATAAAAACGGATTTCATATCCAACTTTTTTCCTATCGCACCTACTAAAACTGAATCGGACAGAGCTTTTTCTCTATTTGGAAGACCATCAAGATCTATATTTGCTTTCCCATCAGTCAAAATTGCGAGGCTTGGCATTTTCCCTGATCGCTTGCAGTTTTGAGCGAGTTTAATACTAGCATCAAGACCAGTGGCCAATGGTGTGCCCCCTCCTGCCATTAACGAACCCAATCTCTTTTTAGTTTGGACGAGTGACCTAGTAGGAGGGAGTAAAATTTCGGCACTGGTGTCTCTAAAGGAAATTAAACTTACAAAATCACGCTTTGCATAGGAATCTGCCAGCATTAACTCAATTGCCCCTTTGCTCTCTCCCAATCTATTCATCGCTGCCGAACCCGAGGCATCAACTAGAAAAATAATGACTCGTTCTGATCGGTCTTCAAAATTAAAAGTATGGAGATCACTTGGAAGGATGATAATATTTTTTGATAACTTGAGCTGCTGCTTGCGTAACTTTTGCCATGGGGCAGCCGATCTTAGAGTGGAAACAATATCTATTCTTTCTTGATCACCAGGAGGAACATTTCTTGATGGCTTGGGTCGGCCCCTGACTTTGGATTTTTGGCGGTTGCCAAAGCCACTACCTGCCTTTGCTTTCTGTCGAATGTTATTTCTTAAGTATTCATAGATATTATCAGGCAAAGAAGCTTTTATTGCTTCTATTAAGACTTCGGAGGGTAGACTGATATCGTTATTAGTTTGTTGATCAGTTCTTTCGTTAGTACTTTCGTCATTTTCTTTTCGAGGCTCTTCTTTCTGATCATCTTCGATCTCTTCTGGAATTATTAAAGCTCTATGTGCCAAAATCAATGTTGCTGCTAAATTTAGATCCTGTTGTTCCACTGCGACGCGATCATCTATAGTGGCCAAATATTGTGCTGCGTTTATTGTCATATAAACTGGGCGAATTTCATCTATTCCAAATTTAATTGCACTTACAATAACTGACTGGATTTGAACTTCGGTAATTTCTGCTTTAGTGATTTTTGAGCTAGTGATTTGAAAAAATTCTGGCGAAAATTGGTTAAACCTTACTTCTGTTAAATCGATGGAAAATGCTAACCTGTCGCAGAGTTTGGGGGAAGCAACCTCATCCTTCCTAGATCCATCATCAAAGGCGATTATAGGGCTTAAATTTGTATTATCCATTTGGTAGGTTAGCATGGATTGTAGGGACTTTGGCAAATCATTCATTGAAGTGCACGAAAACCAACCCGGCCTACTCAGAATACCTTTTCGGTATACTAAATGACCTTTTTGAAGGCTTTCTAGTGGATCGATGCCACCAATTAAATCTGTCACAGAAAAATTTGAGAATATTTTATTTAACCGCAAGTCAGATATGTTAAAAAAATTTAAAATGCTCTTAGTATGCTCAGAAGTGGCTCCCTTGAATATAATTCCACCAAACACCGAAGGATTAACAGTCAAGAGTTTAAAAGCCAGAGTTGTTTTTCTGCTAGTGTCAATTTCCATGATTTACCCACAAACAGCATTTAAAGCTCTTTCAACACGTGACGCCGACCCTGTTTCATCTAACGGATCGCGGCGCAGCCTATGGCTTAAGCACATAAAGGCCACGCTTTTAACGTGCGTTTTTGATACCTTTTTTGAATTTCGATAGGCTGCTAAAGCTCTTGCAGCTCGAAGAAGTGTTAATTCGCCGCGGAGCCCATCGCTCCCCAATTCAATACAAATTTCCGCACAAAATTCCAGAATGCTTTCTGAAGTTACTATTTTACTAATACTTTTCCTAGCGGCTATAATTTTTTTGCAAATTTTTTTATCCTCTTTTTCCCAATTTTTCTGGAAATTTTCAGGATCCTGATCAAAGAGATCGCGCCGCTTTATAACCTCAATTCGTTCTTTAATGGTTTGAGGAGTTTGGACTTCAACTGATAAGCCAAATCGGTCTAATAATTGAGGACGAAGCTCACCTTCTTCTGGGTTTCCGGAACCTATCAAAATAAAATCTGAGGTGTGACGAATTGATAAACCTTCTCTCTCAATAACATTTTCTCCCGATTGTGAGACGTCTAGAAGTAAATCAACTATATGATCCTCTAGCAGATTAACTTCATCGATGTATAAATAGCCTCGGTTTGCTTTTGCCAAAAGACCGGGTTGGAAAGATTTAACTCCGTCAACGAGTGCCTTTTCGATATCCAATGCTCCGGTAACGCGATCTGAGCCTATACCTAAGGGTAAATCTACGACGGGCATTGGCATTTCTATAATCTTTTTTGAAGTACTTTCTGACCAAGAAGGTACTTCATCTAATGATCTTGAGTTTACTGGGCATCCCTCAACTGAGTTTATTGGTGGTAATAAATTTGCCAAACCCCTGACGGCGGTAGATTTTCCAGTACCGCGATCTCCAAACACCAGTACACCGCCAATCTTTGGGTCAATTGCAGTCATAATCATCGCAAGCTTCATATCTTCTTGGCCTACTATTGCTGCGAATGGGAAAGCATTATTCATTAATTAGTCCGTGTTTCTTTTGATTAAATTCGCTAAAATTTCCTTTGACTTCTATTACATTGAAACGTGCATAGAGTTCTTCTGAAAACCAATTACCTTCTCTAACTTTCAGGATTGCGTCTTTATGTGATCCTGTTTTATGCGCAAACTTTTTCATGTGTGATAAATTTTTCCAGATTGAGAATGTGAGTTGCTGCCGAATGGGGACTTCTCCCAAGCCGATCTTAAACATAACGTTTTTATCAGTTCCTATCCTATTGCTTATGCGGGGTGCTTCTCTCCAAAAACTTTTCAGTTTACTCCATCGGACAGTTGCCCGAGTTAAAACAGCAACAAATTCTTCAGGTTTATCTTTCTTGGCAATGAATGGTTGAGCACCTGACCAGTAACCTCGTGAAGAGACTGGTTTCATAAATATTGTAGATGTATGTGACGCTCGTGACATGTATTTTTTGAATAGCTCTTCATTTAATAATGCGTTTCGAGCAGCCGTTTCACTTTCCCAGACGCAAAGAATTCCATAGATACTAAAATTTGGAATAGGAGTGAAACCCTCTCCTGTACCCGATCCAAAAAGCTTCCAGAATTCGAGGTTTTGCATTTTGTTTAAACCAAAACGTGCAAGGCCCATCATTAAAAAAGCCCAGATTTTATCGGTTGCTTTCTCAAAGCGAAATAAATTTAAAGTCACAATTTGAATTTTGTGCCTCCGCTTGGGCTGTTACTATTGGGCATAGCTACATTCAAGCATAAAATACTTTTATTGTAAAATAAAATAGACACCTATAATGTATGAATAATATGACATATTCTTATAAACCAATTGTCCCAGATCCTGGATTGATTAACCCGGGTAAGCCCAGACCAAAAGCCGTGATTATCGGTGCTGGATTGGGTGGTTTATCAGCAGCTATGCGGTTAGGTTCAAAAGGATATAAAGTCCAAATTATCGATAAATTAGAAACACTTGGAGGGCGGGGTTCATCTATATCAAAAGATGGTTACAGGTTTGATCTTGGGCCTACAATTCTTACTGTTCCAGAAGTTTTTGAAACGCTATGGAAAGATTGTGGTTATACTTTCGAAAACGATGTACATCTCCAAGCTTTGGATCCATTCTATGAAATCAGGTGGCAAGATGGGACAAATTTTCGTGTTTTTAAAGACGAAAAAGATATGTTTGCCGAAGTAAAAAGTAAATTTCCTCAGGATTATGACGGTTACATTAAATTTCTGAAAGATTGTGAAAAGCGCTATCTTTTTGGGTTTGAAGGATTGGGCAGAAAGCCGATGAATAAACTTTGGGATTTGCTAAAAGAAATTCCTGGATTTGTTCGGCTTCGAGCTGATAAGTCCGTCTACGCTCATGCAGCATCCCGGGTAAAAGATCCGCGATTTAGAATGGCGTTATCGTTCCATCCTCTATTTATTGGCGGAGACCCTCGGCGAGTGACCTCTATGTATATTCTGGTTAGTCATCTGGAAAAAGCCTTTGGTGTTCATTATGTCCAAGGAGGTGTTCAAGCATTAGCCGACGCAATGGCGAATGTTGTAAAGCGGCTGGGCGGAAGCGTTTTTCTTAATCAGCGTGTGGAGGAAATCTTAGTCGAAAAAGGAAAGGCCTCTGGAGTGAAATTATCTGACGGCCGAACTATTAAGTCCGATATCGTTGTATCAAATGCAGATCCAGGTTGGACGTACAAAAACCTCATTAAAAAATCATCGAAATCTCGTTGGACAGATAAAAGATTATCTCGATCAAAATGGTCAATGGGCCTATTTGTTTGGTATTTTGGGACCAAAGGTACAAAAGATTATTGGAAGGATGTAGGCCATCATACGATCATAAACGGTCCTCGTTATAGAGGTTTACTAAAAGATATTTTTGATAAAAAATATCTAGCTGAAGATATGTCTATTTATTTACATCGTCCATCCTGTACCGATAAAACAGTTGCGCCGGCTGGATCAGATACCTTTTATGCTCTTTCTCCAGTCCCTAATCTCAAGACTAGTAATCCGGTGAATTGGGAGGAGATGGAAAAAATATATAAAGAAAAACTTCGGAAAGTATTAAGTGACGTCATTCCAGGTTTTTCAGAAACTATAGAAACTGAGTTTGTTTTAAACCCGGAAGATTTCCTATCAAGATATCTTAGTCCTTATGGTGCAGGCTTTTCGCTTGAGCCAAGAATTTTTCAGTCTGCTTGGTTTCGGCCACACAATGTCAGCGAAGAGGTGGAGAATTTATTTCTAGTAGGTGCTGGAACTCATCCAGGAGCAGGAATACCGAGTGTTGTAACGTCCGCTGAGGTTATGGCCAAGTTAATACCTGATGCATCGAGTATAAGGACGAAATTATGAAGACCATAGAAAGTGATATTGAATACTGTAAAAAGGCAATACTTCATGGATCTTTATCTTTTCATGCTGCGTCATTGGCCCTGCCCGAGAACGTTAGAACACCCTGTCTAGCTCTTTATGCATTTTGTCGTCTAGCCGATGATGAAGTGGACCTAAAACAAGATAAGTCGGCGTCGATTTATGATTTAGTTCAAAGATTGGATCTAGTTTATGCGGGTACACCAAGAAACCATCCCATGGATCGTGCTTTTGCAAATATGGTCGAGAAGTTTGATATGCCAAGAGCACTTCCTGAAGCTTTATTTGAAGGTTTTGTTTGGGATGCAATGTCGAAACAATACAAAACTTTTGATGAATTAATATCCTACTCTGCAAGAGTTGCATCATCAGTTGGTGTAATGCTTTGCGTGATTATGGGAGAACGAAGGGCCGAAGTTCTCTCACGTGCATGCGATCTTGGTGTGGCTATGCAACTTACAAATATAGCACGGGATATTGGAGAGGATGCAAAAGAGGGGCGTTTATATGTTCCCCATGATTGGTTTCAACAAGAAGGTTTAGAACCAAAAGAATTTTTACGCAAACCAGATAAGTCTGAAAGTACAGTCCTATTTACAAAGAAATTGTTGGGTAAAGCTGCAACTCTCTACCATCGTTCAGAGGCGGGGATTGCCTATCTACCTCCAAAAGTAAGGCCTGCGATGTTTGCGGCCAGACATATTTATTCCGCTATTGGAACTGAAATCAAAAACAATAATTACGATAACATTAATTATCGAGCCAGAACTAATAAATTTACTAAAACAAAGCTTTTGACATTTTCGGCCGTGCAATCACTAGCTAGTATGATGCTACCAGCTCCAGCAACAGTTTTCGCAGAGCCGTTACGGCAAACAAAATTTTTAGTTGAAGCTGCTAAACTTCAGGAAGCTCATGAGGTCAACTGGAGCAGTCGATTTTTATCAGTGTTAGAGCAATTGAAGACCCATGATCGAAAAAAAATCAGTGCTTAAGCTGAAAAATTAAATTCAAAACTACTTTGATCTCTAATAATTAACTAAAATTAATTTTCGTTATAGAAATTTAGTTTCTTATAATCAAATTCAACACCTATTCCTGGATTTTTAGGGGCTATAGCTAACTTGCTTTCGAGCCTGAGAGGACGAAATGTATATTTGTCTATTGGGAAAGAGTGCACTTCAAGCCACCCTGCATTTGACTGAGCCGATACTAAACTTACATGAAGCTCCTGCATGCCGTGGCTACATATTGAAATGCCATGCTTTCTGGACATTTCTGCCACTCGTAACCAGGCAGTGATGCCACCACAATTTGAAGCATCAGGTTGAATAAACTTCAGATCTGACATTTCAAATGCATGTATAAATTCTTGCTCCGTATGTAAGTTTTCCCCCATCGCTATAGGTATATTGATAGATTTAGAAACGTCAGCATAACCTTGAAAATCATCTGGTATAATTGGCTCCTCGAACCAGTAAATATCGTGCTCTTCAAAACTTTTCCCTGCACTTATAGCCTGTTTTACGGTGTAGGAATAATTTGCATCGACCATAAAGGTTATTTTTGGACCAATGGCTTCTCGAACGGCTCTTATTCGTGCTAGATCTGTTGAAAGCTCCGGATGCCCGACCTTTATTTTTACAGCGTTAAAGCCTTCTTCGATGTAGGATTCTACACTCTCAACTAACTTACTTTCACTATATCCTAAATCTATCCCACCCCTATAGGCTTTGCAGGAGAAATCCTTTGCTCCTGCCATCTGTAATAAAGATTGGTTACTTTTCTTGCCTCGTAAGTCCCAAAGCGCAATATCAACAGCTGATATAGCAAAGCTGGATATTCCTCCTCTACCCACGTAGTGCAGGTGCCATTGCATCTCGTCATAAATTTCTTCTACTTTTTCTGACTGCATCCCTTGAACGAACGGCACTAAATCTTCCTGGAGCATCGATAATATAGCTTTCCCTCCTCTGCCGCCGGTGTAAGTGTAGCCAGTACCAAATTCGCCACTTTCATCAAAAACTTGGACAATTATCAGTTCAAATTGGGAGTGATTTCCATGTTTAGCATCAACGAGTACTTCATCTAGAGGTAATTTATAATAATGAGTTTTCAGCGTTGTTATTTTTGCCATTATAAAACATTCAAGTTTGAACACTCAGGTACGGGGGTGAAAACTTTGCCTGACTTGAAATAAGATAATAAGTTATCGCAGGTCAAATCACCCATAGCCTGACGGGTTTGCGTAGTTGCACTTCCTATGTGTGGAGTGAGGACTACATTATCCATGTTTTTTAATTCATTAGGTACACAAGGCTCCGCCTCGAAAACATCTAATCCAGCAGACCCTAGGGCGCCTGTTTGAAGAGCTTTGATTAAAGCCTTTTCGTCGACAACGCTTCCTCTAGATACATTTATTAAAGTTCCTGATTTTCCGAGCGCTTTCAAAACACTTTCATCAACTAAATGCCTCGTGGCACTTCCTCCGGGAGTTATAACGAATAGTACATCAACATTTTCAGCCAGTTCTTTTGGCGAAACATGAAAGTGGTAGTCATTATTTTTTTGTGATCGTGAGTGGTAATGAATTTCTGCCTCGAAAGCTTTAACCCGCTTTGCGATAGTTTCACCTATTCGACCTAAGCCTAATATACCGACTTTTTGATTTTGAACGCTTCTTGATAGTGGGAAAGACCCCTCTTTTTCCCAGGCTCCTTGCCTTACCCATCTATCGGCTTGAATGAGTTTTCTGTAAACAGCCAACCAAAGCATAATTGCAGTATCTGCAACTTCATTATTTAAAACTTCTGGGGTGTGGGTTATTACTATGTTTTTAGATGAAGCAAAATCAGCATCAATTGCGTCATATCCGACTCCATAGCTTGAAACGATTTCTAAGTTTGTAAGTCGTTCCATTAGGTTATCAGGGACACCCCAGTGCCCATCCGTAAGCACACAAACGATCTCTTTTGCGTGGTCAGAAATTAATTTTTCTTTGTTTTGAAATTTGAAATATTCGATAATATGAAAGTCAGCTTCAAGCCTATCAGCCATTCTGGAAGTTATATTGCCTATCTGTAAAAGTTTACGTTTAGGCATCCTGAAGAACAACTTGTCTTTGTTTTCCTAACCCCTCAATCCAAACTTCCATCACGTCTCCTTCTTTTAAATATACAGGCTCAGGTTTCATTCCCATTCCAACTCCTGGCGGAGTACCGGTGGAAATGACATCGCCTGGGTGCAATGTAAATAAGGTGGATAGATGAGAAATAATTTGTGAAACGGTAAAAATCATTGTTTTTGTATTACCTGTTTGCATTCGCTTTCCATTAACGTCCAACCACATATCCAAATTTTGAGGATCAGAGATTTCATCTTTTGTCACTAGGTATGGTCCAGTTGGCCCAAAAGTGTCACAGGATTTTCCCTTGGTCCATTGCCCAGTTAACTTAGCTTGAAAATGTCTTTCGCTAACGTCGTTACACACACAATATCCCGCCACATAATCTAAGGCATCGTCTTCGGTAACGTATTTGGCGGTATCGCCTATGATGACACCGAGTTCAACTTCCCAATCTGTATTGGTAGATCCCCTGGGCATAACAACATCATCATTTGGCCCGACGATTGCTGAATTAGCTTTCATAAACAAAATAGGGTGCTCAGGAATATCTGCTCCTGTCTCAGCGGCATGGTCTGCGTAATTTAAGCCAATACACATAAACTTGCCGAAACCAGACACACAGGTGCCTAGTCTTGGCGTTCCTTCAACAGCTGGAAGATTTTCAACATTTACTTCCTTTAGCTTATTAATGGAATTCGCATTTAAAACAGATCCTGATATATCCTCTATATGGCCGGAGAGATCTCTAATCTGTCCGTTTTTATCCAGAACACCTGGGCGTTCTTTTCCGAATTCTCCATAACGTAAGAGTTTCATTTGCTATTCCTTTTAATGGTTGTCGCGCGGCAAATGGTGAGCCGCTATATTTTTGTGTTTATCAGCGCCTTTCAATGTCATACCTTGACTGAAAGGATTTACTTTTTCTCTGAATATATCCTGCCATGGAGTTTGGCTTTCAGGTTTTAAGAATGTGTCGTCTAGGTTCTCTTTTCTGGTTTTTAATTCTGCGTCATCAATTAAGACATCCACTGTGAACTTATTCAGATCAACCCGAATTATATCATTATTTTTAAGCAATGCTAAACCTCCACCGTCGGCAGCTTCTGGGGATGCATTGAGAATTGATGGCGAGCCAGAAGTACCAGACTGGCGTCCGTCACCTATGCAAGGCAATGAATGAATACCTTTTTCCAATAAATAAGAAGGTGGCCGCATATTTACTACCTCAGCCCCGCCGGGATATCCTATTGGTCCAGCTCCCCGCATAATTAAAACACAATTTTCATCAATGTTCAGAGAAGGATCATCAATGGTTTTATGGAATTCCTCTGGGCCGGTAAAAACAATCGCGCGTCCCTCAAAAGCATTGGGATCCTGAGGGTTTGATAGATACCTTTGCCTGAATTCTTCGCTAATAACACTTGTCTTCATTAAAGCGCTGTCGAATAGGTTACCTTTCATATTTATAAAGCCAGCGTTTGCTAGCATTGGTTCTTCGATTGGCTTGATAACATCCTTATTTATAGTCTCTTTATTTTTACAATTTTCACCCATAGATTTACCATTTACCGTTATGGCATTAGGATGAGGTAACAGATCCTTAGACAGAAGTTGGTTCACGACTGCTGGCACGCCACCAGCTCGGTGATAGTCTTCCCCCAAATAATCTCCAGCTGGTTGCAAATTAACTAATAGGGGTATGTCGAGCCCAATTTTTTGCCAGTCATCATTATTCAACTCTATGCCTAAATGTTTGGCAATGCCATTCAAGTGAATTGGAGCGTTAGTTGAACCACCAATAGCTGAGTTGACCACAATAGCATTTTCAAAAGCCTCCCGGGTCATAATATCCGCAGGCTTCAGATCCTCGGAAACCATTTCTACGATTCTTTTGCCAGTTGCATATGAAATTTGGCCTCGCTCGCGATAAGGGGCAGGTATAGCGGCTGAGCCAGGTAGTTGCATACCCAATGCCTCAGCAAGTGAATTCATGGTTGTCGCTGTACCCATGGTGTTGCAATATCCAGTCGACGGTGCAGAAGATGCGACCAGCTCCATAAATCCATCATCATCAATCTCACCGGTTGCCAGTAGCTCACGTGCTTTCCAAACGATCGTTCCAGACCCAGTTCTTTCGCCCCTGTAATATCCATTAAGCATCGGTCCAACTGACAAGGCTATTGCTGGGATATTAACCGTTGCTGCTGCCATAAGAAGAGCAGGTGTTGTTTTATCGCAGCCGATATTTAGAACAACCCCATCGATAGGATATCCAAAAAGAGTTTCAACAAGTGAAAGATATGCAAGGTTTCTATCCAACATAGCCGTTGGCCTTTTACCTGTTTCTTGTATTGGGTGAACAGGGATTTCGATTACTGTCCCGCCGGCAGCATTAATACCATCTCTTACTCTTTTTGATAATTCTATGTGATGTCTATTGCACGGGCTGAGGTCACTGCCTGTTTGTGCAATGCCGATTATCGGCCGATCGGACTGTAGTTCTTCTCTAGTGAGTCCATAATTTAGATAGCGTTCCAAATATAACGCCGTCATTTCCCTATCATCCGGGTTATCGAACCATTTACGCGATCGGAGCATTTTATTTTTCATTTTTTATTCCCGATTAATTGGACCAGCCGCCATCGATTACGTGAGCGTGGCCGGTTGTGAAGTTACTCTCATCTGAACCTAGGTAAACAGCCAGTGCGGCTATTTCTTCTGCATATCCAATACGACCCATTGGTTGCCTTGCAATAAAATCTTTCATTGCTTTGTTATAATCGCCAGTTGCCTCGAGGCGCTGATGTAAGGATGGGCTGTCTACAGTCCCTGGACAAATGCAATTACATCTAATGCCTTGGGTTATGTAGTCAGTGGCCACTGCTTTGGTCAGGCCTATTACTGCAGCCTTAGTCGTACCGTAAATTAAACGATTTGGTGCACCTTTAATAGAAGATGCCACTGATGACATATTGATGATCGACCCGGAACCACGCTCTATCATACCGGGTAGCGCTGCTTGAATTGTTTTAAACATCGAAGAAACATTTAGGTCCCAAGCGTTATCCCATTCTTTTGAAGTGGCCTCCAGGATCGTCCCATTATGAACAAAGCCAGCACAGTTAAATAAGATATTAGGATTTGATTTAGCAATACCTTTATTGATTGAGTCTTTACTCAAAACGTCTAATTCAAATATCTCTAAAGTTCCTACATCTACTGCTTCATTTGCTAGTTCGTCCAAGGTTTTTGTATTTACATCGGTTGCAAAAACATGTGCCCCTTCGGCTGCCATTGCTAAAGCAGTTGCTTTACCAATTCCCTGTCCGGCTGCAGTAATTAAGGCACTTTTACCATGTAGGCGTTTTTTCATTTCCTAACCCCCAAGAATTTTGATGGCCTAAAGCCAAACTTTATTTGCTGCAAGACAACTGATACGGGTGAGCGTCTTCCTCAGTTTCAGAAAACAGTAGCAATGGCTTTGAGTGGTGCCAAGACTTAAGTGGAAAATATTTAGTCTAATTAGTAAAAAATTCAAAAATTGATGCGGTTGAAAAAAAAATTTTTAACTTTAGGCTATTTCTAGCGAAAATGTATAGGGTTGGAATTTAGATGAAAATTGCATTTTTAGGCACTGGTTTGATGGGTGGTCCGATGGCTAAAAATTTAGCAGTTGCTGGATTTAAAGTCTCAGCTTGGAATAGAACCCCTTCAAAGGCAGCTTTTCTAAAGGATTTTAAAGTTGAAGTTAAAACCATGCCTTCTGAAGCAGTTCAAAATGCTGATGTGATTATTTCAATGCTTTCTGATGGTAATGCCAGTCACGAAATTCAAAATGATGAAAAATTACGGGTAAATTTATCTCCAAATTCTACTTGGATAGAAATGGGTTCAATAAAGCCAGATGAGTCTAAAGCTCATTCGAGAAACCTAGGTGAATTAAGTGTAGAGTATCTTGATGCTCCTGTATCAGGTGGTACTAAAGGCGCGGAGAACGGTTCGCTCGCAATTATGGTTGGGGGCAATAGTTCGGTTTTCCCAAAAGTGGAAGATGTATTCAAACCGCTTGGCAGAGCAGTTTTTGTTGGACCAGTAGGTTCTGGCCAATTGGCTAAGTTGGCTAATCAAGCTATTGTTGCCATTACAATAGGAGCTGTTGCGGAGGCTACTTTATTGCTTGAGGAGGGAGGCGCGGATGTTGGGGCTGTTCGTGATGCCTTGCTTGGTGGTTTTGCAGATAGTACAATCTTGCAACAACACGGCAAGCGGATGAGTGACAGGAATTTTACTCCAGGTGGGCCAAGTCGTTTGCACCTAAAAGATCTGCAAAATATTTTATTAGAGGCAAAGGCTCTAAAAATTGATCTGCCTTTTTCTCAATCTGCCCACGACAGATACAGTAGGTTAGTAAAATCATTAGAAGGCTCAGAGTTAGACCATTCAGCCTTATTTGTAGAATTGCTAGATATTAATGGGAGAACAACATGACTTCTGTTTTGATAATTGGTGGCGGTGGGATGATAGGTCAAAAGCTTGCTCTGTCATATAACAATAGCGATACTGTCTCACTCCTCGATATGGCCTTTCCTGAGAGTAGTGATGTAAATGCAAAAAAGATCGTTGGCTCGGTTGCTGATGCCGGCATTTTAGAAAAAACACTGACTGACCTTCCTGACACAATTTTCTATCTCGCATCTGTCGTTTCAGGGGAGGCGGAGGCAGATTTTTCAAAAGGCTGGGACGTAAATATACATGCATTTTGGTCTTTTTTAGTTCAAATAAGAGATAAGTATTTGAAGTCGGATGGGCAGTATCGGCCTAAGATTATATTCACTTCTTCCATAGCAGTGTTTGGTTCACCATTTCCAAATAAGATAACTGATGATTTTTTAACTGCTCCTCGTACTTCTTATGGAGCACAAAAAGCTTGTTGTGAATTAATGCTTAACGATTTTATTAGAAAAGGCTTTTGCAAGGGTTTGGCCATTCGCCTTCCAACCATATGTGTTCGACCTGGCAAGCCTAACTTAGCGGCGTCCTCCTTCTTTTCTGGCATAATTCGGGAGCCACTTAACGGACTAAAGGCTAATTTACCGGTGTCGACAGATGTCCGACACTGGCACGCTTCTCCACGCTCTGCAGTCAGGTTTCTGAGGCATGCAGAAAATTTAAATCGGAATTCTCTTACATTTAATGGGGCATTAAATATGCCTGGTTTAAGCTGTACGGTAGAAGAACAAATTGAAGCTCTTCGATCAATCGCAGGAAATGAAGTGGTCAAGTTAATTGAGCCGAATCCTGATGAGAAAATTATTGAAATTGTTAAGGGCTGGCCTGAAAACTTTGATGTGAAAATAGCTCTAAATCTTGGATTTTGGGCAGAGAGTTCGTTTGAAGATATTATCCAAACTTATATTGAAGACGACTTACCAAACAATGTGATTAAATAACGAACTAATTGTTTCCAAATTCTACCTGTTTCATTTTTCAAAAAATTAAAGAAAGAAAACGAATATTCGTAAGTTTTTTATTTAAAATTTATTTTTTCCTTGCCAGATATTTTTATCAAGGTACTTTCGTGGCAAGGTCAAGTTTATTAAAAAGACCTATAAATTGAAAGGGAGGGCTCTAAATGAGTTTGATTAAAAATGTAGCGGCAGCTATTGGTGCTGCAGCACTTGTGGCAACATCAGCCTTTGCTGGTGGCCATACAACTAACTTGCGTATACAGACGCACTACGCCCCTGAAACTGTTTCAGGTAAATTGGCAGCTCAATATATGAAAGACATTGAAACCATGTCTAACGGGGAAATCACAGTTGAGATGTTCTATTCTTCATCTGTTGTTAAATCCGTTGAAACATTCGATGCAGCTGCAACAGGAATTTTAGATTGTGATATGACTGGCGCTGGTTATCAAGTTGGGAAGAACCCAGCTTTCCAATTTGTCGGTGACATTATGGGCGGTTATGCAACGCCATACCAGCAGCTAAGCTGGCTTTACAGTGGCGGGCTAGAAGATGCGCAAGCTTTATACAACGCGTATGACATGCAATTGATTGGTTGGTGGGTTTATGGACAGGAGAGCTTAGCTTCTTCTCAACCGCTAGATGGTCCAGATTCGCTTAGGAATTTTAAATTCCGATCACCACCCGGTTTGGCAACAAAAATCTTTGAAAAATTAGGCGCTAAGCCGATTGTGATGGACTTCACGGAGATTTTTACAGCGCTTGAAACTGGTATCATCGACGGTGCTGACGCTTCAGGCTTAGCCAACAACGTTGGTCTAGGGCTTTATGACATCGTCAAACATACTAACTTCCCGGGCTTTCACTCAATGCCATCAGACCACTTAACATGTAATAAAGCTGTTTGGGACGCGATGCCAGCGCATCACAGACAAATTATGTTAGTTGGCATGGAAGCTCTTGCATTGCGAACAGCTTTGACGTTTGAAACGAAGAATGCTGAAGCTGCCGCCAAATTGCGGGCTGAAGGCGTTACTCTGTGGCAGTGGTCTGAAGAAGACTTGGGGGCTTTCCGCGCCGCCGCGCAAGCTTCATGGCCAGAATTCGCGACTACGCCCGAAGCAAAAGCGTTGGTTGCAAGCCACATTGCATATTTAGATCAGCTTGGTCTGGTAAAATAATTTATGCAATTCAATGACAAGCCCATTCTTGGGCTTGTCTATTTTTTTAAAAGGTTTGGCAATGAAGACGTCTGATAATGCTTTTACTCAGTGGATTTACCCTTTGCTATTTATCGGTTGTGCAGGTTGGGCGATTTGGCATGGGGCCACTTATATTATGGCCTTTGGTGGTTACACAGATGCCCTTGCGGCTAGATATCGTGAAATAATTTTTTTAGATTATGCCGCATTAATTGGAATACCAATCTTCTTCATTCTTGGGACCTTGACAGTCAAAAGGGCACCAATGGAGATCGATTACTTCACGTCAACAGATCGGATCGCTATGTTTGTTGGCAGAGTCACAATGCTTCTTGTCGCCTTGTTAGTGGGAGTAATGATGTGGGAGGTCGTTTTACGTTATGTGTTCGAGAGGCCGACTTTATGGGCGAATGAATTATCGTTGTGGATGGCGGGATTTGTATTTATCCTTTCAGGTTTATATGCGATGCAACAGCGAAGCCATATCCGTATTTTTCTGCTTTATGATATGTTACCACGTAATCTTCAAAGAACCTGTGACTGCATTTCGACATTTCTTATTATAACGTTCGCGTTTTTCCTAGTTTATGGCGGCTATGGCGAGGCTAAAGCTAAGTTTCTGCGCTGGGAAACTTTTGGAACGATATTTGATCCGCCGATACCGTCAACTTTGAAACCTCTGGTGTTATTGGTTGTTTGCTTAGTCGCAGTTCAATCACTACTCAACTTAATCAATGACTGGAATAAAGAACCTGAGGTACACACTGCAGCAGACGATATTGACGAAGAAGAAATCGAAAGACTTAAAAAGTCAGTAGGAGAAAAGTAATGGATATTGGAACTATTTCGCTGGTCCTACTGTTAGGCTTAATGTTATTGCTGGCTATTGGCATGCCGCTTGGTATGGCTTCAGCTATTTTAGCTGTTCTTGTATTGGTTATGAAATTTGAGCCAATGCTTCTGCTGGATCCCACTACTTTTGGTGATGGATTACTGACCCGTAAATTTGGAACGGGGCCTCTCAATATACTGGCTCAGAAAATATATGGGCTCCTGACGGACTACGTGCTAATATCGGTCCCACTTTTTATTTTCATGGCCGCTCTGCTCGAAAGATCAGGTATTGCAAAAGATATGTATGCTTCACTAAACGTTTGGCTTTCGAGTGCCCGGGGCGGAATTGCCATTGTAACTTCAATTATGGCTGTGATCATGGCTGCAATGTCTGGAATTATTGGTGGCGAAGTTGTTTTGCTGGGTCTAATTGCACTGCCGCAAATGCTCAAACTCGGCTATAATCAGAACCTAGCTATTGGAACAATCTGCGCATCTGGTTCTTTGGGTACAATGATACCACCGTCGATCGTTTTGATTATATTTGGCTTGATCACTG
>CACLGX010000022.1 GCA_902606585.1 Paracoccaceae bacterium | reverse complement strand
CTACAAAAGTAACAAAAAGATCTGGGGGAGCAACATTCTTAACGAAAAATAGCGAAAAAATACATACGGCTAACCACCCACCAAATACTCCTGACCAAGTTTTGTTGGGGCTAATTCTAGGAAAAACTTTGGCACCACCAAGCATTCGACCTGTCAAATACCCAGCCGAATCCGTCAAAACTACAACACCTATTAACCAGATAATGTGATAAAGCCCAAAATCCAAACGAACACTGTGAAAAATTACCCCACAAACAATAACTGCAAAAGAGTAAACAGCCCCAAAGTTTGTATTGTGATGAAAAAATGTTCTTTGGAAAAGAAAATTTATTAATAATACAACGGAAACAAAAAGAATATTATTCACTAAAACAATAAAAAATACAGAAACCGCGGAAAAAACCAAACTAAACCATGGAGCTTGATTGGATGTTGGAGTGAGCATTTTCCCCAACTCCCAGTGCACAATCCCAACTATCAAAATTACAAAAAATGTGAAAACAGGATCTCCAAAATAAATGCAGAGCCCACTTGCCAGTAATAGCAAACTAGCCGAAACAATTCTCAAGGGCAAATCCTTCCAGATATTACTTGATTTCATTTTAATATGCCACCAAAGCGTCGCTCTCGGTTTTCAAACTCATTTACGATGCTAGAAAAAATTTCTGCCGTGAAATCGGGCCAAAGGGTATCGATAAACTCATATTCCGAATAGGCTGATTGCCAAAGCAAAAAGTTAGAAATACGTGCCTCGCCAGAAGTTCTAATTACTAATCCCGGATCTGGCAAAACGTGCGTATCCAAATATCTGGGTATAGTTTCTTCATTAATTTTTTCTACATTCAAATCACCACTTTGAACATCTCTAGCCATACGCTTCGCCGCACGAGCAACTTCATCGCGGCCCCCATAATTTATGGCTATAGTTAAATTGACCTCAGTGTTTCCCTTAGTCAGATTTTCCAACTGATCCATTAGCTTCACTAAAGATTCTTCTAATCTCACACGATCACCTATGAACCTAACACGAACGCCCGCATCAATAAGTGGCTTTGTTTCTTTATAAATATATCGCTTGAATAATTTCATTAGTCCAGAAACTTCGATCTGAGTTCTTTTCCAATTTTCAGTAGAAAAAGCAAAAATAGTTAAGTACTTTATTCCCAAATCAGGGCAACTTTCTACGATTTCCCTTACACGCCTGGCACCAGCTTGATGACCAAAAAGCCTTGGCCTTCCTTTATTTTCTGCCCAGCGACCATTGCCATCCATAATGATAGCGACGTGCTCTAGATTTTTATCGTTAGTGTTTGGGACTAACATTATGATTAAACCTGCATTATCTCTGTTTGCTTGCTCTCCAGGATTTCATCAAGAATTTTTATTGTTGTATCAGTTAGGTCTTGGACGGCTTCTTCCCAAAACTTTTGATCATCTTCCGACATCCCATCAGATTTTGCTTTCTTAATTTGGTCCATTCCATCTCGCCTGATATTTCGAACCGCAACCCTCGCACTTTCTGCATATTGACCAGCCACTCGAGAAAGCTCGCGTCTTCTTTCTTCATTTAATTCGGGAATAGGAAGCATAATTATAGTGCCATTTAATTGTGGATTTATACCTAAACCACTTTCTCTTATAGCCTTTTCAACCAACGGGACATTTGTTTTATCCCAAACATTAATAGTTACCATTCGCGGCTCAGGAACATTTATAGTTCCCAATTGATTAAGTGGTGTTCTTTGACCATAAATTTCAAGCGTAATAGGATCAAGCATACTAGAAGAAGCACGACCGGTCCTCAAAGATGCAAACTCACCTTTCATCACTGATAGCGCGCCTTCCATGCGACGTTGCAAATCGTCAGTATCAATAGTAAATTCTTCTGCCATTTGCTTTATTTTTCCCTGCTCAAAATATTTGATGTAATCTATAAACTACTCTGTTACTGTTGTATATGTTCCTTCGCCATTTAGTATACCCTTAAAGCCGCCCGGCTCATCAAGTGAAAAAACTATAAGCGGCATTTTATTATCTCTCATGAGTGCAATAGCACTTGCATCCATTACTTTAAGATTGCTTTGAAGAGCTTTATTATAACTAATATTTTTATATCTTTTTGCGTTAGAATTGGTTTTAGGATCACTATCATAAATTCCGTCCACCTGTTTACCCATGAAAACCGCATCGCAGGCCATTTCACTAGCCCGCAACGCTGCAGCTGTATCCGTTGTGAAGTAAGGGTTTCCTGTACCAGCCGTAAAGATACAAACTCGATTTTTTTCCAAATGCCTAACTGCACGTCGTCGGATATATGGCTCACAAATTTGATCCATAGGTATCGCCGAAATAACTCTTGTATATACTCCCTGCCCTTCAAGTGCACTTTGCATTGCCAGTGCATTCATAACCGTGGCCAACATACCCATGTAATCAGCCGTTGTTCTTTCCATACCTTGGGCTGATCCCTGTAAACCTCGAAAAATATTTCCACCGCCTATTACCATACAAATCTGTACGCCCATATCATGGACCGACTTGATCTCTGCTGCTATTCTTTCTATTGTTGGAGGGCTTATACCATACCCCTGACCACCCATAAGGGCTTCTCCAGATATTTTCAGCATTATTCTATTGAAAGAAGTTTGCGACGGCTCGTTATCTAACATATGGTTAATCCTGTCGTGTATTCACGTTTAAACCTTAAATGAAGTAATTTGATTAAATAAACAATGATTGATTTGATTTATTTGATTAAGATCGAAACCTTTTGATAAATTTCAAACAAGCAAACTAGATACTAAAAATGCCACTATTTAAAAACTTTGATGAAATTGACAGAAACGGACCGGTTTTAATTGCTGGTCAAACTGCATCTGGAAAATCACAAATTGCCATGGATATTGCTGAGAACCAGGGTGGAATAATTATAAATGCCGACGCCATTCAGGTATATAAAAATTGGAGAATTTTAACAGCTCGACCCTCCAGCATGGATGAGGCAAAGATTAAACATAAATTGTACGGGCATATAGATGGAACTACAGATTACTCCGTTGGCACCTGGATCAAAGAAGTAAAGAAAATACTTTCAAGTAATTCACGACCAATAATAGTTGGTGGAACAGGCCTTTATTTTTCAGCTTTAACAAACGGTCTTGTAGATATTCCTGAAATCTCTGAATCAACTCGTCAAGAAGCAAACAATCGGGTCAAGAAAAATGGTTTCGAAAGTTTAGTTAGAGAAATTGATAAAGAAACAATTCAAAAAATAGACAAAAATAACCCAGTGAGGGTGCAGCGTGCGTGGGAAGTTCTCAGGTCAACAGGAAGAGGTTTGAACTCATGGCATAGTGACACTCCAAAACCAACTTTAGACTTAAATATGTGCAAAGCTATTTTAGTGGACGGAAAAGTTTCACTTATAAATCACCGAATTAACAAACGTTTTGACCAGATGATGGGAAAAGGTTTGATTAAAGAAGCTGAAAGTAATTTAGCTAATTGGAATAAATGTCATCCAAGCTCTAAAGCAATTGGAGCCCGAGAATTAATTGCCTTTTTAAATAATAATATTTCTAAGGATCAACTAAGAGAGAAAATAATTATCGCGACTAGGCAATATGCCAAGAGACAAAGGACTTGGTTTCGGAGTAAAATGAAAAACTGGGAAAAATATATTATTGAATAAAAAAATAAGAAAACAAATTTTCATACAAAAATTTTGTAAACAATTGTTTTCTCTTATTTTTTTCTTTAAGATGGCGCTTTTTTAAAACCTATGTCGTAAAAATATCCTTAAATGACGGCTGATGCCGTTGACCTTAGCACTGTCATATGTTCCGTTAGCAGTGGATTATGTGATGGAAATATAACCTTTCTAACACATTATGTTAATGTATAGGCGTGTCACACAGGGAGAATGAGATGACGCAAGACAATAAAATCCACCCAGCGGTGGAAATGTTTAAAACAGAATACGAAAACGGAGAAATGAACCGCCGTGAGTTTATGGCTCGAGTAACTACTCTTGGAGTTACTGCAACTGGCGCATATGGACTTCTAGGCGTAGCTCAACCTGCGCATGCAGGCGGCCATATGAAGAGTGGTGGTACACTTCGAATGCAAATGGAGGTTAGAGCTCTAAAAGATCCACGAACTTACGACTGGACACAAATCGCTCACAGCACAGCTGGCTATCTAGAATATCTTGTCGAGTATAACAACGACGGTAGCATCACTCCAAACTTACTGGAAAGCTGGAGCGCCAATAGTGACGCAACAAAATACACTCTCAATGTGCGTAAGGGTGTTAAGTGGAATAACGGGGATGACTTCACTGCGGATGATGTAGCGCGCAATATCGAAATGTGGTGCGATAAAGCAGTCGAAGGTAACTCAATGGCTGCACGGATGTCATCACTTGTTGATCCCGACACAGGGAAAGCTGGAGCCAACGCAATTAAAGTTGTTGATAGCCACACAATAGAATTAAATTGTAATAGCTCAGACATCACCATTATTGCGGGTATGGCTGATTATCCAGCTGCAGTCGTTCATAGCAGTTTTGATCCAGCCACTATGGCGTCTGGTTCTGTAGGTACAGGACCATTTGTTTTAGAGTCGCATGAAGTTGGCGTAAAGTCCGTTTCTGTTAAAAACGAAGGATTTGACTGGTGGGGATATGCTGCAGGCAGAGAGTGCCCGTTAGACCGTATTGAATATATCGACTACGGGACGGACCCGGCAGCATGGCTAGCAGCAGCAGAAGCTGATGAGGTTGATTGTTTCTATGAAAACGTAGGCGAGTACGTAGATGTCATGGAAGGAATTGGATGGGAAAATTCAGAAATAGCTACTGGATCAACTATTTTAATCCGACCAAATCAAACTACTCCAGACGCCAACGGAAACACAGTTTATGCTGACAAACGCGTCAGACAGGCTTTGGCAATGGCTGTAGATAATAACATCTGCCTTGAATTGGGTTACGCAAATAAAGGTGCGCCGGCCGATAACCATCATGCTGGCTCTATGCATCCAGAACATGATCCATCGGTAGGTCGCCTTCCATATGATCCTGCGAAAGCAAAAGCACTGATGGCAGAAGCGGGCATGGCTGACTACGAGCATGAGCTTATCTCAATCGATGATGACTGGCGTAAAAATACGACAGATGCAGTAGCAGCCCAACTCCGGGATGCGGGTATTAAGGTTAAGAGAACAATTCTTCCAGGATCAACATTTTGGAATGATTGGGCTAAGTACCCTTTCAGCTCAACTAACTGGAACCACCGACCATTTGCTGTTCAAGTATGGGGATTAGCTTATCGTTCTGGTGAAGCTTGGAATGAAATGGGTTGGAGTAATGCAGAGTTTGACTCTTTACTTGCAGAAGCAAACGCGATAGCCGACGCCGACAAACGTCGAGTTGTTGCTGGCAAATGTCAGGCACTTATCGCTGAAGAGGGTTGTACTATTCAACCTTATTGGCGTTCACTCTATAGAAGCCACTCATCAAATACAGTATGTGACATGCATATTGCCTATCACGCACACGTATACAAATGGGGCTTTAAAGCTTAAAACCTGCTAAAATCTTGTGGCCGCGCTCTAATTGAAGCGCGGCCTTTTTATTTTTAATTTGAGTAAAAAATATGGGGCAATTTATTTTAAGACGAGTAGGCTTAATGCTTATTACTTCGATTTGCCTCACCTTTGTTGTATTTTTTTTAACAAACTTATTTCCTAATCTTGAAAAACTAGCCAAGACACAAGGTAATTTCCGGATGTCTGAGGCCGAAGTTACTTCTTTCTTAGAAGATCGTGGTTACCTACAACCCTTACCCATCAAATATGCACAGTGGCTCGGTGTATTACCTGGATACGTCATTGAGGGTAAGGACGGAACTGTACGAGGGAAATGTATTAAGCCGGGAATGCTGCAAGAAGATGCAGCCAGATTTTGCGGTGTTTTACAGGGCGACTGGGGTTATTCGACCGTATTTAAAGATGATATAGGTAAACTCGTATTAATAAGGTTATCTCTCACTGGCAAATTAATGTTCTGGGTCATGCTACTCATGATACCCAGCGCATTGATCATAGGCATATTGGCAGGTATGCGAGAAGGCAGTAGCACTGATCGGACATTGTCCACGATTTCCATAGCAACAACTGCCACTCCGGAATACGTTTCAGGTGTAATTTTTATTGCCGTATTCTCTTCAACAGCTTTTGGGCTAAAGTGGTTCAAAGGGACAGCAGCTAAAGCTATGGAAGATGCTAACTTTGAGAATTTTTTTCTGCCAGTTCTCACGATCGCTCTCTACGGCATGGGATACATAGCAAGAATGACCAGAGCATCGATGGCCGAGGTTATGACAGCGCAATACATTAGAACGGCTCGTCTAAAAGGTGTGTCTTTTACTAATATTGTAATGAAACATGCTCTAAGAAATGCTTTAATAGCACCTTTCACAGTAATCATGCTTCAATTCCCGTGGCTTTTAAATGGAGTCGTGATTGTTGAGACCCTTTTTAATTATAAAGGTTTTGGATGGGTCCTAGTTCAGGCTGCCGGAAATAATGATATTGAACTTTTACTTGCCGTTTCAGCAGTTTCGGTAGTTGTTGTTTTATTAACTCAACTAATTTCGGATATAGGTTATGTGTACCTCAATCCTCGCATAAGCGTTACATAAAGGTTTGATTGTATGGAAGCATTAACCTGGGCAGAAATTTTATCACGAATGTTCTATCAGTTAACTCCAGTATGGATTGGTATGATAGCTCTGTTCTCTATTTCAATTTATTATAAAAGAAATTTAGGCCTTTACGGTAAATTATTCGATAGCAAAATTGGTATGATCGGCTTTGCTATAGTGATGTTCTGGGTGTTTGTTGGCTTTTTTGCCGGAGCATTAGATATGATTTCAACGCATGATCCACTTTCTCAAGTTTCTGGTATGAAAAATAAAGTTCCCGGCACGCCATTTAGGGGTGCTGAGGAAGGCGACTATGCTTTCTATCTTCTAGGCGGAGACCACCTTGCACGTGATGTTTTCAGTAGAGTTATGGATGGTGCATCAATAATTATCGTAATTGCACCCTTGGCAACTTTATTTGCCTTTATGGTCGGAATTACCCTAGGTCTTCCTGCCGGTTATTTTGGTGGAAAACTAGATACACTGTTATCTTTTATTGCAAATTTAATTTTAGCGTTTCCCGTCATCTTATTGTTTTATTTGTTGGTTACACCTGAAATTAGAATGACTGGTCTTCCACAATATATGGCCATTTTTCTCTTTAGCTTCCCAATTTTGTTTTTTGCTGTTCTCATAAATACCCGCTATTATATTGAACCACAAAAACGTAATATCCTGATGTTTATAGTGGTAGGGTTATTAAGTTATTTATACCTTTCTCTGATTAATGAACCTGGAACCAAAGTGACTGTATTTAATGCAATTGATGGCTTTGACGTGCCAGGCGGATTGCTTACGGTTTTTGTCTCTGTGGTATTTGTGAATTCTCCTACTGTATTCCGTATTGTCAGAGGTCTCACTTTGGATATCAAAACAAGGGATTATGTTTCAGCTGCTCAAACGCGGGGTGAAGGCGCATGGTATATTATGCTTTGGGAGATTTTACCAAATGCACGAGGGCCTCTGATAGTCGACTTTTGCTTAAGGATCGGATACACCACTATCCTTTTAGGGACACTAGGTTTTTTTGGATTGGGCCTGGACCCTGAAAGTCCAAATTGGGGGGCTACAATTAACGAAGGTCGAAAGTTACTTTCAATTTATCCTCACCCCGCTCTACCACCAGCTTTTGCGCTGCTAAGTTTAGTGTTGGGATTAAACTTATTAGCCGACGGATTGAGAGAAGAAAGCTTAAAAGATTAAATAAAATAATTTGTCATCAGGACTTACTGAATAAATAAAAGAGAAACTTATGAGTAAATTGTCTGACCATAACGGGCCAATACTAGAGATTGAGAATTTATCAATTTCATTTTTTACTAGGCTACGCGAGATACCAGCTGTAATGGATTTTTCGGTAGCTGTGCAACCTGGAGAGGCTGTTGGTTTGGTCGGCGAGTCCGGCTGCGGAAAATCAACTGTAGCTCTAGGCGTAATGCAAGATCTTGGCGTAAATGGGAAGATTGTTGACGGTTCAATAAAATTTAAAGGCCAAGATTTAGGAAAATTATCCCCAGAAGTCCTTAGAGATATTCGTGGCAACGAAATTGCCATGATTTATCAGGAACCTATGGCATCTTTAAATCCAGCTATGAAGATTGCTAATCAGTTGATGGAAGTTCCAATGATACATGAAGGAATTTCAAAAGATGAAGCCTACAAAAGAGCACTTGAGGTTGTAAATGATGTAAAGCTTCCAGACCCAGAAAGAATTTTAAAGTCTTTTCCGCATCAGCTTTCTGGAGGCCAGCAACAGCGAATAGTCATCGCAATGGCATTAATGTCAAAACCGTCACTTTTAATATTAGATGAGCCAACGACAGCTTTGGATGTAACTGTAGAGGCAGCGGTTGTAGATCTCGTTAAAGATCTTGGTAAAAAATATGGAACTTCCATGCTATTTATATCCCACAATCTGGGCTTGGTATTGGAAACGTGCGATAGAATTTGCGTTATGTATTCCGGCGAGGCCGTTGAAACTGGATCAATTAAGGACGTGTTTAATCAAATGCAGCACCCTTATACCCAAGCATTATTTCAATCAATTCCACTTCCAGGTGCTGATAAAAATGCACGGCCCCTCGTAGCAATACCAGGTAACTTTCCACTCCCGCATGAACGACCCCAGGGATGTAATTTTGGTCCTCGATGTACTTATTTTGAGTCAGGTCGCTGTGACACACAAATCATAGAAATGGCAGAAATAGAAAAAACGGACCGACATGCGACCCGCTGTTTAAAATATGAAGAAATTGATTGGAAGGCATCAATATCTAAGGCAGAAACAATTGATAGTGCTGAACCAGGCGAAGTAATCCTAAAAATTGATAACCTTAAAAAATATTATGAAGTTGCTGCAAATGCTCTTTTTGGATCAAGTGGCAGCAAAAAAGTTGTAAAAGCCAATGAAACCCTATCCTTTGAGGCCAGAGAAGGTGAAACGCTTGCTATTGTCGGGGAATCAGGCTGCGGAAAATCAACCTTAGCCAAAGTTTTAATGGGATTAGAAACTGCTACTGATGGAGCTGTACTTTTAGATAATAAATCAATTGGCGCTACGCCAATAGAAAGTCGAAGTACTAAAACTGTAGCAGATATTCAAATGGTTTTTCAGAACCCTTTTGATACATTAAACCCTTCTATGACAGTAGGACGGCAGATCATTCGCGCATTAGAAATTTTTCAATTTGGTAAATGTGATAAGGATCGTAGTGAAAGAATGCTAGAACTTCTTGATCTCGTAAAACTGCCGAGAGCTTTTGCCGAACGAATGCCGCGGCAACTGTCAGGTGGCCAAAAACAAAGAGTGGGAATTGCCAGGGCTTTTGCCGGCGGTGCAAGAATAGTTGTGGCTGACGAACCCGTATCAGCTTTAGATGTTTCAGTTCAGGCTGCGGTAACTGATTTATTAATGGAAATTCAAAGAAATGAGAAAACCACCCTGTTGTTCATCAGTCACGATCTTTCAATAGTGCGTTATCTTTCCGACCGAGTGATGGTGATGTATTTAGGACATGTAGTTGAAATAGGAACGACAGATCAAGTTTTTTCACCCCCTTATCATCCCTACACTGAGGCTCTTTTATCGGCCGTTCCTATAGCAGATACTAGCGTTGAAAAAGAGCATATTGTTCTAGAGGGAGATATTCCATCTGCGATGGACCCACCGAGTGGTTGCCCTTTTCAAACCCGCTGTCGATGGAAAAAAGATGTCCAGGGTGATTTATGTGAAAAAGAAATTCCACCTCAACGAGATATATCAATAGGGCATCAAATAAAGTGCCACCTAAGTGAAAGCAAACTATCAAAAATGACTCCTGTAATAAAACTTGCAGCTGAATGATTTACGATTGATTTTACTAGTTTTTAAGTTTGTAAATATTATAAGTGCTGCAGAAAAAAGATTCGAAGGGAATTAAAATGGCCGGCTCAGTAAATAAAGTAATCATTTTGGGTAATTTGGGTGTAGATCCTGAAGTCCGCAGTTTTCCAAATGGTGGTAAAGTTTGCAACCTTCGTATCGCGACTTCGGAAAACTGGAAAGACAAAAACACTGGTGAAAGAAGAGAAAAAACAGAGTGGCACTCTGTGGCTATATTTTCTGAACCCTTAGTAAGAATTGCCGAGCAATATTTAAAAAAAGGATCAAAAGTCTACATTGAAGGGCAATTAGAGACAAGAAAGTGGCAAGACCAATCAGGGCAAGACAGATATACAACCGAAGTTGTGCTGAGACCCTATACCAGTTCGCTGACAATGCTAGATAGCAGAGGAGATAACAGTTCGCAGGGAGGTTATATTGGAGGACCAGAAGATAATAATTATTCGAGTGACCCGAATGCCACTTCATCAAGCATAGGCAACGAGAATTCTAGTTCTTCAGCAACTCAAGACTTTGATGATGAAATACCTTTTTAAGAATTGGGTCAGTATTCAATTACAAATTAATAAGCAAAAATTTTTTAACCCTTTATGCAGCACCGCTTGCTTTGTGGGTTGTCCTGCGGGCAACCAATTCGTCTGCAACAAGAAAAGCCAGCTCAAGAGATTGTGAAGCATTTAGCCGTGGATCGCACGCTGTATGGTAACGGTCTGAAAGATTTTCGTCCGTAACTTCGCGAACACCGCCAGTACATTCAGTTACGTCCTGACCAGTCATTTCAAAATGAACCCCACCAGGGATAGTTCCCTCAGCATTATGAATTTCAAAAAACTCTCTCACTTCTCTCAAAACACTTTCGAAAGGCCGTGTTTTGTATCCTGTAGATGACTTAATAGTATTGCCATGCATAGCGTCACAACACCAAACAACATCTGCTCCTTCTTGCTCAACCACTTTAATTAACCTCGGAAGGTGATCGCCAACACTTCCCGCTCCAAATCGAGCTATTAACGTAAGTTTTCCTGCTTCATTTTCAGGGTTCAATTTGTTTAAAAGAACTTTTAAGTCTTCTTCAGATGTTGTGGGGCCGCATTTCAACCCTATCGGATTTAATACTCCACGAGCAAATTCAACATGAGCACCATCTGGTTGACGAGTTCGGTCCCCAATCCAAATCATATGACCTGATCCTGCAAGCCATTTACCGGAAGTGGAGTCTAAACGGGTTAACGCTTCTTCATACTCTAAAAGCAAACTCTCATGACTTGTGTAAAAATCAACAGTTCGAAGCTCATAAGCTGATTTACCTTCAAGACCAGCGGCCTTCATAAAATCTAAGGCATCTTTTATTCTTTCTGCCATTTCTCTATATTGGACTGCTTTTTCACCTTCTGTAAAACCTAAAGTCCAACTGTGTACTTGATTAACGTCGGCGTAACCGCCAGAAGAAAAAGCTCTTATTAAGTTAAGCGTTGCCGCCGCTTGGGTATATGCCTGTAACATCTTTTTAGCATTGGGTACCCGTGCTTTTTCTGTAAAAGCCAACTCATTAATAATATCACCTCGGTAGCTAGGCAGCTCTATACCATTTTGTATCTCAGTAGCAGCTGACCGGGGTTTAGCAAACTGACCTGCCATGCGTCCTACTTTTACCACTGGAACTTTTGCTCCAAAAGTGAGTACCATTGCCATCTGAAGCATAACTTTGAATGTATCCCTAATGGAGTCTGCACTGAATTGTTCAAAACTTTCGGCGCAATCGCCACCTTGCAGCAAAAAAGCCTCACCTTTTGAAGCGGAAGCCAGCTTCTCTTTAAGATTTCGAGCTTCACCGGCAAATACAAGTGGAGGATAAGAAGACAATTGCTTCTCAACAGAATTCAGTGCGTCTTGATTTGTATAGTCAGGCATCTGAACCCTTTGCTTAGAGCGCCAATTGCTTTTTTCCCAAATACTCATCTTATTTCTCCAAATAACATTCGTTGTGCGTAATATATCAACTTAAAAAAAACCACCATATTTTATTTTGCAAGTTAAAAACGCTTGACCTCCCCAGAACATTAAGAACAAGTAATATCAAAAGGTAGTCGAAGTTATTATTAACGTTTAGATTCGGTAGATCGGATTTGATGAATGTTAAATGAAAACAGCATTATAAAGCTCAACACTGAAGTTAAATCTCCAAGAAGATTTGTATTTGTATTGATTGAGAACTTTACTCTCCTTTCCTTTTCATCCGCACTTGATGCACTGCGAATAGCAAATCGTATGTCAGGTAAAAAGCTTTATGACTGGACATTCATAGGTGAAAATGAGGAATTTGTGTCATGCTCGGCGGGAACACAGTTCAAACTAGATAATTCCCTTGTCGAGTTGCACAGAGACGATACAATCTTACTTTGCGGTGGAACTGCAATTCAAGAATCAACGACTAAAAAGCTTATTGGATGGCTTCGCCGCGAAGCCCGAAGAGGTTTAATTATAGGTGGTCTTTGTACAGCCGCTTATCCAATGGCAAAAGCAGGCTTATTGGACGATAAAAAAGCCACAATTCACTGGGAAAATCAAGATAGTTTTGCCGAAGAGTTTTTAGAGGTAGAATTAACAAAAACAGTCTTCGTGTGCGATGGTAATCGCTATACTACTGCAGGTGGAACGTCCTCCATAGATCTTCTACTTAAAATTATCGCTGATGAACACGGAGAGGAATTAGCAAACGCGGTTGCTGATCAAATGATATATTCGTCTATTAGGACCGACCAAGATACCCAAAGGCTATCAGTACCAACACGAATTGGTGTCAGGCACCCAAAATTAAGTAAAGTTATACAAATGATGGAAATCAACATTGAAGAACCTATAAGTCCATCAATTCTTGCCAAAGACGTCGGTATGTCGACCCGGCAACTCGAAAGATTGTTTCGACGTTATTTAGATCGCAGTCCGAAACGCTATTATATGGAATTACGACTTCAAAAAGCCCGCAATTTACTCATGCAAACGGATATGAGTGTTATTAACGTGGCCTTAGCATGTGGTTTTGCTTCGCCTTCTCATTTTTCTAAATGTTATAGAGCCCATTATGATACAACACCCTATCGAGAACGAGGTAGTCATGCTGCTAAACGGGCTATTTAGAGTTTAAATAGCAAAAAATGTCCTTTCAAATATAATTTGGACTTTTATTTTCCGCCCAGCGAACTTAATACTGACCAAGATAAAATTTTTTTAGGGAGAAAAAATATGAAAAAGCTGCTGGCGGTAACAGCCGCAACTGCATTGATGGCATCAACAGCATTTGCTGGTGGCCATTCAAATATTAAAATTGGCGTAATTCTCGGATTTACTGGTCCAATTGAATCTCTTACACCGCCAATGGGTGACGGAGCTGAATTTGCCATGAAGGAAGTCACTGACAGTGGGAAGCTATTAGGCGGCGCCTCTGTAACTTCGGTACGAGCAGACAGTACATGTATTGATGCTGCTGCGGCAACAGCTGCTGCAGAGCGCTTGATAACATCAGATGGTGTAAAAGGTATCATGGGAGCTGACTGCTCAGGTGTTACCGGTGCTATTTTAGCAAATGTGGCGCTCGCGAATGGTGTAGTCATGATCTCGCCGTCTGCGACATCTCCTGGACTTTCAACAGCCGAGGACAACGGCTTGTTTTTTAGAACAGCTCCTTCTGATGCTCGCCAAGGTGTTGTGATGACAGAAGTACTAATGGAACAAGGTATCAAAGAAGTTGCTGTTACCTATACCAACAATGACTATGGGAAAGGGCTTGCTGATAGCTTTGCAGCTGCATTTGAAGCGGCTGGTGGAACTGTAACTATTAATGCTTCCCATGAAGATGGGAAAGCCGATTACTCTGCTGAGGTCGGTGCTTTAGCAGCGGCTGGTGGCGATAGACTAGTAGTAGCTGGTTATGTAGATCAAGGTGGATCTGGAATTGTCAGAGCAGCATTAGATAGCGGAGCATTTGACACGTTCCATTTTCCGGATGGGATGATAGGAACAAAGCTGGAAGAAAACTTTGGTTCAGAAATAGATGGCTCAACAGGTCAACATCCAGGGACAGATAGTCCTGGTGCTGCCAAATTTGCAGATATGGTTGGCGGAGCATTTGATGCAACATCACCATTCACGCCGGAAAGCTATGACGCTGCTGCATTGATAATGCTAGCTATGCAAGCAGCTGGTTCAGCAGAACCGGGTGACTATAAGTCAAAGGTCATGGACGTTGCTAACGCGCCGGGTGAAATGATTTATCCAGGTGAATTAGGTAAAGCACTTGATATTTTGGCTTCAGGTGGCGAAATTGATTATGTCGGAGCAACAGCCGTCGAATTAATTGGTCCAGGTGAATCTGCAGGAAACTACAGACAGATTGAAGTCTCTGGTGGTAAAATATCAACTGTAAAGTATCGCTAGTTTAAAAATCATTTTTGAAACAGCCCAGGTCGAACCTGGGCTGTTTTTGTGTAAGACATTAAGTTTGCATCAACAAGAGTTTGTATATTGATAAAGATTGAAAACCTTCACAAACACTTTGGAGGGTTCCAGGCTGTTGACGGGGCTTCTCTCGAGATTGAAAGTGGCACAATAACAGGCCTTATTGGGCCTAATGGAGCTGGCAAAACTACCTTATTTAATGTAATTGCGGGTGTTCTCGAACCAACTTACGGCAGTGTGTATTTAGATAATGAAGACATCACTGGCCTACCACCTCATCAGTTATTTCAAAGAGGGCTTTTGAGAACCTTTCAAATTGCTCATGAATTTCACTCAATGACCTGTCGAGAAAATCTCATGATGGTACCGAGCGACCAATCTGGCGAGAAAATTTGGAATACATGGTTTGGAAGAAAACGCATTGCGGATGAAGAACGAGCTTTGAGAGCAAAGGCCGACGAAGTTTTAGAATTCTTAACTATAGATCACTTAGCAGATCACAAAGCAGGCCAAGTATCTGGAGGACAAAAAAAGCTGCTTGAGTTGGGCAGAACTATGATGGTCGATGCGCGAATTGTTTTTCTTGATGAAGTAGGTGCTGGCGTCAATCGCACTCTTTTAAATACAATTTCCGATGCAATTATCCGCTTAAATAAAGAGCGTAATTATACTTTCGTTGTTATTGAACATGATATGGATTTTATTGAAAAATTATGTGACCCCGTTATTTGCATGGCGGAAGGTAAAGTGCTGGCACAAGGTTCACTTCAAGAAATTAAGGCAAATGAAAATGTGATTGAAGCCTATCTTGGAACAGGTTTAAAATATAAAGCACTGTAAACAATACTAAAAAAAAAATTTTTAAAGTTAAAAATTAATGATTGATCAATTTGACGATAAATTTTTGAAAGCTCATAAAATTACTGGCGGTTACGGTTCTGGACCGGACATTCTCCACGCTTGCGATATATCAGTGGGTAAGGGTGAAATTGCCGTTATTGTTGGTCCAAATGGTGCAGGAAAATCAACTGCAATGAAAGCTATCTTTGGGATGCTAGATGTTCGTGAAGGTAGTGTTCTGTTGGATGGCGTTGATATTTCAAACTTTAGTACTCAAGATAGGGTCAGAGCTGGTATGGGGTTTGTACCACAAAATCAAAATATTTTTACCTCAATGACTGTTGAGGAAAATTTGGAAATGGGGGCCTTTATCCGAAAGGATGATTTTTCGGATACTCTAGAGCAGGTTTTTGAACTTTTTCCCGTTCTGAAGGAGAAACGGAGACAAGCAGCCGGCGAACTTTCGGGAGGTCAAAGGCAGCAAGTGGCCGTTGGGCGCGCCTTGATGACTCAGCCAAAGATCCTAATGTTAGATGAACCGACTGCTGGCGTAAGCCCCATCGTCATGGATGAATTATTTGATAGGATTATTGAAGTGAGCCGGACAGGTATCCCCATTTTGATGGTTGAACAGAATGCTCGGCAAGCTCTTGGAATTGCAGATACAGGTTTTGTAATGGTACAGGGAAGAAACGCCTACACTGGCTCAGGTAAAGAACTTTTAGCTGATCCGGAAGTGAGAAAGTCTTTTCTGGGAGGATAATTATGGATTTATTAAATGCATTAATTGTTTTTTCTAATTTTGTTTTTATACCTGCACTGGCCTATGGCAGTCAGCTGGCACTTGGTGCACTCGGCGTAACTCTTATCTATGGTATCCTAAGATTTTCAAATTTTGCCCATGGAGACACCATGGCTTTCGGAGCTATGATAACGGTTCTTGCGACCTGGTGGTTACAGAGCCTAGGAGTTAGCCTCGGTCCTTTTCCAACCGCTATCTTAGCATTACCTTTTGGAATAATTATTTGCTCTCTATTCATTCTGGCTACCGATCGTTTCGTTTATCGCTTTTATAGAAATCAAAAAGCAAAGCCTGTAATCTTAGTGATCGTTTCCATGGGTATCATGTTTATTATGAACGGCCTGGTTCGTTTTATTATTGGGCCTAACGATCAACGCTTTGCCGATGGCGAAAGATTTATTATTTCAGTGAGAGAATTTAAACAATTAACCGGCTTGCGCGAAGGCTTAGCTTTTAAAACCACGCAAGGAATAACGATTATAACCGCAATTTTAGTGGTTCTTATTTTGTTTTGGTTTTTGAATAAAACACGAACTGGAAAATCAATGCGAGCATATTCAGATAATGAGGATTTAGCTCTGTTATCAGGAATAAATCCGGAAAAAGTTGTAACGGTGACTTGGTTAATTGTTGCAGCCCTGGCAACTGTAGCTGGAACACTTTATGGTTTAGATAAATCTTTCAAACCATTCGTCTACTTCCAACTACTACTTCCGATATTTGCTTCTGCAATCGTAGGCGGTTTGGGTAACCCTATTGGTGCCATAGCTGGAGGATTTATTGTTGCATTTTCAGAGGTCACAATAACTTATGCTTGGAAGAAAGTTTTGAAATACAGCTTACCTGAATCTTTAGAACCGACCACCCTTATGCAACTTTTGTCCACAGACTATAAATTTGCAGTTAGCTTTGTGATACTGATTGTAGTCTTACTTTTTCGCCCCACCGGATTGTTTAGAGGGAAGGCCTTCTAATGGAAAATTTAAAAACAACACTTCTCTTTGCTGTAGTCGTCTTTCTAATTTTGATCACAGGTTTCGTTCAGAGTTGGAATACAGCATTACTTATTTTGAATATGGGTTTGATAAGTGCAATTATGTCTCTCGGTGTAAATTTACAGTGGGGCTTCGCTGGACTTTTCAATGTAGGAATAATGGGATTTGTGGCATTAGGGGGTTTGGCCGCTGTTTTAGTATCAGCACCTCCAGTCTACGAGTCTTGGTCAGTTGGTGGTATTCGCATAATTACGGCTATTATCTTCGGAATCTTTGTAATTATTACCATAGGGCTATGGGTCAAAAAGATAGAAAATAGACGAAAAAAATTTTGGGGAGCAATACTTATAGCGCTCGCTGGGTTTTTTATATATCGTGCTATTTTCGACACTGGTGTGGTAGCGGTAGAAGCCGTAAATCCAGCTTCAACCGGTTATCTAGGGGGCTTGGGCTTTCCTATTCTTATGGCTTGGCCAATCGGTGGCTTACTGGCCGCTGGAGCTGCGTGGGTTATTGGAAAAACAGCATTAGGTCTAAGATCTGATTATCTTGCTATTGCCACACTTGGTATTGCTGAAATAATAATCGCGATTATTAAAAATGAAGATTGGTTAGCTCGTGGCGTTAAGAATGTTATTGGATTACCCAGACCAGCTCCTTACGAAATAGATCTACAGCAAAGCGACAAATTCGTAAGTACTGCAAATAGCATTGGTATAGATCCAGTCACAGCTTCAACGCTTTATGTAAAATTGATATATGCTGGGCTTTTTTCAATTGTTCTAATTATGATATTCATTTTAGCACAACGAGCACTTCACAGCCCCTGGGGCAGAATGATGCGTGCAATTCGCGATAATGAAGTGGCTGCTGAAGCAATGGGAAAGAATGTAACCGGAAGACACCTACAAATTTTTATTCTTGGCTCAGCTATTTGCGGCATAGCTGGGGCCATGATGACAACGCTAGACAGTCAACTCACGCCAGGAACTTATCAACCCCTTAGGTATACTTTTCTTATTTGGGTTATGGTGATTGTTGGCGGATCTGGAAATAATTTAGGGGCCGTATTAGGTGGCTTCATAATTTGGTTTTTATGGGTTCAGGTTGAACCAATAGGTCAATTTTTAATGGTTATCTTGACATCGGGTCTTGCAGACGACAGCGCACTAAAACTCCACCTAATGGATAGTGTGGCCCATATGAGACTACTCACAATGGGATTACTTCTTTTGGTAGTATTAAGATTTAGTCCTCGAGGACTGATACCCGAAAAGTAGTACTTAGTTCAAAGGTAAGACTGTCATAAAAGTGATTTAAGATACCTAGCAGTATGGCTACTTTTCGACTTCGCCACCTTTTCTGGTGATCCGTATGCAATGAGCTCCCCACCTCCATCACCACCCTCTGGACCAATATCCAATATATGATCAGCAGTTTTAATAACGTCTAAATTATGCTCTATGACAATAACTGTATTACCTTGATCCACAAGCTCATGCAGAACTTCTAACAACTTACGCACGTCATCAAAGTGTAGCCCAGTTGTCGGTTCGTCTAAAATATACAAAGTCCTTCCTGTCGATCTCCTTGAAAGTTCTTTAGATAACTTTACACGCTGTGCCTCTCCACCAGAAAGAGTTGTAGCCTGCTGACCTACTTTTATATAACCCAACCCCACTCTTACTAAAGCATCCATTTTTTCTCTTATACTTGGGACTGCTTTGAAAAATTCTTGAGCATCTTCAACAGTCATATCAAGAACATCAGCTATGCTTTTTCCTTTGAATTTTATTTCTAATGTCTCTCGATTATATCGTGCGCCATTACATGTTTCACATTTCACATAGACATCAGGAAGAAAGTGCATTTCAATTTTGATAACGCCATCTCCTTGGCAAGCTTCACACCTACCCCCTTTTACATTGAAACTAAACCTACCTGGTTTATAACCACGGGTCCGAGCCTCAGGAAGACCTGAAAACCAATCACGAATTGGAGTAAATGCCCCAGTATAAGTAGCAGGGTTTGAACGAGGAGTTCTACCAATTGGCCTTTGGTCGATATCAATAACTTTATCCAGGAACTCTAGCCCTTTTATTGTTTCACAAGGAGCAGGAGTTTGCTTTGCTCCATTTAATCGCATGGAAGCTGTCTTAAATAGGGTCTCAATCGTCAAAGTAGACTTCCCACCACCAGAAACTCCAGTAACACAGACAAATTTTCCTAACGGAAATTCAGCATTAATTTTTTTTAAATTATTACCCGTTGCCTTAATAACTGAAACATATTTGCCATTCCCGCTTCTTCTCTCTTTTGGAATAGGTATTGCCAAATTGCCACTTAAATATTTTCCGGTTAGCGAATTTTGATCTTTTTCAATTTCTAATGGAAGGCCATGGCTTACGATTTGGCCTCCATGCACGCCTGCTCCTGGACCAATATCAAAAACATAATCTGCTTCTCGAATGGCTTCCTCATCATGTTCAACGACGATGACAGTATTACCCTGATCCCTCAAGTTCTTTAGTGTCAGTAATAATCGGTCATTATCCCGTTGATGAAGTCCAATTGATGGTTCATCTAAAACATATAAGACACCGGTCAGACCGCTACCAATTTGACTTGCCAATCTAATTCTCTGGCTTTCTCCACCAGAAAGTGTTCCTGCACTTCTAGATAAGGTCAAATATTCCAAACCGACATTATTTAAAAATCCTAATCTCTCTCTAATTTCTTTTAAAATTGTATGCGCAATCTCGTTTTTTTGTTTGCTCAAAGATTTTGGTGCGTTTTGGCACCATTCAAGCGCATCCCTTATTGATAGTTGGACAACCTGTCCAATATGTGATTTGGATATTTTAACAGCTAGGGCCTCAGGCCGAAGCCTGTAACCCGAACATGACCCACAAGGTCTGTTATTTTGGTAGTTTTCAAACTCTTCTCTTATCCAAGTACTATCAGTTTCTCGATACCGTCTTTCCATATTGGGAATAACACCCTCGAAAGTACGGCTGACCTGATAAATTCTGCCGCCCTCATCATATCTAAATTTAATTTCTTCCTCTCCAGAGCCGTACAGAAAGACTTGTTTTACTTTATTACTTAAATCTTTCCATCTGGAAGAGGGGTCAAAATTAAAGTGCTCAGCAATGGCTTCGATAGTTTGCAGAAAATATGGGCTTTTACCTTTGCGCCAGGGCGCTAGTGCACCGTCTTTTATTTTTAATGTCTGATCAGGGACAACTAAACGCTCATCAAAATATAACTCTTTCCCCAGTCCATCGCAGTCAGGACACGCTCCAAACGGTGCATTAAAAGAAAACAACCTAGGCTCAATTTCCGGAATGGTAAAACCACTAACTGGACAAGCAAAATTTTCAGAAAAAGTCATGCGTTCAATTTCAGCATTTTCTTCTTGGGGAGCTGTTTCGAGTGTAGCTATGCCATCCGCTAAGTCTAGAGCTGTTCTAAAGCTATCTGCCAAACGAGTAGCCATATCTTCATTAATTATTACTCGATCAACAACAACATCTATATTGTGCCTAAACTTCTTATCTAAAACAGGTGGTTCATCTAGATCGTAAAATTCATTATTTACTTTAACTCTTTGAAACCCCGCTTTCCTTAATTCTAGAAACTCTTTTTTGTATTCACCCTTACGGTCTCTTACAATAGGTGCCAGTAAATAGGCTCGGGTTCCGTGCTCTAAGCTGAGAACCCTATCGACCATATCTTGAACTTGCTGAGCTTCAATTGGAAGACCTGTCGCTGGACTGTAAGGTGTTCCAGCTCTTGCGAATAATAATCGTAAATAATCGTAAATTTCAGTTACTGTACCTACAGTTGAACGGGGGTTTTTTGAAGTTGTCTTCTGTTCAATTGAAATTGCTGGAGATAATCCTGATATGTGATCCACATCTGGCTTTTCCATCATATTTAAAAATTGCCGAGCATAAGCTGATAAACTTTCTACGTACCGACGTTGTCCTTCAGCGTAGATCGTATCAAAAGCCAAAGAGGATTTTCCAGAACCTGATAAACCAGTAATTACAACAAACTTATTTCTTGGAATATCTACATTTACAGATTTTAAATTATGTTCGCGCGCGCCACGTACTTCAATATTATTTTGCTCGGCCATTAATCATTTAACCTTTTTTTATTTAAATAGTGCAGAAGCATCATGTGACCAATATTTAAGACTGGTAAGCCTAGTAAATAGAAAAATTTATTTTTAACCTATGATCTTGCAGTTGAACATATTTATTCTTACTAGAATTCATCACTAAAAAGTCAGAGGGGCCCAATTTTTGAAAACTTTAGTTGCAGATATAGGTGGAACTAATTCTAGGCTAGCCGTGGCAAAAACATCGGGAACAGAGAAAGAAATAGTACTTGAAAATATTCAAAAGTTCAGAAATTCGGATTTTAATAATTTTGATACAGTGATCGAAACGTACTTATCACGTTCAGATGACCATCCAATAAATAGAATGTGCGTTGCTGCTGCAGGAATAATTTCTGAAAACACTGTTGAAATGAGCAATCTAAACTGGCAAATAACGGTTCCTTCACTACAAAAGGCAGCAAAGATCGATAGAGTTTTGATAATAAATGACCTTCAAGCTCAGGGTTATGCATTAGATTTCATTAACCCGAAAGATTTAGAGACATTAATTCAAGGAAGTCACAATGCTGCACCAAATAATACAAAGCTCGTTTGTGGAATGGGAACTGGATTCAATGTCGCTATAGCTTATCAATCACCTTTTGGTACGTTTGTACCAGCATCTGAATATGGTCATGCTCGCATTACAGTCGCTAACAAAGATCAAAAATTGATAGTAGAAAATTTAGAAAAAAATTCTTCATTTGTGTCATATGAGAATTTATTAGCTGGATTAGGACTTAATCGCCTAGATCAAGTTCTCAATGAGAGAAGTGATCGCACTCCTGCTGATATTTTGTCAGCTGCTGAAAAAGGCGATTTACAGGCTAAAGAGGTCGGAACTCAGTTAGCTGGCTTTGCTGGACAAGCTTTTGGTGATTTTGCTTTGATGAATATGGCACTTGGAGGCGTTTATTTAATTGGAGGTGTTGCTAGAGCAATGTTGCCATATTTAAAAGAAGAAAATTTTAAAGAAAATTTTTACGATCGGGGAAAATTCTCAGAAATAATGAAAAAAATATCAATTCATTTGGTTTTGGACGACTATGCTGCGTTAAAAGGATGTGCAAATTATTCAACAATTTTATCTGGTGAATAAACTTTAATTCCAACATACATTAGAAATGTTGAAAACATAAAATAAAGACCAAAAATTAAATATTGCTTCTCAATACCAAAGCCCCAATCAATTAAATATCCCGTCACTCCGGGGCCAATAGCAGAGCCCAAAACCATGATAGCAGTTCCCAGTGCTTTAATTGTTCCAAGAAATTGGGTGCCGTAATACTCCGCCCAAAAAGCCGTTGGGAGCGTTGAATTTGCACCCGCAGAGATGGCTAAAAAGCATAAACCAAGCGCCAATCCCAGTTGCGTTGAAACAAAGTAAAACAAGATAAAAGCAAAAACCAAAGGTATTTGATAAAAAGGAATTATTCGATCCAGACCAAATTTATCTAACGCCCAACCTGATACTAAGTTAAATGCAATAGCTACTAGTGTATAAATCGGAAATAGAGCGACTAACTGCAGGTGTGTCCAACCCTTAATTTCAGCAAAATACACTTGCTGAAAAAAAAACGAAGTCACACAAGCAGACGGACCAATGAGCGCAGGAAGCATAAACCAAAATAACGGATGAGTTATAACTGCTTTTCGGGACCAAGATTTTCCTAATAGACCAAAAGCAATAACTTCTTCGGCAAGAGATTGCGGGGTTCTTTCGTTTTTTAATAATATCCAAATTAAAGGCGCCATTAAAAAACAAAATACAGATGCAACAACCCATAAATGTTGCCAGTGATAACTAAGCATTAAAACTGTAAACAAGACTGGTAGCAAAGCTTCACCCAAAGCATATCCAGTGTTTGAAATTGCTAAAGCTTTTCCTCTTTGCGATATGAACCATCGGGACATAGAAACAGAAGAAATATGAGGTAACATTCCTTGTCCCAAAAAGCGTAAAAGAAATACTATAAAGGGTAATAGCCAAACAGCAGGATTTAGGGCCATCAGAAGTGTGGATACACTTAAACCAACCAATACTAAAACACCTATTGACCGAGCTCTAAAAATATCGCTTGAAGTTCCAGCCCAAATCATCACTGTAGCCGAGGCTAAAGTTCCTATCATATAGATTGAACCCCAATCTCCATGACTAAGATTAAAATATACTTGTATTTTTCCAGCAAAAATCGAAATGAAAAACGTTTGACCAAAACTTGAGTTCAAAGCCAATATGAAGCCAGACAACAACCAGGCGATATTTGACCTTATAAATTCAAAATAACCCAATATTTTTTCTTTCGGTTTTTCTGGAAAGTTATTATTAACTTATATAGTTGTCAGACGGACCTCAAAGCTAAAACTGCATTAAGTCCCCCAAAAGCAAAGGCATTACTCAACGCGACATCAACTTCTATTTCTCGAGCCTGATTTGGAACAATATCCAAAGCACACTCGGGGTCAGCTTCTTCGTATCCAATTGTAGGAGCAATTATTCCATCCTTAACAGCCATTATACAAGCAAGAAGTTCAACGGCACCTGTTCCTCCAATCAAATGACCGTGCATGGATTTCGTTGATGAAAGCATTAAATTATCTGCATGCCTCCCAAAAACATCGGCGACTGCAGCACACTCTGTTTTATCGTTGGCCGCAGTTCCGGTTCCATGAGCGTTAATGTACTGCACATCTTCTGGGCTTAGTCGAGCATCATGTAAGGCGCCCTTAATAGCACGAGCCGCGCCTTGCTTTGAAGGCATTACAATATCGCTGGCATCAGAGGACATCGCATATCCTATAACCTCAGCTAAGATTTCTGCTCCTCGATTTTTTGCTTTATCAAAGTTTTCAAAAACAAATATTGCTGCGCCCTCGCCCTGAACCATTCCATTACGGTTTGCTGAAAATGGCCTACACGCATCCTTGCTCATGACTCGCAACCCCTCCCAAGCCTTTACTCCTCCAAAACACAACATGCTTTCCGAACCTCCAGTGACCATTACATCAGACAGCCCAGACCTGACCATTTGAAAAGCTTGCGCCATAGCATGATTTGAACTGGCACAAGCCGTCGAAACTGTGAAGGAGGGTCCTTTTAAATTATATTCCATAGAGACATGGCTTGCAGCTGCATTATTCATAAGTTTCGGGACAACAAAAGGATGAACACGATTTTTACCATCTTCGTAAACAGCCCGATAATTATCATCCCAGGTACTCACACCACCACCTGCAGTTCCCAAAACAACACCGGATTTTGCGGCAAGTTCACCTGAAAAAATTATCCCAGACTGTTTTATAGCCTCTTTAGCAGCAATAAGCGTGAACTGAGTCACTCTATCATACAAAGCAAGCTGTTGACGATTAAAGACTGTCGTAGGATCAAAACCTTTCACCTGTCCACCAATCTTTATATCTAAACGGTCAACATCTCTTAAAAAAAGAGGCCCAATACCACATAAACCTTCCGCCATATTGGCAAATGTTTCTTTAGCCGAGTGACCAAGTGAATTAATTGTTCCAGATCCAGTTATAACAACCCGATTCAAGATTTTTCAGCCACTAATTTTTCGATATCGGATATGATTGATGATACAGATGATATATTGAACTCGCTGTTAGACGGATCATTTGCATTAAAAGGAATTTGAATATCAAATGCTTCTTCGATCGCAAATATACTTTCAACCAAACCCATACTATCAATCCCAAGACTATCGAGTGTGCTTTCCAAAGTGACATCACCAGGATCGAGGATTGCTTGCTCAGCAATGATATCGATTACCCTTGCACCAATATCCATATTATTAGGTTCCTCAACAAAATTCTAAACCGCGTTTAATCTATCTTAGTTGACTTGAAAACGGCTTTTTTTATCTTTGTGACTTCTTTTATTAGTTTAGGTAATTTTCTTAGATTTCGATAAACTTCTAACTGTGCATCCATTTTCATTGCTGGATAGCCTAACATAACCCGACCGGCCGGAATATTTGAAAGTACTTTTGTTGCTCCACCGGTTATAACATTGTCACCCACAAATATATTATCGCTTATGCCTGACTGCCCCCCCAAAACTACATTACTCCCTATTACAGCGCTTCCAGCTATACCCACTTGAGCGCAGATAAGAGTATTATTCCCAACTTGAACGTTATGTCCAATTTGAGCTAAGTTATCAGCCTTAACGCCATCCCCAATTGAAGTTGGCTTCACTGTCCCGCGATCAATGCAGGTATTTGCACCAATTTCTACATCGTTTCCTATAGTAATTCCTGCTAGGGAATGTATCCGATGCCAAATCTGGTTTTCATTTTTACTGACGTTTGATTTACTTAAATCAGCCCTTAATTCCTCAACAGCAGACGACTTTTCTGTAACGAAAGAAAACCCATCTGCTCCAATAATAGCAGAAGGCTGTGCACTAAAACGATCTCCAATAATAGCATCGGAACCAATTTTTACTCCCTCACGGAGATAACAATTGGTTCCTAAAATTGAATTAGAACCTATGTAACACTGAGGTCCTATGATAGAGTTATCACCAATCTGAACATTTGATGAAATAACTACCATTTCACCAATTAGAACATTATTTCCTATTTCTGCGCTTGGATCTATTATCGAAGATGGGTGAACACCTGGTTTATAGTTCTGCCCCCTATCTACCATAGCTGAAATAGTAGACATTGCATACCTAGGTCGGGAAACTACTATAGCAGCTCTTAAATCATACTCAGTCCACTCAATTCCTTTTGGAAGAAGAGCGCATTTTGCAGAAGTATCTTTCAAATCGTCAAGAAATTTGGGATTAATTGCTAGGGCTATATCGAGCTCGGACGCCAACTTTGGTTCTGCGACCGACGAAACTGTTATCTCCGGATCACCAAAAAACTCAGCACCAATTGACTTAGCTATTTCCTGAACAGTAAATTTCATTTAAATCCTACAACATCAGTTAATTTAGACTTTTATCCAGACAACCTATTTGCCTGAACGCCAGCCTCAATAAGAGCTTCATAAATCGCTGCATCGCGTCCGTAAATATCTCGTCTATAATTAATTATACCTAACTCGTCCACAAACGCTGTTCTGTAAATTAGATGAACCTGAACAGGTTTTCTTAAATAAACCACGGTTTCCTCTCCTGAAGCCATAGCCTCTTGAAACTTCCCCTGTGGATCAGAAGTCTGTGGCTTAAGAAGCTCATAAGCAAATTCAAAGGGTTTTTGCAATCTGATGCATCCATGAGAAAATGCCCTTACCTCTAAATCAAATAAGGGCTTGGAAGGAGTGTCGTGAAGATAGATACTATACTGATTTGGGAACATAAACTTAACCAAACCCAAAGCATTTGTTATTGAGGGCATTTGTTTCAAATCATAAGGAAAAGTCTCTTCGTCATATTCGTTAAAGTCGACAAAAGATCGTGGCACAATTTCACGATCTAAATCAATCAATTCTAGATAATCATGAGCCAAAGGATCCTCTTGCATTTCAGGTAGATATTCTTTCAAGGTGATTGACTTTGGAACATTCCAAGTCGGATTTGTAATTATATGCTCTATAATATCTGAAAATTCTGGGGTTCTCTGTTCGTCTACTGGTGTCCCAATCACATTTCTTGTTTCGAAAATAAGGGCTCCATCTTCAAATAATTTAGTCGAAAAATCAGGCAAATTTACTACTACATAGCGTGAGCCTAAATCAAAATTTGTCCACCTCTCTCTTTCTAAGGCTACAATTACAGATGCTAGCCTCTCCTCCGCACTCTTCCCAATTTCAGAAAATGTAGCTGGACCTGCTATCCCATCTGGAGCCAAACCATGCCTAAGTTGGAAAAGCTGAACTGCTCGTCGAAGCTTGCCGTCATAGACTTCAGACGAGTTACTTTTAAGATACCCTCGCTTAATTAACGCGTTCCGAAGAAGCACAACGCTATCTCCATCGTCTCCTGGCCTTAAAAGTTCAGTTGGCAATTTACTGTACCAACCTCCTTGGGAAATAATTTTTTCAAGACGTTTTTTTTCTGAAAGAAGCAATTTGTATTGCTTAGTTTGTGGATGAAGGCCACTGAAAAATTCTTGTGGTTTAACTGAAATTAAAGTTTTTAAATAAGCTGCAGAGCTTCGGTAAGGTACTTTTCGAACAATCTCTTTATCTACAGAAGCCGGCTTCAGTACACCTGTTTGAAGATTGGAAGCATAATTTAAGAATCTTAAAGTAATTAAGGCTTCGATTAATCCAAGTTCAGTAGCAGTTCGAGCCTCTCTAAACTGATTTTTTAAATAGTCAGCATCATAAGGACGAGTTGGCAAAGCATGCTTTAATGTATTTTTGAGTTCTTTAAAAAAATAAGATCTCCTTTCTCTGGCGTATCTATCGCCGCCAACCCAAACAGGTTTAAATTCATTTTCCTCATAAAACTCGACAACTTCAGCATTTTTTGTAAGAACGCTCAACAGCGAAAATCTAAATTCAACACTATTTACATTCGCAATTGATGTTGAGGCAGAGAATAAACTGAAAATACAAGCAAGAAGTCTAGAAACATTTAAAATAACCCTAAAATTTGCCACAAATTTACCTCATTAATCATATTTTTATATTAAACCATTACACTAATTATACGAGATAAGAAATCTTGAATTAACCTAAAGTTTTTGAACACTCAGCCATTAATTTTGGGTCTAAAAAGCATTAGGCTCAAGCATTCCAAATAAATTAGCATTTTATTTCATTAGGTTAGATTGCATTTATAATAAAATTAGTGCTTTTTTATTAATTTGTTTTGTGCAATAAGGTGCTCTAAATTGATTTATGCTATATAATTTATTTGTGAGTGAATAATTTATTTTGGGAAAAACAGAAAATAGTAATTTTTCTAGAAGATTTATTCTTGGAGCTTTTGCAGCTTCAGCAATAACGGCTGCGCCTACTTTTACAAAAGCTGCTGGCTTTTTAAGAGGAGCAGGAGATATTCGCAGCTTAAATATAATTTCAAGAAGAACCGGGGAAAGATTTAAAGGCATATACTGCATTGATGATAAATATATACCTGAGGTTTTAGAAGAGATAAACTTCGTGATGAGAGATTGGCGGCGCAATGAAACCAAAGCTATTGATAGACGCACAATAGATATTATTGCTGCGAGCCATAACTTGCTTGATACAGATGAACCCTATACTCTATTATCAGGGTATCGTAGCGCTAAGACGAATGCGATGCTGAGACGGCGCTCAAGATCAGTAGCCAGACATTCATTGCACATGACCGGACAAGCCGCTGACGTTCGCTTATCTTCTCGGAGCGTTAAGCAGGTTTTCAAAGCCGCAGCAAAGTGCAGCGGCGGTGGCGTTGGTCGATACTATCGATCGGGTTTTGTACACATGGATTGCGGTCCCATTCGAACATGGCGCGGATAATAAAAACCAATTTGTTATATTTGACTGAACATTCTCTAAATTTATATTAAATAAGAGACCCTAGCGAATAGGAAACAAGATGGTAACTGCTGACGCTCAATGTGTGATCCCAACAGAGGATTTACAAGCTGATATTCCTTTTTTTACAAAAGTCTTAAATATGCGTATGGATACTATCTATCCTGCAGACGACCCAAAAGTAGCAGTTTTTTCTGGGCATGGCATATCCGTTTGCATCGATAAAGATGCCATAGGGAGCCCCGCCAATATTAATTTATTAGTAGATGTGCCAGAAAAATTTGCATCTGGCAAAATGGAGCTGACAGCGCCAAATGGAACTCAATTTAAAGTATTACAAAAGAACCCACCACTTATTTTACCAAAAACCCAACATGAATTCGTTGTTCGGCGT
>CACLGX010000021.1 GCA_902606585.1 Paracoccaceae bacterium | reverse complement strand
GGTATTATTCGCCCAGTTAATTAAAAATGGGGCGACGGGCCCGTTAGGAATCCTTGAATATTCCTCAGGATTCTTCAATGCCTTTTCAGAAGAACCAAATTTTGAACCATTGCTTGATCGATTGGGTGAATATTACGAAATAAGTGTTGGTGGACTAAAATCTTTTCCGACTATCCAATGTAGCCACACTGCAATTTCAAAAACCCTAGAGCTGGTTAAAGAAAACGGATTGAAAAAAGATGATATTGCGGAAGTTAGTATCATTCAGTCTGAGACAATGCCTGGCCAAGGAATGAATTATACGCCTAAAAGTCCTTTGGCGGCCCGCTTGAGTACACCCTTTGCCGTATCACTTGGCCTTCAAGACGGTGCAGTATCACTTGAAAGATTTACGGAAGACACTCTAGCTGATCCAGAAATAAACGAAATAATGTCGCGCATTAAAATTGACTCTAGTGCTCAACTTGCTGAAGAACACCCAAACACTGTTGCATCGATAGTAGACATCAAAACTCAGGATGGGAGGAAATTCTCTGGCAAACAAATATTTGCAAAAGGAGATCCAAATAATCGGATGACTTCAGGAGAGATACAAGAAAAATTTCATAAACTAAGTTCACCTGTTCTCGGAGTAGATAAAGCAGGGCAAGTTGCTAAAAAAATAACTAACTTGGAAGAAATCAGAGACCTCGATGAAATTACCCAAATGTTGCGATAACCAATAAAGAATAAAAAGGATAAAAATTTGAGCAACCCATTTTCTGATTTGCTTGTTGTTTCTCTAGAACAGGCACTCGCAGCGCCTTTATGTACATCAAGGCTCGTTGATATGGGTGCAAGGGTCATAAAAATTGAGCGCGCTGAAGGGGATTTTGCCCGAGGTTATGACTCAGCCGCCAATGGTGATAGTTCTTATTTTTTATGGACCAATCATGGAAAGGAATCCATTGTCCTAGATTTGAAATCTAAAAAAGATCTAAAACTTATGCACCAACTGATAAAGGAAGCAGATGTCTTCGTTCAGAATCTAGCTCCAGGAGCAACGAAAAGATTAGGCTTTGATTCAGAAGAAATACGAAAGCAAAACCCCAAACTAATTACTTGCGATATTTCTGGTTACGGAGAAACTGGGCCGGCAAGCGAATTGAAAGCTTATGACTTTTTAGTGCAAGCTGAAAGTGGACTTGTTGATATTTCAGGAGGCCCAAATGAACTTGGTCGTATTGGTGTATCAATATGTGACATTGGCGCTGGCATGACTGCACATGCAGCAATTGTGGAAGCTCTTTTTTATAGAGAACGCACTGGTGAAGGTTATGGTGTCAACATATCTTTATTTGGTGTTGCATCAGATTGGATGAATGTGCCCCTACTGCAGTATAAATATGGCGGTAAAAGTCCAAAAAGAGTGGGGTTAATGCATCCATCTATCCAGCCTTATGCAGCTTTTTCTGTTAAAGACGGTTCTAAGGTCATAATTGCGATACAAAATGAGCGGGAGTGGGCGCGATTTTGCGCCCAAGTTCTTAAGCAACCTGAGCTCGCAAACGACCCCCTGTACAACAACAATAACGCAAGGGTAAAAAATGTTGAAGCACTACATAAGTTGATTAATAGCACTTCCAATCAACTATCAGTCAGCGAATTTACTAACTTACTTACTAAAGCTGATATTGCGTTTGGTTCGGTCAATTCAGTGAGTGCGCTCTCCAACCATATAGGGCTCAATTTGGTTAACGTAAAAACAACCAAAGGCGACGAAGTGACAATGGCAGCGCCACCTATTAATCGGACGATAGACAAGAATGAGGGTTTACCTTCACCACCCAAATTGGGAGAACATACTGCGAAGATTTTTAAAGAATTTGAAGTATGAATGATAAAATTGGATTAATATTTGAAGATGACACATTATACCAGCTATGACCTTATTGAATGGGCGAAACCATTCGAGAAACGAAAAAACCCACTCCCAAAACCCAAAGGCTCGGAAGTTTTAATTCGTGTTACAGCTGCGGGTCTATGTCATTCAGATCTACATGTCCAAAAGGGGTATATGGACTTGGGAAACGAGGGCCGGTTAACCTTTGCAGAGCGCGGTGCTGAATTACCCATGACATTCGGTCATGAAATTGCGGGAGTGGTAGAAAATACTGGACCTGATGCTGGTGCTTTTAAAATAGGTCAGCAAGTGCTGGTTTTCCCTTGGGTTGGTTGTGGAAAATGTGCAGCATGTCAGGAAGAGCGCGAAAGTGATTGCGCATCAATGCGAATCATTGGGCTAAAACAAAAGGGAGGTTTTGCCACGCACTGCCTCGTCGAACACGAAAAATTTCTAGTAGATATCGATGGGCTTGATCCTGCAGATGTTGTACCTCATGCGTGCTCCGGGATTACGGTCTACAACGCGTTAGAAAAACTTGGTGAACTACGTACCGATGAGTGGATGGCCATTTTAGGATGCGGTGGACTTGGAATGAATGCCATTGCTATCGCGCGAGCCCTTGGGTTTGAAAATATCATAGCTGTGGATGTTGATGATACGAAATTAAACACTGCCCGCGAAATGGGTGCAGTGAAAGTTTTAAACAGCAGAGATGAAGAAGCCGTGTCAAAACTGCAAAAGTTAGCGAACAATAAACTTATGGGAGTACTTGATACATTTGGCGGATCGGCCACCGCGCAGATTGCAGTCCGTGCATTAGCTAAATCAGGCCGTTACTTAATAGTAGGTCAGGCAGGTGGAGACTTTAACATGCCTCAAGTTTGGTTACCACAAAAAGCAATGACCGTTCGTGGAAGCCATGTAGGAAATTCACCGCAACTTCGCAAAATAATTGATATGGTGCGCAGCGGTAAGATTAAACAAATGCCAATAGACAGGCGTCCACTATCCGAGATCAATCAAGCTGTACATGATCTTGAAAAAGGTAAAGTCACCGGCCGGATTGTGTTTCAACCTAGTGAGAATGACTAAGAGAGGTTCGGTAAATAATGAAACTATATAATCACTTCATTAATGGCGAATGGGTTGAACCGGCCAAAAATAAATATTTTGATACTGAAAATCCCTATACTGGTGAAGTTTGGGCAAAAGTTGCCCGAGGGTGTGAGAAAGACGCTGATCAGGCTGTTAAAGCCGCAAAAGCTGCATTTGATAGCGGGGCATGGGCGGATATGCGGCCAACGCAAAGGGGCAAGTTGTTGGTGCGGCTTGCTGAAATTATTGAGCGCGAAGCTGAAAGATTAGCAAATCTAGAAGTTCGTGATAACGGCAAGCTAATTACCGAAATGAGCGCACAAACAAAATATTTGGCAGAATGGTACCGCTATTTTGGAGGCCTCGCTGATAAAATAGAAGGGGCCGTACTACCAGCTGATCGCCCAGGTATATTTAACTACACGCGATATGAACCTTTGGGTGTAATTGGAATGATTACAGCTTGGAACTCTCCTCTCTTACTATTAGCTTGGAAGCTGGCCCCTGCCCTTGCTGCGGGAAATACAGCCATAATTAAACCCTCTGAGTTTACTTCTGCTTCATCTTTGGAATTTATGGAACTTGTGAACGAAGCGGGTTTTCCAAAAGGAGTTGTTAACTGCATTACTGGCTTCGGAATTGAAATAGGGGCTGCTATGGTAGAGCATCCAGATGTAGCCAAAATTGCTTTTACAGGGTCTGATTTTGCAGGTCAAAAAATCTACGAAACCGCTGCAAAAAAGATTATGCCCGTTACCTTAGAATTAGGTGGGAAGTCACCAAATATTGTCTTTGAGGATGCCGACTTTGAAGCTGCGGTCATGGGCGCAATATCAGGCATATTTGCCGCAACCGGCCAAACCTGCATTGCAGGCTCACGATTACTGGTCCAAAGAACTATTCATGATAAATTTGTTAAACGTTTAGTTAAAGTTGCTAGTGAAGCTAAAATTGGAGATCCAATGTCAGTGGAAACACACGTTGGACCCGTCACTACCGCACCTCAATATGACAAAATTCTTCAATATATAAAAGTTGCAGAAGAAGATGGCGCTACATGTGTTCTAGGAGGCAAGCCTTATACCGGTGATGGTGTTCAAGGTGATCGATTTGTTGAGCCGACAATATTCACGGGTGTAAATAATAATATGCGAATTGCCCAAGAAGAAGTGTTCGGACCTATTTTATCAGTCATTCCTTTTGACACCGAAGAAGACGCCATCCAAATTGGAAACGATATCGTGTTTGGGCTCGCAGCTGGCGTATGGACTTCTGATTTAGGTCGTGCTTTCAGAATGTCCGAAAAGCTCAAAGCTGGTACTGTTTGGGTAAATACATATCGAGCCGTTAGTTTTATGACGCCATTCGGCGGCTACAAACGATCGGGCCAGGGCAGAGAAAGCGGTCAGGAGTCAATTAAAGAATTCATGCAAGTAAAGTCGGTTTGGATCGCTCAGCAGACAACCAGCTCAAATCCTTTTATAATGCAATAATTTCAAAAGTGCTTTTAGCGACGAAACCTCTTTTAAAAAAATAAAATATATATTGCTTAAATTTTATCTATAGACCTGCCATAAATATAAAAAATATAAATGATAATATAAATATTTTTTATTATTCTGAATGGAACAATTCGTTGCTATAATTCATAAAACTGTTACCGTTATCCCACATAAAGCCAATTGTACCAAGGTGTTTGGTACGATTTTATGCAACTTGATTAGTGATGTAGGGAGGACATCTCGATGAGACACTACTTAACCAAACAAGCTATGAAAGCGGTTAAAGCTTCCGTGGTTATGTTAACATTCTTTGGCTTAGCTGGAACTGCTATGGCTGATAAAAAAATTACTTTTAAAACCCCTTCAGCTTTTGGAACTAACTTGCCAATAACAGGGTCTACTTCTGTTTATTTTGCTGACGTTCTAGAAAAAGTTTCTGGCGGAAACATGAAGATCAAAATGTTTGAGCCAGGAGAACTTATGCCAGCTTTTGATATTCACCAAGCTGTATCAGACGGACAAGTACAGGCAGGCTACACCTGCGGAGCTTATCTCGGTGGTTCTTTAAAAGAAGCTATCCCATACTGTACAATGCCATTCGGACCAGAACCGCACGTAATGCTAGGCTGGTTATACGAAGGCAACGGCACAAAACTTTGGGAAAAGTTTTACAGCGACGCCGGATATAACGTAAAAGTATGGCCACTTGCGATCTACGCAAACGAAGGCGCGGGTTGGTTTACCAAGAGAATTGAGAAGGTTGAAGACTGGAAAGGAACAAAGATCCGAATTGGTGGGTTTGCAGGCGGTACTGTAACCAAATTAGGCGCTGTTCCCACACTTATTCCTTTTGGCGAAATTTTCCCAGGTCTTGAAAAAGGCGTAATCGACGCAGCGGAAATGGGGCTTCCAGCAAATGACTTAGAAGCCGGCTTGCATAAGGTTGCTAAATATTACCATATGCCTAGCTGGCACCAGCCTTACACAATCATCGAAATCGTGATGAATATGGATGTCTGGAACGGTATGAGTGAAGCTCAGCAAGCACAATGGGAAGCGTCAGTAAGACAAGCAAATGTTTGGTCAATGACACACTCAAATGCTATTCAAAATGCTGCACTTAAGACACTTCAAGAAGAAAAAGGTGTCGAAATTGTTAAGTTTGATGACGAAATGCTCAAAGCAATGAGAGCAGCGTTCAATGAAACAATGGATGAGCTTATGGCAACAGACCCTGAAGTCAAAATGTTAATGGACGATCTTACAGCGTTCATGCAAGACTATAAGGCATGGGAGAACATTGGCTCAATTGGTCGCAACAGTTTGTGGGATTGATAGTTCTAATATAAAAATTTGCAATGCAGGCAGACAGCTTGCATTGCAAAAACAAGTTAATAAACTCCAGTACAACAGGTAAATCTCAAAGTGAATTTTGTTCAGAATATCGAAAGACAAATTATAGCATTGGGCCACGCCATCAGTTGGCTCGCGTTATTTCTCGTTGCTATTGTATGTTTATCAGTGTTCCTTAGATATGTACTCGGCCTGTCCAGTTTAGGGTTCGATGAGTTGCAATGGCACATATATTCTTTTGGATTTATGATGGGATTTTCATATTGTACATCCATGGAAACACATGTTCGCAACGATCTTTTTTACAGCAAGTTTTCAGAAAAAACAAAACTTTGGATAGATCTTGTTAGTCACCTTGTTGTCCTTCTGCCATTTATAATCGTCATTATATATCACTCATGGTTTTTCATGATGAGAGCTTATGTAACTGCAGAGGGCTCGATTGACCCAGGCGGTTTACCACACCGATGGATTATAAAGTCAGTTTTAGTGCTATCATTTGTATTATTTGGAATTGCAACGGTGGCTAGATCAATCGCCATTGTTGCAAAACTCAGAAAACTGACAGGAGATGCCAACTAATGTTTGTTGAAACCATTTTGCTGACAGCTCTTTTTGTAACCTTTTGTGCTATGCTTCTTGTTGGTTTTCATATTTCCTACACACTTTTTGGCGTTTCAATTTTATTTACTTTAATAGCAATGATATCCGATCAATATTTTGATACGGCTACTGGTCTGGACTTCTTTTACTTTGGTATTGTTGTGAAGCGTATCTACTCAGTCATGACAAATTGGATTCTAATCGCGGGGACCCTATTCATTTTTATGGGCTTTATGCTCGAAAAGTCTGGAATAGCTGAGCGGTTGCTTACTTCAACTCAAGAATTGTTTGGTAATGTCAGGGGTGGAATGGCCATAACGGTGGCTTTGATAGGAACCTTGCTTGCCGCCAGTACTGGAATTGTTGGAGCCTCTGTCGTGCTGTTGGGTGTATTAAGTCTCCCAATAATGATTAAACAAGGCTATTCAAAAGAACTCGCAACGGGAACAGTAGCCGCATCCGGGTGTCTTGGGATCATTATACCACCGTCTATTATGTTGGTTTTTATGGCAGACCAACTCAATCTACCAGCTGGTGATTTATTCATGGGAGCCTTTATCCCAGGCTTAATGCTAGCAGCACTATATGTAATCTACATACTTGGTTTTTCGTTCCTAAAGCCTTCGGCAGCACCTTTGGCAGAAGATCGGCAACCGGTGGGATTTAAAACTCTTTTTAGAGTGTTATTGGACGCAGTACCTATACTGGCTCTGATGTTTTTGGTTTTAGGATCAATTATAGCCGGAATTGCCACGGTAACCGAAGCCAGTGGAGTTGGCGCTTTGAGCGCAATGATCTTGGCAGCATTTTACCGGAAACTAAATTTATCAATGTTGAAAGAGGCTCTTTACGGCACTTTTAATACAATGGGCTATATTTTCTGTATTATAGTAGGAGCAACTGTTTTTGCTTTTGTTGTGCGCGCTTTAGGTGGCGATGAAATCATAGAAGACGCCCTGACTTCATTACCTTTCAACGATAATGGTATTATTATCTTTGTAATATTTTGTGTATTTCTACTTGGCTTTTTCCTCGATTGGATTGAAATAACTTTTATTGTATTGCCACTGCTCGTTCCAGTTATTGGAGCCATGGACTTAGCAATAAGTGGTTATGGAGTCGTCGACAAACCAGTGCTCGTTTGGTTTACGATTTTGGTAGCAGTAACACTCCAAACGTCTTTTTTAACGCCACCAGTAGGATACGCCCTCTTTTATATGAGGGGTATCAGCCCTCCTGGTGTGGCAATGAAAGATATTTACAAAGGCATAATTCCTTTCGTTATACTTCAGCTGATAGCTATTTATTTAGTTTTTCAATGGCCCGCTCTAGCCACTTGGCTACCGGCATATGTTTACGGGTAATACCGTATGAATGGGGATGATAATCAATGGCAACCAATAAGGAATTTGAATTAAGACGCGATGAATCTGTAGCCAAAGCCATCGCTTACTCTTCTACTTTTATAGCTGATCGAGCAGAAAATACTGAGATATGGGACGTTGAAGGCAAACGGTACATAGATTTTTGCGGTGGGATTGGTTGTCAAAATACGGGTCACCGTAATCACAGAGTTGTGGACGCTATAAAAAACCAGCTGGATACGCTAACCCATACTTGCTTTCAGGTCACACCGTATGAGAGCTACATAGAACTAGCTGAACGCCTAAACGACATTTATCCCGGTGACTTTAAAAAGAAATCCATGTTTTTTTCAGCTGGGGGCGAAGCCGTTGAAAACGCAGTTAAAGTGGCTAGGTATTACACAAAACGCCCAGCAATTATTACCTTTACCAATGGGTATCACGGACGCTCATACATGGGGATGGCATTGAGTGCGAGAATGATACCATTCAAACAAGGATTTGGCCCTTTCCCAAGCGATATTTACAGACTTCCCTTTCCCGACGAATTCCGAGGCATAACTTTGGAAGATACAAAAAGGGCCTTCGCAACATTATTCAGAAGTGACTGCCCAGCTGATCAAATTGCCGCAATATTTTTTGAACCTGTTCAAGGGGAAGGCGGTTATAATATAGCCACCCAGGAATTTGTGTCGTATTTACGTGAGTTATGTGATGAGCATGGAATTGTCATGGTTGCTGACGAAATTCAATCAGGAATTGGTCGTACGGGCAAAATGTTTGCTATGGAACACTTTGGTATTGATCCCGATTTAACTTGTGTAGGAAAAAGTATAGGCGGAGGACTACCTATATCTGGAGTAGTTGGAAAAGCTAGCGTTATCGATACGGTCCCGCCTGGAGGGCTAGGCGGTACATTTGGTGGCAATCCAATGGCCTGTGCAGCAGCCCTAGCAGTATTAGAGACAATTGAAAAAGACGGATTATTGTCAAAAGGCTTGGAAATCGGCGAAGTCATAGATAAGCGTCTTCGCGAAATGTCATTAAAAAATTCTATGCAAAATATTGGCGATGTTCGCGGCCTAGGTTGTATGAATGCTATTGAGCTCGTTAAGGATCGTGAGTCTCTGGAACCAGACGGTGATATGGCCGCAAAAGTAGCCCAAATAGCACTTAAAAAAGGCCTCATCCTGGTAACAGCGGGCCCAACGCGAAATGTTATAAGGATTTTGGTTCCTCTATCAGCCGATCTTAAAGTTATAGAAGAAGGCTTAGATATTCTGGAAGCTTCATTGGAGGAAGCGGCAGCCTAAAACCTCAAAGTCAATAAATTGTATTGTAGGTGATAGTATGAAAATAAAGGCAGCAGTTTTACGTCAATCAGGGCTACCCAGACCTTACAATGTAAGCAAACCACTCTCTATTGAAGAAGTTGAGCTAGATCCGCCTAAATCAAACGAAGTAATGATTAAAGTCAAAGCCGTTGGTCTTTGTCATTCCGATTTGGTTGCAATTAGTGGCGAGCGTGGAAAGCCTATGCCAATCGTACTTGGACATGAGGCGGCTGGTATAATTACCGAAATTGGAGACAACGTTGAAGGCTTCGAAATTGGGGACCATGTGGTGCCCTCCTATGTTGCAAGCTGTGGCCTCTGTGAAATGTGTAGCTCCGGCCGACCGGCCCTCTGCGAACCTGCTACAGTTGCAAATGCGAAGGCAGTTTTGAGAGATGGAACAACAAGGCTGAGCCAAAGAGGTAAATCGATCCACCACCATTCCGGTGTTGCTGGGTTTGCGGAATACTCAGTGTTGTCAAAAGAAGCATTGGTTAAGATTGACAAATCGATCCCGTTTGAACAAGCAGCACTTTTTGGTTGTGGAGTGGTAACCGGCGTAGGCTCAGTGATTAATACTGCTGACGCCAAAGCTGGTCAGTTCATTGGTGTCGTAGGACTAGGTGGTGTTGGGCTAAGTGCAGTTTTAGCATCTTTAGCTTTGGGAGCAGGGAAAGTAATAGCCATAGATTTAAGTGAAGAAAAACTCGAATTTGCCAAAGAGCTTGGAGTTCACCATGCTGTCAATGCAGCTGAAAACGACGCTATTGATAAAGTACACAAGCTTACCAACGGAGGAGTGCATATTGCCGTTGAAACCGCAGGGTCAGGCCGCGCACTGCAGACAGCATACGAAATAACCAGACGGGGTGGAACAACTGTTGCAGCAGGCATGCCAGGACCTGAGGCTGAAATAAATTTGTCACACCTCAAAATAGCTGCAGAAGAAAGATGCCTTCGCGGTTCATATATGGGGAGTTGCGTCGCCAAACGCGACATCCCTCGCTATTTAAACATGTTTCAAACAGGTGTTCTACCAGTCGATAAACTCATGTCTCGTAAAATTAACTTTAGTGACCTAAATGAGGCGATGGACCGTCTTGATGATGCAAAAACAATCCGGGAAGTACTAATACCCTAAACTGAGAGGTTAATAATGATTTTGGAGTTTAACTTTTCAGCTAATACCGGTTATTTATGGAAAGAACTACCTTTTACTGACCGCATAAAAATGGCCAAGCGCCATGCTTTTAACTCTTTGGAGTTCCACGACGAAGCTCATAAAGAAAATTTAACTGAATTAAAAAGTCTACTTTCAGAAACAGGGCTAAAAGTGAACGGAATGAATGTCAGAATGGGAGATACCTTTGGGTGTGCAGCAATTCCTGATCAATCGGAAAAAGCCAAAAATGAAATTAAAGATGCCATTATAATAGCAGAAGATCTTGGGGCAAGAGCACTCCACATCTTATCTGGGGTTACCGAGTATAACCAAACTTCAACAAATACGTTTATCTCCAATTTGGAATTCGCGCTGGATAATTCAAAAATTTCTATTCTGATTGAACCTGTCTGTAAAGAACAATTACCGGGATACTTTCTAAAAAATATTGATCAAGCAGCAACTATTGTAGATAAAATTAATCACCCAAGATTAAAAATAATGTTTGATTGCTATCATATCTATCGAGAAAGTGGCGACTTGGTTAAAAATTTTGCAGATCATGCGGATAAAATTGGACATATTCAAATTGCGGCAGCTGAAAATCGAGCTGAGCCGTTCCCAGGAGCTCTAGACTATAGCGATATATTACCAGAATTTAAGCGGCTTGGGTATCAAGGAGCTTTTGGCTGTGAGTACCGTCCGTCGAGCTCAACAGAGGGCGGTTTAGCTTGGCGAGATCCCTTTTTTAAAATGGAAAACCGAGAATGAGACAAAAATTTGATACTAAATCACAGGCAGGGTTCACAGAAGGGGATGTTAATTTTTCTCCGCAAAGAAAAGATTGGGCCAAAAAACACATCAACCCTGAAACACAGAAACTCCTGGAAGACGATGCACAATTCTTTTTGCATCAATCTCTATCAAGCCCCTGCTTAAATGTTATCAATAAAAGTGAAGGTATTTATATCGAGGATATTGAAGGTCGTAAAATTATGGATTTTCACGGCAATAGTGTTCACCAAGTGGGACATGGACATCCAAGAGTAGTCAACGCGATCAAGGACCAGTTAGACCAATTACCTTTTTGTCCGCGTAGATATACAAACCAAACGGCGATAGATCTGGCTAGTAAACTAGCTGAATTGGCTCCCGGTAATCTAAATAAAATGCTATTCGCTCCTGGAGGGACAAATGCGATAGGTATGGCCTTGAAACTTGCACGTTATGCTACAGGCCGACACAAAACAATCTCAATGTGGGACAGTTTTCATGGTGCATCTCTAGATGCAATTTCAATTGGTGGTGAAAGTCTATTTCGAAAAGATGTAGGGCCACTCATGCCAGGATCAGAGCATATTCCCCCTCCAAGGCGAGGGAAATGCCACTTCAATTGCCCTGATGAAAATCATGATGGCTGTATTGAATACCTAAAATATGTGATCGAAATGGAAGGAGATATTGGGGCACTAATTGCAGAACCAATGCGATGGACGACTGTTGAGCTCCCACCAAAAAATTATTGGAAACGGGTAAGAGGTATTTGCGATGATAACGATATCTTGTTGATATTTGATGAAATCCCGTCAGCGATGGGCCGAACGGGCAAAATGTTTGTTTGTGAACACTTCGACGTTGTCCCTGACATGCTGGTTGTTGGAAAAGGTCTAGGTGGAGGCATTTTTCCAATGGCCGCTCTCATAGTCCGGGAAGACCTTGATATTGTTGGAGATAGAGCTCTTGGTCACTATACACATGAAAAAAGTTCTGTTGGATGCGCAGCTGCACTTGCAACAATTGAATGTCTTTTAGAAGAAAAATTAATCGATAACTCGGTGACACTTGGGGAAAAAGGCTTGAAACGCTTAGAAGAAATGAAATCAAAATATTCAATCATTTCTGACGTAAGAGGTTTAGGTTTATTTTTTGGTATAGAACTGACAAAAAATAGCAAACCTGCACAAAAAGAAGCTGAAGAAGTTCTTTATCATTCTTTGTCAAATGGATTGAGCTACAAAGTTGGTGGGGGTTGCATTCTCACTCTTTGTCCACCAATGACAATTACCGAGGGGGAATTAAACGAAGCTTTTGACGTTATAGAGTCTGGTATAAAAGAAGTGTCCTGACCTTCTCTAAAGAGCTAGAAAAATAATCCCACAGAATACTATACTTGCTGCACCAATACGATAACCAATAGGTTTTTCTTTGAACCAAAGCACCCCAATAAGAGTGGCAATAATTACCGAAGTTTCACGTAATGCTGTAACAATTCCAAGTGGAGCAAGGCTTTTTGCGTATAACGCTAGACCATAAGCAACTGTAGAAACAACTCCAGCAAAAAAGCCCAGCAGTATTTCAGAAAGTGACGATTTTAGTAATCTCAACCTAAATTTGCCAAAGATGTAAAATACAACAAAGCCTTCCGCAATAAATAGCCAGACTATGTAAGAAAGTGGATTTTCCGTAAGGCGCACACCAAACCCGTCAGTTACAGAGTAGGCAGCTATTAATATTCCTGTTGTCAAAGCGAAGACTAAAGCAGTAATGGACTTTTCACTAGATAATGTCCTCAAACCTAAAAATAAAATACCACTTGAAATCAATAGCACACCACCCATTTCCACCCAGCTCAAACGCTCATCAATCAAGGAAAAAGCAAAGAAGGTCACTATGACAGGGCTTATTCCCCTCGCGATTGGATAAATCAGAGACAAGTCTCCAAACTTATAGGCCGTGGTTAAGCCATAATAATAACCCCAGTGTATCAAAGTAGAGGCTATTATAAATGGAATAACTTTGATATCGGGAAGCGGCAGGATCGCAGCGCCGATTAATCCCAAGACCATATGGCCCAAAGCAACCAAACCAATCGCGATTGTCTTATCACCAGTGCCCTTGATAACAGCATTCCAAATCGCGTGAAGAGCAGCAGCAAGTAAAACCAGACTGAAGACCGAAACGGTCATCTAATTTTCTCTAGCAAGAACTTTTTAACTTTCAGCTCGGCCAAGGAAGCGAATAAGTCTTAACATTTGTGAAAAATTTCATGGCTTCCAGCACACCTTCTTTTACACCGTTGCCAGAGTCTTTTATACCACCAAAAGGAGACATTTCTATTCGATATCCTGGTTGCTCCCAAATATTGACTGTTCCAACGTCAAGTCCCTCAATGTAGTTCGTTGCCCGGATTAAATCGTTTGTACAAACTCCAGATGAAAGGCCAAACTCAGTGCTATTTGAAATAGCCATAACTTCTAGATCGCTGTCAGGGACACGAACTATTGGTACAATTGGACCAAATGTTTCCTCCATGACTAAATCGCATTCATGGGGCACGTGGTCTATCACTATTGGGGGCAGTAAAGCGCCATCACGACCTGGATGATATAAAATTTTAGCGCCCTTAGCTTCCGCCTCGAAAACTCTTTTTTCAAAATGCTCGGCTGCTTTAGCATTTATAACGCATCCAAGTTGAGTATCTGGATCCATTGGGTCTCCATATTTGATAGCCTGAGCTTTTTCGAGTATCAGTGGAACAACTTGATCCGCGATACTTTCCTGAATCAATATTCTCTTTACAGCAGTACAGCGCTGACCAGAGTTCCCAGTTGCACCTGCTACTGCAATAGTAGCAGCTTTATCAAAATCACTCCCATGAAGATCATTCAATATTATTAAAGGATCATTGCCTCCCAGTTCTAAGGCTGTCCTCTTATAACCTGCCTTTTCAGCAATCATTTTCCCCACTGGAACACCGCCAGTAAATGTAATGATATCAATGTTAGGATTTGTTATCATTTCATCGCCAATATCTTGGGGCAGACCCGTTACGATTTGAAACATTTCTGGGGGTAAACCAGCATCATACAATATGTCAGCCAAGGTGATCGCCGTAAGCGGCGTCTGTTCTGTGGGTTTGCAAACTACACAATTATTTGTCGCAATGGCGGGGGCTATTTTATGCGCAACCATATTCAATGGATGATTAAATGGAGTAATCGCTGAAATACTACGGACAGGTTCTCTTTTGGTGAAAATTTTTCTGCTTTTGCCATGAGGTGTTAAATCACATGAAAAAATTTCGCCATCATCTTGGATGGCAAGTTGCCCTGCTAAAGTAAAAACATCGTACGACCGTCCTGTTTCGTATAAGGCGTGTTGTTTACAAATGCCTAACTCCAAAGTTAACCAATGGGCAATATCTTCACGTCTATCTCTTATAATTTCAGCAGCGCGAAATAGTATTTGTTGTCTTTCATACCGTGTTAAAGAGGGTTGGTAATTTGCTGCAATTTCAAATGCCTCCTTTGCATGTTCTGCTGTGCCAGCAGGCACTGTGGCTATTACTTCTTGAGTATAAGGATAAGTTACATCGACAGTTTTATCGGTGAAGATTTTTTCGCCACCAATACGCATTGCTTCGTTACGAATAGTTTGTTTTGACATAATAAGTGGTCTCCTTATTTGTGACTAAATTCGTTTATTGAAAGTTATTGCATCAGGTATTTGCTGCAATACTTGCATAAAAGAAGGCATCGTAATTTCTTAAATTTGGCACCTCTGGCAAATCAATTTTACGATTTACTATAAAAGGGACTTCTTGTTCAGTTAAACCCCCATGGCTTCTTAAAGGCTCTTTCAAAGCTTCAAGATCATGGCGATCAACTGAAGTTCCCAGGGTCATATTCTCTGTGGAAATAATAACGATGTCACCTATCCTATCCGGCGGAAGGTCAAATCTTTTAACCGCTTCTGATTTATTTATTACTAATAAAATTCCTTTAATATTGCATAACTTTTCAGTTATTTCAGCAGTGTCTACTTCTGAAGGCAGATAGGCAGTTGCAAATGATCCAAGTGCACCATGATGAACAACATAAGGATCGGTAATTGGTAAAATTACTCTTGCTTTAGCTTCGCCCAACCATTGATCTAACAGATCTTGAACATAAACAACCGAAGGTTCTCCATTAGCGTTGTGTTTTGGCTTCATCCCGTGATCAGCTGTTACTACCAATGCGGCGCCAAAAGCATCAAGTTCCCCAATATAAGCATCGGCCATAGTATAAAAATCTTTGGCACCCCGTTGATTGGGTGCAAATTTGTGTTGAATGTAATCAGTGGTTGAAAGATACATAACATTTGGTGACCACTCTTTTAAAATCTTTACACCAGCGGCCAAGACAAATTCTGAAAGATCGGCTGAATATACTTCTGGAACTGGATGACCGAGCCATTCGCTGGCATTTTGTATACCATTATCACCTTTTGTCGCCTGGTCAGCCTTCTCGGAAGAGAAACAAATAGCCCTACCTTCATCAAACTTCAGGCCATCACCTAGTAATGCTCTAAGCTTATCCTTTGCGGTAACTACAGCAACTCTCGATCCAGCTTCATAATATTTAGAGAATAAAGTTGGTGCACGTAAGAAACGCACATCGTTCATCATGACTTCTTCACCAGTATCAGGATCAAATAAGAAATTACCACAGATTCCGTGAACAGCGGGAGGACGCCCAGTAGCGATAGACATGTTATTTGGATTTGTAAAAGATGGAATAACTGAATGAGCGAGTGCATCTGTACCCTCTGCTCGGATACGTTTTAAGTTGGGCATTAAACCTTCGGATATTGCTATATCTAAGTATTCTGGTTCACATCCATCAAGGCAAATTACCACCGCACAATTTGAAGCCGGTTTATATGTTCGCCCATTTGCTTCAACCTCATTTTCAGTTTTCATTAAAAATTCCCTTCATTCTTGTAATTCTGATAGTCTTTGTCTTTCCAGAAATGCAGCCTCAGGTGGAGCCGCGCTTTCTACCCCCATAGTTTCAAGTGCTTTTTTTGCTGCAGATACAACGCCTTTCATGACATGGGCGTCCATTCTACCAATGCAACCAATGCGAAAGCTATCAACAACCGTTAATTTGCCAGGATAAATAATATAACCTTCATTCTTCATAAGATCATAAAATTTTGTAAACTCAAATGCTCGATCTGCGGGACAAAAAAACGTCACTATTATTGGCGACAGCCACCTTTCATCTAGTAGCGTTTCGAAGCCTAAATCTCGCATACCGCTGACCATCACGTCGCGATTATTAGTATATCTAGCCCCACGTCCGGCAACACCCCCTTCCTCTTCATGTATTTCTAAAGCAGTTAAAAATGCAGCAACTACATGAGTGGGCGGAGTAAAGCGCCACTGACCAGATTTCTCCATAGCACTCCATTGTGCTTCAACGTCGAGACTAAGAGAATGGCAATTACCCTTTGCAGCTTCCAGTGCCGAAAGTTTTGCAAAAACAAACCCAAAACCTGGAACGCCTTCAATACATTTGTTTGCAGAAGAAACCATGGCTTCAAAATCAATTTTTTCTGGATCTACGGGTACCGCTCCAAAAGCTGACATACTATCAATCAAAAGTTTACGACCAGCAGATTTAACGACTACGCCTATTTCTTCTAATGGGTTTAAGATACCAGAGCTTGTTTCACAATGAATAACCAAAACGTGCGTTATTGCTTTATCATTTTCCAAAATACCAGCCACTTCACTACCTCTAGGAGGTAAATAATCTCCTTTATCAAGCATATGATAATCCCGATTTAAATAATCCATAGTTTGAGCAGCGCGAAGACCATAAGCACCGTTTGCTAAAACCAAAAGCTTTCCATCTTTAGGAACAAAAGTGCCCAACATTGATTCAACAGCGAAAGTTCCAGATCCTTGAATTGGAACACAATCATATAAATTTTTTCTTGGCCCAAGAAGAGAAAGAAGGTTTTTTCGTAATTTTTTTGTTAGATCTCGAAAGTCCTCGTCCCAACTACCCCAATCTTTTAACATCGCCTCTTTTACTTGATAAGCCGTGGTCAATGGGCCCGGCGTAAGAAGATAAGGCTCACCAAATTTTGGCGGAGGGAATATTTTATAAGACACAGACATTTCAATCACCCAAAACGATTTTTTCTTTAAATAAAATTAAAAATCACCCATAAGTAAAATCGTTAGTTCTTATATCTTTAATCATTTTTTTTATAGGTTGAAAATGACATATTCACAACTTAGAGCGTTTCATTGCGTGGCGACTTATGGCGGCTTTTCCAAAGCAGCTGAAAAAACGCAACACTCTCAACCGGTTCTAAGTGGCCACATCAAAAAACTTGAGGAATCGCACGATAATTTGCTTTTCAAAAGGGAAAAAAAAAGAATTTCTCTTACCTCAGCTGGTAAAGAATTATTTGTTCTTACGAAGCAATTTTTTGAAGTCGAGGAGCAAATAAACAGCCACCTGAGTAAATCAAGTGCATCTGTCTCTGGAAAAATAAGAATCGTGGCTGACTCGGCAATTCATATCATAAAGATATTAATTAGTTTCCGAAAAATTTACCCAGATGTCATGGTTGATCTTAGTATAGGAAATTCCAGAGAAGTTACTAATGCTATCAGAAATTATGATGCTGAAATCGGGGTCATCGGTAGTCCGGTTGAGGGTCCTGATTTGGAAACAGTTTCTTTAGGTACATCAAAAATAAAGGCGATTGCATCAAAAAAATTTTTTAAAACTTATCCTGAGTCCCTATCATTTCAAGATTTGAAAAAACTACCTTTGATTTTTCGAGAAAATGGCTCTTATACGCGCGAAATACTGGTTTCTGATGCATTAGAGAAGAAAATAGAACTATCACCAGTTATAGAAGTAACAGGGCGAGAAGCACTTCATGAGTTAGTCGCTAATGGGTTGGGAATAGGTTTTGTATCACATGCAGAAATTGGGCAAGATCCTCGCTTGATAAACCTCGACATTGATACTGGTAATGCAGAGATGACCGAAAAGCTCATGTTTCTGACAGCCAGAAAAGAGGTGCCTGTAATAAGAGCATTTTTAAAAGCAGTCGAAAAAACTTGATCACCTTTGAAAATTTTTAAGCTGAGGGACCAATTAGTTCACTATGCCACCACTTAAAGCTATCCTTTTTTGTTCTCCGTTGTGTTTTATAATCAACATGCACAATACCAAAGCGTTTCGTATAGCCAAAAGCCCATTCAAAATTATCTAAAAGTGACCACGCAAAATATCCCTTTATTGGTAAATTTCGCGTAGCCTTTGCAACTTCATTAAGATGATCTCTATAATATTCGATTCGATCCTCATCAGTAATAGTATTTGCAGAGGCCATTCCATTTTCGGTTATATAAAGCGGTAACTCCGGTGCATAATGAGATACTAGATTTATAGCATCTGTAAGCCCTTTAGGCTCTATTTCCCATCCCATATCAGTTTTAGATAAACTTCGATCAATAGCTTTAACGAAAGGAAAGTCTTGACCACCAGCCTCTAACATTACCGTTGTGTAGTAGTTGATCCCAATAAAATCTATTGGGCTCCTAATTATGTTCATATCACCTTGCCAATTTTGCGGAAGAAAAGAGCTGAGACTGCGCAGTGCTGCATCAGGATATTCACCTTTAGTTATGGCAGACAGGTACCAGGTATTTGTTATGGCGTCGTATTGCTCTAAAGCGGCAATGTTACTCTCACTATTATTTGCCAAACGACCGGGCGTAAAATTGAGGACAACTCCAATAGGCTTTTTTGTTTCTGCACGCGCCGCCTGAACGCCCAGTCCATGACCTAAGCAAACAAAGTGGCTGGCTTTTACTGCACTATTTAAATCTCTTAAGCCAGGCGCGTGCTCTCCTAAATAATGTGATAACCAAGCGACACACCAAGGTTCATTTATAGAAACGAGATTTTCAAGATTTTCACCAAAATTTCGCGCTATAAAACCCATATATTCTCCAAAGCGCTCTGCATTGTCACGCATAGTCCAGCCTCCTAAAGCACCAAGTGCTTGAGGCATATCCCAATGATATGCCGTACCAAAGGGACGCAGGCCACGAAAATTGATTGCATCTAAAAGTTGTTTATAGAAATCAAGTCCTTTGATATTTAGGTTCTTTCCATCTGGGAAAAGGCGTGACCAAGAAAATGAAAACCGGTAAGCATCAAAACCTGCATCAACTAAAAGATCAAGATCTTCCTCAAAGCGATGAAAATGGTCACAGGCAACCGCTCCGCCTTCACCATCCTTGGTCCCACCGTTTTTAGCAAAATGATCCCAAATGCTTTCACCGCAACCGCCAAATTTACTGCCTTCAATTTGATACGCAGCTGTAGCTGCCCCAAAAACAAAATCATCACTAAATTTAGAACGGATACCGGACATAAACCATTCTGTTTCACCAATTTATCTAAAAATAAAGTGTTATTAATTTTTTAGTGAGTTCTTTTTGAAGGCAAATTCAAGAATTTAATTTCGATCAGTTAACAAAAAACAACTTTACCGTCATCTGGACAAACTATGAGATGATCGCCAGTTTTTATTAACTTTGTCACGTCACCGTCTTCAAACCGATCAACCATTGCCATTTCAGCCAAAGCAGCTCCTTGAGCTAATATTGTATTCGCTTTGTTAAATAAAATTGCTTTTGGCGCTATTTTTCTTGAAGTCATTTCATATAGCATCCAGGCTGTTGCAACGCCTCCTTTTGCCGTATTCAAAACAAGAATGACATCTTTGTAACTTTTACCAAACAATTGATGCTGAGGCCTACTGAACAAGCCCTTAATGCGATCCAGATCATATCGAGCTGAAAAATTATCATCAGCCACTAGCGCGACACCTTCAACTTTTGGTCCTATTCCAATATGACACTTCAATTCTTTTTTCATGAAATAATTCTACCTTTTTCAGCTGATGCAATACAGGCTTCCATACTCGCCAAAGCTGGTTGATAGCCATATCCACCCAGGATGTTTACAATCTTAGCTGAGTTGCTCAAAAGGCGTTTCCAACCATTCGCTTCACCAATCTCTCGCGCATACTGCTGGTAAAAACAAGTGCCCACCAAAACCCGACCACCAAAAGCCTCAATTTTATCGACGTAGCCCATTGAAACTGCATCACCATAGACCTGCGCTGAAGTACAAACAATAACATCTGTTGCATTAGAACGATGCCTGCCACTACAAAGAGCAGCAAGCTCTGCCATCTCAATAATGCTAAGCTGAGGAGCCGCGAAAACCACTACATCAACATGCTCACCTACTGCGGCGAAAGGTTTTTTCAGATCAGATGTGGCATCCATATCAACATTAATAATTTCTAGATCTGCACCGTCTGCATCTTCTACATTTTGACTTTCAGGGGTTACGCCAACAAGATGAAACAGTGGAACCGACCCATAGCTAGCCATTGCGGCACCAAAATGCTTCAACTGATCTGAAGTGGGCGTTTTTTCTACTTCTTCAATTATTGGGACTTCCCAGTAGCTCCCGGCCATTCGTCCAATAGCGGCGCCTAGAACACCCCAATCCATAAGATCTTGAGGCTGGTCCAAAATCCGAAATCTTTTTGTAGGTATCCGCTTATTGTCTAAATGTAATCCGTATCTTGGCGTTCTACCTGTCAGCCCAGCTGCCAAAGCAGAAGGCCCACCCTCAAAGTTGGATCTCGCTCCACAAACAGAATTTGAGTAAATTACTACTCCGGTATCACCAAAAGCAACGTGCTCCCCAAAGACTGGCGGCATGATGGTCTGATAATTTATGCAGGTATTGGTCATGGTAATACCCATGTTTTTACAGGCAGCAATGAACCGACGCTCCAAATTAGCCATATTTTCAGTTTGACCGAGAGATTGATAATAATTCAGATCGACACCTCGTGGATCAGTAATCATAGGTATGCGGACCTTTATACCAGTTTCAGCTATTTTTTCAGTAAAAGCGATACCGGCCTCTCCAAGTGACTCTGGGTCAGCCATCATGTGTGACTGACTAACAGCAACCATATCTTTAGCGTCAAACATGCGCCCAACTTGAAGTTGATGATCAATTGCCCATTTAACTGCTGGTCCAAAATCACCAGCAAGCATGGCCTTTTCTTCATCGTTCAATTTCATGGGTACAAAGACTTTTAAGATGTGCTAATACAAAAGTAATACTAACCAGCCTTAAAAAGCTGTCAATCTGCCGACAAGGTTGATGTCTAAAATAATTTTGAGAAAGAACAGACTAAATAGCTTATGAAGCCCATTCTCCAGCCCGAAAAACTGGTATAGCCGTTCCATCGAAATCAATTCCATCAATATTTATGGTTTCCGAGCCAATCATCCAATCTACATGGATCATACTGCTATTTCCACCATTCTTAATTATTTGATCTTTCGAAAGAGTATCACCATTTTTAAAGCATTTTGAGTAGCATTGCCCTAAAGCAATATGACAGGCGGCGTTTTCATCGAACAGCGTATTATAAAACAGAAGATTACTTTGAGATATTGGAGAGCTATGCGGAACAAGTGCGACCTCTCCTAATCTGCGAGCTCCTTCATCCGTATCAATTAACTTTAAAAATACCTCTTCCCCTTTTGATGCTTTTGCTTCTGTAATTTTTCCGTTTTCAAAAACTACTACAATATCCTCGATTAACGTCCCTTGGTGTGAAAGTGGCTTTGTAGATCTAACATGCCCGTTAACTTTTAAAGCATGAGGTGTCGTAAAAACCTCCTCAGAGGGTATATTTGGATTGCACGTAACTCCATTTCTAGATTTTGAGGCTCCCCCCATCCATTCATGTCCATCTGCAAGGCCAACGAAAAGATCAGTGCCTTCCCCATAAAAATGCAACGCAGAGAAATTTTTACCATTTAACCAATCTGTCCGAGCCCTAAGATTTGCATTATGCCGTTCCCAATTTGCTAACGGATCATCACCATCTAACCTCGATGCTTTGAAGATTGCCTCTGCAAGCTGTCTTTGGGCAGCATCATCCTGTAAATTTGGAAATACCCGTTTGGCCCATTGCATTCCAGGCCAAGCAATTATGTTCCAGTTGACATCAAAGCGTGTAATTCTTTCGCGTACCGGGGAAGAAGCTTTTGACACTGCTTGATTGGCCCGGCCAACATCGTCAGCATTTTGTTCTGATAGAAGCATTGGATCTTCTCCGACTATTGCCAGACGTGCTGTGTTTTTATCGAACGCCGCCCCCATGGCCTCAAACAACCAATCCGTGGCTTTATCAAAGGATTCTTTGTGAGCATTTTGATAACGCAGAAGTGTCACCTCTGGGTCTGTGTATAAAGGTGTCACTATTCCGCAACCTTGTTTGTAAGCATGAAATGCCAGGCGCCGAACCAAGGGAGCAGCTTCTAAGGGAGCCGTAATTAAAAGATCTTGGCCTGATTGAAGCGCTACTCCTGTTTTAATTGACAGTTCCGCCAACTTATCCAGTTCAGCTGATTCATCCCAATAGTTACTCACCATATCCTATGCCTTTTTATTTTCTAAAATCCCAATGTGCCGGTTTTATTATTAAATATCAACCAATTATATTTTTAACCGACTATATTCTTTTCTAACTATTTGGTTTAAAAATTGACCAGAGCAATGGGAACTGGTCTGATTTATTTTAATGATATTTAAAACGCTTAATTTTAAAGCAAAAAATTATAAAAAATAAGCAAAATCAATTGCTTAATATTTTACTGTCAATTTTCATTGACTCACAGATGTAAATGAGTCTGACTAAATTTTATGCAAAATCTTATGAAAGGAGCGTATTCATGACGCTAAATAGCTTTATAAAGGGTGCCTTATCTGCTGCTGCGATTACAATGGCTGGAAGCTTTGCTTATGCCCAGCAAGCTGGTGGATCACTGGTATTCTTAGTTCAACCCGAACCTCCAACAATGGCAGGATATGTTTCAACTTCCGGACCAATTGGACTTTTAGGACCAAAAATATACGACGGCTTAGTTGACTATGATAACGATGGGAAAATGGTTCCTATGCTAGCTGAGAGTGTAGACGTCAGCGCAGACGGGAAAACAATCACTTTTAACCTTCGCAAAGGTGTAACTTGGCACGATGGTGAAGCATTCACCTCTGAGGATGTACAGTTTACAATTATGGATGTTTTGAAGAAAGTTCACCCAAGAGGGCCAAATTCCTTTAAAGAAGTTTCTAGCATCGACACTCCAGACGATCACACTGCAGTATTTAACCTGGACAACCCGGCACCATACATGTTGCGTGCATTATCCTCTTATGAGTCTCCAATGGTTCCAAAACATCACTTGGAAGGACAGGACGTCAAGACTGCAAAATTAGCGAATAATCCAATAGGAACTGGTCCTTTTAAATTCGTTGAGTGGAAAAAAGGTCAATACATGCGCTTGGATAAAAACGAGAACTATTGGAGAGAAGGTCGCCCTTATCTTGACCGAATAGTTGGCCGTTTCGTTCCTGATGCCTCAACCCGTGCAGCTGCTATGGAAAAAGGCGAAGTGCTTTATGCTGCTTATAACGCTGTTTCAAATGTTGAAGCCGTACGTCTTAACAAAGAAAAAGATAATATTGGTTTAACGACTGATGGTTATTCAATGATCAACCCTATGGCCCTGATTGAGTTTAATACAAAAGAAGGTCCTTTTACTGATGCAGCAGTGCGCAGAGCTATTTCTACAGCTATCGATAGACAGTATATGATCGATACGATTTTCTTTGGATATGGAAAGCCTGCAACAAGTGCTCTTTCAAGTAATTTTAGTGCTACCGGTCTACATGCAGAGATGCCTAATTACCCTGCGAATGGAGATGTTGCAGCAGCTAACAAAATCCTAGATGACGCAGGCTACTCTAAGGATGCAAACGGCGTTCGAATGAAAGCTACGTTCGACCTTATTCCTTATGGTGAAGATTGGAAACGTGGTGGACAGTATATCCAGCAAGTTCTTGGTGAAATTGGGATTAAAGTAGACCTTCGCTATGAAGATGTTCCAACATGGTTAAAGCGTATCTATCATAACTATGACTTCGAAATGAACCTGAACTACTTCTATCAGTTATCTGATCCAGTGTTGGGTGTTCACCGTCATTATGGAACAAACATGATCCGCAAGGGTACACATTTTGTTAATTCTTCACGTTACAGCAATGCAGAATTGGACGCGTTGCTATCTGCGGGAATGACAACGCCTGATGCGACAAAGCGTGCGGAAATATATCTTGATATCCAAAAGATACTTGCAAACGATATGCCTGTTGTAAACCTTTTCGAGCTTGAGTTTTTAGTTGTCTATAATACCAAGTTAAAAGGAGCTTATGGTTCCGCGATGGGTGCTTACGCATCTTTTGGGGATGCATATCTCGACTAAATCGTAAATAATGCATTGAGCCGGGTATAGTATCCGGCTCAATGAGTTTAAAATTTTTAAGAAAAAAACAACATGAATAGATCGAGTAAAATTCTTCGTTACGTTTCGCGCAGGCTTATTCAGGGAATTCCTATTATCCTTGCAATTGTTGTTCTGAACTTTTTTCTTCTCAATTTAGCTGAGGGCGACGCCGTTGATGTGCTCGCCGGTGAAGCCGGATCCGCAACTCCAGAATATATGGAAGAAATGCGTAAAAAATTTGGTTTGGACAAGCCACTAGCAGTTCAGTTAGCCGTTTATTTGAAAAACGTTATACAACTTGATCTCGGTTACTCGTTTCGCCACGACATGCAAGTCACAGAGCTTATTATCGATCGCTTTTGGCCAACACTGATATTAATGGTGAGTACAATCTTATTAGCCGTGGGGTTCGGAATTTTATTAGGGCTTTTTGCCGCTATAAATTTGAATACTTGGAAAGATTCTGTGGTCAGTGTCTTTGCTCTTATCACCTATGCAACACCACTCTTCTGGGTGGGGTTAATGATGATTATCTTATTCTCAATTAAAAACGATTGGTTTCCAACTAGTGGTATGGAAAACAGCGCGATGTTCTATGAGGGTTTTGAGAGAGTAAAAGATATTGCTCATCATTTAGTACTACCAACAATAACCTTATCCCTCTTTTATCTTGCACTTTACACAAGAATGATGCGCGCTTCGATGCTTGAACAGTACGGCCAAGATTATGTCATAACAGCGAGAGCAAAAGGTGTTTCTGAGAGGCGGATTACTTTCGTGCACGTCCTTCGGAATGCACTCCTACCAGTAGTAACTATGGCTGGTGTTCAAGTTGGGGCGTTGATTGGTGGATCAGTAATAGTCGAGTCAGTTTTCGCATGGCCAGGATTAGGAATGCTTGCCTTTGAGTCACTGTTTGCTCGCGATCTTAACCTGCTTTTAGGTATATTTTTGTTATCATCTGCCCTAGTCGTTGCTGTGAACCTAGTAGTTGACGTTGTTTATTGTTTTCTAGACCCAAGAATAGAAGTGAACTAAGATGGAAGATTTTTGGAAAAGGTTTTCACGCAATCGTCAAGCAGTGCTTGGCTTAATTATACTTAGCATTGTTATTTTTGTCGCTGCGATTGCCAATATTATATACCCTGGAGACCCATTTTTATATTCAAAATTTCCATTGTCTGCACCAGGTGAAAATGGCTTTCTATTGGGGAGTGATTCAATTGGTCGTGATGTAGCTTCAGGTATTGCTCATGGTGCTAAAACCTCCTTGTTAATTGGATTAATTGCAACGCTTGCTGCGGTTTTTATAGGAGTTATCTTTGGTGCATTTGCCGGATATTATGGTGGCATTGTTGATGATATCCTAATGCGTGTTACTGAGGTTTTTCAAACAATCCCTTCCTTTATATTTGCAATTTTACTTGTAGCTATCATGAAACCTTCTATCGAAAGCGTTGTGATTGCTATTACTGTGGTGTCTTGGCCAGCAGTGGCCCGACTGGTGAGAGGTGAATTTTTGGGATTAAAAAACCGGGAATTTGTGCAAGCCTGTCATACACTTGGTATGAGCGATATTCGCATTATGCTCGCTGAAATCCTGCCAAATTGTCTTAGCCCCATAATCGTAATTGGGTCACTAATGGTAGCTACAGCTATCTTAATCGAAAGTGGGTTAGCTTTCTTAGGTTTAGGTGACCCCAACGTGATGAGTTGGGGTTTTATTATAAGTGATGGAAGGTCAATGTTACGCGTGGCTTGGTGGATATGTACATTCCCTGGCATTGCCATATTGATAACAGTTCTGGCCATTAATCTAGTTGGCGAAGGTTTAAATGATGCATTGAACCCTCGTTTGAGAGAAAGAAATTGACTGATAAACTCCTTCAAATAACCAACCTTGATATCGTATTACCAGAGGGTTCTGAAAGAGATTTAGCAGTCAAAAATCTTAACATTGATCTTTCTCCTGGTGAAACACTTTGCATCGTTGGCGAAAGTGGCTCAGGCAAATCCCTAACGGCGCGAGCGCTTATGGGCTTACTCCCAGCACCCCATGTTAGGGTTGAAAAAGGGACAATCTTTTTTTGTGGTGAAGATCTTACCAAAACTTCTGAACCCAGAATGCGTCAAATTCGCGGTAGCGAAATTTCTATGGTTTTTCAAGAACCGATGACGGCTCTCAACCCTGTAATGACCATCGGCGTTCAGATCGATGAGGTCTTTAGATACCATGCAGATATGTCAAAAAGTGAACGGCGCCGGCGCGCAATTGAGCTTCTTGAGGATGTTCAATTACCCGACCCTAAGCAAATAGTTGCCGCTTACCCACATGAACTCTCAGGAGGACAACGTCAACGGGCAATGATCGCTATGGCTTTGGCTCTAGAGCCTAAAATTTTGATTGCTGATGAACCAACAACCGCTTTGGATGTAACAACCCAAGCACAAATTTTAAAATTAATCAGTGAAATGCAAGCGGTTCATAAATCGGGTGTTTTATTTATCACTCATGATTTTGGCGTGGTTGCTGATATTGCTGACCGTGTTGTTGTAATGCAATATGGAAACGTTGTTGAAACCGGTACAGTTGATAAGGTTCTTAACAAACCAGAGCACCCCTACACAAAGGCTGTAATCGCCTCCGTACCTAGCTTGGTTCCTCGAGCACCACGCTCCCGTTCTGATCAAGTTGTTTTATCTGGTGACAAGATTCAGAAGAAATTTGGTGGAGGAAAAAGCCTTTTTGGTTTAGGTAAACCCAACCGCTTTGTTCATGCCGTCAAAGACGTAACGCTTGACTTACGACGTGGCGAAACTCTTGGTGTAGTAGGTGAAAGTGGTTCTGGGAAATCAACATTGGCACGGTGTATTATTCGTCTACTTGATAGCGATAGTGGCAATATTATGCTTGATGAAGTTGATATTCGCGCATTAAATCGTGCTGAAATGCGGCCGTTACGTACTAAAATTCAGATGGTATTTCAGGATCCGTTTGCATCATTAAACCCACGTATCAAAGTAGGCCAAATCATCTCTCAAGGGCCAATAATTCAGGGACAATCGAAAGAAAATTCTGAGACCAGAGCTCGTGAATTACTTGATATCGTAGGCTTGGATGAACGTGCATTCAATCGTTACCCTCACGAATTTTCAGGAGGGCAGCGGCAAAGAATTGGGATAGCCCGTGCCTTGGCATTAGACCCAGAAATCTTGGTGGCTGACGAACCAGTATCTGCTCTAGATGTGTCAATTCAAGCGCAAATATTAGAACTTTTAGATCAAATTCGTGAAAGTATGAATTTGTCGATGGTATTCATCACGCATGACTTAAGAGTTGCAGCTCAAGTTTGTGATCGTTTGGCAGTTATGCGTTACGGAGAGATTGTGGAAACTGGGGCTACTGGTAAAATTTTTGAAAATCCACAACATAGCTACACAAAAGACCTTCTGGCTGCAGTGCCTGGACAGAAATGGGATCGCAAAGTCGCTGGATGATTGTGGATAGAAATAAGTCATTGCTTTATAGTGAACCGGCTTTTTTGAGATAATCAGCAGGAGAACCATTATGAGCGACTTAGCCGTTAACCCATATGCTTCAATTGTTGAACTTTCGAAAGCCTATCGCAATAAATCCATCTCACCAAGTGAAGTTACCAAAGCACAATTGGCGCGTATCGATGCTCTTGATACAAAACTAGGTAGCTATCAAACAATCTATAGTGGTAAAGCACTCGCAGCTGCTAAAGTGGCCGATAAAGCTTTTACAGAAGACGCCCGTCTAGGACCGTTTCATGGTATCCCGTTTGCTCTTAAAGACATTTTTGAATTGAAAGGTCAGATTACCACATGTGGTTCTTATGAAATGCGGCAACGCATTTCAAGCGAGACAGGAACAGTAGTGCAGAGACTACTGAAGGCAGGTGGAATTGCAATTGGTAAAACCAAAACTGTCGAGTGCGCTTTGGGAGGATGGGGAACAAATGAACACATGGGAACGCCGTGGAACCCCTGGGATCTTAAATACCCAAGAGTTCCAGGAGGATCTTCCTCAGGCTCTGGCGTTGCGGTTGCGAGTGGATTAGCCAGCTGTGCAACTGGAAGCGATACAGGAGGATCCGTCCGGTTGCCTGCCGCGTTTTGTGGTTTAACTGGTTTAAAAGTTAGTAAAGAATGTCTGCCTACAGATGGCATCATGCCATTATCCCAAACCTTGGATACACCAGGCCCAATGACAAGAGACATGGCAGATCTTGCTTTAATGTTTTCAATTATGAAGGGTATAGATGGACGTAAAATCGAAACAGATATGATGAATGGACATGGGCTTTTCAATATTCAGATGAATATTTTCAAAGGCTTAAAATTTGGCATGATTGCCCAAAAAGAACGATCCCGCTGTACCAACGATATACTTAAAAGTTATGATGCAACACTCAATTTACTAGCTGATTTGGGTGCTGAGCTCGAAGTTTTCACATCGCCTATAGCGTATGATGATATGGCCCAGTTCAATGGCGCGATAACAATGTATGAAGGTTATCGCAATCATCAACATTTATATGATGATCCCAGCAAAAGTATGGATCAAAATGTTAAAAAGCGTATGTTAGATGGTCGAGATATAACGCCACAAAAATATGCTGATCTATTAAGTAAACGACAGGATCATCAATTAATTTTCAAAAATGCAATGGCTGATTTTGATGTATTAGTAACGCCTACTATTGTTGAACCCGCACCAAAGTTAGATGAAATTGATGAAGACTTCACGCCAGGATATTTTACACGCCCATTCAATTACATAGATATGAGTGCATTAGCTCTTCCAACCGCCTATACATCAAAAGGCCTACCAACAAGCCTCCAAATCGTTGTACCTGCTGGCCAGGAAGATTATGTGGTTCAGATGGGAAAAGCTCTTGAGTCAGCTTTAGCACTCAATAAACAACCAAATCTTACCCCATAATACTTGCCATAAATTATGGAAAAACCAAAGTAGCTCTTAAATAGGCTCTCTAAGGCTATTAGATAAAACATTAAGCAGTAAGCGAGAAACTGGATTATCGAAATTATTCCATGGCAAACTACCGCAAAATGTTATAGAGCCAACAGAAAAAACTCGGCCACCTGTCGGTGTCTCAAAGTAAATCATATCAGCCCTTTTCACTTCACTTTCCGGCCCACCTGATAAATTTGTTAAATGAGTCAATTGCTCTTCAGGGACCAGAATAAAATGGTCATCTGTAGCGAAGGATTGTGCTAGGATAGTAATTGAATGTCCTGGATCCAATTTTTGGTCAACACGGTCTAGCTCAAAGCCTGCTGCGCCATTTCCGCTAAAGCCAAAGTCGCCGATAATTTCACTATCAATACCCTCAAACACCCAGTCAAATTCAGGGTCAAAACAAACACGTTTATAGGGCATACCATTAAATGTGCCCTGTGCAGTAAAGCCAACTCCAACTAACTGCTGCGGGGGCCGTCCATTTCTTCGCCACAACCCGCCATAAGCCCCATCAAATCCGTTATAATATTCACCCGGCTCTGATGCCCAAGCCCGCAAACCATCTTCGGCTCTTCGAATCTCAAGAAGGCTTGGCTCTTCTCTGTGACGGGCTATCCTCCAATAGAACCCATTTCCGCCAAGGTAATGTAAGGCGCCGCCTTGATCTCGATACTGAGTTAGCGCATCCAAAGTCTCACTAGTATGATATTCCGGATGACTACCAGTTATAACGGCTTCATAGCGCTTTATTGATGCCACACCATCATTATGAAGCTCTTCATCTGTAATAATATCGTAGTCTATACCTTTTGCATGCAACCAAGATATTAAGTGGCTATCAGCCTGAAAATGCCGCAAACCTGAACAATTAGCTTGGCCAAATGTTATATACCCAGGTCTTATATTGAACAGCGGCCTCTTATGGGAGGCGTGGCAAATTCCACTACCATCAGAATGGTTATTGTATGTCGATAATCCATAACTTTGAAATTGTGCAGGATTATGGGGGTAGGCATTCCAATCGGCGATCCTTTGTAACCAAGTCTCTTTATAATCCGGGCGTGCATGATTACCGTAAATAACATACGTAAAGGTCGATACTAAAACGCAGAGCCTGGCATTGGGTTGCTCTTTTTCTGGACAAACAAAAAATGGAATTGCGTCATAGTCATCTTCACAGGAAATGCGCATTATATAGATGCCCGAGGGCATTTTTGGAGGAATGACAAAACTAAAATCTGACCCCCAGTTGAAGTCGTAAATATCATCTTCATGAAATGCAATCGCAGCGTAATGCTCAGGCTTATGCTGC
>CACLGX010000020.1 GCA_902606585.1 Paracoccaceae bacterium | reverse complement strand
AGTGAAACCTGGCGATTATGGAACGGTGGTTGAGGTTAGAGTTTTCAATCGACATGGTGTTGAAAAAGATGAGCGGGCTTTACAAATTGAACGAGAAGAGGTTGAGCGTTTAGCAAGAGATCGTGATGACGAATTAGTAATTTTAGATAGAAATATCTATGCTCGTCTTCGATCAATCATATCTGGAAAAGTTGCCGTTAAAGGGCCAAAGGGTGTGTCCGCCAATTCTGAAATTACAGCCGACCTTTTAGATGGTTTGAGTAAAGGACAGTGGTGGCAATTGGCTTTGGCGGAGGAAGCGGATGCCCAAATCGTAGAGGCTTTGAATGACCAGTATGAAGCTCAAAAAAGAACTTTGGATGCTCGCTTTGATGATAAGGTAGAAAAAGTTCGCCGAGGCGATGATTTGCCCCCAGGCGTAATGAAAATGGTCAAAGTGTTTATAGCTGTAAAGCGTAAACTACAGCCAGGAGATAAGATGGCTGGCCGTCATGGGAACAAAGGTGTTATTTCTAAAGTTGTACCGATGGAAGACATGCCATTTTTGGCTGATGGAACACCTGTAGATTTCTGCCTTAATCCTTTGGGCGTGCCTTCTCGCATGAATGTTGGACAAATTTTGGAAACGCATATGGGATGGGCTGCTCGAGGTTTGGGATTACAAGTCGACGAGGCTCTCAAAGGTTACAGGCGCACCGGTGATCTTACTCCAGTCAAAGAAGCAATGCGTATCGTCTATGGTGATGATGTTTATCAAGAAGGTATTAAGAATATGGATGAAGAAGCAGTCGTCGAAGCAGCAGAAAACGTGACCCAAGGTGTGCCGATAGCAACTCCGGTTTTTGACGGTGCTAAGGAAACTGATGTTGATGATGCTCTTTCACGGGCGGGTTTTGATACATCTGGTCAGTCAATATTATTTGATGGACGAACGGGTGAGCAGTTTAGTAGGCCTGTTACCGTCGGAGTGAAATATTTACTGAAGCTTCACCATTTAGTTGATGATAAAATTCATGCTCGCTCAACTGGCCCTTACTCGCTTGTAACTCAGCAGCCTCTTGGAGGTAAAGCTCAGTTTGGTGGTCAACGATTTGGTGAAATGGAAGTTTGGGCACTGGAGGCTTATGGAGCCGCTTACACTCTACAGGAAATGTTGACGGTAAAATCTGACGACGTGGCTGGTCGAACAAAAGTATATGAGTCGATTGTAAAAGGTGAAGATAACTTTGAAGCTGGCATACCTGAAAGCTTTAACGTTCTGGTTAAAGAGGTGCGTGGGCTTGGCCTAAATATGGAACTCCTGGACGCGGAGGATGTTGATTAAACGATACGCTTAGTCGCCGCCCCTTTTGTCCCTAAATTTGAGGAAATTAAAATGAACCAGGAAATTACAAATAACCCATTTAACCCATTAACTTCGCCGAAAGTTTTTGATGAGATAAAAGTATCTTTGGCCTCGCCCGAACGGATTTTATCTTGGTCTTATGGTGAGATTAAAAAGCCGGAAACAATTAATTATCGAACCTTCAAACCGGAAAGAGATGGTCTTTTCTGCGCTCGTATTTTTGGTCCGACAAAAGACTACGAATGTTTGTGCGGTAAGTATAAACGAATGAAATACCGAGGCGTCGTATGTGAAAAATGTGGTGTTGAGGTTACCCTTCAGAAGGTTAGACGGGAGCGAATGGGGCATATTGAGCTAGCTTCTCCGGTAGCGCATATATGGTTTTTGAAGTCCTTACCCTCCCGTATCGGTCTGATGCTTGATATGACCCTCCGTGATTTGGAAAGAGTTCTTTACTTTGAAAATTATGTTGTAATTGAGCCGGGTTTGACAGACCTCACATATGGTCAAATGATGAGTGAAGAGGAGTTCATGGATGCTCAAGATACCTATGGAATGGATGCATTTACTGCAAACATTGGAGCAGAGGCTATTCGAGAAATGCTTGCTGCAATCGATCTTGAGGCAGAAGCCGAACAACTCCGAGCTGATTTGAAAGATGCAACGGGAGAGCTAAAACCAAAGAAAATTATAAAACGTCTTAAGGTTGTTGAGAGTTTTCTTGAATCAGGTAACAGACCTGAGTGGATGATTTTGACCGTTGTACCTGTAATACCGCCTGAACTTAGACCTCTTGTACCTTTGGACGGTGGCCGTTTTGCGACTTCTGATCTGAATGACTTATATCGACGAGTGATTAACCGTAATAACCGCTTAAAAAGGTTAATTGAATTACGAGCACCAGATATTATCGTTCGAAACGAAAAGAGAATGCTTCAGGAATCTGTTGACGCATTATTTGATAATGGTCGTCGTGGTCGCGTTATTACAGGAGCAAACAAACGCCCCTTAAAGTCTTTGTCTGATATGCTAAAGGGTAAACAAGGGCGTTTTCGTCAGAACCTTTTAGGCAAAAGAGTTGATTTTTCCGGGCGTTCAGTAATCGTTACGGGTCCTGAATTGAAACTGCATCAATGTGGCTTGCCTAAAAAGATGGCATTGGAGTTATTCAAGCCATTTATATATTCTCGCCTCGAAGCAAAAGGTCTTTCTAGCACTGTAAAGCAAGCTAAAAAGTTAGTTGAAAAAGAGAGGCCTGAAGTTTGGGATATCTTAGATGAAGTAATCAGAGAACATCCTGTTATGCTCAATAGGGCACCAACACTACACAGACTGGGTATTCAGGCCTTTGAACCAGTACTTATTGAAGGCAAAGCCATTCAGCTACACCCGTTGGTTTGTTCAGCTTTTAATGCCGATTTTGATGGTGATCAAATGGCAGTCCACGTACCACTGAGCCTTGAGGCTCAATTGGAAGCCCGTGTATTGATGATGTCAACAAATAACGTGCTTTCACCGGCTAACGGTGCACCAATTATAGTTCCGTCACAAGATATGATCTTAGGACTTTATTACACTACAATCATGCGAGAGGGCATGAAAGGTGAAGGTATGATCTTTGGATCTATCGAAGAAGTGCAATATGCCTTGGATAACAATAATGTACATTTGCACGCTAAAATTACTGCCCGTATTCCCCAAATCGATGAGCATGGTGCAGAAATTGAAAAGCGTTTTGAAACTACTCCAGGTAGAGTCCGTATTGGCGCTCTACTCCCAAAGAATGCCAAAGCTCCATTTGAATTGGTTAACAGTTTACTAAGGAAGAAAGACGTTCAAAATGTAATTGATACGGTCTATCGCTACTGTGGACAAAAAGAATCAGTTATTTTCTGTGATCAAATTATGTCCATGGGTTTTCGTGAGGCTTTCAAGGCAGGTATATCGTTTGGTAAAGATGATATGGTGATCCCGGAAACCAAATGGTCAATTGTGAATGAAACAAGGGGCCAAGTTACAGACTTTGAACAGCAATACATGGATGGTCTGATCACTCAGGGTGAAAAATATAATAAAGTTGTAGACGCTTGGTCTAAATGTAATGATAAAGTCACTGACGCTATGATGGACACAATCTCCGCGTCTCAGAAAGATGATGTTGGTGCTGAAGAAGAACCAAACTCGGTTTATATGATGGCACACTCGGGTGCGCGAGGTTCAGTCACACAGATGAAGCAGCTTGGCGGTATGCGCGGCCTGATGGCTAAGCCAAACGGCGATATTATTGAAACCCCAATTATTTCTAACTTTAAAGAAGGTTTGAGTGTCCTTGAGTATTTTAACTCTACACACGGTGCAAGAAAGGGTCTTTCTGACACTGCCCTTAAAACTGCTAATTCAGGTTATCTCACCCGTCGTTTGGTAGACGTAGCTCAAGATTGTATTGTCCGTATGCATGATTGTGGAACTGATAATTCAATTACAGCTGAACCAGCGGTTAATGATGGTGAGGTTATTACCTCACTTGCAGAACGAGTTTTAGGGCGAGTAGCTGCTGAAGACATAAAAGTACCAGGTTCGGAAGAAATAATTGTTAGGGAGGGTCAGCTGATTGATGAGTTACTGGCCGATGCAATTGATGAAGTTGGGTTAGTTTCTGCTAGAATTAGAAGTCCACTAACATGCGAGGCCGAAGAGGGCGTTTGTGCGATGTGCTATGGACGAGATTTGGCCAGGGGCACAATGGTAAATACGGGCGAAGCGGTTGGTATTATTGCGGCACAATCTATTGGTGAACCGGGAACTCAGCTTACTATGCGTACTTTTCATATTGGTGGCGTTGCCCAAGGTGGCCAGCAGTCCTTTTTGGAGTCCAGCCAAGATGGTAATATAGAGTTTGAAAATGCAACAACGCTTAAAAATGCATCTGGCGATACTCTTGTGATGGGCCGTAACATGAAACTTCGTATCATTGATGAGCATGGAGTTGAGAGGGCTAATCATAAACTAGATTATGGAACCAAACTATTTGTCAAAAAAGGGTCCAAAGTAAGCCGTGGAGATAAATTGTTTGAATGGGATCCATACACACTGCCAATCATTGCCGAAAAAGGGGGTAGCGCAAAATATGTTGACCTTGTAAATGGTGTGGCTGTTCGAGAGGATACTGATGACGCAACAGGAATGACCCAAAAAATAGTCGTTGACTGGCGTGCAGCACCAAAAGGTAATGATCTGAAGCCTGAGATCATTTTGGTGGACAAAAATGGAGATCCGGTCAGAAATGATGCTGGAAATCCGATAACATACCCTATGTCTGTGGATGCCATCTTGTCAATTGAAGACGGGTCAGAAGTGAAGGCTGGTGATGTAGTTGCGAGAATACCGCGAGAGGGTGCTAAGACAAAGGATATTACTGGTGGTCTTCCCCGTGTTGCAGAACTTTTTGAGGCTAGACGACCTAAGGACCATGCTATTATTGCCGAGATTGATGGCTATGTTCGGTTTGGACGCGACTATAAAAACAAACGTCGAATTTCTATTGAGCCGGCTGATGAAAGTCTGGAAACTGTTGAATATATGGTACCTAAAGGTAAGCATATTCCTGTTGTTGAAGGTGATTTTGTTCAAAAGGGCGATTACATCATGGATGGTAATCCTGCACCACATGATATTTTATCCATCATGGGGGTTGAGGCATTAGCCAACTACATGATTGATGAAGTCCAAGATGTTTACCGACTTCAGGGTGTTAAAATTAACGATAAGCACGTAGAAGTGATTGTGAGACAGATGCTCCAAAAATGGGAGATAAGCGATAGTGGGGATACTACTCTACTCAAGGGAGAGCATGTTGATAAGCTTGAATTTGATACAGCAAATGCAAAGGCTGTTTCAAAAGGAGATAGGCCTGCTCAAGGTGAGCCGATTTTGCTGGGCATAACAAAAGCATCTTTGCAAACCCGATCTTTTATATCTGCTGCTTCGTTCCAAGAAACAACCAGGGTGCTCACAGAAGCCTCCGTTCAGGGAAAGAGGGATAAGCTAGTTGGTCTGAAAGAGAATGTAATTGTAGGTCGTTTGATACCTGCTGGCACTGGGGGTGCTACCCAAAAAATTCGTCGAATTGCAGCGGAACGAGATAACGTTGTTATAGAGGCTCGTGAAGAAGAGGAGCGGCAAGCTGTTGCTTTAGCTGCTCCTACAGAAGAAGTTGCTGAGGAATAGTAAATAAAGATATAAACGCCTCAAATTTTTTTGAAGGTGTTTATACTTTTTCACTTCCATACCTAGTTGAAATATTCAATTTTGGTTTTCCTTATCTATTGAGTGCAGGCTTTTTATGTCAGAGAACCTTCGTGGAGCATTAATAATGATGGCATGTATGAGTGCCTTTGTTCTAAACGATGCTTTCGTTCGCCTTGCAGGTAATTCACTGCCTTTAGCTCAGATATTGTTTCTTAGAGGTGTGTTAACAACATTAATATTACTAACATTCGCAATTTATTTGGGTACGTTTAAAGTTAGAGCAATTAAAAAGGACAAGTGGAAAATTTTTTTCCGCTCTGTTGCTGAGGCGCTTGCTGCTTATTTTTTTCTTACTGCTGTTCTAAATATGCCATTTGCCAATGTAATGGCTCTCTTACAAATCTTGCCTATGACTGTTACTTTGGCGGCGGCTTTAGTATTCAAAGAAAAAGTTGGTGTGATCCGTATCATATTGATTATAATTGGATTTTTAGGTGTAATGCTCATTATTAATCCTTCGTCAGATGGTTTTAATTTGTATTCGGGCTACGCTTTAATAGCTGTTATATTGATAACAGTGCGCGATTTAATAACCAGAAAATTATCTGTTGAGGTTCCTACGCTACTACCAACAGTATCTGCATCTTTTGGTGTGCTGTTATTTTCAATAATTTTATTGGCTAAAACACCCATGCAACCGCTGAACATTCAAAATAGTTTTTTTATTATATTAGCTGCTTTTTTTATCATATTTGGGTATTATACTGCCGTTTTGGTCATGCGCGTTGGGGATATTTCTTTTGTATCTCCGTTCAGGTACAGTGCAATTATATTTGCACTTATAATTGGGTCAATCTTCTTTAAGGAGTGGCCTAATTTAAGTTCTTTTATTGGAATATGTATTGTTACCGTAGCAGGAGCACTGCTTTTATATAAAAATCATGCAATTTAAATATAAAGAATTGATCTGAAACTATTTTGGTGAAGATTTTCAAACGGCACTTTTTTTTAGCCTAATTATCTAAGAAGATAAATAAAGAAAATTTATGTCTTAGAGCAGCAATCAACTGCAGTTTTTTATTCGATTTTGTCATTGTTCAAATTTTTTTTAACAAAAGCAGTAACCATACCTGTCTTGATTAGACTACTTACAGAGGAGGCCCCAGATTTTCCTAAGTAACCAGGGTTTTGTGAAAACCACTTTAGCATTTGTAGTTCGCTAGGAGACAAGCTGTAAGGATTACATTCAAATCTGTCCACCAGCTTTTCCAGAATGCTGTCAAAATTAGTTTCAATACCTATTTCCATAATCTTTAAAACGACTGCTAAAAATAAATTTTAGTTATATAACGTCAAAATTTTATCCCAAATATTAAATGAAAAGTTTCTTTTCGATACTAACTATTTTTTTTTGGTCGTTTTTTAAACAACCTTTGTAGCAAGCAGAGGGCTGATAATAAATATGGCCAGAGTTAGGGCGGCTTCTCAATTTAATGCTATTTCTAGTGATATAGAGAGTTCCACTGACTTATAGTCTCAGTTTTCACTAGGCAGCGGTGCTCTTCCAGATTTGAATTTTTCTAGTGAAGTAGCCTATTTAGCAAGACGCAAAATCCAACACGGTATCGCCACAGCGATGTTAGCTTAAGCTAATCTGGGTCAAACTCATCTAATTGCGTTACTAACCTAGTAACCGAAAAAACCAAATAGTACCCTGTTTGTATTTTTGGAAATGATTATTTTAACTGTTCTCAAGTTCCCAATAATCTTGGGTTCCGGTCTGATATTCGCCACACGACCAGCTAGGTAAAATTTTTGGGAACTTTGCTAAGCTTCCGCTATTGAAAAGAGTGGGTGGAAACTTTCGGCACTCGATTTGTAATTCGTTGTGCCTGTCCTTTTCAATAAAAGCGTGTTTGCAAGTTCCACAGGTTGATGAGGTCATGAATAACGTTCCACTTCAAAACTCAAGTGATGGTTTCGATAGTCTAAATTTAACAAATTTATAAAAATTTTAAATAGAAAAATATCTAAATTTAGCAAAACTTATTCTTTATATTTTTCCTTAACTTCTTCATGGATTTTTTGATTAAGGTTTAAAAGGTCGATTTGCTCTTTAGTGGCGGCATAAGGATTGTTATCCACGTGTTGTTTTATAAACAACAGAGCTAATTCAAAGTCAGTTAAATTCTCGTCTTCTTCCATACATTATCAAACGACCAGGACTAAATTATTTTAGCGGTCGGGTAATTTTTTTTATAGGCGATTTGGCATTGTAATTGCTCTTAAGAACATATGCATAATCAAAATAAAATATCGCGTCGTATCTTTGCATTTGGAATTGTTTCAGCAGGCATTTGTGATGCGGCTACTCCGTTAATAAACTTGAATAAAAAACATTCTTCATTAATAGATTTATCAAGTAGAGGACAAATATTTAGAAATGACGATAATGGACCTTTCCTAGAAAAGAATAGCTTGTACTTTGATCCAGAGCCAGAGTTGATCAAATATGATGTAATTGAAAATAATTTCACTCACAGGATAAAGTATAGACCGCAGCGAGATTTTGAACTTACTCTGACTAATGCCAATACAGGTGAGAAATTAATAAAGGCAGTTAGAGCAGATACAATTAACCAGGGAATAAACCACACGGATTTAGATTACTTTCTTAGAGATTGGCGAGAGAACAAGATTATCAGGATGAATAAACAAGTAGTCGATATTTTCTTACAGATAAGCGAAAAGGCGCTTGGAGATAATAACGCCCTCTCAGTTCAAATTACATCTGGATACCGAACAAATAAAACGAATTCGTACTTACGGAAGCTGAGTAGAAATGTAGCCAAAAACTCACTCCATATAAAAGGTCAGGCGATTGATTTCACCATTGATAATATTGCTCATGCTAAGTTAAAAAATATTGCTAAAGAGCATGCTGTAGGTGGATTGGGCGTGTATGACAATTTTATCCACATAGATAGTGGCCCATTTAGACGATGGCGCTCCTAAATAATTTGAAAAAAAACTAGCAAATTAACTAAAAATACCCGATCATTAACTATGAATTCTCAATATCAGGTTTTACAGGCAAATGTATTAAGGATCTTAGAACCAGCAAGGCTCGGCGATAGAACATCAAAAATTTGGGATTTGAGCCTTTTTGGGTTGGTTGTATTGAACCTTATCGCTGTTGCTTTGGAGTCAGTACCGACACTTCAAATAAATTATGGTTCTTGGTTTTATAGTTTTGAAATTTTTTCTGTAATAGTTTTTACAGTTGAGTATGTTGCGCGGGTATGGTCAGCTCCTGCGAAACGTGACCATGAAAATGGAGAGACAGGGCTAAAAGCCCGTATGCGTTATGTTTTTAGTTTTTATGGTTTGATTGATTTAGTCGCCATTTTGCCATTTTATATCCAAGCGTTTTTCCCAGGATTAGACCTAAGAGTTCTGAGAGCACTACGTTTGCTCAGAATTTTAAAACTTAATCACTACAATTCTGCACTAGATGACTTATTCGGGGCTATTATAGAGGAAAAGAAATCCTTTCTGACCACACTGTACATATTCTCTGTGGCATTCGTGCTTTCTTCTTCATTAATTTACTATGCTGAACACAAAGTTCAGCCAGAAGACTTTCGCTCTATTCCTGATGCTATGTATTGGTCTATAATAACGCTAACTACAGTAGGTTATGGTGACGTCAGTCCAATTACTGTGTTTGGCAAGAGTATTGCAGCTATCACGGCTATATTTGGGGTGGTAGTAGTAGCTCTTTTGACTGGTATAGTTGCAAATTCTTTTAATGCTCAAATGGATCGACGGAAAGTAATTTTTGAAGATCAAGTTAGAAACGCCTTATTGGATGGTGTTTTGGATAGTGACGAAGAGGCTTCCTTGGATGACCTTAGAAAAAAATTTGGAATGTCTAAATTGCAAGCAGATGCTTTGATAAACCACGTCAAAAAAACAAGAGAAAATCCGGAATTATAGGATCAAGGAGGTTTTCTTGACACTTATAGATATAAAGACGGTAACCAAGTATTTGTTAGCTTCTATTCTTGTTGGAGTAGTATTAGGCATAAGTGGTGCTTTTGCAGCCCAGGGTTTCAGATCGGGAATAGTGATAATCACAGAATATTTAGAATTGTTTCTAAGTAGCCAGCCAAATTTTCTATTTTTTTTAATTACTCTTTCGATAGCACTTATATTTGTACACTTCTCGAGAAGCCTGATTAAAGGAAAAGCCTTTCAAAGTGTTTCCGATAGCATTTATTTGGCTCATAAATTTAATAACGAGACAGATGTCAAAGTTGGAGTGGTAAGTACAGTTGCAGCTTTTTTTTCAGCAAGTGGTGGTGCTAGTGTTGGCCAGTATGGCCCTTTGGTACATTTCGGAACAACCATAGGTGCGTGGTTGAAGAAAAAAATACCTTTTGACTTTACCCCAGATTTATACATTGGAGCTGGTGTGGCTGCGTCTATATCTTCAGGCTTTGGAGCCCCACTAGCCGGACTAATCTTTGCTCATGAGGCCATACTTCGTCATTATTCACACAAATCTATATTGGCAATTGCTACTGCTTCAGGTGTCTCGTACGGGATATCAAGCACTATTTGGGGAGATACGAATATCATTACTGTCTCATCCGATGATTTTAACTTTCTAGCAATTTTACTAGTTTCTTTTCTAGCAGGTCCGATTTTTGGGTTTGTCTCCATATTATACATGCGTTCATTGCTTTTTTTTGCAAAATTAGCCCAGACTATCAAAGGAAAAATAGCCTTTAAATATGCTTTTGGAATTTTATCACTCAGCTTTATCGGTCATTATGCACCCGAAGTCATGGGGCTTGGTGCGGAAACAGTTGCTAATGTATTAACCTCAAAAAATACATTGATAATGCTGCTAATTATTTTGTTGGGTAAAATATTGGCAACATCAATTTCTCTTAACTTTGGTTTCTTTGGTGGTGTATTTTCTCCTGCTATATTGGTTGGGGCTAGTGCTGGGGGTCTTCTATCTGCAGTCCTTGTATATTTAGGTATTTTTGATGAATTTCAGCAGGCACTGGTTGTAAGCGGCATTGCTGCCGTTGCAGGTTCCGTCATTGGTGCGCCGATTTGTATGGTCGTTATTGTTCTAGAGCTTACAAATTCATATACTTTCGCTTTAGCTTCTCTTGTAGGTCTTGCTATTTCAGTTGGCTATGTCCAAGTTAGATTTGGATCATCCTATTTTGATGTACAGTTGCTTAATAGGGGGATTGATATTTCAAATGGTCGAACAGGATTATTCATGACTGAGACGGATATTCTGAAATACTCAGAAAGGACTTTTACTACTGTCAGATTGGAAGATAACATAAATGAAGTGGTCAAACTAATGGCTAGAACTGATCAGTCAGAATTAGTTGTGTTAAATGAAGATGGAAAATTTTTTGGCAAAATAAATTCTCTTTCTTTGTTTAACAAAAATGGAACTTTGAATTTATCTGGCGCAGTGGATACGGACTGTATCGTTATCTTTCATGACGCATCTTTACAGGATGCGATAGAAGTTGCATCAAACTTTGTTGGAGAAATAATCCCAATCGTAGACAAAAATACCAATGAAGCTGTTGCGGTTATTACTGAGGGTGCCATATTTCAAGCTTATTTATCAAAGCAAAACCAAACTGTTGAAATGGAAAAGAGATAAAATTGATGCAACTTTTCAAAGAAACATATGATTTGTTAAAAACTAATGTTGGAAAAAGGATTTTTAAAATATGCGCAAATTAATATTATTTTGTTTTTTTTCCATTTTTTTTTCGGAATTAAGCCTCGCAAAAGAAGACTGGCGATGTGGTGTTCGTTTGGTTTTTGATAGTGATGGTTCTGGGTCGGTTGCTAATTATGTTTTAGGATTACAAGTAAAAAATATAACTGGCCGTAGTATAAATGGTGTTTCGGTAATTTATAAAGACAGTGCAAAAAATATAATTGGAAATGCACTGCTAAATTGTTCAGCAGAAGCTTCAGGCGTTAAACCCGGTAGTTATGGCGAATGTAGTAGAGTTCTTCAAAGAGTAGATGGTGCCTATATAAATTCATTTGGCGTTCAAAAATGGACCGAAATAGTTAACAATCAATTAACGACCATGAATGCGGTACAATATTGTGAAGTTTTGGGATTTTCCTATTAGGTATCTGCAAATTTTACTTCTAATAATTTTATTTTAATATCTGAAATCTCAGCATTATGATATATTTTTTCTAAAGCTTCGTATAAAAGTAAATTTTTTGGCACATCAGATCTAATTAGATGTGATCTATTTGTTGTTGAAGTTCCTCTATAAATTATTTTTTCTGATATCATAATCTCAACAGATTGTTTTTTGGTACCAAAAATAAGCTCAACTCTAGCTCCAATTAAATTACGTTTTGTTAGATTTTCAATCGTTGCCATCACACGATATGCTCGCGCACTATTTTTAAGTATAATAGGCTCTAATAAAGGAATTCTGATTATAACTTGAGGATTAGAGATATCCTGCTCAGAACAAAAAACAATTTTTGTCTCTTCTAGATAGCACTCATATTTAATATTTTCTAAGTCAGAATTAGTTAAATATCCGTCGGCATAAGCTTGGGAATTCATAATGCTAATTACATACAAAAAGCAGACTTGAAGAAATAAAAATAATTTAGATTTCAACATAGGAATTCTTTTTGACACGTCTGATTAATCCAAAATGAATATCTTTCGCTTCCTGAGAGTCGTATCTGAAAAGTTTTCCTCCGATTTTCTTTTCTGTCTCGAGACGAGAGTAGATTAATACCGCAGTAAATTTCTCTTCAACTTTTTCAATATTCGTAATAGCAAACTTAACATCTTTAGCTTCTAGGTATTCATTCTTGAGGGCGGCTTGCAACCTTTGAATTGAGTCTGCCTTTACTTGGGATAAGGAGTTTTTGGCAGTATTGGCAAGAACCTTGATTTTCTGTAATGCAATTTCAATATCTTGATCACTTGGTCGGGGAGTTTTGCAAACAATTATATTGTTATCCGTTGACATAATTTTCAATCTATGTTCCTTCAGGACTTCTTTGATATGAGGAACGTATTCATTACTGCTAAAGCGTATAGTTATCGAGTCAGCCGTCGTTCGTTCTTTTATAATTTCAACATACTGTCCCAATTTTCTGGGCCGAAATTTAATCCATACAGTTACTGATTTAAAAATAAGTGAAAAATCGTTCAATGCGACGGAATTCTCTGCATTAGTTAAGAATGTATCAATAACATCATTCATACGCTCTTTCGCACTATTGATATAGGAGTTTTCGTCCTCAATAATTTGCACAATATTTTGTATAGTCGACGTTTTTGTTTCTTCTTGTATCTCTTCTGTGGCCACCGTCGTTCCTTTCAGAATGTTTTCTAAAACTTCACTTATGTATAATGGTTAAAATTAGATATATAATACATCAGCTTATCATCAAAATAAAATCTAAATACTTAAAGCAATCCTTCTGCGATGGCGATTTAAACAATAACGAGCCGAGTTTATTAAATTTTTCTTGTTTAGGAAAAGTAATTTTTTTTAAAGCATTTAATTCAGTTATAAAGCCTGGATAGTGGTTCTTTAGTCGGTCATCAGATATCCTTGCCATGCATTGATTAAGATGTTTTTTTCCTGTTTCATCCAAAGCTTCAACTATTTTTATGAAATATTTTTTGTCTAAGTTCTTTTTCAATTTTGACCGTTTGACAGTTTTTGGTCTTAGAGTAATTGTGTTATCACTTCTTAGGGCGGTTGGAACATTTATTTCAATTTCTGGGATAATTACCATGGGCGGTTGGCTTATATTTACAACACCCCCGGCAGAAAAGGCCTTATCAGACTGAAGATTAATAGAATGCAGGTTTTCAACTTTTTTCTGGCAAAAATCACTATTTGGTTGCAGATTATTGCAATCATCATCGGCAATTGCAGCTAAGCTCATTATACACGAGAATATGAGTGTTGATGGCGCGAGTAATTTTCTAAAACTATTACTAGATAAATTTACCATTTTTATGATCTTTCACGAAATATGATTTTACAAATAAATTATGGTACAAAAATGCAAATTTCATGCCTTCTTGAAAAAAATATAATAAAATCAATACGATTTATTTTTTTGACACATTAAATGTAAAAAAATAGGATATAAGTATTCGGTATGGAGTTCCTATGAAAGTAACAGCCAAAGTAACTATCCAAAATTCCACTTATGAAGCTTGGTATAATTTTTTTCTTAGTTACGCTGAAAAGCGTGCAGAGTTTGTTCAAAATGAAATAGTTGAAAAACTCAGTGCAAATGAGGCCAGAGTATCCTTCGAAATTACTAATTTGGAAGGACTGACTGATCTTTCTGCTTCAAAAGAGATTATAGAAAAAGAGGCTGAGATGGGAGTGACCACAGAAATCATATAGAAAAGTATCAGGCAAAGTGGTACAGTTTGTGCTTAATTGTTTTGTGAGGTAAATTATGTTGCTTTTTCAAACAATCATTCCGGCCGTTTTGGTATTTTTAATATTTATATTTGGCCATTTTTTTATTTCCAGTAGTGGTTCTGGTCTGTACATATCAGAAATTAATATTGAAATTGATGAACCATTAGAATTGCAAGAAGATGTGAATCCAATTGATATTGATCCGGATACGGGTCTTATATTGCCTGATAAATATAACTACCTAAAAATTGAGAATATATTTTCTGGTAAATTAGTTGGATCAGAGAAGCTCTTTAGTATTGAGGTGGCTTTACTAACGAAACAACCCACAATTTCGTCTGATTTGTTTATTTCAGCACTTTACGAAATGGAAGCAGACGTAGTGGCCGAAATTACGAAAGTAATTTTAGAAGTTACCTATGAACAAATAACTGCGCATGATGGCAGAGAAAAGCTCACAATGGCAATAAAAGATCATATTAACGAATGGCTGGTTGAAGAGAAAGATATGTTTCCCGGCATTACTGGTGTTTTTCTTACAAATTTGAACATCGTGTAATTTTGGCACTTAATTTGCAAAACCAATAAGAATTGGAGAATTTTATGAAACATGAAGTGATTGATACACCTTCGACAGAAAATGTCTTAAAAATGTTTTTTGAGTGTAGAACATTCAATGAGCATAGTGAAGAAAAGGGTGTAAGAAACCTTGAGGCTTTAATTAATGTAGAAGATAAACGAATTGATTTTGTTAGAGACGCCGATCAAACTATTACACCTGTGCTCATTTAGTTTTTTTATTGATAAATATATAAAGAACTACTGCAGAAACAATAAGACCAAAGCTTGGTAAGAGTAGAACATCTAGAAAAGAAGTTGTTTCGATATCAAATAAGGATCTTCCTACAAAATTTAACAAAATTAAAGCCGCAAAGACCATGGACAAATGAACTCTTGCCTGTTTGCATCCTTCACATAGTTTTGCCATTTTTTTGCTCTCATTGATTTAATGCCAAGTTTGGTTTAACGTTGCTTCATGCAAACGTCATACCAAGAATACAATATACTAGGAAAAAGTCGACCTCTGGTTCTAAACGCGCCAGCGACTAATGACGTTAGAAATACATATCTACAGCCAAATTTAACTTCTGAGGTTAATCAAACTGAGCGTGTTGTGGGTGAAAATTATAATTTAAAACGAGTATACAGCCCATATCTTTCACCTTCTCTTATAGCAGTAGAGCAGATGGTGTTGAGCCAAAATGTCGCCCCAGTTTATATACATAACGCTGCTCGAACAAAGTATTTTTCAGTATCTAAGCCCGCAAGTCCAGCAGATCATAATAAAACCAATATTTATGCCTGATCCAGTACATCAAATGGGCTGAATTCAATAGACCCCATGGCATTAATGAAGTCGTTAGTTTTAGAACTTTTAAGTTCCCAATTTTCCGGCATTTCGTTTCTTTTTTGTTGCTTATATCTAAAAAGAAAAGCTTGAAAATTTCTTCTGCAAAGTTTCGTATCTAGTTTGAATTTTTTTAAACCTTTCATAGGGTCAAATAGCATTGACTCCCAACTTCTTTCCTTACCGGTTCTCCTAAACGTAATCCGCTCAAAGGCATAGTTTCTTAAAACAATGTCAGCTTCTTCTACACTAGCCTCAGCTAAGACTCTTAGAAAAGACTCAGTAATATCAAGTAAGTCTTCCATTGGAACTTCTTTATATTCTGAAGCGATATGATCTCCTACTTTTTTGCTGATTGTTTCGAGAGGCAGTGTACCAACCAAAAAATTTTCGCAAATAAAAGTAGCTGCGCATTCCAAAACAAATACGGGGCAGTGCTTATCCATGGGTCCTTACAAAGAGTCTTCTATTCCGTTCCAACCTTCTTGAATTAAAGTAACGTATTCTATGGATTTGTCCATATTTTCTGACCCTTTTTCTCTGAGTACAAAGTCTAAAACTGCTTGTCGCGTAAATTCATAAACTCTAAATAAATTTTTGGCCAATTCTCCACCGGCTTCAAAATCTAGGCACTTTTGGAGAAAATAAATACTTGTTAACGATTTTTCAAAAAAAGCATCTTTTTGCTCTATACTATTAGCCTCTCGCAATCCCTGCATAGAGTTTAAAAGTTGACCTAAGGCAACGCTAACGGCCTCAAAATTTTCTGATTTGCTACTTAAAGAGTTAGTCTTGGTATTTTTGTATTCATTACGAGCGAAAGCTATATTCATCTTTTGTCCTCCGTGGTAAAGAAAACGTCTTGTCGGATTATTTATTTAGCTGATTTGTCAAATTTTTGAAAATATTTTTTTAAAATAAATAAATTTTCTAAAAATATCAACAAAATTTATTTTAAATATCTGAAAAATAACAATAAAAATAAATTGGCATTTTCGTTGCACTTTTTTCACGGAGGTAAATCTATGATCAAAGTTGATTATAAAAACGAAATATTCGCTTCTGAGTTACGTTCATCTTTGAATGGCCGTGGAGTAGACTGCTTTTTATCTAATGATAGTAACTGTTCGCCAGTCGATGCATTTGATGACGTCTATGTAGCTTGTGTACCTCCTGATTTCCAGTTTTCTAACAATGGGAAATTTGTTTCCTTTTTGAAAGAGCATAAGTTTAAAAAGTCGGTTCTTGCCATATTTTCGGCCTCTGAATTTAAAGTAGAGTATTTTTTAAACGGAGCTGTAAGTTTATTTCATTTACCGATAGATCTAAACTCTCAAGGACCAGAAAAAGATTTTTATTTACATTATGTGATTGAACAAATTGTACAAAACTATCCAAATCTTCCAGCAAAAGATGAAAAGTCTTTTAAATTAGCCGCTCTAATAAAGAGGATTGCAAATACCGACGCTACGGTACTTATCAATGGCTCAACGGGGACAGGTAAAGAAGTAGTATCAAATTTAATACATCATTTTTCTAATAGAAATGAAAAAGCTTTCGTCGCTGTTAACTGTGCGGCAATTCCAGATCAAATGCTTGAGTCAATGTTATTTGGACATGAGAAAGGTTCTTTTACAGGTGCGGTACAGCCAAACAAAGGTCTCCTGAGGGCTGCTGATGAGGGTACAGTACTCTTGGATGAAATTTCGGAAATGCCGATAACTCTTCAAGCAAAATTATTAAGAGTTATCCAAGAAAAAAAGGTAATGCCCATAGGAAGCAGTACCGAGGTCAGTGTTGACGTACGAATAGTTGCAACGACAAACAGGGATATGGCTGAGGAGGTAAAAGCTGGTAGATTTAGAGAAGACCTTTATTATAGACTAAATGTTTTTCCGCTAAACACCTTGCGCCTATCTGACCGAAGGTTTGATGTACCAGTTATCGTTTCTAATATGCTTTTCAACTTGGATAAAGATAGCGTCGAAAGGGTTAAAATATCAGGGCAAGCTTTTGAAAAATTGATGGAATATCCTTGGCCGGGTAATGTTCGCGAACTTTACAATGTTATTCAGCGAGCAAAAATACTTTGCACGGATAATTTAATTTGTGTTTCTGATTTGATTTTTGATGATTGCGAAAAAAACAAATCTACTAACACCGCCGAAGCTTTAGCTGCAAAATTTAGAACAACAGACTCAAATGAGATGGTGCTATGAAAATTACTGCTTCAAATACGCAATTAGTTCAGCAAAAAATGAATAATATCAGTCAAGCAACTGATAAAAACGTTTTATTGCAAGAAAAATCTATTCCCAGCTTTTCTGAGCGTTTGGGTGAGGGGTTAGAACAGGTGGCTAAAACTCAAAATACGGCTAATCAATTAGCTAAAGACTTTGAGCTTGGTGTCGAAAACGATTTGGCTCGAGTAATGGTTGGTCAACAAGTTAGTTCACTTGCCTTCCAACTAACGCTCAATGTGCGCAACAAGGCATTGAGCGCATACAAAGATATTATGAATATGCCAGTGTAGTGGATTTAAATTATGGCAAATGTAGAGCAATTTCAAAATGAAGCACCTCTAGTTACACAGAGGACAGGATTACTTGCAACATCTTCAAATGCGTTATCACGCCTGAGAGAAGCTATAGACCAACCGGGTTTTAGAAGAGCCTTCCCAACTTTATTGGCTACTTTAACAGCTGTGGCTGCGATTGTTTTATATTTGGGTATGCAAAAAGCAGAGATGACAACGTTATACAGTTCTCTATCGGAGAATGAAAAATCACAAGTATTAAATTCATTGAGAAATATGGGTGTAGATGTGCAATTAGACCCAGCGACAGGTGAAATTTTAGTACCCACTGACGTATATCATCAGGCTCGAATATCTCTAGCAGCGCAAGGTTTGCCCGACTTTGGAGGTGATGGGGTAAACAACTTAGATAATTTGCCTTTAGGTATTTCCAGATCGGTCGAAGGCGTGAGATTACGTCAAGTTCAGGAAGTGGAATTAGCGAAATCTGTAACAGAAATCAGCAGTGTTAAAGCAGCCAGAGTGCATTTAGCTCTGCCCGAAAAATCTGTTTTTGTGCGGGATCAAACACCTCCCACTGCATCAGTTTTTGTAAACTTACAAAATGGCCATAAGTTAGATAAAACGCAGGTTCTGGCAATTACGAATTTAATTTCAGCATCGGTACCTGGTATGAGCCCAAATAATGTGTCTATTGTTGATCAATTTGGAAATTTATTATCGAATGCTCCCGATGATCCAGATCAAGTATTGGCTGACAACCAGCTCGAGTACCGGATGAGACTTGAGAATATTTATAGAAACCGCATTCAAAGCCTTGTCACACCCATAGTTGGTAGCAATAATGTTAACGCTCAGGTTAATCTTGAGATAGATTTTACAAGACGGGAGGTCTCGCAAGAGATTGTTGACCCCGACGCTCAAGCTACTTTGAGTGAGCAAAGCTCTTTAAATGTTACCGCCAAAAAGGAGGCAATGGGAATTCCAGGTGCAATTTCTAATGAACCTCCTCAAGAGGCTAATATTAATCAAGAGGAAAACCAAGCAGGGGCCGCAACAAATCAAGCAAATAGGAAAGAAGATCAAAAATTTGAGACAAAGTCTTCTACTGAGTTGAAGAATTACGAAAATAGTAAAACATTTGAAACGGTGAAAAATCCTTCGAATATTATTACACGAATTGACGCTGCTCTTTTAATCCGTGATAAAAAAGTAGTAGATCCTGAAACTGAAGAAATCTCTTATGAACCAGTAGCGCAAGAGGTTATTCAAGAACTGGAAAACCTTGTAAAAAGTGCTCTTGGTATTAAGCTTGAGAGAGGCGATACTCTTACAATAACATCTCAACCTTTTGTAGATGAATTTGATGGTTTTGAGAAAAAATTGTATGATACATCTTGGTTTAGATCGACTGTTGAGAATAGTCTTTTAATTCTATTAATAGGCGTGGTAGCCTTAGGTGTTGTTCGGCCTATGCTAAACAAAATTTTGGTTCCCACAGCAAGTACAAACTCAGTTATGGAATTATATGCTGAGGCTGAGACAATGGCTGAAATTGCTGCCAAACGAGCCACGGAAACGGCTGCAGTTGAGGTTGATGAAGGGGAAAGTCTTGATGAAATCAAGGCAAAGCTGAAACCAAAGAAAAAGGGTGGTATTTCAGCTGATCTTTTAGATACCGCGAATACTTATGATGACAAAGTGGCTCTTGTTCGTATGATTGTTACAGATGAAGCAGGACGAGTTGCAAATGTTTTCAAACAGATGATGCGTGATGATTTAGAGTTACTCAAGTAGGGGACAAAAAATGGCTGAAGAAAATATAGATGAGAATGTCCAGGAATTAAGTGGTACGGAAAAGTCAGCGATACTTATGATGCTACTAGGGGAAGATGAAGCTGCGGCGGTGCTTCAGAAATTAACTCCCAGAGAAGTACAACATTTGGGCACGGCAATGTATTCTGTAACTGGGGTCGATCAAACGACTGTAAATGCTGTTTTAGACGAATTTCTAGAAACAATTAAGAAACAGACTGGTCTCGGTTTGGGTGCTGGGCAATACATAGAAAATGTTCTTACTAAAGCACTAGGCGACGATAAAGCACAGTCTGTGCTAGGTAGAATTACACCTGCAAGTTCAGAGTCACAAATTGATATTCTGGATTGGATGGACGCAAGGGCGATATCTGAATTGATTATTGATGAACATCCACAAATAAAGGCTCTCATAATATCTTACCTGGAATTTGGATTGGCGGCAGATGTTTTGACCCTTCTGCCAGATGACCTTCAGGCCGATATTGTACGAAGGATTGCGACTCTTGAAACGGTTGAGCCTGGAGCAATTAAGGAACTAGAGCGAGTAATGAAAGCGAAATTTGCAGCTAATACTTCATTGCGTGCATCTCAAATTGGTGGTGTTAAAGCTGCTGCTAAGATCATGAATTTTACCAAAACTGATATGGAGTCTCGCATATTAAATGCCATTAAGAAAGAAGATCGAGATCTTATGGCTGAAATTCAAGATAATATGTTCGTTTTTGAAAATCTTGGAGGATCCGATGATAGGTCATTGCAAACACTATTAAGATCTGTTGACCAGGATGTCTTGGTAGTGGCAATGAAAGGCGCCGATGCTCAATTACAAGAAAAACTCTTAGGATGTATGTCGACAAGAGCGGCCGCAAACATCCGTGATGAAATGGAAGCTCTCGGCCCTGTTCGCTTGACAGAAGTTCAAGAGGCTCAAAAACAAATTATTAATGTTGCCAGAAAACTTTCTGACGATGGTACAATTGTTCTTGCGGGTCGTGGTGGTGAGGAAATGGTTTAATGCAGGATGAAGCAACCACCGTCGATAATCAGCAAATAGCAGATCAACAATCTATAGACGTAAAAAGCCTACTAGACGCTGCAAACTCAAGTAAATTTGATGAAACTGAAACCTTGTTGCGTGAAAAAGATACTTTTGAAAAGGCCGAAAGTTTCTTTGATCTGATAAAGTCAGATTCAGGATCAGATAATAACGTTGTCTCCAAAAGTGAAGAGCAGCTCTCGGAAAGTGCTGACAAAGATAACTTAAATGAAAAACTAAATGAGGGTTTAGGTCAAGAAATCTCAGAAAATGATCTGAGTAAGGACGTTACATTTATTTCGTTAGATGAAAAAGACGATGGCTCAGAGCGACAGGTTTCGGAAGCTTCAAATGAGGATGAACCGAGCAAGGAAACCACATTTATTTCGTTAGATGAAAAAGATATTGGTTCAGAGACACAGGTGTCGGAAGCCTCAAATATCATTGGCAGTGCCGAAAATGAAAGTTTTGATGGAAGCGAGATGAGCGGTGCTAATGAGAATAATGATACCAGTTTTGAAGCAGTCAATGTAGTTAAAGAAGTTTTAAATTCAGAACCTGATGAACAAGGTGGCCCAGACGATCAGGAGGCGTCTCAAGAACAATCAGAGGAATATCAAAAAGGTTATCAAGATGCTTTGCTTGAGTTTGAAAAAACTTTGGAAGCTGAAAAAAAAGCAGTAGCTGATTTCTCAAACACTCTTTTCTGTGTACGAGATGAGTTTTCTGACCTTGTTGAAGAAACGCTGATAGAAAAGGCTAAAGATATTAGTAGTATTTTTTTGGGAGAGCGTATTGATTTGGCGCCAGAAAAATTAATAGAGCGCGTCAAGAAAGTTAGCTTAGAAGTACTTGAAAAAACAAATGAAACCGTTGTCGAATTAAACGAAATTGATGCTACGGCTTTTATTAAAAGTTCAACTGACCTTCCATTTAAAGTAGTTACAACACCAGATCTTGGAAGAGGTGAGTTTAGGATAATCGCAGGAAAGTCTGGATTTCATCAAACAATATCAAATTAAGGTTTCTGAACTCAAATGGATTTAAATACGGAAAATTCGCAAGCACCCGATCATTTTCTAGACTTTGCTTTGGCTAATATTCGGAAAAAAAAGCTTATTGAATGTTTACACACTGGCAGTGTGACCGGGTTTGACGGATACATTATTACATCGAGTAGCCTTCCATGTATTGTTGGATCTCTGTGTTATGTAGAAAACGACGCAGGTGATAGGGTAACCGGTGAGGTTGTCAGGATTAAGGAAAGTTCAGTTGATATAGTCCCACATGACAATTCCTTTGCTATTAGTGTGAAAGACAAAGTGGCTTTGGTGCAAGTTACACAGGAAGTTGAAGTTGGAGATGGGCTTTTAGGGAGAGTTATTGATGGTTTAGGAAGTCCACTTGATCAACTTGGCGCTATCACATGTGAAAAATCGTTAAGTTTAAATGGGTCTACTCTTAACCCATTTGAGCGTACACCTATTGAAGATATTTTAGACGTAGGTATCCGTAATATAAATGCTACTTTGACTTTGGGGCGCGGTCAGCGAATTGGAATTATAGCTGGCTCAGGAGTGGGCAAATCTGTTTTGTTATCCATGATTGCAAAAAGTACCGACGCAGATGTGGTTGTGATTGGGTTAATTGGTGAACGTGGACGGGAACTTGCATCTTTTACAAAAGAAGTACTGTCTTCACATTCGCGTGATAAAGTAGTTGTAGTTGCTGTACCTGCGGATCGCTCACCATTATTGCGGATCCAAGGTGCAAAGCGGGCTACAGCTATAGCTGAACATTTCAGAAATGAAGGTAAAAATGTTTTACTAATAATGGACTCTCTGACCAGAGTTGCGCATGCTCAACGAGAGGTGGGACTAGCATTAGGAGAGCAACCCACTTCAAGAGGATATCCCCCGTCAGTGATTTCATTGCTTCCCAGTTTAGTTGAACGTACGGGAACTAATTCAAAAAGTGGTGGTACAATAACCGCTATTTACACTGTTTTAGCCGATGGTGATGATGTTACTTCAGATCCAGTTGTGGATACAGCCAGGGCAATTTTAGATGGGCATATAATTCTAAGTCGAGACTTAGCTCAACAGGGTATCTACCCAGCAATAGACGTAAACCAATCTGTCAGTAGACTTATGACGGATATAGTTTCAGAAGAACAAACTAAAAACTCCCAAGTACTGAGAAAATATATTTCCAAATACTATGAAAATAGGGATCTTATTTTAATGGGTGGCTATGTTCAGGGGCAGGATGCCGATTTAGATATTGCTATGCAGCTTTGGCCCTCCATAGTTAATTTTTTAAAACAGGATGATGGAGAACCAGCCTCTTTTCCAGATTCAGTAGAGGCTCTCAAAAATCTACTTGGCGGGAACATATGAAGAAAGTGAAGCAAATTAATCTGTTGCAAACAAAAGAACGTCTTAAGCAACAGAAAACTATCTCCCATTTGGTCCAAATCCAATCTGAGGCAGAAAAATGTCTTAAGGTTAGCAATGATTTAGAGGAACTGGCACGAGATAAGGCAGAGGAAAAGCAGTCAGTCAATGCATATGCTTTTCAATCTAATAGGCAGCTAGTTCAAAAACTTATGGAACAACGTGAAATTTTATTGAACAGGCAAGAGTTTTTAGAACAAGAAAAAGTGGCGACTACAATTGAGATAGGACGGTCTAAAGCGAAGAGTGATGTGTTGGAAAAAAGAAAGAAAAAAGAAAAAGTGACCGACGCACGAAAAAAAAACTCCAAGATTGATGAAAGCAATTTTGTTCCAGGTAGACGTTAGTATGGCATAATTATTGCAGCCGTCACTCTGAATTATTAACGTTGGACCCTTATATGACGAATATTATTGGTGGAAATTCAGGTAAAATCCAGCAGTTTGATCAAGGGCCCGACAGTCTGGCGGCAAGTGGCACCAGTAAAAGTCAAGCTACAGATTTTTTTCAATTAATTTCTATACTAAGTGACAGTCCTATTGAGGGCGAAAAATCATTTGAAACAAATAACACAATACCTGACCATAAGGTAATACCTAATATTAAGGCAGAACATTTTTCTCAAAACGAATTTGTGGATGTTACTCAGGATTTTGAAGGTTTACTGGAGCCTGGCGAAGCTAGAAATGTTAATAGTTCAACATTGTCTCAACTTAGTGGTATAGTAAAATCTTCGACAATTGCGTCAAGAACTGACACTGAATTACAGTTAAAAAACCTATTAAGCTCAATAAGCTTGGAGTTGGACAAACTTCAACTGGGTAATGATTTTCTTGCAATTAAGAATTCAAAAATTGGTTTAAAAGATACTACCGAAGCATTCTTGGGCCTTTTTGAGGAAAATTCGTCAGATAAAACTGATAAAAGTAAAATTTTAGATTATTTGAAAGTAATCATCCCGTCTGAAAATTTACCTAATCTCCCATCGTCAAAAAATTCGAATGAAAACACCTTTGAGTCTTCTGCGTTGATTAAAAATTTACCATTTGAAAGTGGAAGAACTGGATCTTTATTGTTAGATTTGTCTGATTTTAAGTCGGCTGGTTTGGAAAAAAACGAAGGAATAGCTCTGACAAGCAGCCTTTATCTGGATCAGGATAGTCTGCTCGATAATCAAAATAAAAATCAAAACGACAAAATAGATGCATTAAATCTATCGATAGAAGTATCAGCTAACGGTTTAAATGCCGAGGTTTCAAATTTAAGCTATGGAAATTTGACCTTACAAAAGGAAAAATTTCCACTAGTTGGTTTGGATGAATTATCTGCAATAACTGTTGAGATCCCAAATAAGAATTTAGCAGCGCTAAATGTCACCATATCTATAGAAAACCCTAAAGCTTTTATTATTCCAGAGACGTATGTTGTTATAAATTTTGATGGTAGCCAAGATTTTACCGGGCCTGCGCAGCAGCCATTTGATTTAACTCGAATAGAAAGCCTATCGCCTAGCGAGGGAGTATCACCTGCTAATAAGATATCTCAAATTATCGCTGGAATTGGTCTTGAGCAAAAAGACTTTGTAGTTGACGAAACTCAAATCATAAAATCCTTTCAATCCAACAAGAGTACTAGTTCTCTGGCGGAAAACGTTAAAACTTTTTCTTCGGAACTTATTACCAATACGGAACCACCCATAATCAATAAAATTGATCTTAGCGAAATAAGCTCTGTCGATTTTGCAAAATTTTTGAAGGATAGATTACAGGTTGCGGTTAGTTCAGTAACTAAAAAGCTTAATTTCAAGAAAGATATTGCTGAATTTCTAGAGGTTAGCAAGGCTGCGGTCATAATTAGGGAAGCTACCTCAAAAGTTGTGAAAAAAGAAGTTGGGTTAAATGAGAGTAGAAGTGTCAAAAAGAAGCTGTTTTTGTCATCGGCAGATGTAATTGGTTATCGTCTGGCAATTTCAGGTAAGGCAACGGAAACAGATCAAACAGCCAAAAATTTAAGGGAAAACCTTTTCATAGCCGGTAGGGAGAACACTGACTTGGCATTTAAATCTCCTGATGAACAAATCCCCACCATACGGAACACGAATACATTGGCAAATTTTGGAAGTACAATTCAGTCTTCCAATGAACAAATTATTTCTCGATTAGGACCAGCCGTCGATAAATCCTTGATGGTCCAGTCTAATAATTTTAGCCAAAGAATTTCTTTACTTGAATCACAATTTTCATCGAGATTATCGAACGCTTTATTAGAACAGGCAATTAACTCGAATGAGAGCTTTGATTTAATACTGGAACCAGAATCTTTTGGGAAAGTGCGGGTAAACGTATCTGTTGATAGCTCACAAATAGATGTTAAACTTATTGCAGAAAACTCATCTACTTTGGCTATTTTGAGATCGTCAGAAAATATGTTGCAAGTAATTTCTGAGCAAAATGGCCTAAAGCTTGCAGAGTATAATGTTGAATTGAATAATAACGCTCAAAATAATGAAGGATCGCAGCGACGAAAAAACGAAAAAGATCAAAATAATGAGTTCAACGAGGGCGTTGAAGAATTGGAAAACAAACTGGACCCACTTGTCGAAAATGATGATATTTATAGTTTAAATCTTATTGCGTAGGTAGAGTAATGGCTGAAGAAGAAGAGAAAAAAAAGTTTAACTTCAAAAAGATAGCGTTATTTGGCATTGGGCCAATAGCATTGGTTGGTATAGGCATTGGGGTTGGAGCTTTTCTATTTATGCCGACACAAACACCTGTTGAACAAGTGGAAGAATTAATTGAGAAGAAGCTACAACAAGCCGGACAATTACCGAGTTCTCCTGGCGATGGAGAAAGCTCAGCTGACCCTGATAAAGTATATAAAGACACACCTAGCACTGAAACTTTTGTAACGAGTTATTATACTTTTCCAGACAATTTCACCACTAATTTGAGAGGCTCTAAGGCATTCCTACAGATTAGTGTTGGAGTATCTACCCAATATGATGAAACTGTAATGGAAAATGTTGAGCTACATCAATTAGCCTTGCGATCAGAAATTCTAGGTGTAGTAAGTGAATTCTCTGTGGAAGAAATTGAGGGAAAAGAAGGTCGTGATAATCTGGCTGAGAAAATTAGACTTGGGATAAATGAAAAATTAGAATTATTGGAAGGTTTTGGTGGTGTCGAGGGTGTTTTCTTTACCTCCTTCGTGCTACAATAGTAGAGTAAATAAATGGTTGGTTCGCGTAAACTCTCAAATGATGAAGTAGAAGCTCTTCTTGGTGGCTTGGAGAGTGATGAGGAGCAGGCTGTTTCTAACCAGTTTGATCCAAATGAGGTGCGTGAGTTCGTATTTGGATCCGAAGATCTCTCATTGCTTGGTGATTATTACGCACTGAGAATGATAAATGAAAAAATTTGTAGATTTACTCGGTCTGTTTTTCTTCCGATGCTTAGGATTATGCCCAGAATTTCATCTTTTCCACCTGAGGTGAAATCATTTGATGAATATGTAGAAAGTTGTGATAGTTTTATCAGCGTCACAAACAATAGAATAGAAGAATTGAGGGGTAATTGCCTCGTAGTAATTCAAGCTCCTTTTGTTTCTCACCTTACAAATTCTTACTATGGAGGCTCAAAAATACAGTCTCTTTTTGCCACGCAGGGTGAATTTACGGCTACGGAGCAGCGCATTATTGAAATAATAACTGAAGGAATGAACGAAGCCTTAGAAGTAGCCTGGAAAGATCTAATTAAAACAAAATTTGAAGTGCAGACAAGAGAGGAAAACATTCAGTTAATTTCTTTTGTGGATGGTGTCGACACAGTTATTGTTTGCTCATTTATGGTGCAAATGCCTCAGCAGGACCCAGTTAGTTTTGACATTGTTTACCCGCTGCAAACTTTAAAACCAATTTCTTCACAGTTAAGATCACGTGTCCAAAACGAATTTGCACATGACGATAGAACTTGGAAAGATCGTTTGCAGAACGCTGTGTTATCAATACCTTTAACACTATCTGCAGAGCTTGGAAAACCCAAGACATCTTTGGGTAAACTTATAAAAAGCAAAGAAGGCGATGTGTTTCCTATGTCGACGCCAGAGAATATTTTAGTGAAGGTGGCGGGTCAGAGTTTATTTTATGCGGATATAGGCAAAGTTGGTCCTAATGCCGCCATTTCAATGAAACAAAGAGTTTCAGAAAGTGGGAAAAAGAATGGCTGAAGAAGTTGAAAATACGGAAAATCAAGAAGGTACTGAAAATTTAAAAGTCTTGGAGAATATTGATGTAATGCTGACCGTGGAGGTTGGTCGTACTGAGATAACAATAAAAGACTTGCTAAGGCTAAATGAAGGCTCCGTGGTCGAACTTGACCGGCTTGCCGGTGATCCATTGGATATTATGGTCAACAACACAAAAATAGCCAAAGGCGAAGTCGTAATGGTTGGCGAGCGTTTTGGGGTTCGCTTTGGGGAAATTGTTGATCCTGAAAAAAGAATGGAAAGTATTTAACTTATTTCGTTCAAAAAATTGAATATTGATAATAAATCACTTAACTATCTGTTTTAAAATAATAAATCAAGAATGGCATATTGCGTGCAATACTCCCTGTAATACTTGGGAGTAGTTATGTCGTACGATAAAATCCTGATCGTTGTGTTGTTCTTGCTGGCATTGGTTCTTGTTCAATTGCTGATCAAGTACCGAGGAAATGTGTTGCATCCATCGCTTCCAAAAACCAGCAGCTTTACTAAAATAAGTGTTCAGGCGAGGTTGCCGCTTTCAAAAAATGACCGGGCAGACGTAGTTTCAGTCGGTAAACAGTCTTTTCTTTTAGTTTTTGCCAAGGGAAACTCTCCTTCAATTATAGAACTAGCAACTGATGACCAGCAGGTTCTTAATGGGATTGAGGAGTGAACATGTCATTTCTCAAAGGTACTCTTTTTTTAATATTCTGTTTGGTCGGTGGTATAGCCTGTGCTCAGGATTTATCTGCTTTCGGATTGCCTGCAGTAACTTCAGTTGAAGAGCTGAATGGCGAAACTACCTACTCGCTTTCTTTACAGATACTAATTCTTATGACTGCTCTAACAGTCTTGCCCTCTCTTGTGTTGGGTATGACGGCCTTCACGCGGATAATTATAGTTTTATCGATTTTGCGGCAAGCACTGGGAACACAGCAAACACCCCCCAATCAAGTACTTATAGCGGTAGCTCTGTTTCTCAGTTTCTATGTTATGAGTCCAATTTTTGAAATTCTTTATGTTGAGACAATTACTCCTTTTCTTGATGGTAAAATTGAGATTAACCAGGCCTTGAGTGAAGGTTTGGCGCTTTTGAAAGAATTCATGGTTACAAATACTCGCGTTGATACGTTGAATTTATTTGCAGACCTATCAGACAATGGTCCATTTTTAGATAAACAGTCCATTCCACTTCCAATCGTTTTACCCGCTTTTATTACATCAGAATTAAAGACAGCGTTTGAAATTGGGTTTTTAATTTATCTTCCATTTCTGGTTATAGATATGGTTATAGCGTCAATACTCATGTCACTGGGTATGATGATGTTGTCGCCAATGTTGATTTCTCTTCCATTTAAGCTGCTACTTTTTGTTTTAGTAGATGGTTGGGCAATGACAATTGGATCCTTATCAGCAACGTTTTTGGTGAGCTAACCTCATGGCATATGATCAAAATATTCAATATTTAAGTCTCGCATTTTGGCAAATAATTATGACTGCAGGACCGATTTTGGGAATTGCATTGGGTATCGGTTTATTGATTGGCCTAATTCAGGCTGCAACATCCATACAGGAAATGACATTAAGTTTTGTTCCTAAACTTTTTGTGGTTTTAGCAGCAATGGCATTATTTGCTCCCTATACTCTGAGTGCATTGACTGACTACTTTGCATTTATTTTTGAAGAGATAGCCACGAAAGGTTTCTAAATGCAGGACCTGATAGGCTTACCAGGGACATCGATCCAAAGTATTTCTGTTTATCTTTTATTGCTCATGCTCTCATCTTTGAGAGTTGGAGCTTTTTTGGTGGCTTCACCATTTTTTGGCTCGCGCATGGTCCCCTTGACCGTTCGTATTGTCTTTTCGATCGCCTTGGGTCTTGGAATAATGAGCCAAGTAGAATTTCCAAACTTGAATATTTTAATGGGAGCATCTCTATTACCCATTGTTTTTCAGGAGATTTTTGTAGGTTTGGCTTGTGGAATGGTATTAAATATTTGTTTTGCCGCTGTTATCCTGGCTGGAGAAAAAATAGCCGCAACATCGGGCTTAGCCTTTGCAGCGCAAATTGATCCGACTAGTGGTGCTCAATCACCAGTAATCAGCCAAATCTTTCAACTATTTTTGTTGATTTTATTTTTCTCTTTAAATGGACACTTAATAATTTTTGACCTCATTTTCCAAAGTTTTGAGTTAGTCCCTTTGGGGAGTTTTTATGAATTTGAAACCGTAGTTGAGAAATCATTAAAATCGTCAAACTCAATTTATTCCAACGCAGTGATTATTGTGCTACCAATTGTAAGTATTTTATTCTTTATGAATTTGGGTATTGGCTTTATTACAAAATCTGCACCTCAACTAAATCTATTTTCCTTTGGATTTCCTCTAACAATTTTGGGAACCTTCTTTGCCTTATACTTCTCTGTAGATGCGCTCCAGTTTGTATTCAGCGGATTAATTGATGAAGCCATTGGATATGTAAAGAATATCTTGGAGGTGTCGCCAGATGGCTGAAAATGACCAGGCCCAAGAAAAAACTGAGGAACCAACCCAGCGACGTTTGGAAAAGGCTAGGCAAGATGGAGACGTTCTCTCTTCAAAGGAAATGTTTGTGTTTGCATCTAGCATTGCTGGTTTGTTTGTTTTGATAGTGCTCGGTTTTTTCTCTGGAAAGGTTATTAATGGTTGGGCTTCATTATTTGAATTTTCGCACCCAGAGGAATTACTAACCTTAAAAACACTGCATGCCTGGCATGGTTATAAGTTACTTCTACTGGCAGCTGCCATTTTTGGAGTCCCATGTTTTCTGTTCATTATTGGCATGCAAGCATTTGTTGGCAGTGGTATTAGCATTAGCGAGAAAGCAATAGGTTTTAAATTTGAAAAATTAAATCTTATCAAAGGGTTGGGTAGAATTTTTTCAATTAAAGGTCTGGCAGAGCTTATAAAATCTATTGCAAAAGTAGTTTTATTAACGACATGTGTCGTTGTTTTTCTATGGTTCGCGCTGCCAAGTATAATTTATCTTAGTGCTGGCAGTTTGGAACATGGACTTGGAGTTTTATACAAAACGCTGATTTATTTTGTTCTTTCACTTGTCTTTATTCTATTTGCGATTGGCGTTGGTGATTATATCTGGAGCCGACATACCTGGTTACAAAAATTGCGAATGACGCGACAGGATATGAAAGAAGAGTTTAAAGAGAGTGAAGGCTCCCCAGAAGTTAAGGCTAGAATGCGGCGTTTGCAGATGGAAGCCAGTCAGCGAGCTGCAGAGCAGTCTCAAGCTGTTGAAAATGTTAAAGACGCCACAGTAATCATTACGAACCCTACTCATTTTGCAGTGGCCATTAAATATGAGCCGGAAACTGATGACGCTCCACTCATTCTAGCGATGGGCAAAGACCTTATTGCAAAACGTGTGATCGAGCAGGGCGAATTACATTCAAAAACTATCGTAAGGTCTCCAATTCTTGCAAGAGCACTTTATTTTACTGGTAATATTGGCCAAAACATATCTGAGCAACTTTATTCAGCTGTCGCATCAATTTTGGCCTATGTTTACCAATTGGAGCGCGGTGTTGATGCAAGTCTTCAGGACCCTGAAGTTCCAAGTGACTTCATTTTTGACGAGAAGGGCAGAAATATTTAAAGTATGTACATGGTAAAACGCAATTCTTCTTTGGGAGTTCTGATATCTACACTGGTATTTTTTTTCGCCGGACTGTGGTTAGTATTAGAAGGTAAAGCACTTTTGGAAAGCCAAGAGATATTAAAAGGCATACTCGTTATTCTGGGTGGCTTTATGTCTATTATGGGAGCGTTTCGGTTTAGAATTCAAAAATTTTTTGATAGGTGGCGTGGTTGATATGCAGATCGCTTGTGGCAAATGTAAATACTATTTTACTACCCATGATGTTGCACGGCCATGGGGTTGCCACAAATTCGGATTTAAATCAAAAAATTTACCTAATCAGGAAGTAAGGCGCACGACTGGCATGGATTGTGCATATTTTTCATCGAAAACCGTTAAAAAAAGCTTTGAGAGACATAGTAATGGCAACTAAACCGTCAAAATCAGACTTAGCCGATAGTGTGCAGATTGCCCTAGATGCAGCAGATACCGCGACTGGGGTTACCGAAGAGTTCAATTCAATAAAAGAACAATTTGAAGTTGTTAACATTCAGGCAAAACGGATCCACCAATCGGTCACTATCATTTTCGTTAGTGCAATTGCGGCAGCTGTTATTTCTTTAGCTGCAGGGTTTCTCATGTACTATAAGTCTCTAGGGACGCTGCAAACGAATTCCAATATGGCGATTGAGTCTATAGCTATTTTTACTGAAAATGTCAGCTCATTGGATGAGTCGATCAAAACGGTTGAAACCAATACAAAAAACCAAGAAAGTATAAAAGAAACATTGGCTGAATTGCGTGGCGCTGCTGACAAGGCCAGCCAAGATATTATGAATGCTGATACAAGATATAATCAAGCAATAAAAATGAGTGTACAAGACACGGAGCGATTAATTCAGGACTTTGCTGAAAATACACTGAATGATCTCAAGGCTCAGTCTGATGCATCTCAGATAGCTTTGTCTGAGCAAATATTAGAAATTCAGAAGTTTTTTGCTCCCAAAACTGAGGAAGAAGACGGGGCGGAAGCTGGTGTTGAACCAGAAGATACTTTAGTGACACTGAAGCAATTTCAAGCCTTGGAAAAAAAGGTTGATGAGCTTATAATGCTCCAAAAAGAGATTGCTACAAATGTCTTGGAGATGAACCGAGTGAGAAAAGCACAAGCAAAAAAGAAGGTTTCAGCTCCGAAGCCACAGCCTAAACCGAAACCAAATCCATTGAAATTCCCATGAGTGAGGAAGACGACCGTTTAGCTGGTGTTCTGGGGCTGGAAGACTCCGGAGGACTTTCGGATGAACAAATATCTCAGGTTGAAGATTTTGATCAAAACGGGATGCTATTAAAAGTAGCTGTCAATGGAATTACTGTTCAAGATTATGTCAAGCGTCTACAAGAGAGCGATATACTTGTTGCAGTTGATGGAAAAATCTACCGAGATGGTCCCGCAAGACTATTAGAGATCTTTACAAGTAAAGTTGGGGAGGAGGCAAAATGGTTGTTGTCGTTTTATCGTGATGGACAGATTTTTGACCTTTTGATAACAAGCCCGATTCAAAGCCAGTTTGGGCTTGCGACTGAGCAAGAAACACAGTGGGCCTTAGAACAGTTTGACGGACATGTTTTTGCTGAATTCGATAATTACCAAAATTACGAAGTATATCGTGATGGCCATGGTGTTTGCGATATTTTAAGCATGGAAAAAGATCCAATGGCTTTCCTATTTCCACTGATGTGGTGTTTGAAATACCGACTTTACCCTCCCATAGCCGCATTATTGGTAAGCTATGCAATAACTCTATTCACGAACATGATATTATTTGTGATCACATATATAGTTTTGTCAAGATTTGTCTATGTTTCACAAAATAATATAATGAGATCATTTACGCTTTTTCAGAGTAAAAACCATTACATGACAATTGCTGCAGTAAATGAAAATGATGTCAGCGCAATTGTTAAGAAAATTGATCCTCATAATAAAATAAGATTTGAGCGCCATGCTGTTAAGGCGCCCAAAATTGTGCACAAAGTTATTCTCAAAGAAAATAAAGCTGCTGATTAAATCAGGCTAAAGCTCCAGATAATACGTGTCGCCGTTTTCTAGCAAATGATGAAGGAATATTTTCTAGTTTTCTATATTTGGCTACGGTTCTGCGGGCCACAGCGATGCCGTCACTTGCCAGTGTGGAAACTATCAAGTCATCACTTATTGGCGCGTTAGGGTCTTCTTGCTCAATTAATTTCGTAATTTTAAATTTAATGGAAGTTGCAGAGGTAGTTTCCATTTGACCTTCTTGCTGGATCCCAACACTAAAAAATGCCTTCAACTCCATAGTACCCCGTGGTGTTTGTATTAATGAGCCTGTTGTAACCCGGCTGATAGTGC
>CACLGX010000019.1 GCA_902606585.1 Paracoccaceae bacterium | reverse complement strand
CAGAACCCATTAGCCAAACAAATTTCGTTCTAGGGTACCTCAAAGATAGGTATCCTAAAGTTTCCCACGAATACTGTGCACCAATTTCCGTTTCTACTTTCGAGAGAATAACTTTGGGATTATGAATAATTTTTTGAGCTTGCTGTAGTCTAATATGTATTGGTGCTGGAGCTACAGTCTTTAAAGGATTTCCAGGACTGATTAGCCAAATTACTTTATCCAAATCAAAGAGTTTTATAGCCTGAAAAGAGAAATGGACGTGACCCAAATGAGGCGGGTCAAATGATCCGCCGAATACACCTATTTTTGTGCCATCCAAAAACATTAAATTAGAAATTCCTTTAATAGACCTCTTTATATTTCGGTTTTTACCAGTTTTCTATACGTTTGGATCCCGATAATTTTTCACCAAACCAAATCATTCATTTTATTCTAATACTAAACGATTGCTCATCAACTAATGAAAGCGTATTCTCCTATGAAGTTGTTAAAAGTGGAGTAAATGATGGCGGCTTATCAATATGTTTATCATATGCAAGGTGTATCAAAAACTTATCCAGGTGGAAAAAAATGTTTTGAAAATATTCACTTAAGCTTCTTACCTGGCGTTAAAATAGGCGTGGTTGGAGTTAATGGAGCTGGTAAGTCCACATTGATGAAAATAATGGCTGGTTTGGATACAGAATTTTCTGGAGAAGCATGGTCTGCAGAAGGTGCAAAAGTTGGCTATCTGCCCCAGGAACCTGAATTAGACGCATCAAAAAATGTTCGTGAAAACGTGATGTTAGGTGTGGCTCCAAAAAAAGAGATTCTCGACCGTTATAACGATTTAGCTATGAACTACTCTGAAGAAACGGCAGATGAAATGGCGAAACTGCAGGATCAGATAGATGCTGAGAATTTATGGGATTTAGATAGTCAAATTGACGTTAGTATGGAAGCTCTTCGTTGCCCTCCTGATGATGCTGATGTAACAACTCTCTCTGGCGGCGAAAAACGCCGTGTTGCACTATGTAAGCTTCTGCTGGAAGCGCCGGAAATGCTGCTTCTTGATGAACCTACAAACCATTTAGACGCAGAGACGATCGCTTGGTTACAGCAACATTTAATTGACTACAAAGGTACAATCTTAATTGTAACACATGACAGATATTTCTTAGATGACATAACTGGTTGGATCTTGGAATTGGATCGCGGTCGCGGCATTCCATATGAAGGCAATTACTCAAGCTGGTTGGAGCAAAAGGCCAAAAGACTTGAACAAGAGTCACGCGAAGACAAGACAAGACAAAAAACTTTGGAACGTGAATTAGAGTGGATGCGTCAGGGGCAAAAAGCACGTCAAGCGAAACAAAAAGCCAGGATCAATGCCTACAACGATTTAGCAACACAATCGGAACGCGAAAAAATATCAAGAGCTCAAATTGTTATTCCAAATGGACCAAGATTGGGTGGAAAAGTAATTGAAGTTGAAAACTTAAATAAAGCAATGGGAGATAAACTTCTTATCGAAGGTCTCAGTTTTAGTTTACCACCAGGAGGGATTGTAGGAGTAATTGGTCCGAACGGAGCAGGAAAATCAACACTATTTAAAGTTCTTACGGGACAGGAAAGTGAAGACTCGGGTTCAGTAAATTACGGGGACACGGTTCAACTATCTTATGTAGACCAATCTAGAGACGACCTTAAAGATGGTGACACTGTATGGGAAGCGATTTCAGGTGGAGCTGAAGTAATTGAATTGGGTGATGCTCAAGTAAATTCGCGTGCTTATTGTTCATCGTTTAATTTTAAAGGTGGGGATCAGCAAAAGAAAGTTTCCTTGTTATCAGGAGGAGAACGGAACAGAGTCCATATGGCTCGTCTTTTAAAGTCTGGCGGTAATGTTTTGTTGTTAGATGAACCTACAAATGATTTGGATGTCGAGACCCTCAGGGCACTCGAGGATGCATTAGTAGATTTTGCCGGGTGTGCTGTCGTTATATCCCACGATCGCTTTTTTCTAGATCGAATTTGCACACACATTATGGCTTTCGAAGGCGACGCTCATGTTGAATGGTTTGAAGGAAATTTCGAAGATTATGAAGAAGATAAGAAAAGAAGATTTGGCCCGGATGCTCTGGAGCCTAAAAGGATAAAACACAAAAAATTTACTCGATAAAAATAAATGGAAGTTTTTGAAAAAGAATTTAGGCAGGCATTCCAGTTCTTAGATTCTGATTTGGAATAATTGAATAAAGGTAAATTTACAAATTAGGAAATATAGAAAATGCAGTTTGCAACATTTCACGATTTGGAAGATCAAAGTATTTTCATAACCGGCGGTGGCGCAGGAATTGGCGCAGATTTGACTAAAGGTTTTTTGTCTCAAGGCTCCAAAGTGACTTTCATACAAAGATCAAATCCAGCAAAGTTTTTGATCGAATGTAAAGGCAAATACAAACATGAACCAAGTTTTCTTGAATGTGATGTAACCAATACGAAAGACTTAAAGGCAGCATTACAAACAACAGCAGATAAGCAAGGGGCCATATCTGTTTTAGTAAATAATGCTGCTAATGATACTCGCCATACATTAGGTGAATTTACATCTGAACAATGGGACAAGACAATGAATGTGAATTTGAAACCACATTTTTTTACCGCTCAAGAGGTTGCAGAAGGAATGAAAAAAAATGGTGGTGGATCTATCATTAACTTTTCGTCAATCTCATACATGATGGGCAATGAAGGGTATCCGGTATACGCAACTGCTAAATCTGCTATTACGGGCTTAACTCGTTCTTTGGCACGAGAATTAGGTCCTTTTAATATTCGGGTAAATGCAATCATGCCAGGATGGGTTTTGACCAAAAGGCAGATGAATTTATGGGCTACGGAAGAAGGTCTTTCAAAACATTTAGATAGGCAATGTCTTAAGGAACACTTATCAGGATCTGATATTGTTGGGGGTACATTATTTTTAGCATCCAACACCTCCAAAATGATGACCTCTCAGGCTTTAGTCATAGACGGCGGCGTTGTAGTTACCGGATGAGTAATTTAAGTGATATTACTTTGATCGCGGCCGACTGGGGCACGTCAAATTTGCGCATCTGGGGCATAGATCATCGGGGGCACGTTATTAATACAATTAATAATGGTAAAGGTATGGCTTCACTTATACCAAGTGAGTTTGAACCCTATCTGATAAGCCTCATCGAAAATTGGCTGCCCAAAGAAGGAAATGCTAAATGCCCCATAATAATCTGTGGGATGGCTGGAGCAAAAACTGGCTGGAAAGAAGCAGCATACTTAAAAGCCCCCTGCCCTCCCATAAATAAAGAAAAAATAATCCAAGTCGAAACAGAAGATCAGCGAATTTCGGTAAGTCTTGTTCCCGGTATTATGCAAAAGTCTCCACCAGACGTAATGCGGGGTGAGGAAACTCAGATTGCTGGATATTTGTCAAAAAACCCAGATTTTGATGGTATTATCTGCCTGCCCGGAACACATACGAAGTGGGTGCACATAAGCGCGAACGAAATAGTAAGTTTCAAAACATTTATGACAGGTGAAATTTTTTTATCACTTTCAGAGCGTTCTATTCTTAAAAATTCTGTGCAAAGCAACGATTTTGATTCAACTTCTTTTTTAGAAGCTTTCGAGGATACCTACTCCAATCCTGCTTTGCTTTCTTCTAAGTTATTTGGGCTACGAGCTGCAGATCTTTTGGAAAATACTTCTACTAAATTTCTAAAGTCTAAGCTTTCGGGATATCTAATAGGCTCTGAATTAGCAGGTGCAAAAAGTTACTGGTTAGGTCAAAATATGATTATGATAGGAAACAATGATCTATGTATCTTATACCAAAAGGCACTCAAGAAATTAGGTTTAACTGCAACAATTGAGAACACACAAACCGTAACGCTTAACGGCCTTAAACAAGTATTTCCAGATAGTTATAATCAATGAATAAAAATCGTGAATTGATATCAATTTTAAGAGGCCTAACACGTGATAGATGCGTTGTGGTAAGCGAAATCTTAATTGCCGAAGGGTTTTCTAAGTTAGAAGTTCCACTAAACTCTCCTAACCCAATGGAAACTATTGCGGAGATGCAAAAGATGTTTGGGACTTCAGTAATCATTGGCGCTGGAACCGTTACAAATGTCAGAGAGGTCAGTGAACTTTCTAATCTAGGTTGTCAGATGATCGTATCCCCAAATACGGATACGGAAGTAATTAAAGCTACAAAAAACAAAGGTATGCTTTCTTTTCCTGGTGCCTTCACACCATCTGAATGTTTTTCAGCAATCAATTCAGCAGCAGACGGTTTAAAAATTTTTCCAGCCTTCAAACTTGGGGTTAAAGGTTTTAAAGCTCTCAAAGCTGTACTGCCGAGCAATCTAAAAACTTATGCCGTTGGTGGAATAGATGAAACACATTTCAGCGATTGGTTAGATGCTGGTGTAACCGGTTTTGGGATTGGATCAAATCTATTTCATCCATCTATGAGTGATGATGATATCCAGTTTGCAGCAAGAAAATTCGTATCGGCTTATGACGATTGGCATGCCAAGAAACGATGAAAATCTTTGATAAAACAAAATGTAAATTTGCAGAATTAGGGCAAGCTTATGAAATTATATGGACACATGCCCAACGGGGAAGATGTTTTCCAAGTTACTATTGAAAGTAGTGATCTTCAGCTGAAAGTACTGAGCTTAGGTGCCATCATTCAAGATATCAGAATGAGAAATATAACCCATTCTTTAGTATTAGGATATCCAAGATTGGAACCTTATTTTATCAATTTAGGAACATTAGGTGCTATAGTTGGCAGATATGCCAATAGAATTTCCCATGGAAAAGCAAAGATTGATGGAAAAATTTATTCCTTCGACAAAAATCAAAACAAAACCCATACACTGCATGGCGGAACTGACGGATCAGCTGCACGAAATTGGAAAATTATTGAATATGATAAATCCAAAGTAAAATTACTTGATGAACTCCCAGATGGGCATATGGGGTTTCCTGGAAATCTAACAGTCGAAACTACCTATAAAATAAATAAAACAACAATCGATATTTTTATAGAAGCAAGCACCGACAAAACGACGCTATGTAACTTTACCAATCACAGTTACTTCAATTTAGATGGCACAAAAAACATAGCAAACCACAATCTGATTGTTAACTGTGATAACGTGCTGCCAGTGGATACAAACGGAATACCATCATCCAAACCTGTTTCCACTAAGGAACTAGACTTAGACTTTAAAAAAAGTCGAAAGTTAAATGATCACGGTAAACCAACTGAAATTGACCATAATTTCTGTATTTCTAATATTCGGCAAAGTCTCAGAGCAAATGCAATCGTCTCGGCAAAAAACATTTCATTAGAGCTAATGTCAACTGAACCGGGCCTTCAAATATATACAGGCAAAGGCCTCGATAGCGGTAATGATGAGGGTTGGGGAAAATTTCCATATAAGGAATTTGCCGGAATTGCGCTAGAACCGCAAATTTGGCCAGACTCACCAAATCAGAGTGGCTTTCCTAATCCTTATCTAAGTCCAAATGAAAAATATAAACACCATACAAGAATTAAGTTTAACAACTCTAATAATGAAAAGTGAAAAATCAATGGCGGCCCCTGAAGGACTCGAACCCTCAACCTGCCGATTAGAAGTCGGCTGCTCTATCCAGTTGAGCTAAGGAGCCACAAAGTCTCTCTAATGCTTTAAATAGACAAGTTCAAAGGTAAAATAAAATTTATTTTTGTACGCCTGGTATAGCTTTCAGATATTCAGCTATCGCCAGCCTATCTTCTTCTGTAAGCCGTGAAGTGTTTTCAACGACATCGGCCATATGTCCACCTGCAACATCAAAATCTGGAGTGAACCCACTTGCTAAATATTCAACAATTTCCTCAGTATTCCAAGTTAATTTTGACGATGTAATATTTGGGATCATTCCTCTTCCGGCTGGGTTCTTTGCGCCGCCGAGCCAATAGTCATATTGTAAACCACCGATAAAATTCCTTGGAGTATGACACTCGCCGCAGTGACCGAGCGTTTCTACTAAGTAAGCGCCCCTCTTTACCGTTGCATCTGAAGAAACTAATTCTATGATTGGCTCAGGTTTGTTTAATAATTTCCAAAATGCTAAGAGTCTCCTCCAGCGAAGGTAAATCGGAAGATCATGATCAATTGACGGGCTGGAACTTTCTGGAATGGATTTAAAATATACCCATAGATCTGCAATATCTTGATCCGTCATATTAGCGTATGCGGTATAGGGAAAAGATGGGTAGTAATATTCTCCTTTCGGCGAAACTCCATGACGTACCGCATTTACAAAATCTTTCTCAGACCAAGCCCCTATCCCATTTACTTTATCCATTGAAATATTTGGCGCGTAGAATGTACCAAATGGAGACGGAAAGGCACGACCACCTGTCAGTACTAACTGCTCTTCCTGTGTCGTATCTGGACTGGAATGACAACTGGCACAACCTGATGCATTAAAAACATATTCGCCCTTTTTTAAGCTGCCTTGATAATTCTCAACAGGAGAAAACTCCGGTATTCTTGCAGAAGTTATTACCCAAAACACCATCATTAAAATTACAGCGGAAGTACTGATAGCAATTATCTTCAAAAGAACCTCAACTTTGATATAGGTATTTGCAAAACTTTCGTTACTATAGAAATGCACATAATTAGCTAATTTAGAGCATCAGTAATGAAAGAAAACCTTAAGAAAATAAAAGTAGATGACGATTTAGGGATTATTTTATCTGATGGCTGTAGACTATCTGCTCGTACTTGGATGCCAGAAAATGCCCATGAATTTCCAGTACCTGCCATTCTAGAATATCTGCCATATCGAAAGCGTGATGGGACAATTGCTCGAGATGAGTTAACTCATCCATATTTTGCCAAAAGAGGTTATGCATCTGTTCGGGTAGATATTCGGGGGAATGGCGATAGCCAGGGTATTATGGAAGACGAATATACAGCCCAAGAATTAAATGATGCTGTTGAAGTTATCAACTGGCTGGCCAAACAGCCATGGTGCTCAGGAACGGTGGGAATGATGGGTATAAGTTGGGGTGGCTTCAATGCTCTCCAAGTAGCAGCTCTTCAACCAGAGCCCCTGAAAGCCATCATCACGTTATGCTCTACAGTGGATAGGTACGCAGATGATATTCACTTCAAGGGTGGATGTTTATTAAATGAAAATCTTGGTTGGGGTTCAACGATGTGGGCTTACTCTTCAAGGCCACCCGATCCTGCATTAGTAGGTGATGCATGGAGAGAAATGTGGCGAGAAAGATTAGAAGCTGAACCATTTTTACCTATTGAATGGCTAAAACATCAAAGAAGAGACGATTATTGGAAACATGGGTCTATTTGTGAAGACTACTCAAAAATCAAGGCAGCTACTTTAGCGATTGGTGGATGGGGAGATGCTTATAAAAATACTGTGTCGCATCTTGTTGAGAACCTATCCTGCCCGGTTAAAGGAATAGTAGGGCCTTGGGTACATAAATATCCACATTTTGCTGTGCCAGGACCGAGAATTGATTTTCTTCATGAAGCATTAAGATGGTGGGATAATTGGCTGAAAAATAAAAATACACAGGTTGAAAATGATCCAGCTTACACAGTTTATCTTATGGAGGGCGTTAAGCCCAATTCCTCATACGAGTACAGAAAAGGTCATTGGGTTACTTTCGATAAGTGGCCGAACCAATCATCAAGGAAAATACTCCATATTAATGAAAATTCAACATTGGACGAGGAAAAAGGCTATTCCAAAACATTTATATGTTCACCTCAAACATGTGGACTAGATGGCGGAGAGTATTGTGCAATTTGGCTTGGCCCAGAGCTTCCTGGTGATCAAAGAATAGACGACGGACAGTCTGCTAGTTTTACAACTGCAGAGTTGAGGGATCAAATAGACATAGTGGGCGCCCCAAAAGTAAAATTAAAACTTAGATCATCTACTAACACAGCTCAAATTGCAGTTCGACTGAACCACGTCCACCCCGATGGGGCATCAACAAGAATAACCTATGGGGTTTATAATCTTGGGCATATTGATGGTCATGAAAAGCCAAGACAAATTAAAAAAGATGAAATTATTTCGATTACCTTTAATTTAGACCATATAGCCTATCGTATTTTCAAAAATCATAAAATTAGATTATCTATTTCAAATGCCTATTGGCCACTTTTATGGCCCACACCAGATAAAGGTGAAATAGAAATTATTGATGGAAGTATTGAAATTCCAGTTACGGAAGTCAGTGGCGGGGACATGCGCAATTTTTTACCGGAAAAGACAGATGAACCTTGGAAAACTGAGACGCTAAGAGAAGCTTCAAACTCCAGAAAAGTAACTCGTGATATTGGATCAGGTGAATCAATAGTAGAGATCATCGATGACTTTGGGCTGGTTCGAGACAGTGCCCATGGTTTAGAAATTGGATCCATAGCCAGGGAATGGTGGACTATACATCCTAATGATCCTCTTTCAGCAGAGGGGCGAACGCACTGGACAGAAGAAAGAAATCGAGGAGACTGGCAAACTCGTACAGAAACATTTGCGACGATGAATAGTGATGCTGAAAATTTCTACATTCATGCAAAATTAGAAGCTTACGAAAATGAAAAACTATTCTACGAAAAGGAAATTTCTGAGACTATTAGTCGGGATTTGTATTGATTTTGGCTTTAAGTTGATTTGAAATCATAAAAAAATCAATTTTCACTTGCTTTTTAGTTAAAGCATTTTGCATGATTGGGAAGAAATAACGATAACACACAGGGAGTCGTAAATAGTATGAGTAAATTAGAGTACAGAGCCATCCAAGAGCTCAAGTATAAAAGTGGTCAAATTGATCGCCGAACTTTCGTAAGATCTTTGCTTGCAACAGGTGTTGCATTACCTTCAGCATTATCGCTGGCGGGCCAAGTTGCTGCAGCAACGCCAAAAAGTGGTGGACGTTACCGTATGGGCTTAGGCCATGGGTCTACTACAGATACCTTGGATTCAGCAACATCTGAGAACCACTTCACACTCGTTAATGGATATACTTTCGGAAACCACTTAACCGAAGTAAGCAATACTGGCGAGCTTATCCCAGAATTAGCGGAAAGCTTTGAGTCTGATGATGCTCAAAAATGGGTTTTTAATCTAAGACAAGGTGTTGAGTTCCACAATGGGAAAACAATGACATCGGAAGACGTAGTGGCTAGCTACAATCATCACATGGGTGAGGATTCAACATCGGCAGCAAAAGGGCTTCTGACCCAGGTTAAATCATTAAAAGCAGATGGAAAAAACAAGGTGATTTTCGAATTAGAAAATCCAAATGCGGACTTTCCATTTATTGTGAGTGACTATCACATATCGATTAGACCAGCCGGAGACATGGCATCAGGCGTAGGCACTGGTGGTTACATCCTTCAATCTTTTGAGCCTGGCGTTAAGTCAGTTCTAAAGAAAAATCCAAACTATTGGAAAGAAGGCGCGGCCCATTTTGACGAAGTGGAGTTGCTTTCAATTATTGATCCGACCGCCCGTCAAAACGCCCTAACATCAGGCGATATTGATGCAATGGACCGAGTAGACCTGAAAACAGTAAACCTGTTCAAGAGAAACAAGGATATTTATATTTGGGACGCTACGGGTACAGCACATTATACTTTCCCAATGAGATTGAGTGTAGCACCGTTCGACAATTATGACCTCAGAATGGCGCTTAAGTGGTCTATTAAGCGTCAGGAATTAGTCGATAAAATTCTATTGGGCTATGGTGCGATTGGTAACGATCATCCAATCTCTACGGCAAACAGATATCATAATTCAGACTTGCCTCAGCGGGAATTTGATGCTGATAAAGCTGCCTATCATTATAAAAAATCCGGGCATTCAGGAAAGATTCCACTTTCTGCAGCTGATGCTGCTTTTGCTGGAGCAGTTGATGCCGCGCAACTTATGGCAGCGTCTGCAGCTGAAGCCGGTATGGAAATCGAAGTGATCAGAGAGCCGAAGGATGGATACTGGTCTAACGTTTGGAACAATGATGCCAAAGGATGGTGTGCATGTTACTGGGGTGGTAGACCAACTGAAGACTGGATGTTCTCCGCTGCATATACTGACGATACCGAGTGGAATGATACTGCTTGGAAAACTACAGACTCGGCAGTCAAGTTCAATAAACTTGTGAAAGAAGCACGGGCTGAATTGAATGATACTAAGCGTCGGGAACTATATTATGAGTGCCAGCGTCTAATATATGACGATGGCGGAACAATATGTCCGATCTTCAACAGCTATGTCAGTGCTAACTCAAAGGCAATCGCAACAGACGAAAATATTGCGGCTAACTGGGATAGTGATGGTGCCAAGTGCGTCGAACGCTGGTGGTTTGCTTAAATATTAAATAGCAATTAAATTTATGGGCCCTAGTAAAGGGCCCATATTTATTTTTAAAATAAGGTAATACATTTTGCATCCCGTTTTAAAAACAGTTCTTGGGCGACTAGGCCTAGGATTAGCAACTCTTTTTATAGTTTCCATAATCATATTTTCTGCAATCGAAATGCTTCCTGGAGATTTTGGGCAAGCAATTTTGGGACAAGCTGCCACCGAAGAGACTGTTGCTGCCTTTAGACGAGAATTGGGATTGGATGAGCCTCCCTATATAAGGTATTTGCAGTGGGTTGGAGGCGCTATACAGGGAGACTTAGGAACCTCTTTTTCAGGCCGAAATGCGTCAGGCACAGATAGATCTAGAGAAGTTATCGACCTAATAGCGCCTCGCCTTTGGAATACGCTGTTCTTAGCAAGTGTAACAGCAATTATTGCGGTACCGGTTTCGTTATTTTTGGGGATCACCAGTGCTCTGTATCGCAATACTGTTTATGACCGAACAATCAACACAACTACCTTAACTACGATATCTTTCCCTGAATTTTTTGTAGCATATATTTTGATTTTATTGTTGGCATCTCTGTATCCAGTATTCCCATCTCTTGCCAATGTGGATGCTTCAACTCCATTGAACGAAAGATTATACAGAAGTGCTCTTCCTGCGTTTACACTTACACTTGTAATTGTGGCTCACATGATGAGAATGACTCGGGCTGCTATTATTAACCTTTTGGCTAGCCCATACATCCAAATGGCCAGATTATCGGGAGCATCACAAACTGAAGTAATACTTAAACATGCCCTCCCAAATGCTTGGGCCCCTATTGCTACGGTAATTGCTTTTAACTTAGCCTACTTGGTCGTTGGAGTTGTCGTTGTAGAAGTCGTATTTGTTTATCCTGGGGTTGGACAATTAATGGTTGATGCCGTCACGAGCAGAGATATTCCAGTTGTACAGGGGTGTGCACTGATATTTGCTGTAACATATATTTTATTAAACTTAATCGCTGATATTATTGGGATTATAACAAATCCAAGATTACTTCATCCCAAATGACACAAGAAAAAAATACATACTCAGCAGCTGGTGAAGTCGGTTCTGTTCTTGAAAAGCGCACTTTTTGGACCCGGGCAAAAATAGAATTATCTAAGTCACCCTGGACGGCCCGCTTTGGACTGTTGATAATATTTATATATGCGGTTTTGGCAATATTTGCTCCACTATTTGCTCCATATGGAGAAGCAGAGGTTTTCCCAGAGCCTTATGCCGCTTGGAGTTCAGAGCATATATTCGGCACTGATCAAATTGGCCGTGATATTTTTTCACGTATGATTTATGGAGCACGCAACACAGTCGGAATAGCCGTTGCAACAACTTTTCTAGCTTTTCTCATTGGGGGTGCTTTGGGGCTAGCTGCCGCAATTAATAGATCCTACATCGATCAACTTCTGAGCAGAGCTGTTGACGTTTTGATGGCAATCCCCAGTTTAATCTTCGCACTGGTCTTATTATCAATTTTTGGATCAACAGTTATAAATTTGATCATTATTATTGCTGTCTTGGATTCTACCCGCGTCTTCCGTTTGACAAGAGCCGTTGCAGTAAATGTAGTGGTAATGGATTACGTTGAAGCAGCCCAATTGCGAGGTGAGGGTATAGGCTGGATAATGCGAAAAGAAATTTTACCAAACATCATGCCGCCTTTGATTGCTGAGTTTGGGCTAAGGTTTTGTTTTGTATTCCTTACTATAGCAGCCCTTTCCTTCCTTGGTGTTGGAATACAGCCTCCCACTGCTGATTGGGGGTCTATGGTACGTGATAATGCATCTTTGATAATGTTTGCCCAATATGATCTGAAGGCTGGCCTAACTCCACTTTTGCCGGCAGCAGCAATCGCACTTCTCACAGTAGCCATCAACTTCGTTGTAGATTGGTTCTTACACAAAACTAGTGGTATACGCGATGAACAGTAAAGCGCAAAAAGCCAGTCCCCTAATTCAAATCAATAACCTAAAAATAGAGGGTTTTTCTGATGAACAGTGGCACCCTATTATAAAAGGCGTAAACCTTACGTTAAAACGGGGGCAAGTAATGGGTCTCATTGGAGAGTCAGGTGCTGGAAAATCCACACTTGGTTTAGCGGCGATGGGGTATACCCAGCCCGGATGCAGAATAACAGGTGGAGAAATTTTGTTTGAGGGAGTCGATCTTGCCTCCCTACGTGACAGTGAAAAACAAAATTTTTGGGGAAATAGGATGACTTATGTTGCGCAATCTGCAGCCGCATCTTTTAATCCTGCACATCGTTTAATTGACCAAACGACAGCCTCGGCCATAAGATTTAAAATAAAAAATGAAAATGATGCAAAAAAAGATGCAAAAAGACTTTATGAAGCTTTAAATCTTCCAAATCCAGAGAGCATAGGAGATCGCTATCCCCACCAAGTGTCTGGAGGTCAGTTACAAAGAGTCATGACTGCCATGGCTATGTCACCGAGGCCAGATCTAATAGTTTTCGATGAACCAACTACAGCTTTAGATGTAACAACTCAAGTTGAAGTCCTTACAGCTATGAAAAATATAGTAGAGGAATTCAATACAGCAGCTATATACATCACTCACGACCTTGCTGTAGTCGCTCAAATGGCCGATGTAATAAAAGTTCTTAGATACGGTAATGAAATAGAGGAAGCAGAAACGCGCAAGATGCTTACGGCGCCGAAAGAAGAATATACAAAGTCACTCTGGTCTGTTCGCTCCTTAGAAAAAAAGCCCGTAAAGGTGCAAAAACCGATTTTAGAAATTAAAAATATCGATGCTGCATATGGAAAATTTAAAGTCTTACATGACGTAAATATTTCCGTACCTAGAGGCTCTACTGTCGCTGTGGTGGGGGAATCTGGTTCCGGAAAGTCGACCACTGCAAGAGTTATAACCGGCCTTTTACCTCAGCTGAGTGGATCAATTGAATTTGATGGAGAAGTTCTGCCAAAACGGCTTGAAGATAGAACTAAAGAGCAAAAAAGAATAATCCAAATGATCTACCAAATGGCAGACACAGCCATGAATCCACGTCAAACTGTCCGCGAGATCATAGGAAGACCTCTAGAGTTTTACCTCGATTTGAAAGGTAAGGAAAAGGAGAAGCGTATTTTAGAACTTCTTGAAATGATCGAGTTAGATGGTCAGTTCATTGATCGATTGCCAAGTGAACTATCGGGAGGTCAGAAACAACGCATATGTATAGCGAGAGCTCTAGCAGCAAATCCAGAATTTATAATATGTGATGAAGTAACTTCTGCATTAGATCAAATTGTTCAAGAAGGGATCCTTAAGCTTCTTATGAGGCTGCAAAAAGAATTAAACCTTACTTACTTATTTATCACGCATGATATCTCAACTGTTCGTGCCATATCTGACCAAGTGGTAGTGATGAACCTCGGTGAAGTCGTGGAGCAAGGGTTAAAATCAGATGTCTTCAGCCCACCACATCCAGATTATACAGAGCTCTTACTTTCATCAGTACCAGAGATGGACCCCAATTGGTTAAATAATTTAAACAAAAAAAGAGATTAGGTCTTGAACACTCTTGTCGTCCATCGTAAATAATGCTCCGTTGTTGGGATGTAGCCAAGTGGTAAGGCATCTGTTTTTGGTACAGAGTATCGTAGGTTCGAATCCTACCATCCCAGCCAAAAAATATGAAAATGTAATACGCTCTTCCAAAGATAATAATTCAATTGAAAACTTATTTTACTGAGTCACTCAAAGGTATAGGTCAAGTAATGAAAAATATAATCTTGCCACTTTTATTAGCTATATCATTAGCAACATCAGCAAAGTCTGAGTTTGCTATGCTTGGCTTTGGCAAAGAAAGCTGTAGCGAGATGGTAAAAACCACAAGCACAGGTTCTCAAATGGACCAAGTATATCAATTTGCATACACTGCCTATATCCTCGGCTTTTTTACCGGAGTGAATGCTATGGAAAGCAAGTCTACAGGTTTGGAAGAAATAGATACGCTTTATAAGTCTGCCCGAGATTATTGTGAAAAACACCCTTCAGACAATATCTTTGATGCGATTATAAGAGTATTGAGCCAAATAAGAGATTAAATAATAATTTAATGTTAAATCTTAGATTGATTTCTTACCTCTTGGCTCGTGTGTATATTTGACGCGACGATACTTCTTTATTCAAAATAAATGCATCGCTAAGCTTTTGTAATAAAATTTAGAATATCAAGTTTTCAAATCACGGAGGTACGTTATGGTAGAAAATTTTGGTGGGAGTTTTTTATATCTAATACTTTTTTTAATTCAACTTCTTGGTCTGAGTTTTTACAGCTATCTTGTAATTCTTAACCCAAAGAAAATTATAGCTGATTACCAAGTAGGTGAAGGCGCGATTGTACCTATAAGACTAATAGGTTCTTTCATTGTCCCCCTAGTTTTAGTTGGGATCTACTTACTTTTTACTTCAATTGAAGGAGCTTGGATCTATTTCATTTTAGGGCTTTTGACGTCATTATATCAGTTATTTTATGATTTGGGTACTAGGTTTGGCATAATCGATAAAGGGTATACGATTATTAACAAAACTGAGGACACTATAATTTCAATAGTTTTTGTTGTGGCCAATGTTGTTCTAATAAATGGCCTGAGTGATAAAATATATGCCTAAGACGCTATTGTGGCTGATTTTTAAAATCAGCCACGTTGTATAGAAGAATTATTTTGATGAGAAAATTTATAGGTTGCTATAAAGGCCTTTTAAGACCAGAAGCCTAGCCATTTTTATTTTCCAACTTACAGGTTATTTTGGAAACGTTTATGTCAAATATTGAAAAGGTCCGTGAACTACAATCAAAGGTCATGAAGGATATAGCTGCTGGGGCAATAATTCCATCATGATGATCAGAGATTGAAATGACTTACAAGACAGCTTCCAATATGGTAATTGAAGCTAGAGTTTAGCTGAGTTACGGGATGTCAAATTATAATAAAAATAAGTCAAACTGGATTAACGAATTAGTAAATATTGTCATAGGTGGTTCTTTAATTGGATTATTTAGTCTTTTCTTTTTGCCACCAATAGCAGTCAAATACTGGTGGTTAATTTGGCTTATTTCTTCGACTGGTATTTTGCTCTGGCGGGTATTGCGTAAAAGATAGAACCCTAGTCAAAATAAAGAAGTAGACTAGGGTTCTGAAATAGACAGCCGTAGCTAAATCAAAAAAATTAATCGTAAGCCAATATAGTATTATTTAGATACTATTTTTAAATTTTTTCGATCAAAAAGGATTCAAACTTAATTTTTTAAAACGTCGTTTAAATTTCTTTTACTACAATCCGCTACAAGCTTCATTTTCTTTTTAGCCGCAACCGCATTACCTTCGAAAGTGACATATTTAACTGCCGGCGATAGCTGCAATTGTATCGACGATTTAGTTTTAGTGGCCAGCTTTGCAAACCCGTTCGTGAACGAAGCACTCTTCCCACTTTCTAAATCACGAACAATAAAATATTTGGGATCAAGTTGGCACTTATTAACTAATTTAATTTCAGCAGTTATTTCCTTACCAGAACTGAATATCCAAGAAAATAAACCCTCAGAGTTAGCGGTGGTGCCTACTGAAATTGTTATGATAATATATATTAAACGCATTAGAACTCCATTTACTCCTGACAAATAAACAACAATGAAAATCATTCAATCTTTTTGATTCAGAAATAGCACCGCTGATTTGCAGTACTGATAAGTACAGTCAGAAATATATGATTGTTGTAGGAATTTTGGGTGTTTGGTGGAGCCTAGGGGGATCGAACCCCTGACCTCTACAATGCCATTGTAGCGCTCTCCCAGCTGAGCTAAGGCCCCAGTTTATAAAGATTTTAAAACAGATCCATTTAAAAATAAAACTAATAAAACTAAACAGTTTAACTGTCATCTTCGGAAGGCATATCCGCAATTTCTTCTAGTGGAACGCTATCATCCTCGTCGTCCTCTTCAAGCAAATCATCCCCGAGATCTACATCTACATCCTCTTCATCCAATACAACATCTTCCGCATCTAAATCCGCGGCTTTATTTGCTTTAGATGACATATCTTCAGCATCAGCAGCAATCATCTTTGTCTTCGAAGTATCCAACTCAACAACTTCGCCAGTATAAGGGCTCACTATAGGACTTCTATTCAAGTCATAGAATCTTTTGTTTGTTGTAGGGCAAACTCGCTTAACACCCCATTCTTCTTTGGGCATCTTTATTTCCTTCATCAGAATCTTTAATACGTCTCGCGCCAACTGCCACATCACGAAGCATATGTCAAAGGCTTTGCGTAAATTATATTGATAAGGTAGTTAAATGCTCAGGAAGTGATTTTATGAAGAAAATTTTTCTTGAAGATGAACCTGATTTAGAGATTTTTCTTCGGCAAAGTAGTAACTCGCGCCGCATAACTCTACGCATCAGTGCTTTAGATGGAAAAATCACAATTACAGGCCCAAATTATATTGATTTCAAAGAATTTAGAAAATTTGCTGAAAGTAAAAAGTCTTGGTTAAAATCTAAAAGAAAGTCTTTTGAGCCCCCAATTTTCATATCTGAAGGAACTAAAATTCCAATTTTAGGAATTGATACAAAAATTTCACTCAGTGACTCTCCAGAGCCAAACAAAGTTGGAAGTATTTTATTTGTTAGCAAAGAAAAACCTGTATCGACTCAGGTAAAAAACTACTTAAAGGAAATTAGCAGGGTCCACTTAGACCACATGTGTAAGGAGTTTTCAGAAAGGCTAGGATCAAAAGTCAGTAAAATAACTCTGCGTGATACTAGGTCTCGATGGGGTTCTTGTTCAAATGATGCCAACCTCATGTTTTCTTGGCGTCTAATAATGGCACCGGAAGATGTACTAGCCTACGTCGCAGCTCATGAAGTTGCACACTTAAAGCACATGAACCATTCCAAGGATTTTTGGGAAACTGTTGGGTATCTTTTTGGACCTTACAAAAAGGAACTTGCTTGGCTCAAGCAAAACGGTTCGTCGTTGCATCGTTATAAATTTGAAAGTTGACGTAGTGCTGATTTTGTGATCACAAATGAAATATGAACATAACGAAAACAAAAGAACCTACGCAGGTAGCCCACGATTATGTATATAGAGGCTTACGTGCAAGAATAATGCACGGCGAAATTTTACCAGCCACTTCGATAACTTTAAGGGGAATAGGAAAAGATTATTCCGTTTCGATGACCCCAGCGCGAGAAGCTATACGTCGCTTAATTGCTGAGGGAGCTTTGATGCTGTCCCCCTCTGGTCGAGTTTCCACAACTGAGCTGTCACACGATAGAATTGAGGAACTGGCAGTTATGCGTTCCTTAATAGAGGTGGAGCTTGCTAGTAGAGCACTGCCCAGAGCCCATATAGCACTTATAGATAGATTAAAAACAATCAATGCTTCAGTTTCGCAAGCAATTGCAGCTCATGATCCTGTCACCTATATCAAAACAAATTTAGAATTTCATAGAATGCTATATTTACGGGCTCAGGCTCCCGCAATGTTGGCAATGGCTGAAACAGTTTGGCTTCAATTGGGCCCAACAATGCGTTCATTATACGATAAATTAAATCGTAAGGAACCTCCACATACTCATACAGCAATTATAGCAGCCCTTGCCGCTGGAGATGAGCCCGGACTGCGATTAGCTGTTCGGTCAGATGTAACCCATGGTTTACGCCATTTATTAAAATAAGCTAAGCTACCAGTCCTTTGCTACCCAATTTCAAGAACTTTTTACGCCGTTCCTTTATAAGGTCTTTTGGTTTTTTGGAGTTCAACCCAGACAGCATTGAACCAATGGCTGCTTTAACTGAATCGATAGCCCGTTCGGGATCTCTATGTGCACCACCTACTGGCTCTTCTATAATTTGATCACTAATCCCCAAAGCATATAAATCCTTAGCTGTTAATCGTAGCGCTTCTGCTGCTTCGCGCATTTTTTCTGCATCTTTCCATAAAATGGAGGCGCAACCTTCAGGGCTAATAACCGAGTATACCGAATGCTCAAGCATTGCTACTTTGTTTGCGGTTGCAAAGGCAACTGCTCCACCAGACCCACCTTCTCCAATAATAATACTTATAAGAGGCACACCAATCTGAAGGCATTTTTCGGTTGACCGAGCAATTGCCTCAGATTGGCCCCGTTCCTCTGCACCTTTTCCTGGGTAAGCACCAGGGGTGTCAACTAAAGTAATCACTGGCAAACCAAACTTATCAGCCAACTCCATCAATCGAATTGCTTTTCGATAACCCTCAGGTCGAGCCATACCAAAATTGCGCTCTATTCTGCTTTTCGTATCGCTACCTTTTTCGTGTCCTATGATTACTATTGGCTCATCTCCAAAACGAGCAAGACCTCCAATTACTGCTTGGTCGTCAGCAAAATTCCTATCACCAGCTAGAGGAACAAATTCGGAAAATAAAGCTTTGATATAGTCTCTGCAATGTGGTCTTTCTGGATGCCTAGCTATTTGACATTTTCGCCATGGCGTCAAATTCTTGTATAAATCCACTAAAATCTCTTGCGCCTTTAAATCAAGATTTTCAGCTTCTTTTTCGACATCCATCTCATCATTTTGACGCGCCATAGCTCGCAACTCCTCAGCCTTACCTTCAATCTCAGCTAAGGGTTTCTCAAAGTCTAAATAGTGAGCCATTAATTTCTCCAATTTTACGAGACAACTATTCCGCCTATCTTATATTTTTTAATTCAACTTTTAACAACTTATGAGTCGCGCTCAATCAAATTTGCAAGCTTAACTAAGACTTCAGCCTGTTTGATTGAAGCAATATCAACCATTCGACCATTAAAAACAGTTGCACCCTCACCATTCTCAGCAGCTTTATTCATTGCTTTAATGATTTCTTTAGCTTCCTCAATTGCCTCAGATGAGGGTGTAAAAACTTCATTGGCAAGTGCAACTTGATTTGGATGAATTACCCATTTACCCACCATCCCTAAAGTCGAGGCTCGCTTCGCCTCAGCAAAAAAACCCTCACGATTATTAAAATCACCGTACGGTCCATCTACTGGTAATACGCCATTACTGCGGCAAGCCGCAACCAACGAAGCCTGAGCCCAATGCCATGGATTAGACCAGTACTTTTGGCCAGCATGATGCATATAATACCCATCTTGGGTGCCACCAATTCCAGTAGTTACCATACCCATAGAAGCGGCAAAATCAGCGGCCCCCAAGGCCATTGATTCTATTCGACTACTGGATTTGGCAATTTCGTTGACGTTAGATATGCCAGAAGCACTCTCAATTAATATTTCAAACCCAACATTTTTCGAACGAGCGGTAGCTTTCTCAACGGACGATACGAGAGCATCGACGGCATAAATATCTGCTGCACAGCCAGCCTTTGGAATGGTTAGATTATCTAACCGTTCAGAACAGTTTTCTAATAAATTAATTACATCAAGATGCCAATAAGGCGTGTCTAAGCTGTTAATTCGAACTGAGACAGTTTTATTTTTCCAATCGATATTATCTATTGCTTCGATCACATTTGAACGAGCTTTTTCTTTATCGTCTGGAGCAACAGAGTCTTCCAAATCTAGGTTAATAACATCTGCTGCACTTTCTGCCATTTTTACAAAAATTTCAGGGCGGGAACCAGGGCCAAACAACTGACAACGATTTAACCGAGCAACTGGAGTTGGTTGTATTTTAAAAGACATTATTGACCCTTATACCCCAAGTTTATGTCAACAAACATGAGCTATGTGATATTAAGTTAGCATATATTTTTCAAGAAAGACTTATAAAAGTGAAGAGCGTATTTATTAAATTTATCCAAAACTCCCAAAAGGTTATAATTTTTCAAAACATATATAAAATACAATTTTCTTCTAAAATAGTAATAATTTTTAAAAGAACCTTGCAAACTTAAAAATTTTTTAACAAAAAAAGAAGAAAATTAAAATTGTTCTCAGATATCCTAATTTTATCAAGGGGAGGTACAAAAGTGATTCCAACACCATATTTGCTTTTTCTAGGTGATGCACATGATCAATTATCAGTTAAAGTTGCCCAAGGAATTAAGGACTGGCGACCTGAAAACGCTGTCGGGCAAATCCGAATGCCGGGTTGCAATGCTGATATTGGTTTAGCAGATCTTACTCTAAAACAGGCTTTTGAAAAGGGCGCAAAAACTATGGTAATCGGAGTGGCCAATAGAGGCGGCTATATCTCCGAGGCATGGAAAGCCGTGTTAATAGAAGCCTTAAGCACCGGTTTTGACTTGGCTAGCGGACTACACAATCTCTTACGTGACGAACCAGATTTAGTTTCTTGCGCTGAAAAATATGGCCGTCGTTTACACGATGTCCGGGTGCCAACGGTAGAATATCCCATCGCAAATGGGAAGAAACGCAGTGGCAAAAGGTGCCTTGCGGTCGGAACAGATTGTTCAGCAGGCAAAATGTACACAGCAATGGCTATGGACAGACTTATGCAGGAAAGAGGTATGAAATCAACTTTTCGCGCTACGGGGCAAACTGGAATACTAATCACCGGTGATGGTGTGCCTTTAGATGCAGTTATCGCTGACTTTATGGCTGGGTCTATAGAATATCTAACACCCAATAACGACGAAGATCATTGGGATTTAATTGAGGGACAAGGTAGTTTATTTCATGTGTCCTATTCTGGCGTAACAATGGCACTTGTTCACGGCGGACAACCAGATGCGTTAATCCTTTGCCATGAACCAACCAGAAAGCACATGAGAGGATTACCTGAGTATAGCCTACCAAGCATGAGAGATCTCAATGATACCGCACTACATTTAGCAAAAGTAGCAAACCCAAATTGTAAAGTAGTTGGAATTTCAGTAAATACCCAAAATATGAAAGAAGAAGAGGCTAAGACCTATCTTATATCGATAGAAAAAGAATTGAATTTACCAGCGACTGATCCTTTTCGATTTGGAGCAGATAAGCTTGTAGATGCTTTAGCGAGTATTACTTGAAACACTTTAGGTAAACTGGGGTAACACGTCTTGATCCAAGCTGAAGTTGAAATTTTTCCACTGGCTCATGTCTTTAGAATATCCAGGGGAGCTAGAACTCAAGCGGAAGTTGTAACCGTTACAATCGAAAAAGATGGGGTAACTGGTCGTGGGGAATGTGTTCCTTATTCTCGATACAACGAGACACTGGAAAGTGTAATTAAACAAGTAGAGAGCTTACCAGCCGACATTGATAAGGAAACTTTACAGAATACTCTGCCTCCTGGAGCCGCCCGTAATGCTGTAGACTGCGCATTGTGGGATTTTGAATGTAAAAAGCGTGATCAAAGAATTTGGAAAATAGCGGGTATTCAGGTTCCTGAGCAAAAAATAACTGCGTATACTTTATCATTAGATGAGCCTAAAAATATGTTTAAACAGGCAGAAAAAAATTCAAATAGGCCACTGCTGAAAATCAAATTGGGAACACCCAATGATATGCCACGCCTTGAAGCCGTCAGAAAAGGCGCTCCGAACTCAGAAATCATTGTTGATGCAAATGAAGGTTGGAATGCAGAACTTTATTCACAACTTGCGCCTGAGTTAGTTAGACTAGGGGTCAAGTTAGTTGAGCAACCTCTTCCAGCAGATCAAGACGGCGATCTTATTGGACTGCCTCGCCCACTCCCAATTTGTGCCGACGAAAGTTGTCATGATCGAAAAAGTTTAGAAAAATTAATTGGAAAATATGACTTTGTTAATATTAAGTTAGACAAAACTGGTGGATTGACCGAGGCATTACTATTAAAAAACAAAGCTTTAGAGGCAGGCTTCAAAATTATGATTGGCTGCATGGTTGGAAGTTCTCTTGCAATGGCGCCAGCAACGCTGATTGCACAAAACGCGACATTTGTGGACCTTGACGGTCCTTTGCTTCTGGCGCAGGACAGACAACACGGTCTTTTATATGATGAAAGTTGGGTTCATCCTCCTGTAAAAGATCTCTGGGGTTAATAAAGGAGTACTGCATGACCAGAACAGTTTATCTCAATGGTGAATACTTTTTAGAAAATGAAGCAAAAATATCAATTTTTGATAGAGGTTTTTTGATGGCTGACGCCGTATATGAAGTGACATCGGTACTGGATGGAAAACTTATTGATTTCAAAGGGCATGCCAATCGACTCAATAGATCCCTTGATGAGTTAGATATGAAAAACCCTATATCCTATGAAGAACTTTTAGCAGTCCACAGAGAGCTCATCCATTTAAATGAAATTGATGAAGGTTTGGTATACCTTCAGATATCACGCGGAGCTCCATCCGACAGAGATTTCGTATACCCTAATCCAGATGAGACAGATCCAACAATAGTCTTATTTACGCAAAACAAACCAGGTTTGGCAAATAGCCCTTCGGCTAAAAAAGGGGTAAAAATTATAAGTATCGATGATGAAAGATGGGGTAGGCGCGACATCAAAACTGTCCAACTATTATATCCTTCTATGGGAAAAATGATGGCTAAAAAAGTAGGCGCTGATGATGCTTGGATGGTTCAAGACGGATACGTTACTGAAGGAACATCAAACAACGCCTACATTATAAAAAACAACAAAATAGTTACTCGAGGCCTCTCAAATGATATCTTACACGGCATCACAAGAGCAGCTGTTTTGAAATTTGCAAAAGAGGCTCAAATGCAGGTTGAAGAGCGGAATTTCACACTTGATGAAGCTTATGAAGCAGATGAGGCCTTCATAACCTCTGCAAGTACTTTTGTTATGCCAGTTATAGAAATTGATGGAAATAAAATAGGTCAGGGTGTGCCCGGCTCCAGCTCTTCTCGATTAAGGGAGATTTATCTCGAAGAAAGCAAAAAATTAGCTATTTAGCGGTAATAAATTGGTGTTAAAGTTTCAGTTCTTGTAAGAACCAAAAAGGTATACTAAGCTTTCAATGACACGATGGGAGAACTGCGTTGCAGTGCCGAAGGAGCAACCGCCCCCGGAAACTCTCAGGCAAAAGGACCGTCGTGACGAATAGCTCTGGAGAGTGATGCTAAATGTATCCGCCGAAGGGATAACGATCTCAGGCAAAAGGACAGAGGGGGCATCTAGAGGCTTGCATGTTTATGCAAGTAAATAGGTGTCGGGTTTTCGTAATTCCGGCGAGAGGAAAAACGAAATGGCCCAAGGCTTGACAAAAACACCGCTTTACGAGTTGCATCGCGACCTTGGTGCCAAAATGACTGAATTTGCTGGTTATGAAATGCCAGTTCAGTACAGTTTGGGAATTTTGGGCGAACATCAGCATACAAGAACAAAGTCTGGGCTATTCGACGTTAGTCATATGGGCCAAGTGATTTTGCGTGGCAGGTCATATCAGGAAACAGCACTTGCTTTAGAAAGAGCAATACCAATGGACGCGCTCGGTCTAGACGTAGGACGGCAAAGGTATGGTTTTTTAACAACCAATAACGGTGGTATTTTAGATGATCTAATGTTTAGTAACAGGGGAGATCATATTTTTGTTGTTTTAAATGCCGCCTGCAAGGACTCGGATATAGTTCATTTAAGGACACTTTTAGAACCAGATATTTCAATTGAAGTAATAGAAAACCGGGCACTAATCGCTTTACAAGGGCCAGCTTCCGAAGCTGTTCTAAGCGAATTCAACTCACAGATTAAGGCTATGAATTTTATGGATGTAGAAACCCTTTCTATTGCTGGCGCTGAATGTTGGGTATCAAGATCTGGATATACTGGAGAAGACGGTTTCGAAATATCAATACCTGCCAGCACTGCCGAGTCAGTAACAAAAAGTATTTTATCAAAAGAGGAAGTCGAACTTATTGGTCTAGGAGCTCGTGACAGTCTTCGGTTGGAAGCAGGATTATGCCTTTATGGCCATGATATAGATGACGCCACCTCGCCAGTGGAAGCCGCTTTGACGTGGGCAATCCAAAAAGTCAGAAGAACCCATGGAGAAAGAGCCGGCGGCTTTATGGGTAGTGAGATTATCTCCCAGCAGATTGAAACGGGAACTGATAAAAAAAGAGTGGGGTTTCTACCACAAACTAGAGCCCCGATGAGGGAAGGCATAGAAATCTTTGCAACAGAATTTTCAAAGAAAGTTATCGGAAAAATAACCTCGGGTGGATTCAGCCCAAGTCTCGGGTATCCTATTGCGATGGGATACATTGCTAGCGAATTTGCAAATAGCGAAGATGAATTGTTTGGCGAACTCAGAGGCAAACGGGTGCCAGTAAAAGTTGCAAAAATCCCTTTTGTCCCATTAAATTTTAAACGTTAATCAACAGGAGAAACAAGAATGAAATTTACAGAAGAACACGAATGGCTTCGCACTGAGGGTGATATAGTTGTTGTTGGCATTACTGAGCACGCGAGCACGCAACTGGGCGATGTAGTTTTTGTTGAACTCCCAGAAGAAGGCACAACCGTGTCAAAGGATGATGAAATTGTAGTCATCGAAAGTGTGAAAGCTGCATCAGATATTTTAGCGCCATTAGATGGAGAAATTATTGAAATTAATGGAGCCTTAGCTGATGAACCCAGCAAAGTTAATGAAGACCCCATGGGCGAAGCATGGTTTTTTAAAATGAAACCAGCAGACCCTTCGCAAGTAGAAGAATATATGACTGAAGACGAGTACAATAAACTAATTAGCTAGTTTGATATTGAAGAAATTAAGGAATTATTCATGCCATTTACACCAACAGACTATTTACCCTACGATTTTGCAAACAGAAGACATATCGGCCCTTCACCGGCTGAGATGGCCCATATGCTGGAGACACTAGGCTTATCCGACCTGGACAGTCTAATTGATGAAACTCTTCCAAAATCAATACGCCAGAAAAATCCTTTAAACTTTGGAAAGCCAAAATCAGAAAGGGCTCTTTTAAGTCACATGCGCTTAACTGCTTCAAAAAATAAAGTTCTGACAAGTCTTATCGGTCAAGGTTATCATGGAACAGTGACTCCTCCAGTAATTCAGAGAAACATTTTAGAAAACCCTGCGTGGTATACGGCGTATACACCTTATCAACCTGAGATAAGTCAGGGGCGGTTGGAAGCATTATTAAATTATCAAACAATGATATCCGATCTTACCGGCCTAGAAATCGCCAATGCTTCTCTCTTGGACGAAGCCACAGCTTGTGCTGAAGCAATGACAATGGCTGAAAGAGTTGCCAAGTCAAAAGCAAAAGCTTTTTTCATTGATGAGAATTGTCATATACAAAACATTGAAGTTATGAAAACAAGGGCTCGTCCTTTAGGTATTGAAATCGTTGTGGGTGATCCTGAAAATCTTAATCCATCTGGCGTATTTGGAGCAATTTTTCAGTACCCAGGCACTTTTGGTCATGTCAAAGATTTTACAAGCCATATTGAAAAACTCCATGAAAACAAAGCCATTGCAGTGATCGCCGCCGATCCGCTTTCACTTACACTACTTAAGGAGCCAGGAGCTATGGGAGCTGATATAGCCATTGGTAGCACCCAAAGATTTGGCGTGCCGATTGGCTATGGCGGGCCTCACGCAGCTTATATGGCAACAAAGGATGCTTACAAAAGATCAATGCCCGGGCGACTGGTTGGCATTTCGATTGACTCCCAAAATAAAGCTGCATATAGGCTGTCCTTACAAACACGGGAACAGCATATACGGCGCGAGAAGGCGACTTCTAATGTTTGTACCGCGCAAGCACTTTTGGCAGTTATGGCCTCTTTCTATGCCGTATTTCATGGCCCTGAAGGCCTTAAAGCCATTGCACAAAGGATCCACAGAAAAACAGTAAGGCTAGCAAAAGGCCTTGAGTCTGCCGGATTTAAGGTTGAGCCAGAGGCATTTTTTGACACGATTACTGTCGAAGTTGGTCTAATGCAGAAAACAGTTATGGATGCCGCTATGCGTGAAGGCATTAATCTTCGTGCTGTTGGCAAAACAAAAATCGGTATAACTCTAGACGAGCGTACTCGGCGGAAAGTTACCGAAGCAGTTTGGCGGGCATTTGGAATAACTCGCAAGGACGATGATCTATCTCACGATTACCGTGTGCCCGATAGCCTACACCGTAAATCGAAATACCTAGAACATGACGTATTTCACATGAACCGAGCTGAAACCGAAATGATGCGCTATATGCGGAGATTAGCTGATCGAGATTTAGCGTTAGATCGAGCAATGATCCCGCTTGGCTCATGTACTATGAAGTTAAATTCTACTGCTGAAATGATGCCCGTTAGCTGGCGTGAATTTTCCCTTCTTCATCCTTTTGCACCAAAAGATCAAGCTCTAGGGTATGAGGAGATGATTTCAGATCTTTCATCAAAGCTATGTGACATAACAGGCTATGATGCTATTTCCATGCAGCCAAATTCAGGCGCACAGGGTGAATATGCAGGATTGTTAACAATAGCCGAGTTTCATAGAGCAAACGGCGATGAGCATAGAAATGTTTGCTTGATTCCTACTTCAGCTCATGGAACCAACCCGGCTAGTGCGCAAATGGTGGGTTGGAAGGTAATACCTGTCCAGTCAGCTGAAAACGGGGATATTAATGTAGCAGATTTTAGAGAAAAGGCTGAACTGCACAAGAATGATTTAGCGGGGTGCATGATAACATACCCCTCAACTCACGGGGTATTTGAAGAAACTGTTCATGAAGTTTGTGAAATCATCCACGAATATGGAGGTCAGGTCTATATTGACGGAGCCAACATGAATGCGATGGTTGGCTTAAGTCGTCCCGGCGATATCGGAGGTGATGTTAGCCATCTAAATCTACATAAAACATTCTGTATTCCTCACGGTGGTGGTGGGCCAGGAATGGGGCCTATTGGTGTAAAAGCGCATCTGACACCTCATTTGCCAGGCCACCCAGAGCTTAAAGATGACACCGGGCCAGTATCGGCCGCACCTTTTGGTTCACCCTCATTACTCCCCATATCCTGGGCATATTGTCTAATGATGGGTGGAGAGGGACTTACTCAAGCCACCCGAGTGGCAATTCTAAATGCAAATTACATCGCTAAACGGTTAGAGGGATCATTCGATGTTCTTTATCGTGGAGCGAATGGGAGAGTTGCGCACGAGTGTATTATTGATACACGCCCATTCGCCGAAACAGCCGGTGTAAGTGTGGACGATATAGCAAAGCGTCTCATTGATAGTGGTTTTCATGCTCCGACAATGAGCTGGCCGGTTGCAGGTACTTTAATGATTGAGCCAACAGAGTCAGAGACTAAAGCAGAATTAGACCGTTTCTGTGAAGCTATGCTGTCAATCCGAGAAGAGATTAGACTTATTGAAGGTGGTAAATATCCTAAAGATAATAATCCGCTATGTAATGCACCGCACACTGTACAAGATCTGGTTGGCAGTTGGGAACGACCTTACTCACGTGAACAAGGATGTTTTCCTCCAGGAGCCTTTAAGGTTGATAAATATTGGCCCCCAGTTAATAGAATTGATAACGTCTATGGTGATCGCCATCTTGTTTGCACTTGCCCACCGATGTCAGAATATGCTGAGGCTGCAGAGTGAATTTTAGCTCGAGGCAACAGCCTCGAGCACAAAAAAGTGAATACAATTCTTCTGGTATATCTTTTAAAGAGCTAATTTGGCTCCTTTGGACAGGGCATCCAATTTTGCGTAGGCTATTTCTGGATCGACTGCTCCAAAACCGGCAAATGTTCCGAAACCACAATCACTTCCAGCTATAACTCGATTTTCCCCAACAATATCAATAAAATTTCTTATTCTTTGCGCAACTAATTCAGGATGCTCTACAAAATTTGTAGTGGTGTCTACAACTCCTGGCACCAGAATTTTGTCGCCCGGTATATCTGATTTCCGATCCCTAAAGACAGTCCACTCATGTCCATGGCGAGGGTTCGAAGTTTCAAACAAAACATACTTGGCCTTTGCCGCCATGAGAGTATCAAACATTTTTGACATGGGTATATCGCAGATATGGGGGCCCTCATAATTACCCCAGCAAATATGTATCCTAACTTTATCTGAAGGAATTTCAGATAAAGCAAAATTTAATGCATCAATATGCAAGCCAGCAACTTTAATAAAGTCTTCATCACTTAAGTCATTGAATAGCATATGCCGTGAAAGAGCCAAATCAGGACAATCAAGCTGAAGGTCTAATCCAGAAGCAACTATTGTTTGGTATTCATCTTTCATAGCGTGAGCTAGCGCTTCAAGGTACTGTTCCCTATTTTTGTAAAAATCATTTTGAAGAAAAAGTGATATAACTCCAGGTGATGCAGCGTTCATAAACCCGCGGTCAATCCCATGTTGCGCCATTGCTGCTTTAAGGTTTTTAATATCCTTTTCTAGTTCACCCTGCCCCTTTGACTTTACTTCCCCGACGCACATTGGTCTTGAATATGTTGGAGTACCTCCATCATTTGCCAAACGTTTTAGAAAACTTGGAAATTTTTTTAAATCTGCAGGAGCGTTTCTAGGGCTATCACCATCGAACCCAGTGTATCTATCCTTAACGTAAGTTGCGTAGCTTATCTTAGATGTTTCACCGTCACTGACAATATCTACGCCAACTTCTTTTTGACGCCTAACAGTTTCGGAAACTGACCGGTTCATACAGTCGTCAAATGCAACTTGATCGAACTTATTTCCTTTCTCACGTGCAAATATAAAATCTACAACCTCTTGCGAACGTGGCAAGGAGCCAACATGAGAAGTTAATATTTTACCCATTTAAAGACTTCCTCTGTAATAAAAATGCTAGCCTCTCCATGTATGACCAGCTGGATCAGCATTTCCTTTGATCTGATATAATGCTGCTTCTCCAGTAACCGCAGGAGTTATGGAATGATTTAATTCAGCAGGTACTGACATTGTATCTCCAGGAGCTAGCACCTCTGAACCACCGTCCCATGAAATACGCCAATGACCACGCACAGGCATTAGTACCGATGGGAACCGATGACTTTCTAAATTTTCGACTGCAGAAGCCCGAGTAATGAAATAAACTTCAAAACCCGGCCTGTCTCGCAATAGACCATTTTCTCCTATGACATTCACTGGTCTGCTATCTGACAAAGCGAACATATCCCAAAATCGAGCAACGTGATTTGGAACTACATCCATCGTTGTTAACTCTGGCCTCTTAGCAAGCTCGTCACTTTGCATGACGGGCATAGGACCTATGCCGTCTGGTAAGCCTTGACCTTTCTTTTGATCGTATAGTTTTCCGTTTTCACCAAGGATTAAACCATGGTCAGCAGCATCTTCTATAACTTGTGGAGCCCAGTGAACCCCACCACCAGCGTCATCTCCACCAAGAATAGCCATAATCATACCGTACTCGGTGCCTATATTTTCAAAGCCTCTAAATATACCGGTAGGTATATTAATGATATCGCCGTGCTCCAGCACAACTTCTCCTGCGTTACCCCACCTTCCCCAAAAAAACCGCCAACGACCTGATAGTACGAAGAAAACCTCAGCAGTATTATGGTCGTGTAGAGAATTTCGGCATTTTGGTGGTTGACCTGCCGCACCAATATTGAAGCCATGCGGAATAGCAATGTGAACATGTTGATCAGGGCTCTCAGAAACACCTCCACCAATAATAGTAAAATTTTCCTTCTGATCACTTCCTGGCGTATGCGCATCAATAAAAGCGGTTTTGCACGGAACTAATTCGCCATAGCGCACGATGCGATCGGCCATTGTGTATTGCGTCATTTATTTACTCCCAGATCATAAGGTTAAGATAAAAGAATTAAGCCCCGCTGTTTATAAAGATTTGTTTCCAAACTGCAGTTTCATCAAACAACGTCCATTCTCGGCGAATTTTTGGGATATCGCCTGAAACGGCTCCAAATTCGACTTGTGTTGCTCCAAAGATATAAACATCAGCACCAGTTGGGGCACCAAAACTACCCCAACCAGCATGTTTGCCATGCAGAGACCATCGAAGTGCTGCACGGGGTGGCATAAATGGGTCTTCTCGACCGATTTGATGATGTATTATAAATTGCGCATCTGGAAATGAAGCACGAAGCCCCATCCAAAATTGATCGGCTCCATCATAAGATAAAGTACTTATGCCTCCTGGATATTCCAAATTGGCCGCTCGATCATATTCGCCAGGGATGGCTGCAAAATCTGCATTCATAATTCGAGTAAGGGTATCAGCTAATTTCTGGCCCCATTCGTTATCATTTCCTGTTCCATTATAAGGACCTTTTACATCATCCCGAGGTGAAAATGGCTTAACGCAATTTTCTAGACCACCTTCTTTTTCTATCAAATCTCGAGCATAATCTTGTGGTAACATCCCGAGTTGCCGCACGATTGCACCCTGATCACGGATTAACCACTCGTCATCAATTTGGTTGTTACGAGCATGGCAATCTGCAATAATTCTATAATCAAGTTTTTTTCCCGTGGGCTCTCCATAAACCCCTGGCCGAGAATGAGTGGCCGTTGAGTGGAGTCTGTGAGAGCTCAACATGCCTTCTTCAGGTGTGCCTGACCAAATTACGTCCTCCCCATAAAGAGTACGGTCTGGAAATTCCGCCAAGGTTGCCATGGTCGCAGCGATTACTTTTTCATTCCCAATCACGATCGAGCCAGGTGACCTTACAATAATATCTGGCGCGTAGTAATTGTGGAGCGTAGAAATACCACGATCCTCCCAAATTTCTTTTGTAATACCAATAATATATTCAGGAAAACTTTTATATTTATCACTAAAACCACGCATTAAAATTCTCCTAGATCAGTTTCTGGCGTGTGGAAGATCTAATAACTAATGGGCTATCAATTTGAAGTTTGACTGGGTCAGAGGAATTTGGACTTTCTATCCGGTTTAAAATTGTGTTCACGGTTTCTTGAACCATCAAGTTCGCACGCTGCCTTACTGTTGTTAAATCATATGACTTCCATGAAGCCGGTGGGACATCATCATATCCAATAACGGATACATCCTCAGGAACACTTATTCCAAGTTCATATCTTAATATATCCATAACTATGAATGCCATATGATCATTCGCAACAAATACCGCATCAGGCCGATCAGCTTTAGGTTTGTCAAACATTTCAAAAGTAGCAATCTTGGTCTTTTCCGCTCTAAAATTTCCAACCTTTCGAGAGAAAACTGAAAGACCGCTGTCTAAAATTTCTTTAGTAAAGCCTGCTTCCCTATCTCGCTGGGTCGATGCCCCTTCCCAGCCGGCTATGTAACCGATCTTCTGATGACCTAAATCAATTAATAGTCGAGCAGCCTTTCGTCCTCCTTCAAAATTATTTGATGTAATCGACGAAATATCATCCATATCTTGTGATCGATTAAACAAAACGACAGGGACTCCAGCTGCTTGACATCGTGAACCAACTTCTGACGAAAGTGCTACAGAGGCCATCACAATACCGTCAACTTGATAATCTAAGATTTCTTCAACCACTGAGCTAACATTGCCAGCCGTTTGTGACGCCATAAAAATCAAAACGTGATAGCCGCGTTCTTGAAAAGCGTTAGACAGTTTTTCTAATGCTTCTGGATAAAAGTAGTTTTCCAGATACGCTACAACTAAACCAATAATTCGGCTTTTTCCCGAGACCATTGCTCGAGCTAAAATATTTGGTCGGTACCCTAGTTCGCTCGCTGCTATTTTCACCTTTTCAGCTGTTTTTGCAGAAACGGACGCTCCTGGCGTATAAAATCGACTGACCGCCGATTGCGAGACGCCAGCCCTCTTTGCCACTTGAGATGAAGTTATTCGGTCTACCATTTTAAACAACCGCCTCTGGAGGAGAAATTCTTCCAAGAATACGAGCCTTATTAAACTCTTTAAGCCGTTTAAAAACATCAACGCCTAATTGGTAGTAAACATCAAGCAAATCTAGCAAAACCCAGTTTTCCCGGATTAACCCATCTTCAATTCGCCAAAAATCTAAGGAACATATAGTTATTTTCTTACCAGCTGGCGCTACACCCATCCAACCGTCATTAGTGACTGTTTGAATCATATCAGGCCAACCAGTCACAGCAGCGTATTGAGCGTCACCAAAGAAGTGGGAAGCAATTTCGCCATTGTATCTACCACGATCGGGCATAGCATTTAAAAATGGAATTTGATGCCAATTTCTAAAACCAGCGATACCACGACCAGTTCCAATTCCAGCAGGCCCATACCAGTTCATTCTGGGATGCCAAAACTTTGGCATTTGCATAACTTCAGCTTCACCTTGGCTTGGATGACGCTTCATATGATCCAGCATTTCAATAACTAAATGACATGATTTTTTCGACTGCTCTTCATTCCATGGGCCATCAACTTGTCCATCGAGCGTTGCCGGACCCGGGACATGGTATTCTAATCCAAGAGAAGGTGCCATAGGCCAGGCATTTGCCTGCATCATGAGTTCCGGAATATCCCATAAAGCTTGTATTTCTACAATCTTTCCTTCTTCGAACCTAAAAAACTCATGAAACCGCATGTGAGCAAGGTGTCCAGTGGCTGGGATATCTAACCATGGCGCAACAAATGTTCCTGAGTAATGTCCACCACATCCGACCCAGTGATTGCCTTGTTCTGTCTCTCCTCCTATTACAATCCAATCCCTTCTTTCGAGATCTGGGAAAGCATCAAATAAAGGAGCATAGCAAGTTGTAAAAAAAGCTTTTGGGCCAATTAAATCTTTAAATGGAAATGGCATCCTGATTTTTGCATCGGGATCAATCAGTTTTCCTAATTCTAACCTGACTAACTCGTCATCAAAATTGTACATAGCAGCCCGAAGGGGAGTAAGTAGCTCCTTATTTTTTGAATGGACACAATTCATTTTTAACCCATTTTAATTTACTTAAAAAATTACTCTGCAGCTGTTCCATAGGGGACATTTTTACCTCCATAACGTCGGACGCGCACATTGCACTGTTCAGCATGACCAACAAAGCCTTCAAGCATGCATAATCGAGAACCATATTCACCAACTAACTTTGCCGCTTCATCAGTTTCGATCCTTTGATAACTATGTGTTTTAAGAAACTTTCCTACCCACAGCCCACCTGTATACCGACCAGCTTTTTTTGTTGGAAGCGTATGATTTGTACCAATTACTTTATCACCATTTGCAACATTGGTACGCGGCCCTAAAAATAAGGCGCCGTACGAATGCATATTTTCAAGATACCAATCATCACGATCAGTCATTATTTGAACATGTTCGTATGCCATTTCATTTGCAACAGAAAGCATCTCTTCGTGTGTATCACAAAGTATCATGTCCCCATAATTCTCCCAACTCTCAGATGCTGTTTCAGAGGTAGGAAGAATTTCTAGTATTCGCTCGATTTCAACTAATGTTTCACGGGCTAATTTTTCACAACACGTTATCATGGCCGCAGGTGAATTATAGCCGTGTTCCGCTTGACCTAACAAATCTGTTGCACATAATTCAGCATCAACTGTTTCGTCTGCGATAACCATTGTTTCAGTCGGTCCGGCAAAGAGATCGATACCAACTCGTCCATAAAGCTGGCGTTTTGCTTCGGCAACAAATGCGTTTCCAGGGCCAAC